>DAHXNV010000100.1 GCA_027365225.1 Gammaproteobacteria bacterium
CTGGGATGTTATCTACAAGGGGAAGCGCTATCCACAGAAGGCTGTTATGGGTCTGGCGGCGGATCGTGTGTCCGAACGGCCGCTCGGTCCTTCTGACTTCACGGCTGGACAGTGCCGGCGTTATCTTACGAAGCTCGGGTTTCCACCGATGCCGAAGGTCGACGAGGCGGCAGAGCGGGAAGAGGAAGAAGATGCCGCCGAAGCAGAGATCCGGCAGCGCACGGATATCCGCCCGACCGTCAAGGAGCAGCTGGTTAACGCACGGCGCGGCCAGGGAGTGTTCAAGAGCAACCTCCAGAATATCGAGAAGCGATGTCGTGTTACGGGTCTCAAGGATACTGCGCATCTGCGCGCCAGCCATATCAAGCCCTGGTGTAAATCGACGAATGAAGAGAGGCTCGATGGTAACAATGGACTTATGCTATCGCCTCACGTAGACCATTTGTTCGACAGCGGCTTCATTTCATTCACGGATTCCGGTGACCTCCTGGTGGCGGACATACTCAAAAGTCGGGTGCTCACGACGTGGGGTATTTCGCTACCACTCAACGTGGGTCGCTTTCGGCCCGAACAAGCGAAGTACCTTGATTATCATCGGCGGGTAGTCTTTCTAGCCCTACTTTCGCAAATTCGTGCAG
>DAHXNV010000101.1 GCA_027365225.1 Gammaproteobacteria bacterium
GACATCGAATCTCAGCCCTTCCTCGAGGCGATCCGCCAGATGGCCATCGAATTACCCGGGCGATGCTTCTTTCTGCACCTGACGCTCGCCCCGGAGGTAATGGGCGGGGAGATGAAGACCAAGCCCACCCAGCATTCGGTGCGCGAGCTGCGCTCTATCGGCCTGCAGCCCGATGCGCTGCTCGTGCGATGCGCGCGGGAGCTCGATCCCGAGGTGCGCCGCAAGGTCGCGCTCTTCACCAACGTGCCGCATGAGGCTGTGGTCTGTGGCGTCGATGTCGACGACATCCACAAGATCCCGCTCGCGCTCGCCGAGCAGGGGCTCGATGAGATCGTGGTGAGGCGCCTTGGCCTCACGTGCGCGGCGGCTGATCTCACCTGGTGGCACTCGATCGTGGAGGCGTCGGCAGTGGCCGATGCCGAGGTGCGCATCGCGATGGTGGGCAAGTACGTGAAACTGCGCGACGCTTACCTCTCGCTGCACGAGGCGCTGCGGCATGCGGGCCTGAAGACCTTCAGCCGTATCGACATCCGGTACGTCGACTGCGAGGAGATCGAGCAGCACGGGACCTCCGCGCTCGATACGGTCGATGCGATCCTGGTGCCAGGGGGCTTCGGTAATCGAGGCATCGAGGGC
>DAHXNV010000102.1 GCA_027365225.1 Gammaproteobacteria bacterium
ATCAGGAGGATGGTGCGGGCCTTGGCCTGGCTGAACCCCAGGCTCCGCAGGTGGGACGGATCGGCCCCAGCGAGCTGGTGGGCGCTCGGGAACCCCGGCGTGGCAAAGCGGCCGGGCAGCGTCGGACCGTAGGCCGCGGCGAGCCGGCCGAGGAGGTGGATGCCGACGGTGAGCGACAGCTGCTGGCAGGCGATCGCGTTCACGAGCGCCTCGAAGACGCTCGAAAAGCGCGGCGGACGCACACCTCGGAACCGCCGGGCGAGCTTGTCCAGGCGCTCGTCGCGCTGGGCGAGCTCGTAGAAGCCGGCGAGGTCCACGCCGAGGCCGAGCATCCGTTCCAAGCTGCAGTAGACCTCGGCCACGACGGCGTCGCTCGGCTCATCCCCGCGGCGTCGCAGCTCAACCGCGAGAAGCGATCGGTCCGGGTCGTCTCCCGGCTCCTGGTGAACGGCGACGCCGAGCGGCTGCCCGCCGGCGACCAGCGTGCGACGGTAGGTCGTGCCGTCCCAGGTGTCGATGGTGTTGTGCGGGCGGCGGCGCAGCGCCCACACGGTGAGATCGAGACGAAACGGCGAGTGGACCTCGACCTCGAAACGACGGGTGCTCACGGCCGGCTACCTGGCTCCCGGTCGGATG
>DAHXNV010000103.1 GCA_027365225.1 Gammaproteobacteria bacterium
CGCTCTCCCGCACCGCCTTGGCCAGCGAAAGGGCACGGAAACAGGCATCGAGCGACATCTCATCATCGAGTTCGACGAAGATATGCTCATCACCTCCGAAGCTCATGCGGGTCTTCATGCGCGACCTTTGTTTGATTCGATGTTGACGAACGACGTGTCCGCAAGCCACGCCTCCAGCCAGCCGGTGTGCACGGCATGCCGGGCGATATCCGCATGCTCGGCCAGCCTCCGGTGCATCGGGATCGTGGTCGGGATGCCATCCACGTGCAGTTCGGCAAGCGCGCGTCTGAGCCGGGCGAGCGCCTGCACCCGCGTCTCGTCCCACACGATCAGCTTGCCGAGCAGTGAATCATAGAACGGCGGGATGGTGTAACCGGGGTAAAGCATGGAGTCGAATCGTACACCCGGACCGCCGGGCACGCTCAGCGCATTGATGCGGCCCGGTGCGGGGAAAAAGCCACGGGCCGGATCTTCGGCATTGATCCGGCACTCGATCGCATGCCCGCGCAGCGTGATGTCTTCCTGCCTGAAGCGCAGCTTTATCCCGGCGGCGATGTTGAGCATCTCGCGCACCAGGTCGATGCCGGTGATCATCTCGGTCAGGGGATGCTCGACCTGAATGCGCGTGTTCATCT
>DAHXNV010000104.1 GCA_027365225.1 Gammaproteobacteria bacterium
GGCGAGACCCAGCTGACGCCTGAAGAGAAACTGCTGCGGGCGATCTTCGGCGAGAAGGCCTCGGACGTGAAGGACACCGGGCTGCGCGTGCCGCCCGGCATGGACGGCACGGTGATTGACGTGCGCGTGTTCACCCGCGACGGCGTCGAGAAGGACCCCCGAGCGCTCGCCATCGAGAAGGCGGAGATCGAGCGGGTTCGCAAGGACTTCGCCGATCAGCAGCGCATTCTCGAGGACGATCTGCTGACGCGCGTGCGCTCCATGCTCATCGGCCAGAGCGCCGCCGGCGGCCCGCGGCGGCTGAAGGCAGGCACCTCGATCAGCGCCGAGTATCTCGATGATCTGCCGCGCGAGGAATGGTTCCAGATCCGTCTGCAGGACGAGGATGCCAATGCGCAGCTCGAGCAGGCCGCGGAGCGGTTGCAGGCGCAGCGCAAGGCATTCGAGAAACGCCTGGAGGACAAGAAGGCCAAGATCACGCAGGGCGACGAGCTTGCTCCGGGTGTGCTGAAGATGGTGAAGGTGTACCTGGCGGTGAAGCGGCGCATCCAGCCGGGTGACAAGATGGCCGGACGCCACGGCAACAAGGGCGTGGTCTCCACCATCGTCCCGGTCGAGGACATGCCGTACCTC
>DAHXNV010000105.1 GCA_027365225.1 Gammaproteobacteria bacterium
GGAAATGGCCCTGAGGTGTGGCTGCGGATGCAGGCCGCCTATGACGCGTGGCACGCCTCTCGCACGGTCGACGTCAGCAGGGTTCCTCGCCTCGCAGCGTAGCCACCATCGATTCGGGCCCAAGCCCGTCTCCCGACGATCACCGTGCCACCTGGTCGCTGCTCCCGGGGGAGGTTCCGCGTTGTACATCGCATGCGCCTCGAATCAGCGCTCTCCCTCGTGCGCCAAATCCTGCTACCGAGGCCGGAGGAATCTTCCCGAGCAGACCCGGACTACGTTTCCCGAGCGCCGCAGACTCTGGCGGCCGCATCGACCGCGGCAGAGTCGCCTGAGACTCTGGCGGTCACGGGACGAGCGCTTCCAGTCGAGTCACCGCCTACGGCGAAGCGCGCTCTCGAGCAGTCACCTCGGTCCCGGAGGGATCGCACATGTATCCGCCATGTTGGATACGATGCACCCAGCTGGTCTGGATTCGCTGTCACTTGGGTGCAGTCACCGCTGCGCAAAACTGAGCAGGAGCTGCGGCAGCCAAGGCAAGTCGTGCCGCACGGCCTCGCACGAGGAGTGGACGTTCCCGACCGTGGTGAAGGTGGAGGTCCTGCGCGCCGGCAACCGCCCGTGCCTGATCGCTGC
>DAHXNV010000106.1 GCA_027365225.1 Gammaproteobacteria bacterium
AGGAACTCCGGTCCAGCTCGGAACTTTCCACCGCACGCGCGATCGTTTCGACAGGCGTCGCGTGATGAATCCACGCGCCATACGTCTTGATGACGTCTCGCTGATATCTTTACTTTGCTGTACCTCGAATATATGGTATCTGTTACCACAAGTTCGTCACACATTCCCGCAATATCATCACCGGAATTATTGATGAATATCCCATGGATCGCACCGACGTAAATTCTGTTTGCCCCCATTTCTCTGAGCAGTTTTATGGATTTTTTAATTGTTCCGCCGGTGGATATTATGTCATCAATAAGGAGTATATTTTTCCCCCTTACATCAAATCTTGCTTCTGAATAACTTACAGTTATTGAATCAATACGTTTCTTGTCCAGATGCCTTGAATCTACTTTGAGTATTTTCCCTGCCTCACTGGCTATCTCCATTGCGCCGTCATCCGGTGCAACAACCAGACCTATGTTCATATCTGAAAAGTATCTTGCAATGTGTTTTACCATGCTGATTACAACAAATTTCTTTTTGCTGTATTTCATGGTTGAATTATCATGAATGTTTATGGTGATTATCTCATCAGAATATTCTGAAAGCATCTGGGTAAATACCTTTGATGAGATTGCTTCTCCGG
>DAHXNV010000107.1 GCA_027365225.1 Gammaproteobacteria bacterium
TACGGAAGCTGGGTATGGCGAAAGTCAGGACGATCGCCACGATGATCAGCACGACCATCAGTTCCAGCAGAGTGAATCCGCGCGCATTGCGCATTGCCGCCCCCTGTCGCGGCCGACGACCGCACGCGCAGATTGACCACAGCGAGACACGGGTGCGACATGCCATTCGACGAATGGCGGCGTTCAGCCGACGTATGGCCGGCGCGCGAAGACAAAACGTGCTCGCGGTCACATTCGTGACGCGTGCCGGATGAACCGCACGGTGGCGCGCGGATGCTGGCTGCAGGCGCGCAGCCGACCGCGCGTCGCGCTCACACTTCGTGCCGCAGCGCCTGCACCCCGTAGCGTTTGAGGTACACGTAGTACAGCAGCGGGATCACCACCAGCGTCAGCAGCGTCGACACGAAGATGCCGAACACCATGGATACCGCGAGGCCCTGGAAAATCGGGTCGCTGAGGATGAAGAACGCGCCGATCATGGCCGCCAGCGCGGTCAGGATGATGGGTTTGGCGCGCACCGCGCCGGCCTCGATCACGGCCTCTTCCAGCGGCTTGCCGGCCAGCACCGAGTGGTTGATGAAGTCGACCAGCAGGATCGAGTTGCGCACGATGATGCCGGCCAGCGCGATC
>DAHXNV010000108.1 GCA_027365225.1 Gammaproteobacteria bacterium
ACGATGAGAACCGGTCGGTGACCGATGTGCTCATCGCCTACAAGCACCAACCAGCGCTCGAGAAACGGCATCAGCAGTTCAAGTCCGTTTTCGACGTGCGCCCCATGATGCTCAAGAATCACATGCGGATCGAGGCATTCCTGTTCTTGTACTTCCTCGCCCTGCTCACCGAGGCGTTGATCGAGCGCGAGATGCGACACCGTATGCAAAAGCTCGGAATCAAGAAGATCCCGCTCTACCCGGAGGAGCGACCCTGCGCCGCGCCGACCACCGAGCGCGTCTTTGAACTGTTCGAGGATCTACGCCGTCATCGTCTCGTTGACGGCGACGGCCATGTCCGCCAGCGCTTCTACGACGCTCTCACCGATACCCAGCGCACGGTCCTGCGGCTGCTGCAATTGCCCCAAAAGCAGTACCTGCTATCCGCCGAACAACCCGGGGATTCCGTCTAAAAAGTCGCTGTGAAAATTGCCGCGTATTCAGGTTCGAGATGTGCGGAAAGTAGGTTAGAGGTTTCTCCTACATCGGGTCACGATACGGCCGTGCCAAAAGGCCAATAGGGTACGGTCGGCAGGCCGCGCTGAGCCGACCGCTGGAATTCGCTGCTGATATTGATAGCGCTGATGGTAG
>DAHXNV010000109.1 GCA_027365225.1 Gammaproteobacteria bacterium
GTCACCACGGCAAACGACGGCAGGTAGCCATCGTGGTCCAACAAGAGATGCAGCTTGATCGCGCCCTTCCTCTGGCGATACTTGGCCCAGTCGAACATGGTTGCCGACAGGTCGATGATGCTGCCGTCCAGACTCATCAGCTTGTTCTTGAAGCGGAACTTCTTGCGCCCGCCCCGTGCCGCCACCTCCGCCTGGCATTTCCCCAGCAATTGGCAGAAGACCGTCCGGTAGAGTTCCCACGGACGTTGCGCGTTGGCATACGCCAAGGTCGAGCGCTTCGGCGTTTCACTGAACCCCAGGTGCTTCAGCGGCGACTCGCAACCGGCCAGCCCCATGCAAACTTCCCGCAGCGATTTCAACTGCGCCACCTGGCAAAACAGCATCGAGACGAACTGGCCCCAACAGGTGAACCCCTTGGCGTGCCGCTCCGCCTTCTGTTTTTCCACCGCCCGCTCGAATTCCCCACGGGAAAATAGTTGCAATATCTGCGAAAATACGCTGCATACTTGATTCATGACTGGTCTTCCCCTTTCTGTCATTGGTCCCGGTTAAGAACCCATTCCAGAGTAGCGGAGACCAGTCTTCTCCCGCATCCGTCACGCCGCCGGAGTTAGCAATTTATCTTGG
>DAHXNV010000010.1 GCA_027365225.1 Gammaproteobacteria bacterium
GCCAGGGCCAGCCCGCCCCTGGCCGCCCTTCCGAGCCACAGATTCGCCTTCGTCAAGCTCGGCGCGACACCGCGCCCGTGCTGATAGTCATAGGCAAGATCGTACTGCGCATAGGGATTTCCCTGGGCGGCGGCCCGCCGATACCAGCGATTTGCCATCGCATAGTTTTGCGCCACGCCGAAGCCCTGCGCGTAGTCGAGCCCCACGTGGAACTCACCGGCGGCATCGCCCTGCGCGGCGGCCTGGCGAAACCAGAACTGCGCACCGGCCAGGCGCGCCTGATCGCTCTCGCGCAGGCCCATGGCGACCTCCGCCCGGGCGTTGCCGGATTCGAGTGCCTGGCGAAGCTGCGCCGGCGCCTCGGGACAGCCGTGGACGCAGGGCGCGCTGCGGCTCGCCAGTCGACTCGGCGTGGCGCATCCGGCCAGACTCGCACTCAACAGCAGCACCGCGACCCACGCGACGCCGCGGGCATTCTGACCCTGTGCGCGCGCGGGATCGTCACTGCCCGCTACGCGGGTTCTGGGCTGCATGGCGCCTCACTGTGAATGGGTCCGTTGGGGCACGGACTTCTGTATGGGGCACGATCGAGGCGTTGCATTTTGCGCGCAAGCCCGCGGGGCGACAAGTGCCCGCGCGTTGGCTGGGCGCGGTGCCGGAGGGCGCTTGCGCACCGATCGGGTCCAGGCCCGAGGCAGATGCGCTCGCGCTGCGCTCTCAGAACGCCGCTTCGCCCACGCCCTCGGGGCCGTGGCGCTCCTCGCCGGGACGGCTCTTCAGCAGCAGCAGTGTCGGGGAGATGAGGATCACAAACAGCATCAGGGCATAGAACACGTCGTCGAAGGACAGCATCTGCGCCTGGCGCAGCATCATCGCGTAGATCTCACCGATCGCCATGCTCTTCGCCGCAGCGGGCGCCGCGCCGTGCTGCGCCAAGGCCTGTGCCAGCTTGTGGACGCTATTGACGTAGACGGGATTGAGCGGCTGCAGCCCGGCAACCAGGCGGACCTGATGAAACTGCTCCCGGCGGGCGAAGAGCGCCTGCACCATGCCGATACCGACGCTGCCGCCGAGATTGCGGGCGACGTTGATGATTGCTGTCGCGTTGCCCGTGCGCTGCGCCGGAACGCCGATGTAGGCGGCGCTCATCAACGGCACGAACAGAAAGGGAATGGCGCCGGACTGCCAGGCGCGGGCGAAGGCGATGCTGCCGAAGGTTTGATCGACACTGAAGTGCGACATCAGATACAGCGATACGGCAATGATCGCGAACGCGAAGCCCATGAGAATGCGCGGCTGCACGCGCCCGGTGAGCACCCCCGCGAGCGGCATGGTGAAGAGGGTGATGATGCCGCCCAAGGTCAGCACCAGGCCCGCCTCGGTCGCCGTGTAGCCGAGAATCTGCTGCACCATCTGCGGCACGAACTGCGTGGTGCCGAACAGGATGACGCCGATCACCATGACGATGAACGTGCCGGCGGCGAAATTGCGGTGCTTGAACAGCCGCATGTCGAGCAGCGGCCGCGAAGCCGCCAGCTCCCAGAGCACGAAGCCGACCAGGCATACCCCGGCAATCACCGCGGCGACGCGGATCAGGGGGCTCCCGAACCAGTCGTCCTGCACCCCGCGATCGGTCATCACCTCGAGGAAGCTCAGCCCGAGGGCGATCAGGATCGCGCCGGGGAAGTCGAAGTGAATGCCGCGCCGCCAGCGCTCGCGCCGCTCCTTGACCAGCAGCGGCGGCTCATCGACGAACAGGTTGACCAGTATCAGCGCCATCGCGCCGATCGGCACGTTGATGAGGAAGATCCAGTGCCAGGACAAGCGGTCGGTGATCAGCCCGCCGAGCAGCGGCCCCACCATCGGCGCCAGGATCACCGTGAAGCTGTACACGGCCATCGCCTTGCCGCGCGAGCGCGGCGGGAACGAGTCCACCAGCATCGCCTGGGTGACCGGCTGCAGACCACCGCCCCCCACGCCCTGCGCGACCCGCGCGAGAATCAAAAACGTGATCGACGGCGCCAGCCCGCAGCACAGCGAGGAAATCGTGAACAGCGCCACGCTGAACATGTAGTAGCGCTTGCGGCCGAACACATCGCTCAGCCAACTGCTCATGGGAATGACCATCGCGTTGGCCACCAGGTAGGTGGTCAGCACCCAGGTGGCCTGATCGTAGCTCACCGCGAGCGAGCCGGCGATGTGGCGCAACGAGACGTTGGCGATCGCGGTGTCGAGCACCTCCATGAAGGCAGAGATGGAGATGATGACCGCGATCAGCCAGGGGCTGTGTCGCCCGGCCGCCGAGCGCGCCGGCGTCCAGCTGTCCGAGGAGGCATCCTTGGCGCCCGCGGCCGCCATCTCAGCGCAGGGCGCCCTTGCGGCTCGAGCGAGCGGCCGGGCGCGGGCCCGCGCCGCACGCCCTGGCGCGGCGGTGCACGCGAGCGCTCGCGGCCGAGGCGCACCGCTCGTGCGCGGGGACAGTCTCGGACCGCGCGTTGCGGCCGGTGGAGGGCGTCGTCGGATCCATGGCGCTACCGAATCATCTTACGGCGCTTCGATCATAGGGGTGGATGGCCGCGAGCGCGAGCGCGCCACGCGCCGCATGACCGGCCACCCTCCGGGGCCCGCGCCGAGCGCAGGGCTGCACGGACGCAACCGCTTGCCCCGCCCCGACCAATACGGTAGAGTGCTACCAATGAGCATGGCAATATAATCTCGCCCTCCGCAACGGCCCCAGGATGCCACCACACCCTCGTTACCCAACCGCGCCGCGGGCGCCCCGCCCCCGGCTTCGGCTCGCCAGGCTCGTCCTGCGGCCGTTCAGACCCGCGCTCCTCGGGGCCGGCGCCGTGGCCCTGCTGAGCCTCGGCGGCTGCACGTTCGCGCCGCCGTATCATCTCCCGGTCCCCCGGGTCGGCACCTATACGCGCGCCCCCTCGCCGCGGGTCACCGCCCACGCGGCCGGCCCGGGCGGACAGGCGCAGCGGTTCGACTACGGCACCTCGCCGTCGGCGGCGTGGTGGCGGCAGTTCGATTCCCCGCCGCTCGACACGCTGATACGCCAGGCGCTCGCGCACAATCCCGGCCTCGTGCAGGCGCAGGCGCGGCTACGCGAAGCGCGGGCGGCCATGGCCGCCGCCGCCGGTATTTTCTATCCGCAGGTGAGCGGCAACCTCGCGGCCTCCCGGCAGAAGACCTCCTCGGCCAATTCAGGGGGCACTTTCCCCGGCCGGATCTACTCGCTCTACTCCGGCGGGCTCGGGGTCAGCTACTACCCGGATTTCTTCGGCGTCAACCGCCTGGTCTACAAGGGCGAGCAGGCGCTGGTCGACTACCAGCGCTACGAGCTCGATGCGGCCCGCCTGACGCTGATCGGTAATGTGGCCTCGGCCGCGATTGGCGCGGCCTCCGAGCGCGAGCAGATCGCGGCAACCCGCGCCATCATCGCCCATGAGAAGCGCCTGCTCCGGCTGACCGAAACCCAATATCGACTCGGCGCCGCGCCTTACTTGAGTGTGTTGACCCAGCGCAGTCAGGTGGCTGCGAGCGAAACCACTCTGCCGTCTCTGGAACAACAGTGGGCGGTCTACCGGCATGAGCTCGCGATCCTCGTCGGCGAGCTGCCGGCACAGTGGCGCGATCGCACGCCGCGCCTGGACGCCCTGGCGCTGCCGGCGCGTATCCCGGTGAGCCTGCCGTCCACGCTGGTGCAACAGCGTCCCGACATCCGTGCCGCCGAGTCCCAGCTGCGCTACGCCGACGAACAGATCGGCATCGCGGTGGCGCAGATGTATCCCACCGTGACCCTGACGGCCGAGTTCGGTCAGCAAAGCACCGTGCCCGGCGCATTCCTGAACTCCGCGAGCAACATCTGGAACCTCGCCGGCGATCTGGTGCTGCCGATCTTCGAAGGCGGCACGCTCGAGGCGCAAAAACGCGAGGCCGTCGCATCCTATCAGGCGACGGTGGCCGCTTACCGGCAGACCGTATTGGGCGCCTTCGGACAGGTCGCCAACGCCCTGCGGGCGCTCGAGCACGACGCCCAGACGCTGCGGGCCGAGCAGCAGACGCTGGCCGCGACGCGCGCGGAGTTACGCCTGTCCGCGACCAGCTACCGGGAGGGCGCGATCGATTACTTGTCGCTCCTCACCGCCCAGGTGAGTTACAGCAACGCCCGCCTGGGCTACATCCAGGCGCAGGCGCAACGTTATCTCGACACCGTGAGCCTATTCGTCGCCCTCGGCGGCAGCTGGAAGCAGCCCCTGCCCGCCGGCCCGCCGCGCTCGGCGCCGGCCACGACGAGCCGAAACACCAGCACAGCTGAGGAGAATTGACCGATGGCGAACTCCGACCGGCGCATCCTCGTGCGCACCGTGGTCATCGTCGCGGTGGTGCTTGCCATCATCTTTGGCATCAAGCTTTGGCAAGCGCGGGCCGCGCAGGCCGCCCGGACCCACCACGGACCGTTCATGGTGAGCGTCACGGCCGCTCCGGTGGCCAAGATCGCCTGGCAACCGGAGATTCATGTGGTCGCGAGCCTGGTTGCCACCGCAGGGGTCGCGCTCACCCCACAGCTTTCCGGGCAAGTCACCGGAATCTATTTCCATTCCGGAGAATATGTGCACCGCGGCCAGCGCCTGGTGCAGATCGATGATTCCAACCAGCTCGCCACCCTGGCGCAGAACCTCGCCGCCGAGGCGCTCGCCCGCATCAACTACCAGCGCGATCAGCACCTCTACGCGGCGCGCGCCACGAGCCGGGAGATCCTCGATACCGCCCACGCCAATCTCCAGAGCGCCACCGCCACCGTCGCCAACGATCGCGCGACGCTCGCCAAGCTCTCGGTGAGCGCGCCGTTCACAGGCTGGATGGGCGTGCGTGACATCAGCCTCGGCCAGTATCTCTCCCCGGGCACGAAAATCGCCGCGCTGAACGTGTGGAATCCCGTGCGCGCCGAGTTCACCGTGCCGCAGAACAGCAGTGGCCTGATCCATCCCGGCCAGACGGTCGACATCGCCGTCGATGCCTTCCCGGGCCGAAGCTTTGCCGGACGGATAACCGCCGTGGATTCGGACGTCAATCCCAACACCCGCAACGTCACGGTCGAGGCCGTGGTACCCAACCCGCATCTGCTGCTTCGTCCGGGTATGTTCGGCGAGGCGAGTGTCATGGTGGGGGCCGCGCAAGCGCGGCTGGCCGTGCCGACTGTGGCGATCACCTACAGTACTTTCGGCGATTACGTGTACGTCATCGAGAAACGCAAGGCAGGACCCCACACGCTGCAGGTGGCGATCGCCACCCCCATACGGCCGGGCCACACGCGGGGCAAATTGACCGCGGTCCTGCACGGGCTGCACGCCGGTGAGCTCGTGGTCACCGCCGGTCAGGTCAAGCTGCGCAGCGGCATGCCGGTCGCGATCAAGCGCCCCGGGGCGCACTGAGCCCCGAGGCAACGCCATGCGTTTTACGGACATTTTCATTCGCCGCCCGGTGCTCGCCAGCGCGTTGAGCCTGGTGATCCTGCTGCTCGGCCTGCGCGCCTGGTCGGAAATGGTGGTGCGCCAGTATCCCAAGGTCACCAGCACGCTGATCACCGTGACGACAGCCTATCCGGGCGCGAGCTCCTCCACCGTGCTCGGGTTCGTGACCGCCCGGCTCGAGCAGGCGATCGCTTCGGCGCCCGGTATCGACTACATGACGGCGACCAGCTCCGAGGGCACCTCCGCGATCACGGTGTACATGCGGCTCAACTACAGCCCGAATGCCGCGGTCGCACAGATCATGTCCAAGGTGCAGCAGGTGCAGAACCAGTTGCCGGCCGGCACGCAATCGCCGGTGATCAATGAGACGGTCGGCAATCAGACCGCGCTGATGTATCTGGCCTTTTACAGCAAGACGCTCAGCCAGCAGCAGGTGAACGACTACGTGCTGCGGGTCGTGCAGCCGAAGATCCAGGGCGTTCACGGGGTCGGTCAGGCGCAGATCGTGCCCGCCGGCACCGGCCCGAGCGGCGACAGCTTCGCCCTGCGGGCGTGGCTCAATCCCAATCGCATGGCCGCCCTCGGCGTGACGCCCGCCGCCGTGGCGAGCGCCCTTGCGTCCAACAACTACATCAGCGCCGTCGGCCGCACCCGCTCGGCCGACATTGCCCGCGCGATCCGCGCCGACACCATCCTGCACAGCGCCCGCCAGTTCCGCGATCTGGTCGTGGCACACTCCGGCAACACCCTGATTCGCCTGGGCGATCTCGCCAAGGTCAAGCTCGGCGGCCAGAATTACAATCAAGCCGTCTATTACAACGGCAGGCCGGCGGTTTTCATCGGTGTCTTCGCCACACCCAACGCCAACAGTCTGTCGGTGGCCACGGGCGTGCACAAGGTGTTCGCGCAACTGAAGGCGTCCCTCCCCCCGGGCATCGAGGCCGCGATCCCGTATGACGGCAGCGTGTTCATCCAGAAGTCGATCCATGAGGTCATGACCACCATCGCGATCACGCTCGCCGTGGTCGTGATCGTGATCTTCCTGTTCCTCGGCTCGCTGCGCTCGCTGCTCATCCCCGCCGTGGCCATTCCCCTGTCCATCGTGGGCGGCGGCATCTTCATGGTTGCCGCCGGCTACACGATCAATCTGATCACCCTGCTCGCCGTCGTGCTCGCCATCGGGCTCGTCGTGGACGACGCCATCATCATTGTCGAGAACATTCATCGCCATATGGAGGAAGGGATGAGTGGCTTCGATGCCGCGATCCGCGGGGCGCGCGAGCTCGGCAGTCCGATCATCGTCATGGCGACGACCTTGGTGGCGGTATTCGCCCCCATCGCGCTCACCGGCGGCCTCACCGGCAGCCTGTTCGCGGAATTCGCCTTCACGCTCGTCTTCACCGTTGCCGTTTCGGCGGTCGTCGCGCTCACACTCTCCCCGATGCTCTCCTCCAAGGTGCTGCGGCCCACGGCCACGCATGGTTTCGCCCATGCGCTCGATGCCGGCTATGAGCGACTGCGGGGCGTCTATGACCGCTCGCTCTCGGGGCTGCTCAAGAACCGCTCAGCCGTGCTGGTGGTGGCGGTGGTGGTTTTCGTCGCCATTCCCGTGCTGTTTCTCGGCACACCGAGCGAGCTTGCGCCCACCGAGGATCAGGGCCTCATCCTGGTCTCGGCCACCGGTCCGGCGACCGCGACGCTGCATTATCTGAACCACTATGCGCGGCAGATGGCGCAGATTTTCCGCAGTTTTCCCGCGACCAAACAGGTCTTCCAGATCAATGGCGTATCGACCAGCGGCGCGCTGGACAATTCCATGATCGGCGGCATGAAACTGCTGCCGTGGAGCCAGCGCTCCGTCACCCAGATGGCGCTGATGCCCGCCGTGCAGCAGAAGCTCGACGGCCTCACCGGTGTACAGGCCGCCGCCTTCGCCAAGCCGTCGCTGCCGGGCTCCGCGGGCGGATACCCGGTCCAGTTCGTCATCACCTCGAGCGGTCCTTTCGCCAAGATCGATCAGGTGGCCAACGTGCTCATCGGCAAGGCGATGCAGAGCGGACTGTTCATGTTCCTCACCAAGGATCTGCGCTATGACAATCCGGCGGTGGTGCTGCACGTCAACCGCAATCTGGCCGGAGATCTCGGCATCAGCATGTCCGACCTCGCGGCCAATCTCGAACCGCTGCTCGGGGGCAACTATATCAATCGCTTCGACATCTCCGGACGCAGCTACAAGGTCATCCCGCAGGTACCCGACCGCTTCCGCGCCACCCCCTCGATGCTCGGGGATTACTACATCAACAGCGCCTCCGGCGCCCTGATCCCACTGTCCACCCTGGTCAAGATCCATACCCAGGTCCGACCGGAATTTCTGCCCCAGTTCCAGCAGCTGAATTCCGCGACGGTCGAGGGCGTCATGGCCCCGGGCGTCACCCTCGGGCAGGCGCTCACGTATCTGCGGACCGAAGCGAAGAAGATCCTGCCGCCGGGCTTCGGCATCAACTATGCCAGCGAATCGCGCCAGTACATCCAGCAGGGCCACGCGATCATCCTGACGTTCGCGCTCTCGGTCGTGCTCGTGTACCTGCTGCTGGCGGCGCAGTTCGAGAGCTTCCGTGACCCGTTGATCGTCATGGTGACCCTGCCCATGGCGATCACCGGCGCGCTGATCTTTCTCTATCTCGGCGCCGCGACGATCAACATCTACACCGAGGTGGGTCTGATCACCCTCATCGGCCTGATCACCAAGCAGGGCATCCTGATCGTGCAATTCGCCAACGTGATCCAGGAGACCGAGGGACTCGACCGCCGGGCCGCCGTGGAGAAGGCCTCGAGCATTCGCCTGCGCCCGATTCTCATGACCACCGGCGCGATGGTCTTCGGTGCCCTGCCCCTGGTGTTCGCCACCGGTCCGGGCGCGGTGAGCCGCTTCGATATGGGCCTGGTGATCGCCGCCGGGCTGGCCATCGGCGCGATGTTCTCGCTCTATGTGGTGCCCGTGATCTACACGTACCTCGCGCGCGATCGGCGCAGCGCTGCCGCGGTCGCGCAGCCCTCGGTCCCGCCGCCGTGAACCGCCGCGCGCATCGGCCTCCTGCCGAGGATGGCGGCCCGAGTGAGCGCTCGAGGCCAAGGCCAGCGCCGGGCCGTTCCGACAGCCTCGGGTTCGGCGCCCTGCTCTGCGAAGCCGGCCGCGCCTGGCGTCACCGGCTCGATCAGCGCTTGAAGCCGCTCGGGTTGAGCCAGGCCAAATGGATCACGCTGCTGAAGCTCGCGCGCGCCGACGGTCCGGTGACCCAGAAGGCGCTCGCCGAGCTGCTCGGTATCGAGGGTCCGACGCTGGTGAGTCTGCTGGATCGTATGGCGGCCGACGGCTGGATCGAGCGGCACGGATCGAACGTCGACCGGCGCAGCAAGACGGTGCACCTGTGCCCAAAGTCGCGTGCGGTGCTCGAGCAGATCGACGCGGTGGCCGCGCGGCTGCGGGCGGAGTTGCTCGAGGAGATCTCCCCGGTCGAGCTGCGCACGTGCATGGACGTCCTGCGCCGTATCAAGACCAACGCCGCCAGCTTGGAGGGCTGATCGGGGAGTTCGCCTCGAGAAGCCCGGCCGCACCGCCGCGGACCGGGCCCGGCGGTCCGCCTCATCTCGAGGCCGGCAGCTCGACCGTGCTGCTCAGGCTCGCATGGACACCGTCATTGGCCTGATCGAGCGCGGCGCTGTTCCAGCCCCCACCCAGGGCGTCGATCAGATCGACACTCGCCACGAGACGCTCACTCTGCAGGCCGACCAGCGTGACTTCGTCGGTGAGCTCGGCGGTCTGGGCGCTGAGCAGCGTCGCGTAGTCGGCGGTGCCCGCCTTGTACTGATTGAAGGTGAGCACCGCCGCGCGCTTGGCGTCCCGCACCGCCTGGAGCTCCTCGCCGTATTCCACCTGCAGGTAACGCAGCGTCGCCAGATCGTTCTCGACCTGCTCGAACGTATTGAGCACCGTCTGGCGATAATCGGCCACGGCCTCATCGTAGGTGGCCCGCGCCTCGCGTATCCTCGCGAGCGTCGCCCCGCCGTTGAACACATTCTCGGCGAACGAGGGGCCGAACGACCACACGGCGTTGCTGGCGCGAATCAGACTCGAGAGCGCGGCGGATTCGAAATCATACGAACCCGTCAGCGTCAGGCTCGGGAACCAGGCCGCCTCGGCCACCCCGATGTCGGCATTGGCGCTGGCCATCGCGCGCTCGGCGGCCGCCACCGCGGGGTTGCGCAGCAGCAGCCGCGAGGGCACGCCGGCCGGCACCACCGGCACGCGCGCAGTCAGATGGCCGTAGGCGAGCGTGAGCCGCGCCGGCGCCTCGCCGATCAGCGCCGCGATGGCGTGCTCGAGATTGGCGCGGGTGAGCTCGGCGCTCTGCTCCTGGGACTGGGTGCTCTCGAGTGTGGTGCGCGCCGAGTAGACCGCGGCGAGCGTGGTCACGCCGGCGCGCTCCTGATTCACCGAGACGCGCAGCGACAGCTGATCGTCCTTCACGGCAATCTTCAGCAGCCGCAGCTGCTGCTCGGCGGTGCGCAGCTGGAAGTAATCCTGCGCCAGGGTGGTCTGCGCCGAGAGCTGGGCGGCCGCGACATCCGCGGCGCTCGCCTGTGCCTGGGCATTTGCGCTTTGAAGCTCGCGGCGCAGCTCACCCCACAGATCGATATCCCAGCTGCCGCTCGCGCCGAACTGGTTCGCCGTGCGGCCCCCGCCGAAGGTGAACTGTGAGGCCGCTCCACCGCCGCTGCGGGTCTGGGCGGCCCCGAGGTTGATCGACGGGAACAACGTTCCGCGGGTCACGCCGGCGGCCGCGCGCGCCGCGTAATACGCGGCCACGGCCGCCTTGAGCGTCTGGTTCGACACGTCGACCCGGCTCTCCAGGCGCGCGAGCACCGGATCGCGATAGATCGACCACCAGGCGCTCGGCACGATCTTCGCCGGGGTCGCCGGCACCCAGCCGCGCTCTTCCTTGAACATCGAGGCGGGCGGGGCCGCCGGGCGGCGGTAATTCGGACCGACAGCGCAGGCGCTCAGCGCCCCGCAGATCCCTGCCGCCAGCACCAGCCGCAGGCGGATCATGTGACCGCGCTCGCGGCCGGCAGGCTCGCCGCGCCGCGGCGCGTGAACGTTCGGATGAACCATAGACGAAACCGATCCAGGTAGATGTAGACGACGGGCGTGGTATAGAGCGTGAGGATCTGGCTGATCGCAAGCCCCCCGACCACCGCGATGCCGAGCGGCTGGCGCATCTCCGAGCCCTGCCCGGTCATCAGCGCCAGCGGCAGCGCCCCGAGCATCGCCGCGAGGGTGGTCATCATGATCGGGCGGAAGCGCAGCAGGCAGGCCTCGTGGATGGCCCGCGCCGCATCGGTGCGCTCGGTGCGCTGCGCCACCAGCGCCACATCCACCATCATGATGGCGTTCTTCAGCACCACGCCGATCAGCAGGATCACGCCGATGAGCGCGATCAGGCTGAACGGCTCGTTGAACAGCAGCAGCGCGAGCACCGCCCCGACCCCGCTCGAGGGCAGCGTCGAGAGGATGGTGAGCGGCTGCGTGAGGCTCTCATAGAGCACCCCGAGCACGATGTAGACCGCCGCGAGCGCGGCGAGGATCAGCAGCGGCTCCTCCTCGACGGTCTGGCGAAAGACCCGGGCGTTGCCGGCGAAATGTCCGTGGACGGAGGCCGGTACGTGCAGATCCGCCATGGTGCGCTCGATGGCGGCGGTGGCGACCCCGAGCGCCTCGCCCACCGGCAGATTGAACGAGAACGTGGTGGCGACGAACGGTCCCTGGTGATTGATCGCGATCGGGGTGAGTCCCGGCCCGTAGCGGGCAAAATCCGCCAGCGGGATCATCGTCTCGGGGCGGGTGCTGACGGCGCTGCCGGTGGAAGCCCCGCCGGTGGGGGTGGCGATCTGATTCTCGGCGTAGTTCTGCGCGGCGTTGCTCGCGGTCACGCCCGGGAACTGGAAGTCCGCGGGCGCGCCCATGGTCGCCTCGGTGCCCGACAGCGCCCCGCCGGACGTGCTGACATACAGATCCTTCAGCGTCGAGGGATTGTTCCAGAACTTCGGATCGACCTGCATCACCACGTGATACTGGTTCATGTCCTCGTAGATGGTCGAGACGAGGCGCTGGCCGAACGCGTCATAGAGCGTGTTGTCGATCTGCGAGAGGTTCAGCCCCAGGCTCGCGGCGCGCGGGCGGTCGATGTGCAGCCGCACCTCAAGGCCGCCCTCCTGACTGTCGGATTTCACCTCGCGCAGTTGCGGGACCTTCTTCAGCGCCCGCTCGATGCGCGGCGCCCAGCTGTTCAGCACCTGCAGGCTGCTCGAGAGCAGCGTGTACTGGTATTGCCCGTAGCCCTGGCGACCGCCGGAATGAATGCTTTGCGCGGACTGCAGGTACAGCCGCGCGCCGGCGAAGCCCCTGAGCTGGCGCGTCAGCTCGGCAATCACCGCGGCGTCCGAGCGCTTACGCTCGGCGAGCGGCTTCAGGGAGATGAACATGTGCGCGGTGTTGCTGCCCCCGAAGAATCCGCCGCCCGTGAACCCCACCACGTGCTCGACCGCCGGGTTGCGTTTGATGATGTTGACCACGTAGCGCAGCTTCTTCTGCATCGCCTCGAACGAGCTGCTCTGATCGGCGACCATGAACCCGGTGAGGTTGCCGGAGTTCTGCTGCGGGAAGAACGTCTTCGGCACGATGGCGAACAGGTAGAAGTTGAGCACCACCACGCCAAGCAGCGCCAGCATCACCAGGCGCGGGTGGCGGATCGCGATCCGCAGGGTATGGTCGTAGAAATCGCGCATCTGGCCGAAGCCGCGCTCGACGGCGCGGAAGAATCGACCCTGACGCGGGTGGGCACGCAGCACCCGCCCGCACAGCATCGGTGTGGCGGTGAGCGAAATCACCAGCGAGAGCGCCACGGTGATCGCGAGCGTCATGGCGAACTGGCGAAACACCCGCCCGACGAGCCCGCCCATCAGCAGGATGGGCACGAACACCGCGATCAGCGCCGAGCTCATGGCGAGCACGGTGAAGCCGACCTCGCGCGCCCCCTCGAGCGCGGCCCGCAGCCGCGCCTCGCCGGCCTCGATGTGCCGGGTGATGTTCTCGATCACCACGATCGCATCGTCGACCACGAAACCGGTGGACACGGTGAGGGCCATCATCGAGAAGTTGTTCAGGCTGAAGCCGAGCAGATAGATCACCGCCAGAGTGCCGATCAGCGCGAGCGGCACCACGACCGCCGGCACCAGCGCGGCGCGCGGATTACGCAACATCACCAGCACCACGGTGACCACCAGCAGCACGGCCAGCAGCAGCGTGATCTCCACATCGTGCAGCGAGGTGCGGATCGGGCCGGTCTGGTCGTGGGTCACCACCAGGTCGATGCCGCGCGGGATGCTGGCGCGAATCGTTGGCAACAGCGCCTTGATGCGATCGACCGTGGCGATCACGTTGGCATCGGGCTGCTTGCGGATGATCATGGCCACCGCGCGGTGGCCATCGAGCAGACCGAGCGTCTGCACGTTCTCGACGCCGCGGGTGATCTTCGCCACGCTCCCGAGGCGCACCGCCGCGCCGTTGCGGTAGGCGATGATGAGCTTGCGGTACTGGCGCACGCGGGTGGCCGCATCATTGACGTAGATCTGATAGCGCCGGCCACCGAAGGACAGCGCGCCCTTGGGGCTGTTGGCGTTGGCCGCCGCGATCGCCGCGCGCACATCCTCGAGCCCGATGCCGTAGTTGAACAGCTGGCGCGGATCGAGATCGATGCGGATCGCCGGCAGTGAGCTGCCGCCGATGTCGATCTCGCCCACCCCGGGCACCTGCAGCAGCTTCTGATAGATGATGGTCGAGGCCACATTGTAGACCTGGCCGATCGGCAGGGTTTTGGAGGTCAACGCCAGGATCAGGATCGGGGCCTCGGAGGGGTTGTAGGCGAAGTACTGCGGATTGCTGCGCAGCGAGGCCGGCATGTCCTGCCGGGCCGCCTGGATGGCCGCCTCCACATCGCTCTCGGCGCCGTGAATGTTGCGCCTGAGACTGAAGATCAGCACGATCTGGGCGCGCCCCTCGGTGCTCTGCGAGGTCATCTGGTCCACCCCGGCGATGGCGCTCAGTCGTCGCTCGAGCGGCGTGGTGACGCTGGTGGCGACCGTCTGCGGACTCGCCCCCGGCAGCTGCGCCATCACCACGATGGCGGGGAAATCCACCTGCGGCATCGCCGAGACCGGCAGCAGGAAATAGGCGATCAGTCCCGCGAGCGCCAGGCCGAAGGACAGCAGCGTCGTCGCCACCGGCCGAGTGATGAACAGCCGCGAGAAGTTCATGGCGAATCGAGCGACAGGGGACCGGAGCGGCGCTGCGGCACCCCGGCCCAGGCCTTGGCCCGCCGCGCCAGCCGGTCGAAGAAGAGGTAGACCACCGGAGTCGTGAACAGCGTCAGCAGCTGACTGAGCAGCAACCCCCCGACGATGGCCAGGCCGAGCGGCCGGCGCAGCTCCGAGCCCGTACCGGTGCCGAGCATCAGCGGCAGCGCCGCGAACACCGCCGCCACGGTGGTCATGAGAATCGGCCGGAAGCGCAGCAGCGCCGCCTCCTTGATCGCCTCGCGCGGACTCTTGCCCGACTCGCGCTCGGCATTCAGCGCGAAGTCGATCATCATGATCGCGTTCTTCTTCACGATGCCGATCAGCAGCACGATGCCGATGATGGAGATGATGTCCAGGCTCTCCCCGGCCATCATCAGCGCAAGCAGCGCGCCGATCCCCGCCGAGGGCAGCGTCGAGAGGATCGTGAGCGGATGGATGTAGCTCTCATAGAGCACGCCGAGCACGATGTAGACGGTGGCGATCGCCGCGAGCAGCAGCAGCACCTCGCTGGTGAGGGAGGACTCGAAGGCGAGCGCCTCGCCCTCGAAGGTGGTGCTGATGCTCACCGGCAGGCCGATCTTGCCCTCGGTGGCGCGGATGGCGTTCACCGCCGCCCCGAGCGAGGCGCCCGGCGCGGTGTCGAAGGAGAACATCGCCGCGGGGAACTGGCCGAGATGCTCGAGCGTCAGGGGCGCATCCTTGACGTGGATGCGGGCGATCGAGCCGAGCGGCACCTGGCCACCGGCGGCCGAGGGAATGTAGAACGTATTGAGCGAACGCACGGTGTCGGAAAGACCCGGGTCGGCCGTGAGGATCACCCGATAATCGTTCGACTGGGTGTAGATCGTCGAGATGATGCGCTGCCCGAAGGCATCATAGAGCGCATTGTCGATGGTGGCGTTGGTGATGCCGAAGCGCGCCGCGGTGCTGTGATCGACGTCGATCTGGATGATGCGTCCCTGCTCGGTGAAGCTCGTCGAGACGTGCGCGAGCGCCGGCTGGCGCCGCAGCGCCGCGAGCAGCTTCGGCACCCAGGGCGAGAGGATCGCGCGGGTCCCGGCCCCGAGGATGAACTGATAGCGCGCGCGGCTCGCGATCGAGCTGATGGTCAGGTTCTGCACCGGCTCGAGCGCCAGATGAATGCCCGGCACCGCGCGCGCCGCGGCGCGCAGCTGCGCCATGATCGTGGCGATGCCGACCGAGCGATCATCCTTCGGGGTGAGGTTGATCAGCATCTTGCCCTGGTTGATCGCCATGTTGTTGCTGCCGACCCCGATGTACGAGGTCAGGCTGACGACGTTGGGATTGCGCCGCAGCACGGCGGCGAGCGCCCGCTGGCGCGCGGCCATGGCCTTGAAGGAGATCGACGGCGGAGCGACCGTCGTCGCCTGCAGCAACCCCGTGTCCTGCAGCGGAAAGAAGCCCTTGGGAATGACGATGTAGAGCGCCACCGTCAGCACCAGCGTGCCGGCGGCGATCCACAGCACCAGGCGCTGGTGCGCCAGGGCCCGCTCGAGCCCGCGCCCGTACGCGGCAATCAGCCGATTGAACGCCGCCTCGGCCTTGTGGGCCCACTGGCCCTGTTTGCGCAGCGTCTCGGCATGCGGCCGCAGGATCTTCGCGCACAGCATCGGCACCAGCGTCAGGGAGACCACCGCGGAGATCAGGATGGAGATCGCCAGCGTGATCGCGAATTCCCGGAACAGCCGGCCCACGACCTGCCGCATGAACAGCAGCGGGATCAGCACCGCGATCAGCGAGATGGTCAGCGACACGATCGTGAAGGCGATCTCCCCGGAGCCCTCGAGCGCGGCCTCGAGCGGCCGCTTGCCGCGCTCGATGTGCCGCGAGATGTTCTCGATCATGACGATGGCGTCATCCACCACGAACCCCGAAGCGACGGTGAGCGCCATCAGCGACAGGTTATCCAGACTGAAGCCGGCCAGGTACATCACCGCGAACGTGCCGATCAGCGACACCGGCACCGAGAGGCTCGGGATGATGGTGGCGGGAATGCTGCGCAGGAACAGGAACATCACCATGACCACCAGCGCCACGGCAAGGGTGAGCTCGAACTGCACGTCGTCCACCGAGGCGCGGATCGTCTGGGTACGGTCGGTGACCACCCGGAGATTGACGTCGGAGGGAAGCGTGGCGCGAAGCCTGGGCAGCAGCGCGCGGATGCGCTCGACCACCTGGATGACGTTCGCGTCCGGCTGGCGGCGGATGTTGATCAGCACCGCCGGGGTGTTGTTCACCCAGCTGGCGAGCTGATTGTTCTCGGCGCCCATCACCACCTTGGCGACGTTTTTCAACAGCACCGGCGAGCCGTTGCGGTAGGCGACCACGAGGTTCGCGTACTGCCGGGCGCTGGTCAGCTGATCGTTGGCGTCGATGGTGTAGGCATGCGCCGGGCCGTTGAAGCTGCCCTTGGGCGCATCGGAGTTGGAATTGGCGATCGTGGTGCGCAGGTTATCGAGGCTCAAGCCGTAGGCGGCGAGCTGATCGAGGTTCGCCTCGATGCGCACCGCCGGCTTCGGCGCGCCGCTGAGGCTCACCAGCCCGACGCCCGAGACCTGGGAGATCCGCTCGGCAACGCTCGTGTCGGCCAGGTTCTCCACCTGGGTGATGGGCATGGCGCTCGAGGTGAGCGCCAGGGTGAGGATGGGGGCATCCGCCGGGTTGACCTTGGCGTAGACCGGGGGGGCCGGCAGGCTCTGCGGCAGCAGCATCTGCGCGGCGTTGATGGCCGCCTGCACCTCCGCCTCGGCCACATCGAGGCCCAGGTTCAGATCGAACTGCAGCGTGATCTGCGAGGCGCCCGCGGAGGTCTTCGACGACATCTGATCGAGGCCCGACATCTCCCCGAACTCGCGCTCGAGCGGCGCGGTGACCGTGGCGCTCATCACCTCCGGGCTCGCCCCGGGCAGATAGGTCGACACCACGATGGTCGGATAGTCGACCTCCGGGAGCGTCGAGACCGGCAGCAGCAGATAGCCGATCGCCCCGAGGATGACGATCGCGACCATCAGCAACGAGGTGGCGACCGGCCTCAGAATAAAAGGCCGGGACGGGTTCATGTGGGCGCGTCGCGCTGCGCGGGGGCCTTCAGGGCGGAGGTGCGCGCGCGAGTGGCCTTGAGCGCGGCGGCCGCGGGGGCCTTGGCGCCCGGAATGCGCACCCGCGCCCCGGGGCGCAGCTCATCCGCCCCGTCGGTCACCACGACCTCACCCGGCGCCAGGCCCTTCATGACCGCCATGAGGATGCCGCTGGTCGGCCCGGTCACGATGCTGCGCATCTGCACCGTGTCGTTCGGCTCGACGACATACACGAAGGTGCCCGACGGACCGTTCTGCACCGCCGCGCCCGGCACGACCAGCTGATTGGCGAGCGTGCGCACCACCAGCTTGACGTTGACGAACTCGTTGGGAAAGAGCTCGAAACCCTTGTTGTTGAACAGCGCCCGCATCTGCAGCGTGCCGGTGGTGGTGTTGATCTGATTGTCGATGGCCGTGAGCGTGCCGGTGGCGATCAGGTGGCGCATGTCGCGGCTGTAGGCCTCGACGCTGAGCGCATGCCCGGCGTGCATCTGCCGGAAGATCTCCCCCAGATCGGTCTCGGGGACCGAGAACAGCACCGACATCGGCTGCATCTGGGTGAGCACGACGATGGGCGTCGCCTGGTTGGCCTGCACGAGATTGCCGATGTCGACCTGCCGCAGGCCCACCAGGCCGCTCACCGGAGCGTGGATGCGGCAGTAGCTGAGGTTCAGCCGCGCGGTGGCCACCATCGCCCGGTCGGTTTCGACGGTCGCGGCAGCCTGTTGTTCCGCGCCGCGCTGATCGGCGTAGGTCTGTTCCGCGATCGAATCCTGCGCGACCAGGCGCTTGTAGCGCTCGAGATCGATGCGCGCGGTGGCGAGCGCCGCCTTGGCGGTGGCCAGCTGGCCGAGGGCCTGATCGAGCGCGGCCTGGTAGGGGCGCGGGTCGATCTCGGCGAGCAGCGCCCCGGCGTGCACCATCTGGCCCTCTTTGAAGGGGAGCTTCACCAGCGGCCCGCTCACCTGCGGCGTCACGTTCACCGTGGTGAGCGGCGTGACGGTGCCCAGAGCATCGACGATCACCGGCACATTGGCGCGGGTCACCGTGCCCACGGTCACCGGCATCGGTCCGAGGTGGCGGAAGCGATCGGCCTGCGCAGCCTCGTGATGACGCAGGATCGCAAAGGCGATCAGGCCGAGAAACGCCAGCAGTCCGACCGCCGCAATGCGCCGGTGGCGCCGGACGGTGGCTGGATCGGCCTGAGCCGCCGCGGGTGGCAGATCAGGCTGCCCGCCGTCTTGGGATTTCATGGGTGCTCAGACTATCATCGTCGCCGCGCCGTTCAGCGGCCGTTCGGGGCGAGAATTCTCAAGATTTGTCAGGGACTTGTCACGCCCCGATCGGAGCGTGCTCCTTCGGCTCGGCGCACTTCAGGGGCGTTCTGTCCCACCCTTCCCTGCTGCGGCCCGCAAGCCCGTGGGTACTGTGCCAACTCAAGCGTTATCGCCGCCATTCTGGCCTCGCGGACTAAACTGATATATGGACTCCCCCTGCATTGCAAGAGCGTCTTTGCTTCTGGGTTCAGGATCGGACTGCGGACGATATATCCGGCCTCTGGTTGCCTCCGTCGAGGCTGGGCCCTGATGACAATTCGCTCGCAGGAGCCTCATGAAGTTCGCGGTGTCTGAGCCACCGTTCAAATTATCAGGCTCTTCCTGCGTCGGTCTGACCTGTTTCCATCAACTTGTACGCTCTCGCAATTCCTGGTGGGGCGCACCTCTCGTACGTGGCGCTCTCTCGGCACCAGGCGGACACGGCGCTGTACGCGGGGAAGGCCAATTTCGAGGACGCGAAGGAGCTGGTGGGGCGGTTCGGGCGGGAGAGCGAGACGGATTACTTCGCGGACTTCGACGAGGCGGGTGGGGTGCTCGCCCCCGGGCGGGGCAGGGCTTTGGAGCTGGAAGTCGAGCGGGCGCGTCAGCGAGGGCCCGATCTCGATTTTTGATCCTGGCGGAACCTCAGGCCAGCGCCTCAATCCCTTTGCGCCAGAGGATGTCGAGCAATTTCAACGACGGGCCACTCGGGCGCTTCTCGCCGATTTCCCACTTCTGAACCGTTGAGGTGCTCGTATTGAGCAGCGCCGCAAACACGGCCTGGCTCATATGCGTGCGAGTGCGAATGCTGCGAATCTGCTTGGGCGAGAGCTCTCGAACCGTGGGCAGACACAGCGCATCGAACTCGCGCATGGTCTGCTTGTCGATCGCGCCCGAGCGGTGCAGCGCAGCGGCGGTTTCGTGCACCTCAGTGAGTATGCGGCTTTGCCGTTTCATGACAGATCTCCATCAGATTTCCCGAGTCTTGCCAGAGCGCCAGCTGTTTGACATCCAAGTTCAACAGCGCGCCGGCGAGCTTTTGCAGCGCCGCGAGCTCGCGATCGTCGACATTCGCCCGCTCGTTCTTCTCGAATCCGTACAAGAAGAACCACCGATCACCGAGATTCGTGCCGACGATGACACGCGCCCCGCCCCGCTTGCCGTGTCCTGGCAAGGCCACACGTTTCTTGTAAACCTTGCCTCCGAGGTCGGCATCAATCAGGCCGGCGGTCATCTCGGGGACGGCTTCGCACAGCGAGCCATCCGGCAGAGCCGCCTTGCGGCTCCAGCGGGCGAACGTTCGAGTCTTGAAGACACGGCGCATGATGCACTATATCACCAAGTGATACAGAACACCATTATGCCGACTCCATGGCCTGTACCCTGGGGTAGTACCAGGGTAGCGGGTACCCCCTCGATCGCGGCTCTACGGCCTTCCTACTAGTGGATCGGCTTGCGGCGAATTAAAGCGAAGGCTAGCAAGAGCGCAGCGCCGCCGATGAACAATGCCCCACTGCCAGGCTCCGGAACACTGCGCATCGACGCAGCCGCATCCGCGACATCGAGCGTATTGCCGGAAAAGCCGTCGCTCCAAAACGTGAACCAGAGATAGCCGTTGCCGCCAAGGTAATTGCTTTGCCAAGTATCCGCAGCAGGAAAGCTGCTGTTATCGATACTGCTTAACTGCCCGACCATGGTGGAAGTGGTCAAATCCGTAACACTGAGATTCACATTCACGGGGTCCGTACCCGATGCGCCGCGAGTCCATGTCATTTGGGTGCGGCTCTTTTGGGCGGCATAAATCACGCTGCAAGTCGCTCGTCCGGGTAGTTACGGAGGCGCTCGTGGCGTCGATGGAAGGTGAAGTAGTCGTACAGATGCCCATTCATGCGCAGCGCCCGCAGGCGTAGAATCGCTTCAGCCCCTTGCAGGCTCCAACGGGCACCGGTGACCTCCATCCGCTGCTTGACCAGATGGCGGCAAGCACCCTCTATGACACCCGTGGCGATCGGCCAACCATTGCGCAGCGCCTGCGCGTAGTTCAGCCGCTGGCGATTCTTCAACAGATACTCAGCGCACTTATCCAGCGGCGCACGCTCGGTTTGAGATAATCCGCGACGGGTGGCACTGCGACGCATGCCCGCAGCCACTGCGCTCGATTTGCCTCGCAGGATGTCGGTCGCGTGTTCCCTGACCCATTGCTCTGCTTTCGGGTCGCCTTCCTCGTGCAAGCACCAGGCCGCGTCCCAAAGGTACTGCAACACATGGATGAAGTCTTGCATCACGATCGCTTTGCGTCCGTGGCGCTTGATGGCTGCATACACCTGCCGCAGTTGCTCCGGGAGACCATCGACTAACACGAGCCAGGTTCTCTCACCGGAGCTGTCCCGGCGCCTGGCTTCGGCAAAGGCCTCGTCCAGTACCTCGCTCATCGGCTGTTGCACCGAGGCCCAGAGACGCTTGTCGATCGGCTTCGGCGCGGGCGGACGTGCCGCTTGCGGGTCCATGATCTGCTCGGCCTTTCGGTAATGCGGCTCAATCTCATAGACCGCCGCGACCGTCGCCATACGCTTGCGGTTGCGCTTCTCGCCCCGCGAGAGCCGGCTTTGCAGTTTGTGACTGGATGCTGCTGCTCGGCGCTGCGTCTCCTCGCGCAGGTCCTCCTGCCGCATGACGATGCCTTTGCCGTCCAGGCTGATCACCCCCAACGGCTCCGCTACCTGCGGCGGCGCCGGGGCGGGAGGGGCTCGCTGGGCGTAAAAGGCGTCAAAATCAGCCGACACGGCGTGCGCGATCTGCTCCGCCTGGCGCTTCGGCACATGCCCGCCGGTATGATGCGTAATGTGCGCAACCGCCGCTTCGAACGAGGCATCGGCCACCACTTCCCCGAGCCGCTCCTGCAGGCCATGCGAGTACTGCTGCGAAGGCAGATTCAGCTGCGCGTCCAGAGGAAAAACGCTGTCGGTTCGGCGATCACTGTACCCCAGCCGATGCACCCGCACCTCACCGAAGAGCGTCATCAGGCTGCGGCACCGTTCACGCGCCTGCCGGCGTACCGTACCCGATGCTGCGATTACGCGGTCTTGCTTTTCCTCCTGCTTCGCAAGCCGATCCAGATGAGCCTGCATCAGCGCTCTCATCAGCGCATGCGAACGCACCATCAGGTGCTGCTCGATCTGCCCGTGCTCGCGCGGGCTCCTCTCAAACTCCTGCAACTGACCAATGATTTCCTTCAGCTCCTGCCACGCCGGCTGATACTCCGGCGCAGCTTCCAACTCGTGCCATTGCATGGCGCGACTACTCGTCGGCCTCGACCGCCATCAGCGCCGAGAGCACCGCCAGGCGCTCCCCCGGCGGCAAGGCTCGATACCGCCGCCCCCAGTTCTCAGCCTTGCGCTTGATGCGTTGCCGGTCGGTGAAGTTCTTGCCCGCGTACCTCGCCCAATGCACTCGATCGGGGCGGAAGTTGAACCACACCTTCTCGGTGCGCACACCGGCTTGGTTCATCACCTGGACCTCCAGGCTCTGCCAGCCAGCCAGATGCTCATCGTAGAGCCTCGAGGGGTAGCCGGAAAGAATCACCTGACAGGGGAGCTTTTTCAGCAGACTCAGCAGCTCCAGGTGATCGGCCTCTTCGTACTCGAAGCGGTAGCGCCGATCCGAACTGCGCGTCGCGTGCAGATACGGCGGATCACAGTACACCAGTTCCCGACCCTGATACGGGAAGTCCGCCAGGAACCGGTGCGCGTGAGCCTGCACCACCTCCACGGGGTAGGAGCACTGAAATCTCGCCAGCGCCCGCTCATTGAGGTCGATCCCGATATTGCGCGGCGCCGGGGGCTTGCGCTGCATGATCGCCCCACCCCCGAGGTGGCTCTCGATGTAGGTATCATGCGGAGGCATCAGGGAAATAATCGCCTGACACAACCCCGAGGTCGCCTTCGAACCGAAATACGCGCCCATCGCTGCCGAACCCATCCTCCCACAGATGGGACGGCAGCATAGAATCAGACCGCTAGCCTGTCAAGCGCATCCTCTCAATACACGATCCGGTGAGTCGTTACTGCATGGCGACGTGTTCCTCAGCCGCCAGATAGCTTCTGCGCAACTCCATACCTACGGTGTGAACACATCGCCCCGGCTTCCGCAACACGTAACTGCTTGATAACATTACTATCCCGAGCCGCTGAAAAGAGCCGCACCCATGTCATTTGAAAGTCATACCATCCCGCCTGATTGATTGCGGGCATCGACGTAAATTGCTGATTGGACCCCGAGCCCGAGTAGCCGGACCCTTGCACATTAATGCCACTGCTGGTGCCGGTGACGATGAAGTCTTCTTCCGCGCCCCACAACTGCGGCGTTCCGCTGATCGTGTTCGACGTCGTCGCATTGGGCGTCTCGTCGAGCATGAACTGGCCCGATTGGTCCGCAGCCGCGGCCGGATTCAGGTACACGGCAATGGACTGACTGACTGTCTGCTCAGGCGCCGTGTTTAAAGCCCCAGTTCCGAAAAAAGTGTACGGTCCGTTATCCGGCGCTCCTGCCACACTGCTGCCGAACGGATAAAGATTGGGGAGTTCAGTGTAAGCTGCTCCGGAGGGGCCACCAGAGTTGACGGTGGTGACCGTTATTGGCGTTCCGGTGTAGCTGCTGCTCCAATCGCCGGGATTCCCGTTCGCAAAGTTGAGAGTCGTGGCCATTGCCACAGTCCCGAAAAGGAGTGCGGTTACGAGGCCCAGCGCGGGTAACGTGGCTTTGCACATGTTGTGGTTCTCCCGTGTCTTCTTGGCACGTGTCTTGACGTGTCGCTGGTTTCAATTGATGACGGGTACAGGATGTTTTGTTCTGGTGATTTGGGGTTGCTCGCTACCCAGCCGCACCGTGCGCGCGAGGTCAGCGCCCAACTCATCGGTGTCTTCACCGAATCGACGGTTGCAATGACTTATGCTTCACATCGGAGTGGAAGCATATCTCGTCCCAAATGTGACGACGCCTATTCAATTCAAGAGGTTACTCGATGCCGGTCAGTGGGATCGGTCTTTAACTTGCCGGAAATGTAAAAAACGTCGACGCGATCCGGGTTGGGCGAAAACCGCACGGTTCGCCAAGCCCGCCCGCCTGCGGGCTGCGTTTGTCACCGGCAGCGCTACAGGTGGCGACCGGCAGACAATGCGCGTGCCGAAGCGCCCCGGCGTCACTCACGGCGCGAGCGCAGCGGCGCCGTGAGGGCCCGAGGCCGGTGAGCATGTCAGGGCGGCGGGACCAACGGGACGCGATGCCGTTCCCGGTGCACATCCGCCCCCGTGCGCCGCCGGCGGTCGCTCAGCCAGCAGGCGATCGCAGCGTCACGCGGCAGCCCGGCGAGCGGTGCCCCAACGGACTTGACCGAGTACGATCTTTCGGGGTTCAAGCCGATGCGGTTCGAGGTCGAGCCGAAGTCCGCGGCCCTGAACATGCGGTTGCCGCCGAAGCTTCTCGACGCGGTGAAGGCCCAGGCCCGCGCCCAGGGGATCCCCTACACGCGCTATGTGCGCATGCTTCTCGAGAAGGCGGTCGACCGAGCGGCGCCGGCGAAGGGCGGGATGAGGCCCAGATACGGGTAACGGCGGATGCTGGCGCCCTTGAAATCAAAGGGCTCGCGCCGCACCGGGCGTGAGCCCGACGACGCCCCGGAGATCACTGACAGGTGGACCGTCGAGACCAATCTGCGCCACGGCAAAAAGCTCGTGCGCGGCGGCCTCACCGACACGGAGCTCGCGAGAATCGACCGGGACTTCAAGACATTGCGGAAGTCCCGGCAGTCGCGGTAAAGAACGTCGAGAGCTATCTCAGCGAGTCCTGAAATTCATCATGCCCATCAACATCGACCAACTGACCGAGGTCGAGCTGATCGACCTCAACCACCGCATCGTCGCCCGGCTGCGCTTCCTGCAGCAGATGAGGGCGCACGTCACCAAGCTCGATTTTCGCCTCGGCGAGCGCGAGCGGTTCCATTCGGAGAGTCACGGTGCAGTGACCGGCATGATCACGCGCTACAACAAGAAGACCGTCAGCATCCTCACCGACGACGGGCAGCGCTGGAACCTCTCCCCGCAGCTGCTCGAGCGCGCCGGATCCGAGACCCACACCTTCTCGTCCACGCGCACGTGGACCATGGTGGTGCTGGACATCGCGGGTACCTCGTGAATGAGATACATTGTGTCTCAGAAGATCGGGACAAGGGAAGCTGCATCCGATGCGCATCAAGGACTTGCGTAAGCAGATTGGACTGAGCCAGTCGAAGTTCGCAGTTCTGCTGCGCATCGAAGTCGGTACGTTGCGCAATTGGGAGCAAGGAATTGGTGAGCCGACCGGCCCGGCGAAAGCACTGCTCACCGCCATTGCCCGTGACCCTCGGCACGTTCTCTCGCATGCGCCTCGAATCGGCGCTCTCCCGAGCGCCGCAGCGGCCTATGCCCGCGGGCTGAGAGTTGCCGTGCGTGTTGGCGAGGGCGGGCTGACGAGCCGGGCGCGGCGTGCGACCTCGGCCGTATGCGCGAAGGCGACCGGCGAGATGACCAACGCGGTGCTGGCCAGGGTGGCCAGGACGGCCAGGGCGATGATGATGAGGGTGCGAACGGTGCTCATGGCGGCTCTCCTGCGCGATGTCAGGAAAACACATCTGAACGGTGAAAGTTGCAGCCGGCCTCGCAGGCCCGCCGCGGGTGAGCCGTGCCCCTCAGACCGCGGCCGCCGCGTCGTGCGCCTTGGCGCGTCCCGGGGCGCTCTCCGGCGGCGGCTCATAGTGATAGTACCGCTCCTCGGCGAGCGCATGATAGAGCGGCGGGGTGAACAGGCCCGACAGGCGCGCGGAAGCCAGGGCAACGGCCATCAGCGGGATCACCATGGCCGTGCCGTTGGTCATCTCCATCACGATGACGAACGAGGTGAGCGGCGACTGCGTGACCGCGGCCAGATACCCCGCCATGCACAGCGCGATCACCGCCGCCATGGACGTCCAGGAGAACATCGCATGCACCCATTGGGCGATTCCCGCCCCGATCGCGAGCGACGGGGAGAACAATCCGCCGGGAATCCCCACCAGGTTGGTGAGCACCATGGCGACCCATTTGGTCATCCCGAAGGCCATGCTGAGCGGCGCCGTGCCGTGCAGGAGCGCGCGCGCCTGATCGTAGCCGCTGCCCCAGGTCTGCCCACGGGTGGCCACTCCGACCATCGCGATGATCATGGCCAGCAGGAACGCCCACCACAGCGGCTTGCGGGACCTGAACTCGCTCACCCTCGCGGGCAACCACTTGCGCCAGTGTACCAGCGCGTGGGAGAACGCCGCGCCGAGCAACCCGCACAGCACCGTCGCCACGATCACGGGAAAGACGAATGCCACACTCACCTGCGAGGCGACGTTGAGCTGGCCGAAGTACATATAATTGCCCGCCAGCGCGATCGTGGTCAGACCGGCGAACACCGCCGCGGTGATCATCGTGCCGTTGGTGCGCGTCTCGAAGTCGCGCGCCAGCTCCTCGATGGCGAAGATCACCCCGGCGAGCGGGGTATTGAATGCGGCGGAAAGCCCGGCGGCCGCGCCGGCGAGCAGCAGGCGCCGCTCGAGCGCCCGGGTGCGCTGGGGGTAGAAATGACGGGTCTCGGCCATGATGGCCGCGCCGAGGTGCACGGTCGGACCTTCCGGGCCGATGCTCAGTCCACCGAGGAATCCGAGCAGCGACATGGCGAGCTTGCCGATGATGATGCGCAGGCCGAAGAAGTACTTCATCACCGTGTCGTTGTCCTCGCGCGGACCGTGGATGGCGGCGATCACCTGCGAGATGCCGCCGCCCTCGGCACCGTAGAACCAGCGCCGCGTGCCATACACCCCCAACACGGTCAGCGTCGGGGTGATGATGAAGGCGAGCCAGGCGCGGCCCTGGATGACGTAGCGGAACAAATCATAGGCGTCGCGGATCCAGCGCGCGTACAGATATCCGATCACCCCCACGAGCACGGCCGCGAACCACGGCAGCCCCACCTGGAGAAAGAGCCGGCGGCCGCGCCTCGTCAGCAGGCGTTGAGCGCGGTACTCGAAGTGGTCGCGAAACCTGCGCACGGGCACGAACACCGGGGGCGCATCGAGCGCGATGTGCGGCTCGGACCCCTGCGGCTCGGCCGCGGACCCGCCGGGGGTGCTGCCGGGCTCCCCGCTCGCCCCGGGCAGGAGCAGCTCGCGCTGCGCCGGCTCGGCCGGCTCGGCCGGCTCGGCCGGCGCAGGCTCCGGGGTTTCCCCGGGTTCTTCATTCATAAGCGGATTCCAATTCCTGGCGTCCCAACAGCGCCCCCGCCCGGCGCGCTCCCTCGAGGACCTTCGCAGCGCCGCGCCATGAGCGGACTGAAACGCGCACCGCCGGGACGTCGAGCCTCGAGCGCGGGCCGGCGGATGGGGCTTCGGGTTGGGGGGATTCGGCAGCAGTGTCAGTCCGCGCCGCACATGCCGCGGGCTCGTTCGGCAGCAGCAGCGGCGGGATCGGCTCGGATTGTGACGGGTCGGACACTTCGGTGCGGCGGGCGGGCTCGGTGCGATGCGGATGAGTGAGACCGAGTGATTTTAACGATACGCTCGCGCCCCCGCCACGGCGCGCAAGAAAAATTCAGAGCGATTCAGCGCCTGCGTCGCTCGCTGCACGGGCTCAGGCCGAGCGTGTGCGCGGCGAACTGAGATCGAGCTTGACCGCATGCAGCACTTTCTGCGCGCCTCGAACGTCGTCCTCCTCGATCTGCATCCGCGCATCCCCGAGCCGGCCGTCGAGCATGGCGGCCTGCGTGGCGCTGATGCGGTGGTGATCCAGATCGACGGTCGTCTCGGTCCGCAATCCGCGCAGCTCCGCGTACGCGCGCGCGCGCGCGGCGACCTCGAAATGAAACGCGAGCGCGCCAACCGCGACGCTCAACCCTACAGCAATACCGACTACAGCCCCGGCTTTCATCACGAGAATTCTAGCGGATGAGCCCGCGAAAATGCCAGGCTTAATTCACGCCGCGGCGCACTCGCACACGGGCAGCGTGACCGTCACCGCCAAGCCGCCGCCCGCAAGATTGCGCGCGCTGATGCGCCCGCCATGCAACGCCACGGCCCGCGCGGCGATCGCCAAGCCGAGACCTTCCCCACCCTGGGTACGATCGCGCGCCGCATCGACACGGTAGAACGGCTCGAATATCGCCGCCAGATCCTGCGGCGGCACGCCGGGCCCATGATCAGACACGGTAACATCGATCGCCGGCTGCGCCTGCGGTCCCGAGACGGCGCGGCGCGCCTCGACGGCCACCTCGGTCCCGGCCGCCCCATAACGCACGGCGTTGCGGATCACGTTCTCGAAGGCGCTGCGCAGCAGCTCCGGATCGGCCGCCGTGACCAACTGCGGGTCGGCGCGCACGGTGAGCGAGCCGCCACGCGCATCGACTTCGATTGCGACATCCTGGGCGATTGCCGCGAGCAACGCGCCGACCTCGAGTCTCTCCCCGGCGATCTCGCGCGGCGGGCGCTCCAGGCGCGCCAGCTTCAGCACCCGCGCGATCAGCTGCTCGAGCCGGTCCGCCTCGCGCCCGATCCGCTCCAACTGGCGCGGCAGCTCCTCGCGGCGCACCGCGAGCGAGAGCGCCAACTGCAGCCGCGTCAGGGGCGAGCGCAGCTCGTGCGACACGTCGCGCAGCAGCCGCTGCCGCGACTCGAGCAGACCCTGGACCCGCTCGGCCATGGCATCGAAATCGGCCGCCAGGCGCGCCAGATCGTCATGCCGCCCCCGCATGCTCGGCGCGACCCGCACATCGAGGTTGCCGGCGGCCGCCGCGCGCGCCGCCTGGCGCAGCCGCTCGATGGGGCCGACGAGGTAGCGCGCCAGGAGGAAGCACGTGAGCGTGCTCACCACCAGCGCGAGCGCGATGGTGGTGCCGGGCACACCGGGCAGTCCGAGCGCGCCGAAGAACAGCAACGGATGGTGCCGCAGGTTGGTCACGATCACCTGATACATCTGTCCCTGGGGCGTGGTCAGCACCAGCGCACCGCCGAACGGCGGCGGCTGGCGGTGGCTCAGACCGGTGGGGCCGGGCACCAGAAAATCGCGCATCACCGGCGGCAGCGGCCGGCCGAGCACGTCGCGCTCGTTCGGGCCGATGACGAACGTGCGCCAGTAGTACGGCCCCCCTTTGAGGTGCTCGGTCCAGCGCTTCAGCCCCGGCGGACCGCCGTGCTCGAAGGCGAGCGCGGCCTGCTGAAACAACTGCCCGCGCTGCACCCAGGGCATCTGGTCGCGCAGGTGAAATGCCTCGTCCACGGCCACGGTCACGGTGCCCGCGAGGATCACCGCGGTGGCGAGCCAGAAGGACCAGAAAATCCGCCAGAACAAGGAATGCATGACGTGCGCTCAGCGCTGACCCAACGCGTATCCGGCGCCCCGTACGCCCTGGATGCGCACGCTCTCGGTGTAGCGGGCGAGCTTGCGGCGCAGATTGCTCACGTGGGTATCGAGGCTGCGGTCCGTGGGCAACAGCCGCCGGCCGAGGGCCTGCAGCATCAACTCCTCGCGGCTGACGGTGCGCGTGTCGGCCTGGATCAGCAGCTCGAGAATGCGCAACTCCGCGCTCGTGAGCGTCAGGTCCCGGCCATCGACCGTGGCCCGGTGCGCGCGCGAATCGAGGGTCAGCGGTCCGAAGCTGAGCACGCCGGACCCGGGATTCTCGGCCATGCGGCGCAGGATCGCGCGGATGCGCGCCACGAGCTCGCGCGGACTGAAGGGCTTGGCGAGATAGTCATCGGCGCCCATCTCCAGTCCCACGACCCGATCGACCTCCTCCCCGCGCGCGGTCAACATCAACACCGGCACGCGGCTGACGGCGCGGATCCTGCGCAGCACCTCGAAACCCGACAACCCCGGCAGCATCACATCGAGCACCACCAGATCGAGGCCGCCGCGCCCGAGCCGCTCCAGGGCGCGCGGCGCGTTGCCGGCGGTGTCGACCGCGAACCCCTCCGGCTCGAGATACTCCGCCAGCATCGTGCACAGCTCCACGTCGTCATCGACGATCAGCAGCTGGGTCGGCGCGCCCGCCTCGGCGGCGCTCACGCCGGATTCTCCAGGCTGAAGAGTTGGCGCTGATCGTCGTAGGCGAAGATCTCGGCATAGCGGCCCCAGCCGATCATCGCCCGCAGCGTCTGCTCGGCGCTCTGCTCGGTCATGTCGTCCTCGAGCTCATCGAGACAGCGGCTCTTGGGCGCAAGGGGGGTGCTGCGCTCAGCGAGCACGTGCCGCTCGTGCGCGAGCCGCTGATGCGCGAACGGGCTCTTGCGCTCCTCGGTCTCGGCGCGCGCGAACGCCAGAGCCGCCTCGGTCAGCGGCTCGGCCTGGATCTGCGAATGGGCGTTCATGCGCTTTCGATGGGGTCAGCTGATGCGGTATTTGCGTTCGGCCCGGACGTACAGCGCCCGCCAGAGCACACGGTCGAGCGTCACCCCGATCGCGCTCATCCCCGCGATCCCGAGCACCGTGCGCGCCAAGCTCCCTGCGGCACTCGCCCCGGCAATGTACGCGCCCCGGCCGGCGGCCACCAGAGGGTGCTGGCCCCAGTTGGCCGCCTCCGCCACGCTGCTCATGTTCCACGCGCCGCCACCCAGCCAGCCCTCCACCCCGAAGTCGCTCCCCACCTCCGCCGCCTCGCTCGCGAGCGAGGAGGCGCCAGCGATGAGGCCGAGCAGTGCGCCAGCTCCCAACGGCGCGGAAAGCACCGCCGTCGCAAAACGAAACTCGGCAGCCGCTCGGTGCTCATCGGGGCAAGTGTGCCCGACCGGCATTACAATTGGCACCGCTCGCGCGCGCCTACGGTAACATTCGCCATCGCCTCCTCGAGCGTGCGACCATGAAAACCCCCAGTTCAGTGCTCATATGTGCCGTGGTGCTCGCCGCGCTGTGCGCGCCGGCCGCGCCGGCCGCCCCCCCCGGCCACCTCTCCCGGGACCTGCACCGCGTCGGCCATGACATCGCGCGCGACGCCCAGACCGTCGGCCACCGCGTTGCCCACGCCTCGCGCCGCCTCGCCCACACCGTCAGGCGCGACACCCGCCCGGCGCGCCATCGCATCAAGCACGACTCGGTGCGGACCGGACACACCATCGCGCACACCGCCAAACGATTCGGCCACGCCGTGGCGCACGGTGCGAAGCGGGTCGCGCATACCGTGGTGCACGCGGCTCGCCGGGCCGGGCGCGCGCTGCGCCGGCACACGCCGCACTAGGACCCATGGGGAGCAGCGGCCCGGACGGCTCGCAGGCGTGCTACTGCGATGTGCTGATCGTCGGCGGCGGGCCCGCCGGCGCCAGCGCCGCGGCGGTGCTCGCCGAGCGCGGCCATCGGGTCGTGCTGCTGGAGAAAGCCCGCCATCCGCGCTTCCACATCGGCGAGTCGCTCTTACCGGCCAACCTGCCGCTGTTCGATCGGCTCGGGGTCGGCGAGTCGATCCGCGCCATCGGCGTGCCGAAACGCGGCGCGCAGTTCCATGTGCCGCACGCGCCGGCCGCACGCCGCTTCGCGTTCGCCGACAGTTTCAACAAGGAGTTGGCGCTGGCCTATCAGGTGCGCCGCTCGCAGTTCGATGAGATCCTGATCCGGCGCGCCGGCGCACTCGGGGCACACGTGCTCGAGGCATGCCGCGCGCAGGCAGTGGACTTCACCGATCCGCACCGCGTCCACGTGCACGCCGAGCAGGCCGGCGTCGCCCGCACGTTCGCGGCGCGCTACCTGGTCGACGCCTCCGGCCGCGACACCTTTCTCGGTAACCGCCTCGGTAACAAGCGGCGCGACCGCCGGCACGCCAGCTGCGCGATGTTTGCGCACTTCACCGGCGCGCCGCGCGATGCGGACGAGACGCGCGGCGGGGACATCCTGGTCTTCTGGATCGATCAGGGGTGGCTGTGGCTGATCCCGCTGGCCGACGGCGTGAGCAGCGTCGGGGCGGTCGTCTGGCCTTCCTACATGAAAAGTCGCCGCCAGGACTTGCGCGCATTCTTCCTCGCCACGATCGCGCGCGCGCCGCAGTTGAGCGAGCGCTTAGCCACCGCGCGCCTCGCCACCGAGGTCGAGGCGACCGGCAGTTACAGCTACCGCTGCACACGCGCACACGGCGAGCGCCACCTGGTGATCGGCGATGCCTACTCGTTCGTCGATCCGGTGTTCTCCTCCGGGGTGCTGTTCGCCATGGTCGGGGGAATCGCCGCGGCCGAAGCGCTCGATGTGTGCCTGCGCGAGCCGCACCGGCGGCGCGCGGCGCTGCGGCGCTTCGAGCACACGGTGCGCCTCGGGCCGCGCCGCTTCGCCTGGTTCATCCACCGCATGACCCGCCCGGCGATGCAGGCGCTGTTCATGGCGCCGGGCGATGCGCTGCGGATGCGTGCCGCACTGCTGTCGCTCCTGTCCGGCGATATCTTCGCCGACACGCCCTTCTGGCCGGCGCTGCGGGCCTTCCAGGGCACGTATTTCCTCACCGCCCTGACGATGCCTTACCGCTCGCTGCGCGCCCTGGCGCGCCGCGCGCGCGAGGCGCGCATAGCCGCTCACTGATGCGCATGCGACTGGAGTACGTCGAGTCCGAGCGCGCGCGCGAGGGCTGGAGCGACGCCCTCGGCGCGGCCGTGTTCGGCGCCGATCCGCTCGGGGTGCCGATCCCGCCCGAGGTTCCCCACCTGGCCGTGCACATGCCGGTGCTCGCCGGTCCGGGGCACTGGATCGAGCGCTGGCGCACCGGCGAGCCGCCACGCTACGGCCGCGCCGGCGCGGTGCACCTCGCCTGCGCCGGCGCGCTCGCCTTCGGTGCGCTCAGCGCCGAGGAGCCCCCCGAGCCGCCCGCGGGTGTCTTGGGGCTCGAGGCGGCCACCGAGTGGGCCTACGGACAGATCCAGGCGGCCCTTGCCGCCAGCGGCTGCCGGCATCTGGTGCGGGTCTGGAACTACCTGCCGCGCATCAATGCTCACACCGGCGGGCTCGAGCGCTACCAGCAATTCAACGGCGCGCGCCGGCGGGCGCTGCTCTCGAGCGGCCGGCTGACCCGCGGCCCGGTGCCGGCGGCGAGCGCCCTCGGCTGCGGCCACGGCCCGCTGTCGATCTATTTTCTGGCCGCGCGCGAGGCGCCGCGCTTCATCGAGAACCCCCGCCAGGTGAGTGCCTATCACTATCCTCGGCAATACGGCCCGCAAGCGCCGATCTTCTCGCGCGCGACGCTGCTCGAGGCCGCCGAGGGGGCGCGGCTGTTCATCTCGGGCACCTCGAGCATCGTCGGCCATCGCACCCTGCACGCCGGGGATCCGGCGGCACAGACCCGCGAGACGCTGACCAACATCGAGGCGCTGCTCGCGCAGGCTCGGCCGTTCACCCTCGAGCGCCTCACCTACAAGATCTACGTGCGCAATGCGGCCGACCTGCCGCGGGTGCAGCGGGAGGTCGACGCCGCGCTCGGCCCGCGCCCGCCACGGGTGTATCTGCAGGCCGAGGTCTGCCGCGCGGATCTGGCGGTCGAGATCGAGGCGACCGGCGGCTGCGGCGAACCCTGAGAGCGAGACAGGGGCCGTCATGCTGAAGCGGCTGCGGGAGTACCTGGTGACGTATGGCCTGCTCGCCACGCTCACGGCGATGATCCTCGCCTGGACGGTGCTCGCGCTCGTGCTACTCACGCCCCTGCGCGCGCCGCGGCGCCGCGCCGCGGCGCGCTACACGATGATGGCGGGCTTTCGGCTCTTCACCCGCCTGCTCACCGCCCTGGGCGCCTATCGGCTCGAGCTGACGGCGCTCGATGCGCTCGCGCACGAGCCCGGAGTGATCCTCGCCCCGAACCATCCGAGCGCCTTCGATGCGATCCTGCTGCTCACCCGCCATCCGAACCTCGCCTGCATCCTCAAGCCGGCGCTGCTCGGACATCCGTTGCTTGGCGCCGGGGCGCGCCTGGCGGGGTTCATCAGCACCGAGCCGCCGCGGCAGATGGTGCGCGCGGCGATCGCCGAGCTCGCCTGCGGCGCGGGCGTGCTGTTGTTTCCCGAAGGTACACGCACCGCGCGCTCGCCGGTCAACCCGCTCACCACCAGCGCCGCGGTGATCGCCAAGCACGCCGGCGCCCCGATCCAAGTGGTGATCATCGAGACCGACTCGCCCTACCTCGGCAAGGCCTGGCCGGCGCTGAAAGCCCCGCGCCTGCCCATCCTGTACCGCGCGCGCCTGGGACGGCGCATCCCCCCGCCCCGGGACGTCACCGAGTGCACGCGCCTGCTCGAGGGCGAATATGCCACCGAGCTCGCCGCGGCGCCGCAACGGGCCTGGATACCCCGGGAGCCGCGCCGGTGAGCGATCTGTCGCACACCCACCTGGTGTTGATTCCGAGCTTCAACCCCGGCGCGAAGGTCTTCGAGACCGTGCGGGCCGCCCGCGCGCAATGGGCGCCGGTGTGGGTGGTGGTGGACGGCAGCACAGACGGCACCGGCGCGCAGCTGCAGGCGCTCGCGGCGCAGGATCCGCACCTCACGGTGCTCACGCACGCGCGCAACTGCGGCAAGGGCGCTGCCCTGCTGACCGGATTCACCGCGGCGCTGGCCCACGGCTACACACACGCGTTGACGATGGATTCAGATGGCCAACACCCCGCCGAATGCATCCGGGAGTTCATGCACGCTTCACGGGCACGGCCCGAGGCCATGGTGCTCGGGGTGCCGCGCTTCGATGCGAGCGCACCGGCCGTGCGGGTGCGCGGCCGGCGCATCTCGAACTGGTGGGCCGATCTGGAGACGCTCGGGGCGGGGATCGAGGACTCCCTGTTCGGCTTTCGGGTCTATCCCCTCGCGCCCCTGGTGGGGCTGATGCGTGGGCGGCGCGGTATGCGACGGTTCGACTTCGACGTGGCGGCGGCCGTGCGCCTGAGCTGGCTCGGGGTGCCGGCTGTGAACCGGCCCGCCCCCGTGCGCTACTTCACGGCCGCCGAGGGCGGTGTGTCGCATTTCCGCTACGGGCGGGACAATGCGCTGCTCGCGGCCATGCATACCCGGCTCGTCTGCGGATTTCTCGCCCGCCTGCCGCGGCTGATGGCGCGCCGGCGGCCGGCCGGCTGAACCGCGCGTCGCAGTCTGGCGTCGATTGTCTTGCGACCCGGCGCCACCCTGTATAATTCTGCCTTTACGGTAGCCAAGCTCGAGCGATTCCATTCGATGTGTGAACTTGCCTCAACCTTGCCGGCCCTCGATGCCGACGCGCTCGAAAGCGAGCTCGCCGAGCTGATCGTTGCGGCGCTCAATCTGGATGTGCCCGCCGCCCAGATCGATCCGCAGGCGCGCCTCTACGGCGAGGGACTCGGTCTCGACTCGATCGACATCCTGGAGATCGCGCTCTTGGTCTCGAAGCAGTATGGGGTGCAGCTGCGCGCCGACGGTGCCGAGAACACGCAGGTCTTCGCCTCGCTGCGCCATCTGGCCGCATACGTCGCGGCACACCGGACGAAGTAGCCTCTGGCCACGCAGTCGCTGATCGCACATTCGAGTCCGGAGGCGATATTCGCCTATCGTGCCGGCCGTCCGATCCGCGCCGCCGAATTCCTCGCCGAGGCCCACGCGCTCGCCGCGGTCCTGCCGGCCGGCGGTCACGTCATCAACGTCTGCGCCGACCGCTACCGGTTTGCCGTCGGGCTCGGCGCGGCCCTGCTCACCGGCAAGGTGAGCCTGCTGCCCCCGAGCCACGCGCCCGAGGCGATCCGCCAGCTCAAATCGTTCGCCCCCGACGTGTTCTGCCTGACCGACATGCCCTGCGACCTGGATATGACCCAGATGCGCTATCCGCACCTGCCGCGCATCGAGCGGCCGTGGCAGGTGCCGGCCATCGATGCGGCAAGGACAGTCGCCTGCGTGTTCACGTCCGGCTCCACGGGCCTGCCCGTGCCGCACGCCAAGACGTGGGGCCGGCTCATCGAGTGCGTGCTCGAGGGCGCGCGGCGGCTCGAGGTGAGCGCCGCGACGGCGCTGCTGGCGACCGTGCCGGCGCAGCACATGTATGGGTTCGAGTCGAGTGTGCTGCTGCCGTGGGCGAGCGGCGCGGCGCTGTGCGCGGAGCGGCCGTTCTATCCGGCCGATGTCTGTCACGCGCTGCAATCGCTCCCGCGCCCACGCGTGCTGATCACGACGCCGATCCATCTGCGCGCCCTCATGGCCTATCCGGACACGCTGCCCGCGGCGGACCTGATCGTCTCGGCCACCTCGCCTCTCAGTCAGGCGTTGGCCGAACAGGCCGAGACCCGCTTCCGGGGGCCGGTGCGCGAGATCTACGGCTCGACCGAGACCGGCCAGCTGGCCACGCGCGCGAGCGCGCGCGAGCTGGCCTGGCGTCTCTGGCCCGGCATCGCGCTCACGCCCGAGGCCGGGCGTGTCTGGGCCCGCGGCGGGCACCTCGAGCAGCCGACGGCGCTCGGCGACCAGATCGAGCCGCTCGACGCCGAGCACTTCCTGCTGCACGGCCGGCTGGCGGATCTGGTCAACATCGCCGGCAAGCGCAGCTCCCTCGCCTACCTCACGCATCAGCTGCTCGGCATCCCGGGCGTGCACGACGGCGCCTACTTCGTGCCCGGCGGCGAGCGGGCCGCCGAGCCCGGCCCGGCGCGGGTGGCCGCCGCGGCCGTGGCCCCCGGACTGAGCGCCGCGGACATCCGCGCCGCGCTGCGCGGGCGGATCGACCCGGTGTTCCTGCCGCGCCCGCTGTTGTTGCTCGATCGCCTGCCGCGCAACAGCACCGGCAAGCTGCCGCAGGAGGCGCTGCGCGCGCTGCTCGGGCCAGCGCCGCGGCCGACCCCATGAGCCGCATCGCCCTCACGGTGTCGGCCGACCACCCCGCGTATGAGGGTCATTTCCCCGGCGCGCCCGTGCTGCCCGGCGCCGTCCTGCTCGATGCGGCCATCAACGCGATCGAGACGGCCGAGCAGCGCACCGGGCGCCCCTGGCGCGTCCCGGCGGTGAAATTTCTCGGCCCGGTCCGCCCGGGCGAGCCGCTCGAGCTGGAATTCCACCGCCTGGAAAGCGGCGCGATCCGCTTCCAACTCGACAGTCGGGGACGTGCCGTCGCCGATGGCACGCTGAGCGAGCCATGAGCGGGTCCGCAGGCATCGGCCGGGCCGCCCGCTGGGCCGAGCGCCGCGAGCGCGGCAGTCTGGCGTTGCTGCGCCTGATGGCGCGCTTCTCGCTGCGCGTCGGGCGCGGGCCGGCCCGCCCGGTGCTGTACGTCATCGCCGCGTACTACTTCCTGTTCGCCCCGCGCGCGCGGCGCGCCTCGCGGCGCTACCTCGCCCGGGCACTCGGCCGCCAGCCACGCCCCGGCGAGCGCTTCCGCCACGTCCTCGCCTTCGCCACCACCATCCACGACCGGGTGTATCTGCTCAGCGGCCGCCTCGATCCGTTCGACCTCGAGATCCACGGTGAGGCGCTGGTGCGCGAGTACCTTGCCCGCGGCTGCGGCGGCGTGTTGCTCTTCGGGGCTCATCTGGGCAGCTTCGAGATCACGCGCGCGATCGGGCGGCGCTCGGCGATCCCGCTGGCGATGGCCGCCCATACGCGCAATGCCCGCAAGATCAACGCGGCGCTGGCGGCGATCGACCCGGAGGCGGCCAGTGGCATCGTTGCCCTCGGGGAAGATCCGTTCGCGCTGCTGAAAGTCGAGCGCCTGCTCGCGCAAGGTGTCTCGGTGGGCATGCTCGCCGACCGGACGCCCCGGGCGCAGGCCTGCGAGACGGTGAGCTTCCTCGGTGCCCCGGCGCGCTTTCCCACTGGGCCGTTCCGCGCGGCGGCCGTCCTCGGACGGCCTGTGCTGCTGATGATGGGGCTGTATCTCGGCGCCAATCGCTATCGGGTGGTGTTCGAGCCGCTGGCGGATTTCACGGCCGTGACCCGCGCGGCGCGCGCCACGGCGGTGCGCGCGGCGATCGAGCGCTACGCCGCTTCGCTCGAGCGCCATTGCCGCGAGCAACCGTACAACTGGTTCAATTTCTATGACTTCTGGGCGCAGGCCTAGGCGCGCCGGCGCGCTGCTGGCGCTGTGGGCCGCGTGCCTGGCGGCGCACGCAGCCGTTCCGGCCGACTTCACCCGCCTGATGGGCCTGCTCGCGGCGCGCCGCAGTGCTCGCGTGAGCTTTGTGGCCCGGACCTATGTGCGGGGACTGACGCGCCCGCTGGTGAGCGCGGGCGTGCTCACCTACCGAGCCCCGGACCGTCTCGAGCAGCACACGCTCACCCCGGTCCCGAGCGAGTTCATTCTCCACGGCGAGCGCCTGACGCTGCGCCGCGGCACGCAGGTGCGCCGCCTCGACGTGCGCGCCTATCCGCAGATCGCCGTATACGTCTCCGCGCTGCGCGAGACGCTCTCGGGCAACGCCCGGGGGCTCGAGAGGCACTTCGACATCGCCTTCACCGGCACGCTGGCACGGTGGCAACTGACGCTGCGGCCCAAAGCGCGCCGCGCCCCGGTGAGCCGGATCGTCCTGCGCGGCTCGCGGGCCGACATCCGCGCGATCGAGATCCGCGCGCGCGACGGTGGGCGCACGGTGCTGCGCATCGGACCGCCCCCGCCGTCATGAAAACCCGACCGATCACAATGCTGGCATGGGCGGCGCTGATGGGGCTGGCGATCGTCATTGCCGCACGGGCCCGCTACTCGGCGGGTCTGTCGGCGTTCCTGCCGCAGGCCCCGAGCGCGAGCGAGCGATTGCTCACCGAACAGTTGCGCAACGGCGTTGCTTCACGGCTGATCATCGTGGCCATACGCGGGGCCGGCGGCGCCGCGCGCGCACCCCTTTCACAAGCGCTCGCGGCGCGTCTGCGCCGCGACCCTGGCTTCACCACGGTCGAGAACGGCTCGCGCGCCACCGAGCGGCGCGATGCCGCGTTTCTGTTTGCGCACCGCTACCTGCTCAGTCCCGCGGTGACCGCCCGGCAGTTCACGGTCGCCGGTCTGCGCGCGGCCATCGGCAACACCCTCGCGCTGCTGGCGACCCCGGGCGGGGTCCTCGCCGCGCCGGCACTCTCGAGCGACCCGACCGGTGAGATGCTCGCCATCAGCGCCGCCCTCGCCCGCCTCGCGCCGCCGCGCCGCGCCGACGGCGTGTGGGTATCGCGCGGCGGCGGCGCAGCGCTCCTGCTCGTACGCACCCGCGCGCCCGGCTCGAACACCGACGCCCAGGCGCGGGATATCGCCCACATCCGTGCCGACTTTCGCGCGGCGCGCACGGCCGCGCACGTCCGCGCCTCACTGCAGATGACCGGCCCGGGGGTGTTCGCGGTCCAGGCGCGGGCGCGAATCAAACACGAGGTCCTGCGCCTCTCGCTCGTGAGCGGCACGCTGATCCTGACGCTGCTCGCGTTGGCTTACCGGTCCGCGCGGGCGCTGGCACTCGGTCTGGTGCCGGTGGTCTCGGGCGCGCTCGCCGGCATCGCGGCGGTGGCACTGCGCTTCGGCGTGGTGCAGGGCGTAACGCTCGGCTTCGGCGTGACGCTGATCGGCGAGGCGGTCGATTACTCGATCTATCTGTTCGTCCAATCGCGCAGCAACCGCCCCGGACCACAGGGCACAGAACACTGGCGCCGCGCGGCCTGGCCCACGGTGCGCCTCGGGATGCTGGCCTCGGTGTGCGGCTTCGCCGCGCTGCTCGCCTCGACCTTTCCGGGCCTGGCTCAGCTTGGCCTGTACTCGCTGGTCGGCGTGCTGGCCGCCGGCGCCGTCACCCGCTTCGTGTTGCCGCAACTGCTGCCCGAGGGCTTCACGGTGCGCGATCTTCGCCCGCTCGGGGCGGCGGCCGGGAAGGTGCTGCGCGGCGGGCGGAGCGCCCGCTTTGCGCTCCTCGCCCTCGGTCTGGCGGCGGCGGCCGTGCTCTACACGCACCGCGAGCGGCTGTGGAACCCACAGCTCGCGGCCCTCAGCCCGGTGCCGGTCGCGGCCCAGCGGCTCGATGCGCGGCTGCGCGCCGCGCTCGGGGCGCCGCCGGTCGGTGACGTGGCGATCCTCCGCGCCCCGAGCGAGCAGGCGGCCCTGCGTGCCGCGCAGCGGGCCGATACGGCGCTCGATGCCCTGGTGGCACACGGTGTGATCGGCAGCTACCAAAGTCCGGCGCTGTACCTGCCGAGCCGGGCACTGCAACGGCGGCGCCAGCAGGCGCTGCCGCCGCCGCGGCTTCTGCGCCAGCGTCTGGTCCGCGCGCTCGCGGGCCTGCCGCTCTCGCCCGCACAGCTCGCGCCATTCATCCGCGCCGTCGCGGCCGCGCGCACCGCCGCGCCGATCGGGCGCCGGGCTCTGGCGGGCACCTCCTTCGCCGCGGCCGTCGATGGCCTGTTGATCAGAGAGCGGCACTCGTGGCAGGCGCTGCTGCCGCTGGTGCCCGCCCGCGCCCGGCCGATCGACCTCACCCGGGTGCGCGCCGCGCTCACCCCGCTTCACGGGGTGGTGCTGAACCTGAAGCAGGCAACCGATGCGCTGTACTCGCGGTACCTCACCGAGGCGCAGCGCCTGTCCCTCGGCGGGCTCGCCGCCATCGCGCTGCTGCTGCTGATCGCGCTGCGCTCGGCGCGGCGCATGCTGCGGGTGATGGTGCCGCTGCTGCTCGCCGTGCTGACCGTGGCCGCCGGCCTGATCGCCCTCGGGGAGCGGCTGACGCTCCTGCACCTGATCGGCCTGCTGCTCATCGTCGCCGTGGGCTCCAATTACGCGCTCTTTCTCGAGCGCCGCTCGAGCGAGCCGGCGCTGACCCTGGCCTCGCTCGTGGTGGCCAACGGCGCCACCGTGCTCGGCTTCGGCACGCTCGCCTTCGCCTCGGTGCCGGTCCTGCGCCAGCTCGGGGAGACGGTGGCGCCGGGGGCGTGGCTCGCGCTGGTGTTCGCCGCGCTCCTGCGGCGCGATCAGCCGCCCCCGCCGGCACAAGGCTAGAATTTGCCGATGTCTACCGACGCTCTGCCCGCTCCCGGCCGCTGGCGCCCGACGCCCCTGCTGGTCACCTCCGCCGGCATTCATGCCGGCGCGGCCGCGGCCGTGCTGGCCCGCCCCCCGCTGTGGCCTTGGGCGCTCGGCGCCGTGCTCGCCAATCACGCGCTGTTGACGGCCGCCGGACTCTGGCCGCGCAGCCGGCTGCTCGGCCCGAACTGGACGCGCCTGCCGTGCGCCGCGGGCGATCGGCGGATCGCGCTGACCCTCGATGACGGCCCGGACCCCGAGATAACCCCGCGCGTGCTCGAGCTGCTGGCGCGCACGGGTGTTGCGGCGACGTTCTTCTGCATCGGCGAGCGGGTTGCCGCGCACCCGGGGCTCACCCGCGAGGTGATCGCCGCCGGCCACGCGGTGGAGAACCACAGCCAACGACACCTGCACCACTTCTCGCTGCTCGGTCCGCGCGCTCTGCGCGCCGAGATCGAGCGGGCACAGCACACCATCGCCGGGGCCACCGGCGTGTCGCCGCGATTCTTCCGTGCGCCCGCCGGCCTGCGCAGCCCGCTGCTCGATCCGCTTCTGCAGCGGCTGGGACTGCGCCTAGCGAGCTGGACGCGGCGGGGATTCGACACGGTCGATCAGCACCCGGCCCGGGTGCTCGGGGCGCTCACGCGCGCCCTCGGCCCCGGAGACATTCTGTTGCTGCACGATGGGCATGCCGCCCGCACCTCGGGCGGGACGGCGGTGGTGCTCGAGGTGTTGCCCCGGTTGCTTGCGGCGGTGCGGGACGCCGGTCTTCAGCCGGTGACGCTGCGCGCAGCGCTGCCATGAGACCCCTCGCGCTCAGCCACTTCACCGCCACGAGCGCCATCGGCCGGGGGCTCGAGGCAACGCTCGCGGCGCTGCGCGCCCGCCGCGGCGCGCTCGCGCCCTGCGCATTCGAGACGGTTGCGCTCGAGACCTGGATCGGGGAGGTGCCGCAGGTCGATGCGCTACGGCTGCCCGCCCCGCTCGCGCGCTTCGAGTGCCGCAACAACCGCCTGGCGCAGCTCGGGCTGGCGCAGGATGGGTTCATCGCCGCGGTCGAGGCCTGTGCCGCGCGCTACGGCCCGCATCGCATCGGGGTGTTTCTCGGCACCAGCACCTCCGGAACGTTGCAGACCGAACTCGCCTACCGCCGGCGCGGACCCGACGGGGCGCTGCCGCAGGACTTTCTCTACGCGAGCACCCACAACCCGTTCTCGCTCGGGGACTTCGTGCGCCGCTCGCTCGCGCTCGCGGGCCCCGCGGCGGTGGTCTCGACGGCCTGCTCCTCGAGCGCCAAGGTGTTCGGCTCGGCGGCGCGCCTGATCGAGACCGGAGTGATCGATGCGGCGGTGGTCGGCGGCGTCGATTCGCTGTGTCTGACGACGCTGTACGGATTTCATGCGCTGCAACTGGTCGCGCGCGACCCGTGCCGGCCGTTCGATGTGGCCCGCGACGGGATCTCGATCGGCGAGGCGGCCGCATTCGCGCTGCTCGAGCCGCTCGGAAGCGATGCCCCGCCCGGCACCGTGCGGCTCACCGGCATCGGGGAGTCGAGCGATGCCTATCACATGTCCTCGCCGCACCCGGAGGGACTCGGGGCGCGCGCGGCAATGCTGGCCGCACTGGCCGAGGCGGGCCGGCGCCCCGAAGACATCGACTACATCAACCTGCACGGCACCGGCACCCCGAGCAACGACGCCGCCGAGGCGCGCGCCGTAGCCTCGGTGTTTGGGACTCGGGTCCCGGTGAGTTCCACCAAGGGCGCCACCGGTCACGCGCTCGGGGCGGCCGGCGCGCTCGAGGCGGTGATCAGCGCGCTCGCGCTGCGCCACGCGCTCGCGCCCGCCGGGATCAACACCACCACGCCCGACCCGGCCCTGGCGGTCGACTATCTCACCGACAACCGAGCGCAGGAGCTCAGCTGTGTCCTCAGCAACTCCTTCGGCTTCGGCGGCTCGAACTGCAGCCTGCTGCTGGAGCGCGCCTGTGGCTGAGTGCGCGCCCTCGCGCCTCAATGCCTATGTGCGGGCGATCGGCGTGCTCGGCCCCGGCCTGCGCGACTGGCCGAGCGCCGCCGCGGTGCTCGCCGGACGCGAGCCCTACACGCCGCAGCCCACCGAAACGCCCCCGCCGGTCACGCTGCCGCCGGCCGAGCGGCGCCGGATCGGCGCCACGGTGCGCCTGGCGCTGTCCGCGGCGCAGCAAGCGCTCGCCGCGACCGATCTCGACGTCGCGCAGCTCGCCACGGTCTTCGCCGCATCGGGCGGCGATGGCGCGATCTGCCACGAGTTCTGCGCCACGCTCGCCTCGAGCGACCGGCAGATCTCCCCGACCCGCTTCCACAACTCGGTTCACAACGCGGCCTCGGGCTACTGGAGCATCGCCATGCGCTCCACCGCCCCCTCCACCGCGCTGTCCGCCTACGACGGCAGTTTCGCCGCCGGGCTGCTCGAGGCGCTCGCCCAACTCACGGTGCGCACCGCGCCGGTGTTGCTGGTGAGCTATGACAGCGCCTATCCCGAGCCGCTGCACGCGAAACGACCCATTGCCGCGGCGTTCGCCTGCGCGCTGCTGCTCGTCCCTCGGCCCGAGACCGGCGCTCGTGCGCGCATCGAGGCGAGGCTGGTGCAAGCGCCGGGCGATACGCTCGAGGAGGAGCCGCTCGAGTCGCTGCGCCGCGGCGTCCCCGCCGCGCGCGGCCTGCCGCTGCTGCGCCAGCTCGCCCGCGGCGAGCGCGGTCGCGTCGTGATCGATTATCTGTCCGGTCTGCAGCTCGCCCTGGAGGTGGTGCCGTGACGATGACCCGCCCGCCCGCCGGTCCCCTTGCCGCGGTGCGCCTCGATCGGCCGTGGCTCGAGCGACACATGCCGCATCGCGGCCGGATGTGTCTGCTCGAGGCGGTGCTCGGCTGGGACATGACGCAGATCCGCTGCCGGGCCTCGAGCCACCGGCAGGCCGACAATCCGCTGCGCGCGCGCGGGTACCTCCCGGCGGCCTGTGGGATCGAATACGCCGGCCAGGCGATGGCGGCGCACGGCGCGCTCATGGCGGGGCTCCTCGGCGTGCCGGCGCGCACCGGGTACCTCGCGAGCGTCCGTCACCTGCGCCTGCGGGTCACGCGGCTCGATGACCTCACCGAGGATCTGACGATCAGCGCCCAGCGCGTGGCCGACGATCAGGACACCGCGCTCTATGCCTTCACCATCACCTGCGCCGAGCAGGAGTTGCTCACGGGACGCGCCGGGATCGTCTTCGGCCCGTTGGCTCGGGCCGACCGGCCATGAGCACCCCGATCAGGGCGCTGGTGACCGGCGGCAGCGGCGACATCGGCGCGGCGATTTGCCGGCGTCTGGCGCGTGCCGGCCACCACGTCTACGTACATGCCCGTGACCGCATCAGCGCCGCCGAAGCCCTCGTCGGGGCGATCATCCAGGCCGGCGGCAGCGCCTCGGTGGTGCGATTCGACGTGACGGACGCCGCAGGGGCGCGCGCCGCGCTCGCCGGCCTGCCCGGCCCCATCCAGATCCTGGTCAACAATGCCGGCGTGCATGACGACGCGGTGCTCCCGGGCATGCGCCCGGAGCAGTGGCACCGCGTCATCGATGTGTCGGTGAACGGATTCTTCAACGTGACCCAACCGCTGCTGCTGCCGATGATCCGCACGCGCTGGGGCCGCATCATCAACATCTCCTCGGTCACCGCCCTGATCGGCAACCGCGGCCAGGTCAACTATGCCGCCGCGAAAGGCGCGCTGAATGCCGCGACCAAGGCGCTCGCTCTGGAACTCGCCACGCGGGGCATCACCGTCAACGCGGTGGCTCCCGGCATCATCGCCACCCCCATGACCGAAGGCCTGTTCGCCCCGGAGAACCTCAAGCGCCTGGTCCCGCTGGGACGCGCCGGCGCCCCCGAAGAGGTTGCCAGTCTGGTCGCCTTCCTGGCCTCCGAGGAAGCCTCGTACATTACCGCGCAGATCCTGTCAGTCGACGGCGGCATGGCATAGGCAGGCGCCGAAACACCCCCGCACCAGAGCCGCCCCACCATCCGGCCCCGACGTCGCGCCGCACGTCCATGATTGACGCGACAACAGAAGAATACTCAAACGTAAATCTGGCGTGCGCAGGACGACGACATACATCCAACTCAAGACTCCAACATATTGAAACATTTGACGTGACAGCGTATTGACAGACCGTTCTGCCCCGTTATATTACGGCGCCACGGAATCCCATGGCCGCGGTACTCGACATGACAGAAACCCTCGACACGCGAGTCGCGCGACTCGAGTCCGATGTCGCGCACATCCAGTCGGATGTATCCGACATCAAGGTGGATTTGCGCCAGCTGCGCACCGAGTTTTCCTCGCTCCGCGACACGACCGAGACGGGATTCGCAGCGGTCCGCGCCGAGATGCAGCAGGAATTCAAGGCGGTCCGTGCGGACATCGCAAGCTCCAATGCCAATACAGCGGCGGAGTTCAAGGCGGTGCGTGCCGAGATCGCGAACTCGACCGCCAAGACCACCGAGGAATTCAAGGCGGTCCGTGGCGAGATGCAGCAGGAATTCAAAGCCGTCCGTGGCGAGATGCAGCAGGAGTTCAAGGCCGTCCGTGGCGAGATGCAACAGGGATTCAAGGCCGTCCATGGCGAGATGCAGCAGGAGTTCAAGGCCGTCCGTGGCGAGACGCAGCAGGAATTCAAGACCGTCCGTGGCGAGATGCAGGAGGAATTCAAAGCCGTTCGCGCGGAGATGCAATTCGGATTCGCGGCAGGCCGGACGGATCTTGCCGATCTGCGCCGGGAGATCCAGCGGCGCGACTGGGCAATCATCGGTGTGATCGTCACGCTGTTCGTCGCGCTGTTCGGCGCGATGGCGCAGGGATTTGGCTGGCTGCACTGAGCCGCACCAAGGACCTGGGTCAAGCGCCCACCCAGGACGCACGAGCGGCGCGGGAGCACACCGCGCGGGATTTCGCTATGCTCGGACCCTCTTCTGACGACCCGGTCCGTGCACCCGTGCTGATGTCCATCGCCGTCCTCCTCGCCGCAGGGGCTGCAGCCGGCTTTCTCAGCGGCTTGCTCGGCATCGCGGGCGGACTGCTGGTGGTGGCGGCTCTCACGCTGGCGCTGCCGGCCCTGGGAATACCTGCATCGCAAGTCATGCGCGTCTCGGTGGCCACCGCCATGGCTGCCAACGTACTGACCCTGCTTTCCTCGGCGACGGCGCACATCCGCCGGCGCGGCGTCCTGTGGCCAACCTGGCGCTGGCTTGCCGCAGGACTCGTCATCGGTGGCTTCGCCGGCGCGCACATCACGCAGCTGCTGTCGGCTCAGGCGCTGCGCTGGGTGATCGCGGCATTCTGCGCCTTCATGATCTGGGAAATGCTACGCGGCAAGAAACAGGCCCAAGACCCCAACAGGCCCGAGCGCGTGCCGCGCACCCCGTGGCTGCTGCCCGCGGGCACGGGGATCGGTGCGCTCTCGGCGGTGGTCGGCATCGGCGGCGGATCGATGACCGTACCGCTGCTGGTCTCACTCGGAGTCAAGCCGGTCAAAGCCGTGAGCACCAGCGCGGTGTGCGGCTTGACGATCGCGGTCTCGACCGTTCTGAGCTATGCGCTGACGGTGCACGCCCCACGCCAGGCCCTGCCGTGGGGCGCGGTGGGCTACCTCTATCTGCCCGCCGCGGCCGTCATTGCCGTCGCGTCGATGTCGCTCGCCCCCGTTGGCGCGCGCCTCGCCCACGGTATCTCGGGCGTCGCGCTCGCACGGATATTCGCCGTATTCCTGCTGCTCGTCGGCGTGCTGATCGCGGCGGGCAAATGATTGCGGGCGACGCGCCGCTCGCGAGCGGCCCTCAGCCCGCACCGCACTCCGCTGCGCCGAAGAACTCGACCTCGCCGGTCTCCAGCGAGTACTCCGCGCCCACAACGGCAAGTCCCTCGTTGCGGATCAGCCGCTCGAGCACATCCGACCCATAGCGCAGGTGGCTCACCGACACCCCGACGTTGGCCCGTACCGCCTGGCGGATCAGCGCCTCCTCGTCGTTGCGCAGCTCGGTCCTGAGCAGTCCCTCGATCGAGGGGCGCACCCGATCGACGATCGAACGGATGTTGGGGGATTGATTCTCCGCCGGACGGCGCAGTTCCTCGAGCGTCGCCTGGATGGCCCCGCACCGGGTGTGCCCGAGCACCACCACCAGCCGTGTGCCGAACTGCGCGGCGGCGAATTCAACGCTGCCGATCAGGGACGGCGCCACGATGTTGCCCGCCACGCGGATGACGAACAGATCGCCGAGCCCCTGATCGAACACGATCTCCGCCGGCACCCGCGAATCCGAGCAGCCGAGAATGATGGCGATGGGTTTCTGCTCCTGCGTGAGCGCGATGCGCGGGGAAACCCCGAGAGACGCCTCGTGACTGCTGACCCGCTCGACGAACCGCCTGTTGCCGTCTTTCAGGCGCTGAAGCGCTTCTGCTGCCGTAGTCATGAGCCGCAGTGTAAAGAGCGCGGCGCAGACGCACAATGAGCCGCCGCGCCTCGCTCGCGCGCTATGCCCTGGTGACGCTCATCTGGCTCAGCCCGGACCGGCGCATCGAGCGCGCCCGGGCGGAGCGGGGCGGCAGGGACGCAGCGCGCCGAGGCCGCGCTGCGCGCCGGTCCGGGCCCCGGCAAGGCCTGCTGCTACAATGAGCGCTTCGGCCTCCAGGCCCTCAGGGAGCCTCACCGTGAAAACACTCTTGATCGCGGGACTGATTCTCATCGGCGGCGGCATTTTCCTCATCGTGCATCCTCTGCATTACGCCAGCGCGCACCACGTCCTGCAATTGGGCGGACTGACGGCGAGTGTGAGCCGGGAGCGCCCGCTGCCGGACTGGGTGGGCGGCACGGTGCTCGGCGCCGGACTGGTGCTGCTCTCGGTGGGGCTGCTGAAGCGCTAGAATCGCGCTCCCCTGCGTAAATCGGAGAGAACATCATGGCGATACGCGAGCAGTTGCTCGAATACCGCGAGGGGCAGACCCTCCTCGAGGGATTCTTCTGTCACGACGACTCCCGCCCGGGACCGCAGCCCGCGGTGCTGATCAGCCACGCCTGGGGCGGGCGGGATCAGTTCGTCGAGCGCAAGGCCCGCCGGCTCGCCTGGCACGGCTATGCCGCATTCGCGCTCGACATGTTCGGCAAGGGCAAACGCGGCACCACCAACGAGGAGTGCGCGGCCCTCATCACCCCCTTCATGCAGGATCGCGCCCTGCTCGCTCGCCGTATCGGCGCGGCGCTCCAGACACTGAAGGGACTGCCGCAGATCGACTCGCGGCGCATCGCCGCCATGGGCTTTTGCTTCGGCGGACTTTGCGTGCTCGACCTCGCCCGAGGCGGCGCCGATGTGCGCGGCGTCGCCGCATTTCACGGCCTGCTCAAGCCAAGCGGTCTGCCCGCGCGCAAGATCGGCGCCAAGGTGCTGATCATGCACGGCTACGACGATCCGATGGCCCCACCGGAGGACGTGCTCGCGATCGCCAAGGAACTCACCGCCGCCGGCGCGGACTGGCAGCTGCACGCCTACGGCAACACCCTGCACGCCTTCACCCATCCGCAGGCCAATGCCCCCGCGGACGGCATGCAGTACAACGAGGCGGCCGACCGGCGCTCCTGGCACTCGCTGATGCAGTTCCTGGAGGAAGTGCTGCGCTGAGCGCTAGGTGCGCGCGCGCGCGGCGATGTCGATCGTCACCGTCTCGCTCGCCGGATCGTAGAGGATGCGCGCCTCACCCTGGCGCAGCTGCGCCAGGACCTGCGCGCTCTTCTGCTCCAGCGTGAACTCCCGCTCGCCGTAATCGGTGCCCTCGCGCAGCACGAACGCCTCGATCAGGCCCTGCAGGGCCTCGCTCGAGAGCGCCACGTAGGCAATTTCCACCGGCTCGAGGGATTCGCCCGGCTCGCTCATCGATCAGATGCGCCGGGCGCCGCGGACCCGGTCGGATCCGCGGCGGCTCGCGTTCAGAAGACACAGGACATGCCGCAGCCCGCCGGCCGGCGCGCCGCGGCCGGCGATCATTCGCGCAGCTGCCCCAACAGGGTCAGCACCTGAATGTACATCCACACCAGCGTGATGATGATGCCGAATGCGCCGTACCATTCCATGTAACGCGGTGCACCCGCCGCCACGCCCCGCTCGATCATGTCGAAATTGAGCAGCAGCATGAACGCGGCCACGCCCACCACCAGCACCGAGAAGCCGATGGCGAGCGGTCCGCTGCCGATCCCCATCGCCCCGCCGTTGATGAACGGCACGGCATAGTGGAAGAACGACAGAATCCACGCACCCGCGTACATCAGCACGATCCCGATCGTTGCGCCCATGACCACCGAGCGCAACCGGTCGGTGACCCGGATCACGTGCGTGCGGTACAGCACGAGCATGACGAACGCGACCGCGAACGTCGCGCCGACCGCCTCGATGGCGATGCCCGGATAGCGCTGCTCGAACACCGCCGAGATGCTGCCCAGCACCACCCCCTCGACCGCCGCGTAGGGCACCGACAGATACGGTGCGGTGGTCGGCTTGAAGCTGATGATCAGCGCCAGCACCAGCCCCACGATCAGGCCGATCTCCATCAAGCCGCCCGCCGCCTGGAAATTTCCGGCCGCGGCCATCGACCAGGGCCACAGCGCGGTGACCAGCATGACCACGAGCAGCAGGAACGATTTGTTGACCGTCCCATGAACGCTCATGGGCTGTTCGCCGAATCCGACGCGCGGGACGCGGCCGAACGTGTTCTCGTTCATGAACGGATTACGTGATCGCCGATTCTGAAACGCCATCTCAATGCTCCTAAACGGAATACGCGCATTCTACGCTATGGGGGTTCCCTGACGAAAAATCCACCCCTTTTGGGGGATGCACAGCCTAGCTACCGGCCCGGTTTGGATCGCGCCAGCCGCGCTCGAAGGGCAGCCGCCAGGCATGCGGGGCGATCAACTGGTGCATGGAATTAGGCCCCCAGGAGCCCGGCGCGTACAGGCGCACCGGCGGGGGGGCCTCGAGCAGCGGGCTCGACACTTCCCACAGTCGCTCGATGCCCTCGGCAGTGGTGAACAGCGTCCGATCGCCGCGCATGGCGTCGAGAATCAACCGCTCGTACGCCTCGAGCACCTCGCCCACCAGTCCCGTGTCGTGCATGGCGAATTGCAGACTGAGCTTGTCGAGGCGCATGCCCGGACCGGGTCGCTTCCCATAGAAGGACAGCGACATCTTCGAGACATCCGCCAGATCGAAGGTGAGATGATCCGGACCCTGCGCCCCGACGCCCGAGTCCGGCGGGAACATGCTCTTCGGCGGCTCGCGGAAGGCGATCGAGATGATGCGCTTGCCTTCGGCCAGGCGCTTGCCGGTCCGCAGGTAGAACGGCACCCCCGCCCAGCGCCAGTTGTCGATGGTGACCTTCAGCGCGATGAAGGTCTCCGTGTCGGACTCCGGACTGATGCCCTCCTCCCTGCGATAACCGTTGTACTGGCCGCGCACCACGTCGTGCGGCTTGATCGGCAGCATGCTCCTGAAGACCTTGTTCTTCTCTTCGCCGATGGCATTGGGCTCGAGCGCGGTCGGGGGCTCCATGGCGACGAAGGCGAGGATCTGAAACAGGTGGGTCACCACCATGTCGCGGAACGCTCCGATCGCGTCATAGAACTGCGTGCGCCTCTCCAGGCCGAGCGTTTCCGGCACATCGATCTGCACGTGCTCGATGAAATTGCGGTTCCAGATCGGCTCGAACAGGCCGTTGGCGAAACGAAAGGCGAGAATGTTCTGCGCCGGCTCCTTGCCGAGGAAGTGATCGATGCGGAAGATCTGCCGCTCGTCGAACACCTCGTGCAGCTTCGCGTTCAGCGACACCGCGCTGTGCAAGTCGGTGCCGAACGGCTTCTCCATGATGATGCGCGAGCGCTCCACCAGCCCCGCCTCCCCGAGCAGGCGCACGATCGACAGCGCGGCGCTTGGCGGCACGCTCAAATAGTGCAACCGCTGCGGCTCGCCCTCCAGGGTGCCTTCGGCGCGCTCGACGGCGGCCCTGAGGGCCGGTGCGCCCCGAGAGAGTGCCACGTAGTCGATCCCCTGGGCAAAGGCCGCCCACTCCTCAGGCGCCACCTTGCCGCTCGAGGATTCCTCGATGGCCGCGCGGGCGATTTGGCGAAAACCCTCGACATCGAGATCATCGAGCGACACCCCGATGATGCGGCAGCCGGGAATATAGCCGGCGGCCACCAGATGAAAGAGCCCCGGCAGGAGCTTGCGCCGGGCCAGATCCCCGGTCGCACCCACCAGAACCACGACTTGCGGATGTCGCGGGCCGACTCCGAGCGGTACTTTGGTCATCCTGTAGCCTTGCATCGAATGACGAACAGAGCGCGAAGAATAGCGAGCGTGCGGCGGCGAATCCATCGAGCGCCTCGCAGGCGCCGCTCATGGGGCCTGCAGACTATGCCTTGACGCGCAGGCGGCCGAGGAAGTCGCGCTTGCCGATCGCCACGCCCTTGGCCCGCAGAATGTCGTAGGCGGTGGCGGCATGAAAGTAGAAATTCGGCTGGGAGAACGACAGCAGGAAATCCCCGCCCGTGAATGCCAGGCGCCGCTCGCCCGCCACGAACAGCATCTGGCGATCGCCATAGTCCTCGAGCTCGACCGGCGCGAGCGCCGCGAGCGCCGTCTCGGCCCCGCGCACCAGCGTCTCAAGCTCCGCGAGGCTCTCCGGGGGCGCGGAGCGATCGGGCGAGAACGTGCCGCGACGCAGGCCCTCGATGGCCCCGATCGAATGTGTCACCGTGGAGCGCACCTGATAGGCGAACGGCAGCATGTCCGGCGCCAGGCGCGCCGCAATGATCTCGGCCGGCGCCACGCCGCGCTCGGCGCAGAAGGCCTCGGCCTTGCCGAGCAGGCCGGCGACCGACCCCAGAATCTGCCGGTAGGACGGCACGGTGGCCGCGTACAGGGAAAGAGCCATGATTGACCTCGCAGGGGAACCCGGGCCGCCATGTTACCCAACAGCGGCGGCGCGCGCAGCCGCCGGCGGACGCGTATAATGAGTGCGCATGATGCCGCAATTGATCGAGCGCCTGCGCTCGGAGCTCTCGGGGCTGCGCGAGCAGGGCCTGTACAAGCGCGAGCGCATCCTCGCCGGCCCGCAGGGCGGCCAGGTCGCAACCGGCGGGCGCGAGGTGATCAACCTCTGCGCCAACAACTACCTCGGCCTCGCCAACGACCCCGACGTGCGCGCCGCGGCCCATGCGGCCCTCGAGCAGTACGGCTTCGGCATGGCCTCGGTGCGCTTCATCTGCGGCACCCAGACGGTGCACAAGACGCTCGAGCAGCGCTTGAGCGGCTGGCTCGGCACCGAGGAGGCGATCCTCTACTCCTCGTGCTTCGATGCCAATGGCGGGCTGTTCGAGGCGCTGCTCGATGAGCGCGACGCGATCATCTCCGATGCGCTCAATCACGCCAGCATCATCGACGGGGTCCGCCTGTGCAAGGCACAGCGCCTGCGCTACGCGAACAACGACATGGGCGAGCTCGAATCCTGCCTGCGGCAGGCCGCCCCGGCGCGCACCCGCCTGATCGCCACCGACGGGGTGTTCTCCATGGACGGCACGATCGCGAACCTGCGGGACATCTGCGCGCTCGCCGAGCGCTACGACGCGCTGGTGATGGTCGATGACTCGCACGCCACCGGCTTCATGGGCGCGCACGGCCGCGGCACGCCCGAGCATTGCGGTGTCGGGCCGCGCGTCGACATCCTGACCGGCACCCTCGGCAAGGCGCTCGGCGGGGCGAGCGGCGGGTACGTCGCCTCGCGCCGCGAGGTCATCGAGTGGCTGCGCCAGCGCTCGCGCCCCTATCTGTTCTCGAACAGCGTGCCGCCGGTGGTGGCCGCGGCCGCCGTGCGCGTGCTCGAGCTGCTCGAGCAGCGCCCGGGGCTGCGCGCGCAGTTGCACGAGAACGCCCAGTATTTCCGCGCCGGTCTCGCGCGGCTCGGCTTCACCCTCAAGCCCGGCGAGCACCCGATCATCCCGGTGATGATCGGCGATGCGAGCCTCGCGAGCCGGATGGCCGACCGGCTGCTCGAGCGCGGCGTGTACGTGATCGGCTTTTCCTATCCGGTGGTGCCGCGGGGCGAGGCACGCATCCGCACACAGATGTCCGCGGCGCTGACCCGCGCCGAACTCGATACCGCGCTCGCGGCCTTCGCGGCCGTTGGACGTGAACTGGGAGTCATCGCGTGAAAGCCCTCGTCAAGAAGGAAGCGGCGCCCGGCATCTGGCTCGAGGAGTTGCCGCAGCCGCAGATCGGTCCGAACGACGTGCTGATCAAGATCGCCAAGACCGCGATCTGCGGCACCGACATGCACATTTTCAACTGGGACGAGTGGGCGCGCAAAACCATCCCCGTGCCCATGGCGGTCGGCCACGAGTACTGCGGCCGGGTCGTCGAGATCGGCTCGGAGGTGCGCGGGTTGCGGGTGGGTGATCGGGTGTCGGGTGAGGGTCACATCACCTGCGGCCATTGCCGCAACTGCCGCGCCGGCCGGCGCCACCTGTGCCGCAACGCCATCGGGGTCGGCGTGAACCGTCCGGGCGCATTCGCCGAGTATCTTGCCATCCCGGCCGACAACGCGTTCAAGCTGCCCGATTCCATCAGCGATGACATCGCCGCGATTCTCGATCCGTTCGGCAACGCCACGCACACCGCACTCGCGTTCAATATGGTCGGCGAGGATGTGTTGATCACCGGCGCCGGCCCCATTGGCATCATGGCGGTCGCCATCGCCCGCTTCATCGGGGCCCGCCACGTCGTCATCACCGACGTGAACGACTTCCGGCTGGAGCTGGCGAAACAAATGGGCGCGACGCGGGCGGTGAACGTTCAGCGCGAGACGATCGAGCAGACCATGAGCGCACTCGGCATGCAGGAGGGGTTCGACGTCGGGCTGGAGATGTCGGGCCACATGACGGCCTTGCGCGATCTGCTGCGCACCATGCACCACGGCGGCTCGGTCGCCGTGCTCGGCATCCCGCCGCAGGAGGCCGCCATCGACTGGACCCAGGTGATCTTCAAGGGACTCACCTTGAAGGGCATCTATGGCCGGGAGATGTTCGAGACTTGGTACAAGATGGCGAGCCTGCTGCAAAGCGGCCTGACGCTGCAGCCGCTCATCACCCATCACCTGCCCATCCAGGACTACCGCGAAGCCTTCGCCATCATGGGCTCCGGGCGCGCCGGCAAGGTCATCCTCGACTGGCAGGGCCTGTGAGCCGCGCTCAGCGCTCGAGGCTGCGGCAGAAGCAGTAGGCGTACATCTGCCCGCGCGTCCCGAAGCGCGCCATCGTCTCCAGCGCGTGCGCGTAGGGGCGAAGCGGCGCGGCAAACGCCATCAGACCCGGCATGTGCAGGCGCGGCCCGAACAGATCGACCGCCGCCAATGCCGCGCGGCTCTGCGCGCGCTGCAGCAGCTGCTGCGTCCATGACAGGCGTTGACGGATGAACGCCACCCGGTAGCGCTTGATCTTGGCCAGACGCGCCGCGGCGCGCACCGCATCCTCGAGCGTGCCCAAGTGATCGACCAGGCCGATGCGCCGCGCGGCCGCGCCGGACCAGACACGGCCCTGCCCGATCGCGTTCACCTGCGCATCCGTCATGTGACGCCCCGCGGCCACGCGCGCCACGAACTGCGCGTAACCGCGATCGATCTGCGAGCGAATCAGCACGCGCGCCTGCGGACCGAGCGGCTGCCCGATGGCGAGCGCGCCGGCCAGCGGCGTCGTACCCACCCCGTCGCTGTGCACACCGATCTTGGCGAGGGCCTTGCGGAACGTCGGGATGATCGCGAAGATGCCGATCGAGCCGGTAATGGTCGCGGGGCTGGCCCAGATCTGGTTGGCCGGCGCCGCGATGTAATAACCGCCGGAGGCGGCCAGATCGCCCATCGAGACCACCAGCGGCTTGCCGGCGCGGCGCAGCGCGACCAGCTGGTGATAGATCTGCTCGGCGGCGGTGACGCTGCCGCCGGGACTGTCGATGCGCAGCACCACCGCCTTGATGTGCTTGTCGCGGCGTGCCGCGCTGATCAACTGCGAGAGCGAGGCCCCGCCGATGCGCCCGGGCGGCTGCTCGCCGTTGAGAATGGTGCCCGAGGCGACGATCACTCCGATGCAGGGCTTGCCCGCGCCCTCGACTCCCCGCCGGGCGCGTACGACCTGCGCATAGGCCTGAGCGGAGATGGCGTTGAATGAGCCGTGTTTGCCCGCTCCGACCAGCGCGGCCACGCGGCGCTCGAACTGTACCGGGTTGGCCAGAGCGGTCACCAGATGATCCTGCAACGCCACCTCGGCCGCATCGCCGTGCGCGGCGGGCACCGTCTTGGTCAGCGAAGCGACATAGCGCGCGATCGCGTCCTTCGGCAGGGCGCGCGCCGCGCTCACCTGGCGCTGGTACGTCGACCACATCGAGTCCAGATACGCCACGGCCTGCCTGTGATCGGCCTTGGACATGCCCTCGCGCGTGAAGATCTCCACGGCGCTCTTGTACTTGCCGATGCGGAACACGTGCACGTGCACCCCGAGCTTCTTCAGCAGCCCCGCGAAGTACAGCTGGTACTGCCCGAAGCCGCGAATCAGCACGTAGCCGTTCGGCGCGAGGTAGATCTGGCTGGCGTGGGCGGCGAGGAAGTACTGATCCTGATCGTACGTGTCGCCGTAGGCGAGCACCGGCTTGCCGCTGGCGCGGAACACGTCGATGGCGCGCGCGAGCTCCTCGAGCTCCGGCAGACCGGCGCTGTCCATGTCATCGAGATCGAGCACCAGCACGCGGATGCGATTGTCGTGCGCCGCGCCGCGGATCGCCGCCACGAGCCGCCACAGCGAGGTCTGATCCACCGCGCCGGACTGGGCTGTCTCGATGGCGCGCTCGAGCGGACTGCCCGCGAGCTGCTCGACCAGCTGTCCCTGCGGGGCGACCACCAGCGCCGCCCGCTGCGGCACGGCCGGCAGCGACTTGTGCAGCACCCCGATGATCAGGATGGCCAACGCCAGCAGCAACACCAGTTGCAGAACCTTGCGCAGCCCGTCCAGAGCGCGCCAGAGGCCGAGGAGGATCTTGCGCACGCTCGCCATCTTGCGGCCCGTCAGATCTTCTCTTCGATTCTCGCCGCCTTACCCGAGCGCTCGCGCAGATAATAGAGCTTGGCGCGGCGCACGTTGCCGCGGCGCTTGACGGTGATGTCGCTGATCGCCGGGCTGTACGTTTGGAAGACGCGCTCGACGCCCTCGCCGTGGGAGATCTTGCGCACCGTGAACGAGGAATTCAGGCCGCGGTTGCTGCGGGCGATCACCACGCCCTCGTAGGCCTGGACACGCTCGCGCTCGCCCTCGACGACCTTCACCTGCACGACCACGGTGTCGCCGGGCTTGAAGTCCGGAACCTTGCGGGTCATGCGCTCTTTTTCGAGTTGCTGAACGATATGACTCATTGCTTCATCCATCCTCGATCGTCGCCTCCAGCCGCATCGAGCGATGGAAGCCCATTCAATATCTGTTGCACCTCGCCCGAGAGCACTCGCCCCCGGATCAGGTCCGGGCGACGGCGCCACGTGCGCGCCACGGACTGTCCCAGCCGCCAGCGCTCGATCTCGGCGTGATTGCCGCAGCGTAGCACCTTCGGCACCGCCAGGCCCTCGAATATCTCCGGCCGCGTGTAGTGCGGCCAGTCGAGCAGCCCCTGCGAAAACGAATCCAACTCGCTCGAGCGCTCATCGCCGAGCACCCCGGGCAGCAGCCGCGCCACCGCGTCGATCACCGCCAGCGCCGGCACTTCACCGCCCGAGAGCACGTAATCCCCGATCGACAGCTCCCGGTCGATCCCGAGCTCGATCACGCGCTCATCCAAACCCTCATAGCGACCCGCCACGAGCAGCAGGCCCGGCAGCCCCGCCAGCGCGCGCGCCACGGCCTGCGTGAACGGCTCCCCCTGCGCCGAGAGACACACCCGGGGGCTCCCGGGCGGCAGACGCGCGGTGGCGGCCCGGATGGCCGCGAGCATCGGCCCGGGCTTGAGCACCATCCCGGGTCCGCCCCCATATGGCCGATCGTCGACCGTCCGGTGAGCATCGCGCGTGTGAGCGCGCGGATCCTCCGTCCCCACCGAGAGCCGCCCGCTCTCGAGCGCACGGCCCACCACGCCGAAGCGCAACGCGCCGCTGATCATCGGCGCAAACAGGGTGACCACTTCGATCTTCATCGACACGCACACTCGCGGCGCACTCGCCGCCGATCAATCGAACTCGGCGGGCCAATCGACCCGCACCCGCCCGGCATTCAGATCCACCTCGACCAGATGCGTCGGATCCGCCAGCACCCAGTGCTCGCGCATCGCGCCACCGTGGGCGCCCTCGCCGCAGCGCTCCCGCACCACCATGACGGCCCCCGCCGGCCCGTCAACGAAATAAGCCACCGTTCCCAACACGCGGCCCTCGGTGTTGCACACCTCGAGCCCGAGCAGATCGGCGCGGTAGAACTGCCGCGCCCCGAGCGCCGGCAGCGCCGCGCGCTCGACTTCGATCAGCGCCCCCGCCAGCCGTGCGGCGGCGTCGCGATCCTCGACATTCCTCAGCCGCACCACCAGCCGCGCCCCGTGGGTGCGGGCCTCGGCCACCGTCACCGCCCGGGCCTCGGCCCGGGAGCGCACCTGCCAGAAGCGATACTTCAGCAGCGCCTCGGGCGGGTCGGTGTAGGACGACACGTGAACCCATCCCGCCAAGCCAAACGGCGCCCCGATACGTCCAAGCTCGACCCAGCCGCCTCGGCTCACGGCAAGCCCCGCGGCCGCCGGGCGGTCAGGCGCTCGCCTGCTTCCGGTACGAAGCGATCAGCGATCGGACGCGCTCACTCGGCTGGGCGCCGTGGCCCACCCAGTAATCGATACGGGTCAGGTCCAGCCTGAGCGGGGTCTCGCCTCGGCCGGCGATCGGGTTGAAGAACCCGACGTTCTCCAGGCTGGAGCCCCCCTGGCGCTTGCGGCTGTCCGTCACCACCACGTGATAAAAGGGCTGATTCCGCGCCCCGCGCCGGGTCAGGCGAATGGTTACCATGGTCTTGTCGCTCTCAAGTGTCCGATCCGGACGGGCCCGCGGCTCCGCCCCAAAAAAAGAGGGCGGATTCTACGGGCTTATGGCCGGCTCCGGAAGGGGCTCGCCGCACTTTAATCCGGCCATGCGCTCCCGGAACGGCCGGGCGCCCTAGGGCATCCGGCCCTGCAGCGCCCCGAGGAGCTGGCGCATGCGCCCCCCGCGCATCTGCTTCATCATTTTCTGCATCTGCAGGAACTGCTTCATCAGCCGGTTCACGTCCTGAACCTGCACGCCCGCGCCGCGCGCGATGCGCCTGCGGCGCGAGCCGTCGATGAGGGCGGGCGAGACCCGCTCACGCGGCGTCATGGAATTGATGATCGCAATCTGGCGACGCACGTCCTGGTCGGCCTGCTCGGGTCTGACCGCGCCCTTCTGCACCGCGGTGGGAAGCTTGTCCATCAGCGAGGCCATTCCACCCAGCTTCTGCAGCTGCTCGAGCTGGGCCTTCAGATCCCCCAGATGAAATCCCTTGCCCCGAGCGACCTTGCGCGCCAGACGCTCGGCGGACTCGCGATCGACCTGACGGTTCACCTGCTCGACCAGGCTGACCACGTCCCCCATGCCCAGAATGCGCGAGGCCATGCGCTCGGGATCGAACGGGGCCAGCGCCTCGGTTTTCTCGCCGACGCCCACGAATACGATGGGCTGGCCGGTGACCTGGCGCACCGACAGCGCGGCGCCGCCGCGCGCATCGCCGTCAGCCTTGGTCAATATGATGCCGGTCAACTCGAGCGCCGCCGCGAAGGCTCGCGCCGCATTGACCGCGTCCTGGCCCGCCATGGCGTCCACCACGAACAAGCGTTCGGCCGGATGGACGGCCTGATCGATCTGGCGCACCTCCTCCATGAGCGCCTCATCGACGTGCAGCCGTCCGGCGGTGTCGACGATGAGTACGTCGAACACCCCCCGCCGGGCCTGCTCGAGCGCCCAGCGCGCGATCTCGGCCGGTGGCAGAGCCGCGTCAGCGGGCAGGTAATGCGCCTGAACCTGCTCGGCCAGCCGCTCGAGCTGCAGCATGGCGGCAGGCCGGCGTACGTCGGTGCTCACCAGCGCCACCCGCTTGCCCTGGGACTCGATGAGCCAGCGGGCGAGCTTGGCGCTGGTGGTGGTCTTGCCCGCCCCCTGCAGGCCGGCCAGCAGCACGACCACCGGCGGCTGGGCACGCAGCTGCAAGCCCCCGCCCTGGGTGCCCATGAGTGCCACCAGCTCGCGGTGCAGGATGCCGATGAAAGCCTGTCCCGGCGTGAGGCTCCCGGCCACTTCGACCCCGAGCGCGCGGGCCTTGACCGCATCGATGAAGGTCCTGACCACCGGCAGCGCCACATCCGCCTCGAGCAGCGCCATGCGCACCTCGCGCAGCGCCTCGGCGACGTTCTGCTCGGTGATCCGTCCGCGGCCGCGCAGGGCCTCGACGGTGCGGGACAGGCGTGATGTGAGGGTATCGAACATGTGACGAATCGGCTCCGGGCGGCCATTATAGGGCGGGAGCCTGCCGGGCATTCGACCGCCGTGACGAGCCTGGCCCACCGCGAGCGGATCGCAGCGATGGGGTTGCGCCGCGGCGCCGGCGCTCGTGTGAAGATGCTGGTGGGCGCGAGGCATCCCGCCCCGGACAGGCCCCAAGGAGGGCTTTCGCTTGATCGCTACAACCGTTCCGCTGCTGCTGCTGGTCCTGCTGTGGCTGGTGGCGCTCATCGCCTTCTCCTCGGGTACCGAGGTGGCGATGCTCTCGGTGAACCGCCACCGCATCCGCCATCGTGCCCAATCGGGTCAGAGCCGCGCGCAGCTGCTCGAGCGGCTGCTGCGCAAGCCCGAGGACTGGCTCGGCGCGAATCTCGTCATCGTCGCGGCCGCCAACGTGTTCGCCTCGGCCGTCGCGACGCTGCTCGCCCAGCGCACCGGCTATCGCTACGCGGTGCCGGTCACCAGCGTGCTGCTGACGCTGGTGGTGATCGTGTTCGGCGAGCTCACCCCGAAGATCTTCGCCGCGGCGCACCCGGAGACCTCGGCGCTGCGCGCCGCGCGCATCTACCGCGCGCTGGTGTTCCTCGCCCGCCCGTTCCTGACGATCACCAACGGCATCTCCTACGGGCTGCTGCGCATGCTCGGGGTGGTCAAGACCGCCCCGGCGGGCCAGACCCTCAGCACCGAGGAGCTGCGCACCGCGGTGGCCGAGGCCGGCCCGATGATTCCAGCGGGACACCGCCAGATGCTGCTGTCGATCCTCGATCTCGGCCACGTGACCGTCAATGACATCATGATTCCGCGCCAGGAGATCGCCGGTATCGATCTCGCGCAAAGTTGGGACGATGTGCTCGAGCAGCTCGCGCGCACCCCGCACACGCGCCTGCCGGTCTATGACGGGCAGCTCGAGAACCTGGTCGGCGTGCTGCACATGAAGCGCATCGCGCACGAGCTGGTCCGCGAGACCCTCACGCGGGAGCGGCTGCTCGAGATGGCGCAGGCCCGCGAGCCGTATTTCATTCCCGAGGGAACCCCGCTCAACGTGCAGCTCGCGCACTTTCAGCACAATCGCCGCCGGCTCGCCTTCGTGGTCGATGAATACGGCGATATCGAGGGCCTGGTGACGCTCGAGGACATCCTGGAGGAGATCGTCGGGGAGTTCACCACCGACCCGGCAACCATCTCACACCGCGACATCCACACCGAGCAGCCGGGGGTGTTCATCATCAACGCCAGCGCCACGCTGCGCGCGGTGAATCGCGCCCTGCAGTGGCAACTGCCCACCGACGGGCCGAAGACGCTCAATGGGCTGCTGCTCGAGCGGCTCGAGACCATCCCCGCCCCGGGCACGACCCTGAAGGTCGGCCCTTATCTGTTCGAGGTGCTCCAGATCGCCGACAACGCGATCAAGACCGTGCGGGTGCGCGCGCCGCCGGCCCAGGCCGCGGCGATGAGCTGAAGGCGGCCTCGAGCGCCGCGTCGACCCGCGCCACCGGCACCACGCGCAGCCCCTCGATCGGCTTGCGCGGCGCGTTGTCGCGCGGCACCAGCGCGGCCTGAAAGCCTTGCTTGCGCGCCTCCTGCAGCCGCTCTTCGCCGTAGGCCACCGGGCGCACCTCGCCGGTCAAGCCGATCTCTCCGAATGCCACCAGTGTGCCCGGCACGATGCGCTCTGCGAGGCTCGAGGCGAGCGCAATCAGCACCGGAAGATCCCACGCCGTCTCCTCGATGCGCACGCCGCCGACGGCGTTGACGAACACGTCGTGCTCCTGGAGCGACACGCCGGCATGCCGGTTCATGACCGCGAGCAGCATCGCCAGACGATTCGCATCCAGGCCCTGCGCGATGCGGCGCGGCGCCCCGAAGCGCATGCGATCGACCAGCGCCTGCAACTCGATCAGCAGCGGCCGTCCGCCCTCGCGCGTCACCGTGACGATGCTGCCGGCGGCCGGCTCGGGCGCTCGGGCGAGAAAGATCGCCGAGGGGTTGCGCACCTCGCGCAGCCCCGCCTCGGTCATGGCGAAGAACCCGAGCTCGTTGACCGCTCCGAAGCGATTCTTGGTGGCGCGCACGATGCGATAGCGGCTCGAGGTCTCGCTCTCGAAGTACAGCACGGTGTCCACCAGGTGCTCGAGCACGCGCGGGCCGGCGATCGAGCCGTCCTTGGTGACGTGGCCGATCAGGAACACGGCCGTGGCGCGGCGTTTGGCGAAGCGCACCAGCTCCGCGGCGCACTCCTTCAGCTGCGAGACCGCACCGGCCGCCGCATCGAGCCGCTCGGACTGCACCGTCTGGATCGAATCGACGATCAACAGCGCCACGCCGCGCTCGGCCGCCCGCTCGAGCACCGCTGCGAGGTCGGTCTCGGCCAGGATCTCGAGCGAGGCCGCGGTCAGCCCCAGCCGCTGCGCGCGCATCGCCACCTGCGCGGCCGACTCCTCGCCGCTGGCATAGAGGACCGGTGCGCCGCCGGCGGCCTGCGCGGCCACCTGCAGCAGGAGCGTCGACTTGCCGATGCCCGGATCGCCCCCGAGCAGCGTCACCGATCCCGGCACCACCCCCCCGCCCAACACCCGGTCGAGCTCGGCAAGCCCACTGGAGAGGCGGCGCAGATCCGCCGCGCCCGCCGGCAGCGCCAACGGCTCGCTCGCCACCGACCGCCGCTGCGGCATGCGGGAGGCCGGCACCGGCTCGAGCACGTTCCACTCGCCGCACCCGGGGCAGCTGCCCTGCCATTTCAGGCTCCGGCCGCCGCAGGCGCTGCAAACGTAGAGGGTGCTCGAACGTGACATGAATACGCTGGCTCCGCGGTCGGGTGCTAGGATGCGTCGAGGGCCGTGGGGCGCGGATCGGCCTGAGGAGCGCCGGCCGCTCCCGCCTGCGGCCGAGAGCGCCTGGATTCGATGTGACGCCTGAATAAGGTTCGCGTGAAACCCTGACCCTCACGAGCGCAACCGGCCCCGCCGCGTGCTGCTCGCGAGTTCGACCATGTACAAATATACAGGCAGTGAAGCGAAAGTCAAATCATCGAGGTGACGGTTCGCGCGCGAGCTGCGCGCTGAATCGGCCGCAGCGGAGAATCTGTGACCCTGCACTCGGACTCGCGCCCGGGCAATGCTAGTTTATGCCCGCCCGGGTCGCGGATCGGTTGACTATGCTCGTCGAAAAATCAATGCGCTGCGAGGTGTCTGAGGCGGCCGCATGGGTCTGAAGAACAAGCTGCGCGTCGTCGGGCTGACCGACACCGGCAAGGTCCGCGAACACAACGAAGACACCATCGCCGGCGATGCCGACAGCGGCCTGTTGGTGCTGGCCGACGGCATGGGCGGCTACAAGGCCGGGGAAGTCGCGAGCGGACTGGCGGTGAAGACCATCGTCAGCATGGTGCGCGAGCACATGCAGCGCGAGAACCTGCGGGCCGGGGACGCCGCGACGGGCCTCGCCCGCACCAGCATCATCCTGCGCGACGCGATCCACCGGGCCAACAAGATCATCTACCAGACCGCGCATACCCAGCCGCAGTGCGAGGGCATGGGCACGACGGTGGTGGCGGCGCTGTTCTTCGACAACAAGGTCACCATCGCCCACGTCGGCGACTCGCGCCTGTACCGCGCGCAGGGCGGGAAGTTCGAGCGCATCACCATGGACCACTCGCTCCTGCAGGAGCTGGTCGCCCGGGGCCTGTACTCGGCGCAGGAGGCTCAGCGGGCCGCAAACAAAAACTACGTCACACGCGCCCTCGGCGTCGAGCCGAATGTCGAGGTGGAGATCCAGGAGATTCCGGTCCAGAAGGGCGAGCTGTACATGCTGTGCTCGGACGGCCTCTCGGACATGGTCGAGGACGAGGACATCCATTTAACGATAAGCACGTTTAGTGCTAATCTTGATAATGTCGCCAGACAATTGATTCAGTTGGCCAACGACAATGGCGGCCGGGACAACATCTCGGTGCTGATGGCGCATGTCGTGGACGCGTTCCCGGCGCGCACCGGCATGCTCGAGAAGATCCGCAAATGGTTCAGCTGACGGCAGGGGGCGGGAGAGACGTATGGCAAGGTTGATCTTGAGCCTCGAAGGCCAGGTGATGGCCGAGTACAACATGAACAAGGAGCGTTACACGGTCGGCCGGCTTCCCGACAACGACATCCGGATCGATAACGCCGCGGTCAGCGGCCATCATTCGCTGGTCATCAACATCCTCAACGACTCGTTCCTCGAGGACCTCAACAGCACCAACGGCACCTACGTCAACGGCAAGCTGATCAAGAAGCACGCGCTGCAGCACGGCGACGTGATCACCGTCGGCCATCATCAGCTGCGCTTCATGGAAGACGACGAGCAGCAGGATGAGTTCGAGAAGACCATGGTGATCCAGCCCTCCGCGCGGCCCATGCAGGCGCTGCGCGCGGCCGCCGAGGCGGCTGAAACGGCCGCGGCGGCCAACGGCGTCGACGCACGCCCGAGCGCTGCGGCGAGCGCCCCGGCCGGGGCGAGCGGCGCGCCGCCCGCCCCGACGCCCAAGCCCGCGAAGCTGCAGGTGCTCTCCGGCGCCTTCGCCGGTCGCGAGCTGGAACTGACCAAGACACTCACCACCCTCGGACGCCCCGGAGTACAGGTGGCGGCCATCACCCGCCGGGCCAACGGCTATTTCATCGTGCACGTCGATGCCGACAAGCCGGATCATTTCCCGATCGTCAACGGCACGGCGATCGGCGCCCAGCCGACACTGCTGCGCGACAACGACGTCATCCAGCTCGCCGGCGTGAAAATGGGGTTCTTCCTGACGGGCTGAGGCGCACGCCCGCCTCTTGTGCGGCGGGGACCGGCCGGCCTCGCCCACCGGACGCTCAGCGCAGCTCGAACGGCACCCGCTGGCTGACGGCGCAGAGCAGCTCGTAGGGGATCGTGCCGGCGGCGCGCGCGAGCGTCTCGACCGCAGGATCCTCGCCCCACAGCACCACCGGCGCGCCCACGCCCACCGCCGCGTGTTCCGCCGCGCTCACGTCCACCGCGATCATGTCCATCGAGACCCGACCGCACAGGGGCGCGATCCGGCCTGCGACCCCCACCGGCGTGCCGCTCGGCAGATTGCGCGGCAGCCCGTCGCCATAGCCGCCCGCCACGATGGCGATGCGCGCATCCCGCTCCGCCCGCCAGGTCGCCCCGTACCCGACCGTCTCCCCGCGCGGCACCGCGCGGATCGCGATCACGGAGGTCTCCAGGCTCATCACCGGCCGCAGCCCAAGCTCGCGGCCGCTGCCGCGGGCGAAGGGCGAGACGCCGTAGAGCGCCAGTCCCGGTCGCACCCAGTCGCCGCCAACGGGCACGGCACCGAAGATGCCGGCGGTGTTGGCGATGCTGACGGCGCCGCCGATGCCGCGCGTGGCGGCGTGGAAGCGCTCCAGCTGCGCGCGGGTCATCTGTCCGTCGGGCGCATCGGCGCAGGCGAGGTGCGTCATCAGTCGAATCGCGGGCGGAGCGGGACGCAGCTCGCGCAGCCGCCGATGGGCCTCGCCGAACACCTCGGGACGAAAGCCCAGGCGGTTCATTCCCGTGTCGATCTTGATCCACAGCGCCGGGGGCTCGATGGGCGCGGCGGCCGCGAGCAGCTCGACTTGCAGCGCATCGTGCACCACCAGCTCGAGGTCGAAATGGCGCGCCGCGCGCAGCTGCTCGTCCGTGAACACCCCCTCGAGCAGCACGATGGGCGCACGAATGCCCCGCTCGCGCAGGCGCACGCCCTCCTCCAGGCGCGCCACGGCGAAGCTGTCGGCGCCGGGCAGCGACAATGCGGTTTGTTCCAAGCCGTGTCCGTAGGCGTTCGCCTTGACCACCGCCATCACGCGCGCCCCCCGAGCGCGCGCGCGGATCACCTCGATGTTGTGTCGCAACGCGCCGCCGTCGATGACGGCGCGGATCAGCCGGCTCACCTGAGAACGCCGTCGGCGTACGCGTCCGGGGCGTAGTTGGCGAAACGCGTGTACTGGCCCTGGAATGTCAGCAGGAAGGTGCCGATGTCGCCGTTGCGGTGCTTGACGAGGTCGATCTCCGCCACGCCCTTCTTGGTGGTGTTCCTGTCGTACACCTCCTCGCGATAGATCAGCAGGATCATGTCCGCGTCCTGCTCGAGTGAGCCGCTCTCACGCAGATCCGACATGACCGGCTTCTTGTTCTCGCGCTGCTCGACCGCCCGGTTCAGCTGCGAGAGCGCGATCACCGGAATGGCGAGCTCCTTGGCGAGCGCCTTGAGGCCGCGGGAGATCTCGGCGATCTCCGTGGCACGATTCTCCTTGGTGCCCGGCACATGCATCAGCTGCAAGTAATCCACCACGATCAGATCGAGGCCGTGCTCGCGCTTGAGGCGCCGCGCGCGGGCGCGCAGCTCGGTCGGCGTCAGCGCCGGGGTCTCATCGATGAAGATCTTGGCCTCCGAGAGCTGATTCGTGGCGCTGGTGATGCGCACCCAGTCGTCGTCGGAGATGCGGCCGCTGCGCAGGCTCCCGAGCGGCACGCCGCCGATCGAAGCGAGCATGCGGGTGATGACCTGCTCGGAGGGCATCTCCATGCTGAAGATCGCCACCGACGCCTGCGTGCCCCGGTGAACCGCCGCGTACTCGGCCATGTTGACCGCGAGTGTCGTCTTGCCCATCGAGGGCCGCCCGGCGACGATCAGCAAGTCCCCCGGACGCAGCCCGCCGGTGATCTTGTCGAAATCGCTGAACCCGCTCGGCAATCCCCGCAGCTTGTCGGGGTTGCTGTGCCACTCGTCGATCTGCTCGATGACCCCGGGCAAGAGGTTCCTGACCGCCTGCGCGCCCTGACGGCCGCGCGCGCCGGCCTCGGCGATCTGGAAGACGCGCTGCTCGGCCCGGTCGACCAGCTCGCGCGCCGTCTGGCCGTCGTTGTTGAACACCGCCGAGGCGATCTCGGTGCCGGCCCGGATCAGCTCGCGCAGCACCGAGCGCTCGCGGACGATCTCCGCGTAGGCGCGCACGTTGGCGGCCGTCGGCGTATCGCGGGCCAGTGTGGACAGATACGCCAGCCCGCCGGCCGCCTCGAGCTTGCCGAGCCGCTCGAGCTGCTGGCTCACCGTGACCGCATCGCAGGGCCGGCCGTTGCCGGCCAGCGCGCCGATGGCCTCGAAGATCAGCCGGTGGTCGGGCCGATAGAAGTCCGCCTCGCCCACCGCATCGGCCACCTGGTCCCAGGCACTGGCATCGAGCAGCAACCCGCCGAGCACCGCCTGTTCGGCTTCGATCGAATGGGGTGGCGTCGGGACATCCCCGAGCGCCGAACCGCTCCCGCCGCGCGCTTTGGGGATGGCGGCCACCGAGTGTCCGATCCGCCTGGCGCTACTCTTCCGCGACGATCGCGACGGTCAGCGGAACATCGATGTCGGCGTGCAGGTGCAGCAGAACGTTGTGCTCCCCCGTCACACGCAGAGAACCGTTCGGCAGGCGCACTTCGCTGCGCTCGACCTTGAAGCCTTGGGCCGCGCAGGCCTCGGCGATGTCGCTGGTGCCGACCGAGCCGAACAGCTTGCCCTCGGTGCCGGCCTTGGCGCTGATCACCAGCCTGAAATCCTTCAGGGCCGCGGCCCGCTCCTCGGCGGAGGCGAGGTGCTCGCGCGCGGCACGCTCGATCTCGGCCCGACGCGCCTCGAAGCGCGCAATGTTCTCGGGCGTTGCCCGCGTCGCCTTGCCCTGGGGCAGCAGGTAGTTGCGCCCGAAGCCCGAGCGCACCGTGACCCGATCGCCGATGTTGCCGACATTGGCCACTTTCTCAAGGAGTATGACGTCCATGGGTGCGCCTCAGTGCTGGTCGGTGTACGGCAGCAGCGCCAGGAAGCGCGCGCGCTTGATGGCGAGGGCGAGCTGGCGCTGGAAGAACGATTTGGTGCCGGTGATGCGGCTCGGGACGATCTTGCCCGTCTCGGAGACGTACCCCTTGAGCGTGCCGAGATCCTTGTAATCGATGTGCGTCACGCCGTCGGCCGTGAAGCGGCAGAATTTCTTGCGGCGGGAGAAACGGCCGCCGCCGCCCGTGGGTGCTCTGCTGTTCATCAGTTTGGTATCCGTAATTCGGTGAGGAGGTGCGCGGCGCGCTCAAAGCAGCTCGGCGTCGGGCTCGCCGGACAGAGCGCCCGGATCGCGCGGACGCTCGCGGCGGCCTTTGCCGGACTCGCCCTCTTCCTCGGCGTCCTTGGCCATCGGGGAGGGCTCGGTGACAGCCGCGGCCATGGCGACGACCAGATGGCGAAGCACCGCATCGCTGAAGCGGAACGCGCCGGTGAGCTCCCCGAGGGTCTTCTGATCACACTCGATGTTCATCAGCACGTAATGCGCCTTATGAACCTTGGCGATCGGATAGGCGAGCTGGCGCCGCCCCCAGTCCTCCAGGCGGTGCATCTGTCCGCCGCCGGCGCTGATCATGCCCTTGTAGCGTTCGATCATTGCGGGCACCTGCTCGCTCTGATCGGGATGAACCAGAATAACGATCTCGTAGTGCCTCATGTGTCCTCCTTACGGATTGTGAAGCCGCCCACGCGAGGCTTGCGGGTGCGGCAAGGAGCTATCCGGCCCGTATCGGGCACGACCCCGGAGGGGGCCGGGGAGAATACTGGAAGGCCGGGGCCGCTGCAATATCACGACCGCCGTTGCCGCACGGCCTCATAGAGCAGCATGCCGGCGGCCACCGAGACGTTCAGGCTCTCCACCGCCCCGAGCTGCGGCAGGCGCACCCGGTAGTCGCAGTTCTGGCGCGTCAGCTGGCGCAGGCCCGCGCCCTCGGCTCCGAGCACCAGCACCCGCGGACCGCTCAGATCCACCTCGTCGGCGCGCGCGGGACCATCCGCATCGGCGCCAATCACCCACAGCCCGGCCTGCTTGAGCCGCTGCAGGGTGCGCGCGAGATTGGTGACCACCACCAGCGGCGTGGTCTCGGCCGCTCCAGCGGCCACCTTGCGCGCCACCGGCGTGAGGTGCGCCGCGCGATCACGCGGCACCACCACGGCGAGCACGCCGCAAGCATCGGCGCTGCGCAGGCAGGCCCCGAGGTTGTGCGGATCCTGGACGCCATCGAGCGCCAGCAACAGCGGCGCGCTTGCCCCCTCGAGCGCCGTGATCAGCTGCTGCTCGTCCCACGGCGGCAGCGGCTCGATCTCGGCGAGCACGCCCTGGTGCGCCACCGCTCCGAGCCGCTGGCGCAGCGCCTGCGCCTCGAGGCGGCGCACGGGCCGACCGGCGGCGCGGGCGAGCTGCTCGATGCGCTGGATGCGAACGTCGTCGCGCCGCTCGGCGAGGTAAACCGCCCCGACCCGCTCGGGATGGCGCTCGAGCAGGGCGCGTACCGCGTGCAGGCCGTACAGATCGGAGCTGGCGCGGACGTGCGCTTGCACGGGGCTACGGTTCTTCGGCAATTTCCAGATCCACCAGACCTTCGATGGGATTGACCGCCGTGACCACGACACGCAGCTGCGCCCCCGTGGCGAAGCGCCGGCCGGTCCGCCGCCCGCGCCAGGCATGCCCATGATCCTCCAGCACGTAATCATCGTCGCGCAGGCTCGTCAGGTGCAGCAAGCCATCGACCGCGACCTCGAGGATCTGCACGAAGCAGCCGAACTCCACCACCGTGGTGATCAGCCCGCGGAACACCTGGCCGATCCGCTCGCGCAGATAGGTGCATTTGAGGAACGTCGCGACATAACGATCGGCCTCGTCGGCGCGCTTCTCGAGCCGCGATGTGCTCTCGCCCAAGGCCGCGAGCGTTGCGGTCTCGTAGCGCACCGCCGCGCCCCCGGTCGCACCGAGCTGCGCCTTGAGCGTGCGATGCACGATCAGATCCGGATAGCGGCGGATCGGCGAGGTGAAGTGCGCATACTCGGTCAGTGCCAGCCCGAAGTGCCCGATATTCACCGGCTGATACACCGCCTGCGGCATGGCGCGCACGATCAGCGACTCGATGAACGGCCGCTCGGCGGCATGCCCGAGCCGGCGCGCGATCGCCTGCAGATCGCGGGTCGCGATACGCTCGGGCAGGTGCGCATCGATCCGCAGCGCCGAGAGCGTCGAGGTCAGTCGCTCGAGCTTCTCCGGCTCCGGCTCGCCGTGAACCCGATAAAGCGTGGGCGTGCGGGATTTCTCCAGCGCCTGCGCAACCGCGACATTGGCCAGGACCATGCACTCTTCGATCAGCCGGTGCGCATCGTTGCGCATGCGCAGCTCCACGGCCCGGACCCGCTCGGCCGGATCGATGACGAGCCGGGCCTCGGGCGCATCGAAGTCGAGCGCACCGCGCCGGCTGCGCGCCTTGTGCAGCGCACGATAGACCTCCACCAGCACCTGCAGCGGCTCGAGCAGCGAGCCGAGCGCGTCCCGCGCGGCCGGCCGCCCTGCGAACAGTGCGTCGTATGCCTGAGTGTAGGTCAGGCGCGCCGCCGAGCGCATCACCGCCGGATAGAATCTGGCACTCTTCAGCACACCGCCGGCGCTGACGAGCATGTCGGCCGCAAAGCACAGCCGATCCACCCGTGGCGCGAGCGAACACAGGTGATCCGACAGCGCGGTCGGCAGCATCGGAATCACGCGCGTTGGGAAATACACCGAGGTGCCGCGCTCGCAGGCTTCCACATCGAGTGCGGTATCCGGGCGCACGTAGTGGCTGACATCCGCGATCGCGACGATCAGCCGGAAACCCGCCGGATGATGCTCGGCGTAGACCGCGTCATCGAAGTCACGGGCATCCTCGCCATCGATCGTCACCAGCGGCAAGCCGCGCAGATCCTCGCGGCGCTCGGCCTCGCGCTCATCGACCACCGTGCCCCAGGCCTGCGCCTCACGCAACGCCGCAGCCGGAAACTCGTGCGGCAATCCAAAGCGCGCCAGCGCGCTCTCCATCGCCAGCTCCACGGGACGGTCCGGATCGAGCCGCCGCTCGATGCGCGCCTGGGGCATCTCGGCGCCGGATCCGCGGCGCGTGATGCGCGCGATCACCCAATCGCCATCGCGCGCCCCGGCGAGCGCCTCGTGCGCCACGGTGCAGCGCAGGTGCACCCGCCGATCCGCTGCCGTGACCCAGGCGTTGCGGCCGGCGATCTCGACCGTGCCGAGGAAGGCGCTCACGGCATGCTCGAGCACCTGCTCGACGGTGCCCAACCAGCGGCCTTCGGCGTCGCGCCCGAGGCGCGCGCTCAACCGGTCGCCATGCATCACCCCGCGCATCTGCGGGGGGGAGAGGAAGATGCTCTCCTTGATCCCCTCGACCCGCAGGAACCCGTAACCGGCCCGATGCGCGCTCACCTGTCCCTGGACGACCTCGCCCGCGTGGGTGGTGCGCTTGGCTGCGCCCGAGCGCGCCTGCGGGACTGTTCTGGCGTGCCGCGCCTTCTGGCCCGGTGCAGCGTGTTTTGCGCCCGGCTCCTGCCGCTCGGCCGGCGCCGCGCCGCTTGCGGCCTTGCCCCGCCCCTGCGCCCCGCCATCGCCGCCGCGGCGCCCATATTTTCCTCTTCGAGCCCTACCTTTCAATTGACAGCCCCCAACCCGGTGCGTAGATTTCGCCGCCGCGCCCTCCGGGCCCGGGTGGCGGAATTGGTAGACGCACTAGTTTCAGGTACTAGCGGGTAACACCGTGGAGGTTCGAGTCCTCTCCCGGGCACCAATAATTCTATAATTTCCAATAACTTAAATCCTGTTTCTTGATTGACTTCCGAGGCATCCGGAGACGCTTCGAACAAGGGCGGCGGCCGGAGTATTACGCGGCCCTTCCTGTGCCTCGCCCCGGCTTACGCCGCGTCCGACGCACTCCGTGCGTCGGTATGATCCGCTCCCGGCCGATCATTGCTTTTATTCGTCATCGGGCCGCGGCAACATCTTAATCCTAGCAGGGCTCGATCGGGGCGGGGGAAATTCAAATCGAAACACGCTCCAGGGCCAAGTGGGCCTCGTTCTTCGCGCTCGAGGTCGAGGCACCGGAGGACTTGCTCACTGAGCGCGATGAGCCGCCGCCGCAATGGTGCGAGCGGATGTGCGGCGCGCGGGTGTAATCCGCCCGCGCCGATCAACAGCTATCGGCGAACACCCCTCGGCGAGGCTCCTCGACGGCGATTGCATGGCGCGAATTGACCCGCGCTAGCGTCGCAGGTCGCGCTTCTTGCCCTCGAACTCCCGCTTGCCGATCTCGCCTATCGCTCCTCGAGAATCCTCAGGGCCGAATTGCCGCGACAATCATCGCCGGGGCCGAGGTTACGCCCCCGGACCATCGCCACAATCACGGCCACGCAAATGCCGCTCAGCAGCAGCCAGACTCCGCCCATGTACCGACCCATACCCCACCACCGGCCGGTCATCTGACCGGCCTACCCCGGAAGCGCTGGATCGGGGCTCCTGCCCCGTCCTGCGCGGTTTTTCCCAAAAATCAGCCCGCCTCATGACTCGGGGTCGACCGTCGGTCGATGGGGACTGGCGTGCTGTCAATCGCACCCAATGGCAGTTACTCGAGCGGCTCGCTCCCCCGGGAGGTCCCCACCAACGTGCTCATGGCGTTCTCGTGAACAGCCTGCCGCTGCGCGACTGCCTGGTTGCTCAACCCCTGGCTTTTGACTCTCCCGCTGAGTCGTAACCGCTTGCCGGAAATCCGCCCCCCCGTGCCGCCACCCCTGCGGGCGTCCCAGCCCCACCATCCCGGCCACGGCGTATCGGTCCTGCTGGCGGCGCACCGTACGCTCGCAGAGGCCGAGCGCTCGCGCCACCTGCACTTGTTGCGCGAAACCCGCATCAACCCACATCAGCATCGCGTACGCCTCGGCCACCGCATCGGCGGCGCAGGAGTGATGCACCCCGAGCCCTCCTCCGAGGATCACCCGCTGATCCGCCTCGGCGCGTAGCGTACAGCGTGCATTGATCACTTTGGAGCGCGAGGGGGCGACCGCGGGCAGCCCCAGGGCGAGCCGCGTGTTCATGGGCCGCAGCCAAAGCGGACCGGTATTGGTCCGCAACCTCATCCCCGGAACCGCCTCTGTTTCAGGGCGTTGCGCTCGGCCAAGCCAAAAACCCGGACAGGTATTGGTGCGCACCCTTGGCATGCAGAGACCCGGTTTTCTGCCGCAAAAAGCGGCTATGTCGGGAGGTCTGAATTTATATTAACATGACTCTCCTGGGGATTGGTTGGCGCGGCGCTTGGGCGGCGCTCCGTGATACTTGCCCTCTTCGCGTTGAAATAAACACAACTTGCGCTGTCGAGCGAGGCGTGCGGGTGGTCGAAAGAACACAGATTGAACGCAGACAGTGAACGGAGATGCCGTGATGCAGAGCCCTGGCAAACATTTATCGTCGCACGATCGTCGCACCCTGACTCGCGAGTCTCGCTGGCCAAAGTGGATGGCGGGAATTGCCGCCCTGGCGTTCGGGTTTCTGACTGTGGTGTCTTGTGCGGCGGCGCAGAACGCGAGCGGGAATGCCGCCTACGTGAATCCCTTCATCGGAACGGGAGCGATCGGCGGCACGAATGTAAATGATTCGTATGAGAACCTCTTTCCGGGGCCGTCGATGCCGTTCGGGATGGTGCAACTGAGCCCGAACACCGAAAGTCATGGCTTCGGTTATCACTACGGCGAAAAGATGATTCACGGCTTCAGCATGACGCACATGAGCGGCGTCGGCTGCTCGAACGAGGGCGACGTGCTCTTCACGCCCACGACCGGTCCGATAGAAACTCGGGTCGCGGCATTCGAATCGCCCTACTCGAACAAACAGGAGAGTGCCTCGCCCGGCTACTACGAGGTTCACCTGCTGCGCTGGGGGATCGACGTCGCACTTACCGCCACGGACCGGACGGGTGAGGCGAAGATCGTCTACCCGGCGGGCAAGACGGCCAATCTGCTGGTTCCCATCAGCCGCACGCTCAATCGGACGGTCGGCGCCCATGTGCGCGTGGTGGGCTCGAACGAGATCGAAGGCTACGTAAGGAATGTGACGTTCTGCGACAGAGACAGTCCCTATGACGTCTACTTCGTCATGCATTTCAGCCAACCGTTCATCCGCTATGGCACGTGGCGAGGCTATCTTGGCGCCGGACACGAGGGATTCATCAATAGTCCGCCGGCCAAGATCACCGTAGGCAGCCGTGAAGCGACCGAAGCCAGTCTGGACCGCCAGGTCGGCGCCTATGTTTCGTGGCCGTCGAGCGCGCGCCGCAGGACGGTGCTGGTCAAAGTCGGCATCTCTTACGTTGATCTTAAGGGAGCCGAGAACAATCTCGAGGCTGAAGCCGCGGGCAAGAGCTTCGCGCGGATTCGCGATCAGGCGGCAGCCGCGTGGAACAAGGCATTGGGCGTGATTGATGTACGCGGCGGCACGCGCCGGGAGAGGACCATCTTCTACACCGCGCTTTATCACGCGATGCTCATGCCGAGCCTCTTCAGTGATGCGGACGGAAGATACCTCGGCTTCGACGGTAAGATTCACCGCGTCTCGCCCGGGCACGCCGTTTACGCCAACTTCTCCGGCTGGGACATCTATCGTAGCGAGATGCCGCTGCTTGCACTGATTGCACCGAAGCGCATGGCCGACATCATGCAGTCGATCGTACTGATGTACCAGCAGGGCGGATGGATCGGCCGCTGGCCGCAGATCAATCACTACACCAACGTGATGGCGGGCAGTCCGCTCACCACGGTGATGGCCACGGCGTGGCTCGATGGCATCCATGGCTTCAACATCAAAGCCGCCTGGCAGGGCATGTACAAAGACGCGACCGAAGCGCCGCCGCCCGGCAAACCGTACCAGGGCGAGCGTGGCATCACGTGGATCAATAAGCTCCATTATGTGCCCAACAACAAGGTGCGGTATGGCTCGGTTGCCCAGCTCCAGGAAGACTGCGTCGCATATGCCTCGCTTTATGACCTGGCGAAGGCGCTGGGCAAGGACGGCGCGGCACGCACCCTGTACGAGCGAGCCCTCTACTATCGTAACGTCTTCGACCCAGCGGACCGCATGTTCCGTCCGAAGAATGCCGACGGGAAATGGGTCACGCCCTTCAATCCGGACCAGACCGAGGGGTTCATCGAAGGCTCGGGCTGGCAGTACCAGTGGTTTGCGCCGGCTGACCTGGCGTGGGTGATTCACGCGGTGGGGCGCGACCGGTTCAACCGACGGCTGACGCACTTGTTCAGCTACCGCAAGCCCGAATGGCTTCCGCAGTACTACAACGCTTACAACGAGCCGGACCTCGAGGCACCGTTTGAATTTAACTTCTCGGGCGAACCGTGGAAGGCCCAGAATGCGGTGCGCCGCATATTGAGGATGTACTACAGCGACACGCCGGACGGTGATGCCGGAAATGACGATGCCGGTGAGATGTCCTCCTGGGCGGTGATGAGCATGCTTGGCCTCTATTCGGTCGATCCCGCGAGCCGCGCCTATGAGCTGGTGAGCCCAGTCTTCTCCAGGAGTGTGATTCATCTGCACGCACCGTACGCGGGCAAGACGTTCACAATTGACACCTCGCCCGATCCGATGGCGCACCCGTACATTCACGGCGTGAAGCTCGACGGACGGACGCGTGCAAAGGACTGGATCTGGTTCGGCGACATCAGCAAGGGCGGAACGCTTTCATTCGCCCTGGGCTCGACGCCCGACAGACATTGGGGTACCGCGGCGGCCGACGCCCCCCCGTCACTCAGCGATGAGAGTCCGTGACGCCTCGGCATGAACGTTATCCGAGGGCCCGGGGCCTCGATCGGGGCGGGGGAAATTCCGCGCAGCGACTTTAGAGCCCGGCGAGCCTCCAGATGCCCGAGGGGATCCGGGTCGCTCCGGCAATCGAGTTTTTGCAGAATCTCGTCTAGCTCGCCGCAACAGCCCGCCGGCCGTGCGGCGCCGCCCACCGGACTTGACTCGGCGGCGTGTCGCTTCTATCCTCTGCCGAGGCATCCGCCACCGCGTGTCGAGATGATCCATCCGCGCACTGATCGCCGAGCCCACTGGCAGAACGTCTATCGGACCCAGCGCGCCGATGCGGTCAGCTGGTATCAACCCCACCTGAATGTGTCGCTGCAGCTTCTGGAGCAGGCCGGATTGTCCCCCGGCTCGCGCGTGATCGATGTGGGCGCGGGCGCCGCGACGCTCGTCGATGACTTGCTCGACCGGGGTCTTCGCGATATCAGCGTCCTGGATGTCTCGGAGGAGGCATTGGCGCTCGCTCGACACCGGCTCGGTGAGCGCGCGAATCGGGTCACGTGGTACGCGGGGGATGTCTTGGAACTCGCGCTCCGGCCCGGATACTTCGATTTCTGGCACGATCGGGCGGTGCTGCACTTTCTCACCGACCCGGAGGATGCCCGCGCCTACGCCCACATCGCCGCGGGCGCACTCGCCACCGGCGGGCATGCGGTGATCGGCGGATTCGCGCCGGATGGTCCCGAGCGATGCAGCGGATTGCAGGTCGCGCAGCGATCCGCGCGCGACGTTGCCGCGATATTCGCGCCCGCATTCGAGTTGGTGCGGGAATGCACCGAGCGCCACCGTACGCCGGGCGGATCCGAGCAGTCATTCTCGTACGCGCTGTTGCGGCGGTTGCCCAACTGAAAAGTACATCACCGCCAACAGTGCTCCGGGCCGGCCATCGGGCCGCGCGCCTGGGTGTGTCGCGCGCTGCTCCACCTCGGTTGCCGTCTCATCTTGCGTCTTGCAGAGCGGCAGGCAACTGCCGTCCACCTCCACGGGCCACCCGCTTTCGAGTCGCCCTTCGGCGCCGCCGCCCGCACAACCGCGAACCAGCTCCAAGGCCCAACCGCACGGCGCGCCGTCAGGAGCGGCGCAGAATTGTCACCGGCCCCCGTCAGTTGAGCTCGAACACCGTGCCATCGTCATTCACGCCGCCGGCCGAAGTCGTCCCGTAGAGGTTGCCGGCGCTGTCCACGATCAGCCCGCCCTTCGGGCTCGACCCGTCGGTCGTGCCGCCCGCGAAGGAATGGAGCAGGACTTCGGTGCCATCGGGACTCAACTTGAACACCGTGCCGAGGTCGTACGCGCCGCCGGTGGACGTCGTTCCATACAGGCTTGCGGAGCTGCCGAGCAGCAAACTGCCATTCGGATCCGACCCGTCGCTCGTGCCGCCCGCGAAGGAATGGAGCACGGTCTCGGTGCCGGAGCTACTGATCTCGAACACCGTGCCGAGATCATACGTGCC
>DAHXNV010000110.1 GCA_027365225.1 Gammaproteobacteria bacterium
CGTGCGCCCTGGAGCCGACATGACCCCCACTGCCGCGATCCATCGGACCGGCACCGACCTCGAGCAGACCGCGGCGGCCGCGGCGGCGCTGATCGAGCTCGCGATTCAGGAATCCCTCGCGCCGATCGAGCGGCTCAGCCTCTCGCTCGCCGGGCTTGCCGCAGGCGGCGCGGGGGCTGATCTCGCCCCCGAGCTCACCGCCTGCATCGAGAGCCTGCAATTCCACGATCGCATGATCCAGCTGCTCACGCAGGTACGCGAGCTGCTTGCGCACATCGCCGCCGGGCCGGATGCGGCCGCCGCACCGGTGGACTGGACGGGGTTGCGCGAGCAGCTGCGCGAGAATCTCGGCGCCGACTCGCATCGCCTGCTGTTCGATCTGTTGCTGCCGGCCGGCGGCCGCCAGCCGGCCTGGCTGGCGAGCGAGTCCGGCGGCGCGGAGCTGTTTTGAGCCCCGAGCGCCTCCCGCAGCGCGCGAGCGCCACCGCGCGTGTGCGCGAATTTGCGTTCGAAGAGGCGGATTTTCAGGCGCTGCGCGCGCAGGTCAAGGCGCTGACGGGCATCACGCTCGGGGATCACAAGCGCGAACTCGTCTACAGCCGGCTGGCACGACGGCTGCGCGC
>DAHXNV010000111.1 GCA_027365225.1 Gammaproteobacteria bacterium
GACTTCTCAATAGGCCACGGGTGCTCGCGCCACCTATGGCAACCATTCCTGGTGAACAGGCAGGGTTTCGGCGATTTTGTTCGCGCGGCAGGGTTGCCTCGGGTTATTGACAGGTTATAACGGATAGCCGTAACGCATTGAATAATATGATGTTATTGAGGAACCCGCAGAGGTCAGACACCCTAAGGCGCCGGCAGATCCGCAGGACGTAATGTCTTGAGCGGAGCCGCTCCGAGGAACGGGTGCCAGGCGGCTCGACGAGTTGTGGACGAGTCACTCGTCCTTATAGTTACCGCCGCGAAAATCAACATCCTGTGAGTTCAGCATCTCGCTGAAGCGGCTCGGCTGGCATCGGTGGCGACCGACTAGCGCGCCAAGCGCCGCACCCCCAATAGCCTGACCTCCCAGAACCCGCACTCCGGAATGTCGGAGCTACTCGCCTCATGTGGAGGCGCAAGAGCTACTTGAACAGAGAGATCCGGAATCCAGCGCGGAATCCTGAGACTGAAACCCGACAGGACTACTTTTCCCGAGCAAAGGCGGACTCATTTTGCCGAGCGCCTCAGCCCTATTGATTCATAAGGGATTTTTGATTCTGGCGGAGAGGGTGGGATTGCGCCT
>DAHXNV010000112.1 GCA_027365225.1 Gammaproteobacteria bacterium
CCGAACGGCGCGCCTGTCTCGTCAAGGCCGGCGACGTCGTCGGCGATGTCGCATGGTACATGATGGTACAGCGTGACCGGCTCGGCCGTCCACGCGAACAGCCTGCGATGCACGTCAGGAACCGGAATCGGTCCGGCGTAGTGATTCGGCTCGGTTCCCTGCTCGGTTCCCTGCTCGGATGCCCGGTAGTGCCAGGCGTGGCCGCGCTGGTCGGTGTACCCGATCAGGACATTTTCATTCAGCCACTGTAATGTTTCTTTCGACATGGTGTGCCTTTCGGTAGTAGTGGTGTGTGTCTCACTAGCAGTGTGCGCCCGATCGGTGCCGATGTCAACCCGGTAGACGAGAAAATATCGGAAGATTCCCGGAGACGCGAAGCGACCCGGCGCTGTGGCCGGGCCGGATCGGTGGTGGTGGTGGCGATGGCTAGTTGTCGAACCGAAACTCTGCCGCGACCGATATACCGGTGTCGGTCGGGTAACCGACCGTGCCATCGTGTGGCGCGTTGGGGTCACCTGCCCACCAGATGACAGCCCGCTTGCCCCACACCCTGCGTACGATGGTCTCGGCGTTCTTGCCTCGGAACACCTCGCCGTGATGCTGGCCCCTCTGCACGTAT
>DAHXNV010000113.1 GCA_027365225.1 Gammaproteobacteria bacterium
AGCAGACCGGGGTCTTCGTCTTCCAGGATCGCCGAAAGGTACTCGGCCACCGACTCCTCGTCGTCGAGATAGTCGGCCGCGTCGAACTCGGGTAGATCACGGACCTTGATCTTCGCCTTCATCTTCACTTCTCCAGCAGTGCGGCAAGCCGCTTGGCTTCGGCAATGTCGCGGTCCTGGGTGGACTTCTCGCCACCACCCAGCATCACGACCAACGCGCGGCCGCGTTGGGCGCAGTACATGCGCCAACCCGGCCCGAAGTGCTCGCGCATCTCGAACAGGCCGCGCCCAATCGGTCGCACGTCGCCGAGATTGCCCAACTGCGCCTTGCGCAGCCGGGCAGCCAGACGCGCCCGGATCCTGGCATCGCGCAGGCCTCGCAGCCATGCGTCGAACTGCGGCAAACGACGGATCGTGAGCATGCGCGTAATGTAATCGAACGATTACACCACAGCAAGACCAGCAACCCGGCGCCAGGGCGCCGGCCGCCGCGTCGGTCATCGTGCCCGGCGCGGCGCAGAGCTGCCGCGCGCTCCCTGCGCGCGCAGGCGGCCGCCCCTGCGGCCGATCGCCAAGAGCCTTCACTGCGCCTTGGGCCGCGCGCCGGCGTGCGCAGGTCC
>DAHXNV010000114.1 GCA_027365225.1 Gammaproteobacteria bacterium
TTTGGAACAACTCCGACCTCATCGTGCCAACGGTGGCCCCCACAGGACAAGGCTTGGACGAGCTCATTGAGGCAGTCCTGTTGCAAGCGGAGTTGTCCCCGCTGCTGGCCCGTGCCGAAGCGAAAGCTCCCGCGGAGGCCGTAGTTCTTGAAGCCCGTCTCGACCGTGCCATGGGGCCTGTGGCTGACGTGGTGGTGAGGTGGGGAACGCAATTCACTTTCATATTTCTATGGCCTAAATTCTCAAATCGTAGTTAACCACTATGATTCTGAAGTCTTTAAAGTTCATAAAGAATATGAAAAGATTGACGTGAAATATATTGCAGTTCCAACTATAAGCATTACAGAAAAACACAAACGAATAATACAAAAACTCTTAAAAGATGGAATTAACATAATCGCCTTCGGAAAAAGAAAAATTGACACTGAAAATTATCTTGGATTTGTAACCGATGAAAAATTGAGAGATATACTAACAAATGCATCAGCAACTCTGTTTCTGTTTGATTATGAGGCGTTTGGTCTGATCCCGCTTGAATCTCTTATTTGCGGAACACCTGTTATCACAGAACCTAAACTCGGGGTATTTGCAGAATACAATGACTGCCCTGATGTACAC
>DAHXNV010000115.1 GCA_027365225.1 Gammaproteobacteria bacterium
ATGACGCACAACACCGATTTCGCCAAGGGCCTGGTCGGACTGCTGGGCAATCCTTTAGCCCTGGGCCACGCCTTTCACATTACTTCAGATGAGGTTTTAAATTGGGATCAGATCTATCAGACGATCGGCCGCGCCGCTGGCGTCGTGCCCACACTCATCCACATCGCTTCGGATTTCATCGTCAAAGTGGTGCCTGAGTATGAAGGCGGCCTGACGGGGGACAAGACCCCGAGTGGAATATTTGACAATCAAAAGATTAAGCGGCTGGTGCCAGACTTTACGGCCACGGTATCATTTGCTGAAGGCATGCGGCGCGCCGTCGCTTGGTTTTCCAGCCACCCTTCGGCGATGGGTGTGGATTCGGCCTGGAACCAAGAGATGGACCATATTCTGTCGGCGTATGAGGCAGGTCTCGCCGCCGCGGCGCGCCAACACTAAACCGGAACGGTGGGCCGTGGCTCTGTGGCGGGCGGACATCGCGACTGCGTCCGGGAACGACCAGCGAGAGGGTGGCGAGGCTCGGCGGGCATGACCGCGTCGGGCCTCCTTGCTCGGTGAGCTATGGATTCCTTTGCCAGTCGATGATGACCTTGATCTGTCCCTGGCCGCGCTCCACTT
>DAHXNV010000116.1 GCA_027365225.1 Gammaproteobacteria bacterium
CGCCGCGGCGCGGCTCGAGCGGCTGCTCGCCCGGGCGCGCGCCGCGCTTGCCCGCGGAGCACTCCTCGCGCCGGCACATGCGAGCGCGGCATACGACCTCAGCATGTTCCAGGCCGCGCACCCCGATCCGGCGCTGCGCGCCGCGGCGGCGGTGTTGCGCACGCAACTCGCCAGCGCCCTCGTGTCACAGGCGAAAGCGGCCGAACGCACCGGCCAACATGCCGCTGCGCTCGAGGATCTGGCTGCGGCTCGCCGCTGGGGCGCGAGTTCCGCGGCACTCGATGCCGCCAACCTCTCGCCGCGCGCACCCGCGGCGCCGACCGCCGCACAGCTGGCGCAGGTGGCGCGGCAGTTGCGCCGCATCCACTATGTGCCGCCCCGCTATCCACAGCGGGCGTTGGCAAGCGGGCTGTCGGGCGAAGTGACGGTGCGGTACGTCGTTGACGCGCACGGACATACGCGGCAACTGCAGGTGATCGCCGCCAGACCCGGCACGCTCTTCAACCGGGCGGCGCTCGCGGCCATCCGCCGCTGGCGCTACACCCCGCCCACATTCGACGGACGGCCGATCGCGGTGCCGGTGATGACTCAAATCCGCTTCGAGCTGCCGAACT
>DAHXNV010000117.1 GCA_027365225.1 Gammaproteobacteria bacterium
AGAAGAAAGGTTACGTCTCAAAGCGGGACGCGCAACAGCACGTTGCAACATCGCGAGTGATCGAGGCCGGACGCATCGTATGATCACCTTTAAAGGGCTGGGCATCAGGACACGCCGGACATATAAGTGCAAACAAAAGTGCCTCATTAAGACGCTTGCGCTTCTCGGACCGGGCAATTGCCAGGGCGAGACGCGCCGTCTGATAGCGATTTTTACGTATGGCTAGTAGTCAGGAACCCTCGTAGCGTCAAGTTGCAATAAAACTTGAGCCGGCGAGGGGAGAGCATACATGGCGCAAACTCAGCTCATGGCGGAATTGGAGCGGCGTGGGATTTCGCGCCGCCAGTTCCTAGGATTTTGTGCGAGTATGGCTGCGATACTGGGACTGCCAAAAACCGCTGCCGCGGCGATCGCTGATGCAGTCGAGACCGGGAAACGTCCGATCATGGTCTGGCTCGAATTCCAGGATTGCGCGGGTAATACGGAATCGTTTCTACGCTCCGCGCATCCGACAGTAGCAGAGATCATTCTCGACACCATCTCTCTGAACTATCATGAAACCCTGATGGCGGCAGCTGGCTTTCAAGCAGAGAGCGCTCTCGAGCAGGTAG
>DAHXNV010000118.1 GCA_027365225.1 Gammaproteobacteria bacterium
CGTTTGAGGGAATGATTCCTGTACCCGATGATATATTCTGACATGAGGGATTGAAACCGTTCACTGCCATTGTGCTGTTTATACCCATGCCAAGTGAGAATGTGGATATATATGTATTTGTTACATTGAGATTCTTCACAACAATGGATGCATCTATTCCACTGTTCGTAAATGAAAATATCTCCGCTATCTTCACATAGTGGTTCCATTTGATCATAACCGCTGAATTCTGCCATACAGATTCAATCCTTTTTGTTGTATAATGGGAGAATGTCTCTTCTATTAATGGTGCAGATGTGTTGGTATTATTTGTTGAAACTGCAAAGGGATTTACCTGTGGTCCGGGAGAATAGTTGGGATTTGCCTCAAACACATTCCATGAAACCGGAAACAGATTTCCGTCAAAACCTATGAATGTATCTGATCCCACAAACCTCACCATTTCATTGTAATATGAATATGATTCCACCGGTGTGGATGCATATTCATTCTGAATATGCTGAATGATGGGAATAGCCATCATTGCTGTAATTGCAATGATTGTAAGGCAATACCCTGCGCTGGTGTGTCGCGGAGATGGAACGGCGCTATCAGCTG
>DAHXNV010000119.1 GCA_027365225.1 Gammaproteobacteria bacterium
GAAGCCACCGAGCTGCTGGCAAGCGCGCGCATGGGTCGGCTCACGGAAAACCTGGGCGAAAGCGACAAACGCCGCATCGTGGTCTTCGACTCCGCGCCGCTGCTGCAGACGACCGAGTCGGTGGCGCTCGCGCGTGTGGTCGGTGAAGTGGTGGTGGTCGTCCGAGCCGAATCCACCCCGCAGCCGGTGCTGCTCGATGCCCTCAAAGTGCTCGAGGGCCACACGTCCGTCTCCCTGGTGCTCAACCAGAGCGTGCGCACGGCCGACTCGGCATATTACTATTACGGCTACGGTCAGGAGCGCCCGCGCGGAGGCGAGAGCGCCTGAGCGCAAGCACAGTACCGGGGAGCGGCGCACCGGGACGGGTCGTCGCGGCGCCATCACGAGCACGGAATCAGAATAATGAACGTCACCGCCCGTATCTTGCTGGTTCTCGCGCTGATGAGCGTCCCGGCGATCGCGCTCGCGCAGCTGCCCGGCGCCACCGGCAGCGGCCCGACCTCGACCGGATATGTCGATTTCCTTGCCGGTCTCGCCTACACCGACAATGCGCTGCTCACCGCGGGCAACCGGCGCAGCGATGCCATCGGCACGG
>DAHXNV010000011.1 GCA_027365225.1 Gammaproteobacteria bacterium
TCGGGTGGCGCGGCTGCGGTACGCCACCGATCAGATTGGAGTGCGCCAGCTCATCGACCAACACGATGGCCGGCCGGCGCGCGAGCGCCGCATCGAGGTCGAACTCCTGGCGCACGATCCCCAGATTTAATCTCATTTTCGGTACCTTGGCGTATTCCCTGAACATCAGGTCTCTTTCCTCATCGGTAACCATTTCAAGAGTCAGCTCATCATGATTTCTGGTGGTCGCGCAGGAGTACCTGCGCCGCTTCCCGCGGCACGTGCGCAGCATGATTCTCGACGGAGTGGTGCCGCCGCAGGTGCCGATCGGCGCGCTGAGCGCGCTCAGCGCGCAGCGCGCCGTGGACCGCATTTTCGCCGAGTGTGCCGCCGCGGCCGACTGCCGGGCCCGCTTTGGCAATCCGCTCGTGACCTACCGCCAAGTCATGTCCAGTCTCGCGGCGCATCCGCTCGAGCTGACCGTCCCGGATCCGACCCGCGGCACGCCGGTCGCGCTGCGCCTGGGCACTTACCAGCTCGGGCAGGTGCTGCGCCTGGCCAGCTATACGCCGGCGCTCGCGGCGCTCCTGCCGCTCGATCTGCATGCGGCGGCGGCCGGGAATTACCGGCCGCTCGCCGGGCAATACCTGTTCATCGACCGGGTGTATAGCCACGCGATCGCGGTCGGCATGAACAATACCGTGGTCTGCTCCGAGGACGTGCCCTTCTATCACGTCACCGCGCAGCAGCGTGCCGAGATGCGCCATACCTTTCTCGGCACGGCCCCGCTGCGGGAGCTGCGGACGGTGTGCAAGCTCTGGCCAAAAGGGCCGGTGGCCACGGACTTTCACGCCCCGCTGCACTCGGACGTGCCCGTGCTGCTGCTGTCGGGCGGCAACGATCCGATCACCCCGCCGCGGTATGCGGCGCTGGCTGCGCGGGGCTATCCGCACAGCCTGAGCATCGTGGTGCCGCAAGGCGGTCACGGCCAGTTGTTGGATCCCTGCATGGACAGGGTGATGGCGCAATTCGTGCGACGCGCGTCGGTGGTGGGACTGAACGTCTCGTGCATTCACGCGCTGCGTCCCATGGCGTTCTTCCTCACCCTCAACGGGCCCGGCCCATGAGCGGCGCACCGGCATGATCGAGGCCCGCGCCCTCATCAAGCGCTTCGGCACGCTCACCGCGCTCGACGGTGTGTCGCTGCGGGCGGCCGACGGCCGCATCACCGGGCTGCTCGGGCCGAACGGCGCGGGCAAGTCGACCACGTTGCGCATCCTTTACACCGTGTTGAGGCCGGACGGCGGCGAAGCCTGGATCGACGGCGCAAGTGTACTTGCCCACTCGCTCGAGGCGCGCCGGCGCATGGGGGTGCTGCCGCACGGCGCCGGGGTATATCCGAACCTGACGGCGCGCGAGAACATCGAGTACTTCGGAGCGCTGCACGGGCTGGCGCGCGCGGTGCGCCGCGCGCGCGCCGCGCAGCTCATCGCGCGGCTGGAGATGCAGCCCTTCGCCGATCGTGCGGCCAAGGGATTCTCCCAGGGCGAACGCGTCAAGACCGCGCTCGCGCGCGCGCTGGTGCATCAGCCGCGCAACCTGCTGCTCGATGAGCCGACCAGTGGCCTGGATGTCATGGCCGTGCGCACGTTGCGGCGGCTGCTCGGTGAGCTGCGCGACGAGGGCCACTGCATCCTGTTCTCGAGCCACGTCATGCAGGAAGTGGCCGCGCTGTGTGATGAGGTGATCGTCATCGCCGGCGGCCGGGTGGTGGTCCAAGCCGGACCCGACGAGCTCAAGGCACGCGCCGGCACGGCCTCGCTCGAGGAGGCGTTCGTTCGGCTGATCGATCCGAACGGCGCGCAGGACGGACCGTGAAGTCGATCTGGCGCGTTTTCCGCAAGGAGCTGCGCGAGACGCTGCGCGATCGCCGTTCCCTGGTCACCACGCTGATCATCGGGCCGCTGTTGATGCCGGCGCTGATCGGTGCGGTCATCTTCATGGCCATCCGCCACAGCGGCGTGGCGAATACCGGACCGATCAGGCTGACCGTGGCCCACGCCGGGCGTGCACCGCAGCTGCTCGATTTCCTGCGTCAATACCAGGTGCGCGTTCGACCGGTCGAGGCCGATCGCGCGCGCGCGCGCCGTCTGGTCGAGCGGGAGCACGGTCCGCTGCTGTACGTGCCGCGCGACTTCGGCGCGCGGCTCGCGGCCGGCAAGCCGGCCCCGCTGCGCCTCTACGCCGACGAATCCAACCGCGCCGTGCAGGGCAAGGTCGAGCGCCTGAGCACGCTGCTCGGGCTCTACGGCGGGACGATCGCGCGGCTGCGCCTGGTGGCCCGCGGACTCGACCCGCAGCTGCTCGCGCCCATCGCGTTGCATTCGATCGATACCTCGACGCCGCAGAGCCGGGCGGCGCTGACGCTCGGCATGTTGAGCTATGCGATCCTGTTCACGATGTTGATGAGCGGGCTGTACATCGCCATCGACACCACCGCCGGGGAGCGCGAGCGCGGCTCGCTCGAGCCGCTGCTGACGGTACCGGTCAAGCGCGAGCATCTGGTGTACGGCAAGATGCTGGCCGCGTGCGTCGTGATGCTCGTATCGCTGCTGCTCACGGTGGCGGCTTTCGCCGTGACCCTGCGGCACATCGGACTGGCGCGGCTCGGCATGAGCGCCAACTTCGGGCCCGGCGTCGCGGCCGGCATCGTGCTCGGGTGTCTGCCGCTGATTCCGGCGGGCGCGGCCCTGATGATTCTGGTGGCCTCCTACACGCGCAGCTACCGTGAAGCACAGACCTACGTCGGATTGGTGCTGCTGGTGCCCACGCTGCCGCTCATTTTCGCGAGCATTCTGGGGCTGCAGCCGCGTGCGGCGCTGATGGCGGTGCCCTCGCTCAGCCAGCATTTCATCATCATGAGTCTGCTTCGCGGACAGCCCCTGCCGGGCGGCTATGTGGCGATTTCCGCGGGCGTGAGCCTGGCGCTGGGCGCGGTGCTCGGGTATCTCGCCGGTCGTTTGTACCGGCGCGAGCGACTGCTCGGCTGAGGGCGCCGGCTGCTTGGAGGTCGAAGCATGAAGTCTGTGATTCTGCTCGTGCTTGCCGTTGCGCCGGCACTCGCCTGGGCGGGCACCGGGGCGCGCCCGCTGACGACGTTGCGCGTCGCGGCCGAGGCGACCGTCGCGCAAATGCCCGATCGGGTGTATCTGGACGTCGGCGTCAGGACCGAATCGCGTCATTCCCGAGCCGCCGCGGCCCGCAACGCAGGTGTCACCTCCAAGGTGCTTGCCGCCGTGCGCCGCGTCGCGGGTCCCGATGCCAGGCTGACGACGTCCAACTACTCGGTCGTGCCGCAGTATCGGTACTTCACCACCGGCCGAGCGCCGACACTCACAGGCTACGTGGTAAGCAACGTCGTGCGGATTCGCCTGAATGATCTGCGGCGTGTCGCGCCCGTGCTCGACGCGGCGAGCGCGGCGGGCGCCAACCTTCAGCACAGTCTTCGCTTTGCGTTACGCGATCCGCAGGCCGCCCGTCTGCGCGCGCTGGCTCATGCGGCACGGCGGGCGCGCGCGGCCGCACGGGCGCTTGCCGCCGCGCTGGGGCTGCGGATCGTGCGCATCGCGTCCGCTCGGGAGACCGGCCCGACGGGCGCTGCGCCGAGCCCGCGAATCGACCAGCAGGCGGTGCGCATGCAGCCGAGGACGACGCCCATCGAGTGGGGCGCCATTCGCGTCACGGCCGGCGTCGATCTGATAGTGGTCGCCGCGCCTCGGTAGGGGTACGCTCAGGGGTATGAACCCACCGCCGGCACGCCGCGGCGTCCCCGAGAGGAGGCAGAGATGACCACGGTACGTCACCTGCTCGGCAGCAAGAAATCGGCTCTCTTCACGATCGGACCGGATGCGCCGGTGCTCGAGGCCGTGCGCTCGATGGCCGAGCACGGTGTCGGCGCGCTGCTGGTGATGCGCGGCGATGCGCTGGCCGGCATCATCTCGGAGCGCGATTATGCGCGCAAGGTCGTGCTGCTCGGCCGTGCCTCGGCTGATACTCCGATCGCGCAGATCATGAGTTCGCCCGTGGTGACCGTTTCGCCCGACACCAACGTACAGCGCTGCATGGTCTTGATGACCGAGCGGCGCATCCGCCACCTGCCGGTGGTTGAAAATGGCCGCGTGATCGGGGTGGTCTCCATCGGCGATCTGGTCAAGTCGGTGATCCAGGAACAGCAGCGGACCATCGAGGAACTCGAGAGCTACATCCACGGATAGCGCGCGCGAGCCTGGCGCCGTGCAGTGCGCGGGAGCGCGGCCCCGATCGTCCCGGTGCGGCCGCCTCACGCGCCGAGAAACATCCGGTAGGCGGGATTGACCGTCTCGTCGGCGTACTCGTAATGCAGCGCATTCAGGTGCTGCAGGAATTCGCCGCGCTCGGCCGCCGGGACCTGGATGCCGGCGAGGACCCGGCCGTAGTCCGTGCCCTGGTTGCGATAATGGAACAGGCTGATGTTCCAGCGCGAGCCGATGGCGTCGAGGAACTGCAACAACGCGCCGGGGCGTTCGGGAAACTCGAAACGGTAGAGCAGCTCATCGCGCAGCCCGTGTGCGCGACCGCCGATCATGTAGCGCACGTGCAGCTTGGCCGTCTCGTTCTCGCTCATGTCGGTGACGGTGTAGCCGCTGGCGCGCAGGGCCCGGATGACCTCGTCCTTCTCGCTGCGGCCGTGCGCGAGCCCGAAGCTGACGAACACGTGCGCAGCCTCGCCGCTCTCATATCGATAGTTGAACTCGGTGATGCTGCGCCGGCCGAGAACCTCGCAGAACTGCCGAAAGCTCCCGGGCCGCTCCGGAATGGTGACCGCGAGCAGCGCTTCGCGCTCCCCGCCGAGGTCGGCCCGCTCCGCCACGTGCCGCAGCCGATCGAAATTCATGTTGGCGCCGCTGGTGATGGCCGCGAGCCGTTTCCCGCGCCAGTGCTCGCGCGCGGCCACCTTCTTCAGGCCCGCGACCGCCAGCGCTCCGGCGGGCTCGACGATCGAGCGCGTGTCCTCGAATACATCCTGGATGGCGGCGCAGATCTCGTCGTTGTCCAGCAGCACGACCTCGTCGACATGCTGCCGGCACAGCTCGAAGGTCTCCTCGCCAACACGCTTCACGGCCACACCGTCGGCGAAGATCCCGACTCGCTCGAGCGTCACGCGCTTTCCGGCCTTCAGCGACTCATACATGCACGCGGCGTCTTGCGGCTCCACGCCGATGATGCGAATGGCCGGGTAGAGGTACTTCAGGTACACGGACATTCCGGCGATGAGCCCGCCGCCGCCGATGGGCACGAACACAGCATCCAAATGACCCCCCGTCTGGCGCGCCAGCTCCACGGCGATCGTGCCCTGGCCCGCGATCACGTCCGGATCGTCGAATGGATGGACGAACACCATGTTGCGCTCGCGGGCGAGCGTGAGCGCGTGCTCGAATGCCGAATCGTAATCGTCACCGTGCAGCACGACCTCACCGCCGAGGTCATCGACCGCCTGGGTCTTGATCCGGGGAGTCGTCTGCGGCATCACCACCACCGCCTTGATCTGGCGCCGGCGCGCCGCGAGCGCCACGCCCTGGGCGTGGTTGCCGGCCGAGGCGCATACCACGCCGCGGCGAGCCGCGGAGTCGGAGAGCTTCGCGATGCGGTTGTACGCCCCGCGCAGCTTGAAGGAGAACACCGGCTGGAGGTCCTCGCGCTTCAGCAGTACGTGATTGTCGATGCGGCGCGAGAGGCGCGGCGCGGGGTCCAGGGGCGATTCGATGGCGACGTCGTAGACGCGCGCCTTGAGGATCTGCTCGATGTAGGGGCTGACCATGAGTGCTCAGGCGTTGAGAAAGTCGTGGATGGCGGCGGCGATCGACTGTGGCGCCGACTCGAACAGCGCCAGGCCGCCGGGCAGCCGCTGGCGGGCGTGCGCCGGCAGATCCTCGAGCAGAGCGCCGAAGCCTCGCGGCCACTCGCTCGAGTGCAACAGCAGCAGCGGCTGTGCGCTCTGGCGCAACCGCTCGCGCAGCGGATAGTCCCGCTCGGCGGCGGCCGCGGCGGCGGCCTGCGCGCCATTGCGCAATCGCTCGGCACAAGCGGTAAACGCGCTCGCGAGCGGCGCGTCGGAGCCGCAGTCCGCGCGCGCGCCGGTCCAGGCCTGCAGGAGATAGGCCTCGGCCAGATCGGCCGACTGCGGCGGTTCGCCCGCGGCGGCCACCGGCAGTACGGCAATGACCACGTGCTTGACAGCGGGCCGCATCGCGGCGAGCTCCAGGGCGACCAGGGCACCAAAGCCGCAACCCATGACGTCGATTGCGCGCAGGCGCATCATGTCGATGAAATCCCCGATGGCCGCCGCGTGCTCGGCGATCGACAGGGGCGCCGGCGCATCGGACGCGCCGAATCCCGGCAGGTCGGGCGCGAAAGCCGAGCGGCTTTGGCCGATCCGCGCGAGCAGGCCCGCGAACATGCGGCCCGAGAACGGCGCGGCATGCAGTGCCAGAAGCGGCGTGCCTTCCTCGAAGCCGCCGCCGGCCGGTATTGCCTGATGGACGTGCAGTTGACCGTAGCGGCACTCGAAATAGCCGCGTCTGATGCGGGCCGCGGCGGGGGCGGCCGGCTGAGGCGGGAGCATCGTACGTTTCGCCATGATGTAAGCGGCCATTGTGCCCGAGGCGGTAATCCGGATTAAGCGATTTTGGCGGCCGTGAGTGCGGCGCGAGGTTCCGCCATGGGCAATCTCGAAGTCAGAATCCGCAGCACCGCGGCCACCGGCCGGGATCTCGTGGTGGTGCTCGGGGACAGCCCGCCGCTGACCAACAGTGCCTTCCCCTGCAAGGCCCTATGGGCTGATCGCGGATCGAAGTTTGACCTGCTGCGAGGCGCGGGCGGACGATCCCGAGTGGCTCCGGCCGCGCGGCACTCAGCGCCGTCGTGCCCTTGCGCGCCCGTGACGGCCTGCGGCTTTCGCTTTGCCGGCCGGCCGTTTGCCGCCGGGGCGCCTGTTGGCGGCGGTCTTGTGTGCCGCTGCCGGCTTGGCGGCGTGCGGTTTGTGGGCCGGGCGGCGCTTGGCGCTCGCCTTGCGGGTCGCGGACCGGCGGGCCGCCGAGGGGGCGGACGTCTTGGCGGTGCCCCGCTTGGCACGAGCCTTGGTACGGGGCGTGCCTGCGCCGGGCGCGGCCTTCTTGGCGGGAGCCTTTTGGGCCGGTGCTTTCCGGGCGGACGGTGCCGTGCCCGCCGACTTTTTCGCCGGCGCGGCCGTGGCGGGAGACTTCCGGGGACGCGCGGCTCGCCGGGTACGGCCGGGGGGCGGCGTCGTACCCGCCCCCGAGGTGGCTCTGGACCGCTCGTGCAGCGCAAGCACCCCGCCTTGCGGATCCATGACGTGAGCCACGCGGTCGCCGCCCGGTACGACATGCGGCTCGTGCACGACGCGCCCATCGTATGCTCGGACCGCCGCGATCGCCTCATCCAGGGATTTCACCTGCACGTAGCTCAGCCAATGCGGCGGCTTGGACGGATCCTGTATCACATACAGGCCGCCGATCGGCACGCCGGCGTGCTCGATGATCTGATACCGGCCGCCGGCACCCATCTCATGCACCGGTCCCCCGGTCCAGCCGAACAGCTGCGCATAGAACGCGAGCGCGCCCTGCGGATCGAGCGTGGCGAGCTCGTGCCACGAGAAGTGCCCGGCGGGTTCCGCCTGTGCGCCGTCCGGCGTCGGCATCGCCGGCGCGAATACCGCAAACGCCGCACACTGAGGATCGGACAGCACCGCGAAGCGCCCGATGCCGGGGATATCGGTCGGAGCTTTCAGGAGCTTGCCGCCGAGTCGTTGCGCCGCCTCGGCGGTCGCGTCGACATCGGGGGCGCCGACGTAAACCAGCCAGCTCGGCGGCGTGCTCTGCTCCCGCGCCGCGTCGGGCTGTCGCATCAATCCGGCGACGCTCCATCGGCCGCTCACACACAGCGTGTAGCCCGGCACGGTGGAGGATTTGCTGCTCCACGGCAACACGCGCCCGTAGAAATCCGCCGCGCCCTGGATATCTGGCGTCATCAAATCGTGCCAGATGAACTTGCCTCGAAGGTCGGCTTGACTCATGGCCAGGTCCCCCTAAAGCGGGCTGCGTCGTGGTGGGTGTGATTGAGCGGCACGGGTAACGGCGGCATTGTGCGCCGACACGCGCCGTTCTTCCAGGTTGACCTTGCTGCTCACAGCCCCGGAGGGTCGGGTACGGCGAGCGCTGCGCCGAGGGCGACGAATACGCCCGTGAACCGACCGTCCGAGACAGCGCAGCTCGGTCTCGAGAGCCAGTCGCGCCCGGCCGTGCCGCTTCAGCAGGGTGAGGATGCGGTTCCAGGACACGGCGTCGGCGAAGCGGCATTCGCCTGTGAAATCCGCGCGGATCGGTTGCTGGTACTCCATGCGGTTGCGCCGGATCAGGGTCTGTGCCTGCAAGGCCGCCGGTGGCCAGGCGCACGTGCAGCAGGCAGGCAGTCGGATCGCGACGGCGGTGGCGCTGCCGCCGAATACCGTGCCGGTGTGATTGATGTTCGGGCCGAGGGGGGGTGTCAACCGCACGCACTCGGGGCTCGCCTCGAGCACGCGCACGCCCAGAGCCGCCGACAGCGGAATGCGGGTGTGCAGATAGCGCTCGAGGGGCTCGGTCACCGCCCGCTCCGTGTCGCCGCGGCTACCAGCTGCCGATGTTCGGCATCGATGCCCAGGGCTCGGCCGGCGCCAGCGGCGCGCCGCGCTGCAGCAGCTCGATCGAGATCTGATCCGGCGAGCGCACGAACGCCATGCGCCCGTCGCGTGGCGGCCGATTGATCGTCACGCCATGGCGCTGCAGCCGCTCGCAGGCGGCGTAGATGTCATCGACAGCGTAGGCGAGATGGCCGAAGTTGCGCCCGCCGCCGTACACCTGCGGATCCCAGTTGTACGTCAGCTCCACTTGCGCCGACTCGTCGCCCGGAGCGGCCAGGAATACCAGCGTGTACCGTCCCTGCGGATACTCTTTGCGCGACAGCTCGATCAGGCCGAGCGCGTCTCGGTAGAAGCGCAGCGAGGCGTCCAGATCCGTCACGCGCACCATGGTGTGCAGATATTTCACGGTCGCTCCTCAGAACATCTCGGAGGGTCCCGGTGGCTTGATGTCCACCTTGTGGCGCGAGGCGATGAACTCGCCGGTGATCATCTCCTCGTAGCTCTGACCGGGGCCGACCATCGGGTAGACGCCCGCATCCGGATCGATCATTACCTCGAGAAAGGCGGGGCCGTCGAAGCGCAGGAATTCCTCGATCACGCGCGGCACGTCCTGCTTGTGCTCCAGGCGCCTGGCATAGGCGAACCCGTCAGCCTGCGCAGCACGAATGAAGTCCTTCTTGTGCAGCGAGCGGTCGCTCGCCGAGAGCCGTCCCTTGAAGAAGAGCTTCTGCCACTGCTTGACCATACCATCGCCGAAATTGTTGAGCACGACGATCTTGATCGGCAGGTCATAGGTGGTGACGGTCTCGAGCTCCCCGAGATTCATGCGGATGCTCGAGTCCCCGTCGATATCCACCACCAGCGCCTCGGGGTGCGCCAGCTGCGCGCCGATCGCCGCGGGCAGTCCGAAGCCCATCGTGCCCATGCTGCCGGAAGTAAGCCAGAGCCGCGGGCGGCGGAAATCGCAGTACTGCGCCGCCCACATCTGATGCTGGCCGACTCCGGTGGTGATGATGGCCTCGCCGCCGGTCACGGCGTTGATGTGCTCGATGACCGAGTACGGCTGGATGAGCGGGCTCGCCCGGTCGTAGTTCATCGCGTGGCGGCGCTTCAGCTCGGTCAGGTGCGCATGCCAGGGCGCGAGGTCGGGCGTGAATCCCGCGCGCAGTCCGTACTCGGTGAGGGCGTGCAGCGCCTCGGGCAGCAGCCCCACGTGGCTCCACTGCACGCGCTTGACCTTGTTGATTTCCGCCCGATCGATGTCCAGATGCGCGATGCGGCGTGCACCGCGCGCGAACTTGGCGGGTACGCCCGCGACCCGATCGTCGAAGCGCGAGCCGATGGCGATGAGGAAATCGCAGTCATCCACCGCGTAGTTGGCGAACGCTGTTCCATGCATGCCCAGCATGCGCATCGCCAGCGGATGGGTGGTGTCGATGGCGCCGATGCCCATCAGCGTGGTCACCACAGGAATACCGAACGTGGTGGCGAATGCGGTCAGCGCCTCGGACGCATTGCCGTGGATGGCGCCGCCGCCAGCGTAAATCAACGGGCGGCGCGACTCCGCGAGCATCTCGAAGAAGCGGGCCGCATCGCTCGGGTCGAGCTCCCGTCCCGCCAGCTCCTGCATCCGGCGGCGATAGCCGGGGATGGGCAGAGCGCCGCCGCCCTCGAACAGACCCTCCCAGTTCTGCACGTCCTTCGGGACGTCGACCACCACCGGGCCGGGCCGGCCGGTGCGCGCCAGCTCGAATGCGGTGCGCATGGTGGCCTCGAGCCGTTGCGGCTCGGTGACCAGGAATACATGCTTGGCGACCGAGCCCATGATCGTGGTGACTGGCGCCTCCTGGAATGCATCCGTCCCGATCGATGCGCGGGCCACCTGACCGCAGATGACCACGATGGGCACCGAATCGGCCATGCAGTCGCGCACAGGCGTGACTGTATTCGTTGCACCGGGACCGGAGGTCACCAGGCACACCCCGACTCGGCCGGTGGCGCGGGCGAAGCCGGCCGCCATGAAGCCCGCGCCCTGTTCGTTGGCCGGAACGATCAGCGGGATCTGCCGGCCGCCGTGGCTCTGCTGCGCCTCGTTGTACAGGAACACGGCATCATACGTGGGCAGGATGGCACCGCCGCTGTAACCGAAAATCGCCTCCACGCCTTCGTCCGCCAGCACTTGCATGATCATCCGCGCCCCGGACATCTTCTGGCCGGCGAGCGGGTGCGCACTGCGGGACGGTGCGGGGGCGATTTCGGTCATAGGGGCGCTCTCATGGGGTGGCGGCAATGGTCCGAATAAGGGGAGATTCCACGAGACTATCAGGTCGGTACCCGGGCTGAAAGCCGCCGGCGCGCGACGGATCGCGGCGCTGCCCCGGGCCCTGCGCGCAGGACAGCGAGCCGCTCGTGCACCGGCCCGCATGCGTACGATTCGCTCCGGGCGGGCGCGATCCATTATCCTTCCGCGCGTTCCGTGCTTCTTGCCCGAGGGCGCATGCGTCACATCATTGCCATTCTGCTGCAGAACGAAGCCGGCGCCCTGAGCCGGGTCGCGGGCATGTTCGCCTCGCGCGGCTACAATATCGAGTCGTTGTCGGTTGCGGCGACCGACGATCCGACCGTCTCACGCCTGACGTTGGTGACCGAAGGCTCGGACGCCGTCATCCAACAGATCGTCAACCAGCTCAACAAGCTGGTCGACGTGGTCAACGTTCAGGACATGACTCGGGGCGAGCACCTCGAGCGCGAGTTGATATTGCTGAAGCTCAAGGTGCGCCCCGAGCAGATCGACGCGGTGAGGGGCTATGTGGTGCGCACGGGGGGACGGGTGCTCGACCCGGCCGCTGACGGATTCATCGTGGAGCTGACCGCGAGCGAAGCGGAGATCAACGCGTTCACCGCCGAACTGGCCCGCGGCGCGGAACTGCTCGAGGTGGTCCGCAGCGGCGCGCTCGGCATCGAGCGCAACCAGCGCCCCATGCGCATGCTGCGCTGAGCGCTGCGGTACCGGGGGACTACAGCGCGGCCTCGTCCGTCTCGCCCGTGCGGATGCGGATGACGCGCTGGATGTCGGTGATGAAGATCTTGCCGTCGCCGACTTTGGATGTCTTGGCCGACTTGAGAATCGCCTCCACTACGGCGTCGACCAGATCCGAGCGCACCGCCACTTCGATGCGGGTCTTGGGGACGAAGTCCACCACATACTCGGCGCCGCGATACAGCTCGGTGTGGCCGCGTTGACGCCCGAAGCCCTTCACTTCCGTTACGGTCATGCCGGAAACACCGATCTCGGACAGTGCGGCACGCACGTCGTCGAGCTTGAAGGGTTTGATGATCGCGGTGACCAGTTTCATGTGCGAACTCTCCGGTATGGGCGAGATTTAGCGTAGCGTGCCACAGCGCGAGGCGCCTCGGGTGCGTCGGCAAATTTGCAGCTTTCGTGCCATGCGGGGACTGTGGCTAAGGGCCTGAGTGTATAGGGTTTTGTAATCCCGGCGGACCGGGGTTGCACCATTTTGGCACGCGTGGCGCGGGGCCTTGCCCAGCCCTGGTGCGGCCGGCACCGAAACTCCGTAAGCTCGGCGCATGACCGAGCAGGTCGTCATCGTCGGGGCGGGGCAGGCGGCCGTGCAGGCCATCGATACCTTGCGGCGCAACCGTTTCGCCGGGCGCGTGACGCTGCTTGGCGCCGAGCCGGTGCTGCCCTACCAGCGTCCGCCCCTCTCGAAGAAATATCTGGCCGGGACGCTGCCGCCCGAGCGGCTGTCGCTGCGTCCGGCCGCGTTCTATCAGCAGCACGGGGTCGAGACCCGCCTCGGCCGCCGCGTCGAGGAAATCTCGCGCCACGCGCAGAGAGTGCGGCTCGATGACGGAGCGAGTGTGGCCTACGACGCGCTGCTGCTTGCGACCGGCAGCCGCGCCCGGCCGCTCGCGGTGCCCGGCGCCGAACTCGACGGCGTGTTCAGCCTGCGGTCCATCGGCGATGCCGACCGGATTCGCCCGGCCCTGACCGGCGGGGGACGGCTGGTCATCGTGGGGGGTGGATACATCGGACTCGAGGTCGCGGCGACCGCCCGGGAGATGGGGGTAGCCGTGACGGTGCTCGAGCGCGCGCCGCGCGTGCTCGAGCGGGTAACCTGTGCGGAGGTGTCCACGTTCTATGCCGAGGAGCACGAGCGTCACGGGGTGCGCATCGTCTGCGGCGTGCGCATCCAGGCGATCGCGGCGCAGGCGGCACAGGGGCGGGTGCGTGCCGTCATCGCCGACGACGGGACGGAATATCCTGCGGATGCCGTGCTCCTCGGTGTGGGTGCGCTGCCGGCAGCGGAGCTCGCCTCGAGTGCCGGACTGCCCTGTGAAGACGGCATTCTCGTGGACGAGTACTGCCGCACGGCCGACCCCGCGATCTATGCCGCCGGCGACTGCACCCGTCATCCCAGTCCGCGCTACGGACGGCGGCTGCGCCTGGAGTCGGTCGACAATGCCTTCGAGCAGGGGGCGAGCGCGGCGCTGAACCTCATCGGCCGGCCCATGGTCCACGACAAGGTGCCCTGGTTCTGGTCGGACCAGTACGACCTGAAGCTCGTCATCGTCGGGGTCAGCGCAGGCTACGATGAACTCGTGCTGCGCGGTGATCCGGCGACGCAGGCATTCACGGCCTGCTACCTGCGCGACGGGGAGCTGATCGCGCTCGACAGCGTGAACACACCGAGGGATCAGCTTGCCGCGCGCAAGTTGATTCCGGCACGCGTGCGGCCGGACCGCGCGCGGCTCGCCGATCCGGGCGTGCCGCTGCCGCAGGCCTGCTGAGCGATTCGACTCGCGCCGACCGGTGTTCCCATCCGGTCCCGCAACGGTTGCGCCTCCCGAAGATGGCGGACGCGGACTTCACTTTCTGGCTGTATCCATATACAGTTACAGGGTGGCAAAGCCCAACACAGACACTGGAGTGATCCCTGGCCACGGTGCGCTCTCCAACCCGGCGGGCCGCTTCGAGACGCGCCGGACGGAAGCCTGGGACGACGGCTGGTACCAGGAGCAGGTCCCCGACAGCGTGCCGCTCGAGCTGATGCCGGATCGGGCCCGCAGCGTGATCAGCCGCAATGATTCGCCGGACATTCCCTTCGAGCAGTCGATCAATCCGTACAGGGGATGCGGCAATGCCTGCATCTATTGCTATGCACGCCCGAGTCACGCCTATCTGGGGCTCTCGCCGGGATTGGATTTCGAGACCCGGCTCTTCTACAAGCAGGATGCGGGCAAGTTGCTCGAGCAGGAGCTCGCCCGGCCGGGCTACCTCTGCAAGCCGATCACGCTGGGGGCTAACACCGATCCGTATCAACCCATCGAGCGGCGCATGCGCGTGACGCGCGAGATCCTCGCGGTGCTCGCGCGCTGCCGCCACCCGGTGACCGTCATCACCAAGGGGGCTCTGGTGCTGCGCGACATCGACCTGCTCGGCGCCCTGGCTCGCGACCATCTGGTCGAGGTCGGCATCAGCATCACCACCCTCGATGCCGAGCTGAAGCGGACCCTGGAGCCGCAGGCCGCCTCACCCGCGGCCCGGCTGCGCATGGTGCGCGAACTGACCGCCGCGGGCGTCCCGACCGGCGTGCTCGTCGCGCCGGTCATTCCGGCGCTGACCGATCACGAGATGGAACGTATCGTTGAATCGGCGGCGGAGGCGGGGGCACGCTGGGCAGGCTACGTTCTGTTGCGCCTGCCCTACGAGGTGGGCCCGCTGTTCCGCGAGTGGCTCGAGACCCATTATCCCGAGCGCGCCGTCCACGTGCTCTCGCTGATCCGCCAGATGCGCGCCGGGCGCGACAACGACCCGCGCTTCGGTCACCGCATGCGCGGCACCGGGCCGCTTGCCGAGCTGCTGCGGGCCCGATTTCATGCGGCATGCCGCCGGGCAGGGCTGCCCACCGCGCGCGGCACGCCGCTCGATGTCAGTCTCTTCCGGCCGCCGGGAGCGCAGCGGCAGATGACCCTGGAATTTTAACGGCGCGGCGCCTTAAGCGGCTCCGTAGCGGAAGCGCGCCACCAGGCGGTGCTGATCGCAGGGATAGATGACCCGTACGTGGGTGATGCGCTGCTCATCGCGCCAGGTGTTGCGCTCGATGGTCAGGCACGCGGTGTTGCGCCGAATCGCGAGCCGCCGGGCAATGGTGGCGTCGGCGTTCAGCGCTGCGATCTGATGTTCGGCCTCCGTCCAGGGAATGCGCCGCAGCAGCCAACGGCCCGGCGAGATGTCCGTGAACCGTTCGGCGCGCGCCTCGGGCACGGCCTGCAGGTTGATCAATCGTTCCTCGAGCGCGTGCGGCCGCCCGCCGGCCCGATGCAGCCCTGTGAGCGCCAGCACCGGCGTGCCGGGCGGAACACCGAGGGCGGCCGCGTCGGCGGCATTGGCGCGGCGGACCCGTCGCTCGAGCGACTGATACGCGTAGCTCACCCCCGCGGCCAGGAGTTCCGCCTCGATGTCGTGGATCTCGAGCACCGACTCCTGCGGCCGCGGCGCGTTCACGACCGTGCCGGCGCGGCGTCGCCGCGTCACGAGGCGCTGATCCGCGAGCGCCCCGAGGGCCTTGCCGATGGTCATGCGGGCGCAGCCGAAGCTGCGGGCGAGCTCGTGTTCCGACGGCAGACGATGTCCGGGCGGCCATTGTCCCAAGACAATCTTCTGTCGCAGCGACTCGTAGATCTCCCGGTAGCGGGGCATGGCGCTCGACCCGATTGCAGCGTGCCTGTGCGGATTACGCGTCATGCAACAGCTTGCGCAGCGTACGGCGGTATGCCGCGTCAATCCGCTCGCGTTCCAGGTGGCGCCGGTTGTCTACGACGATGCGCCCACCGGCAATGACGTCTCGTATGAGTGATCGGCCTTGGGCGAAGATCCACGTGTCCAGAACCGTCTCCACTGCCCGTCCCGCCAAGTCCGGATGATCCGCATCGAGTGCCAGGAAGTCGGCGCGACAGCCTGGCGCGATTGCGCCCACCGGCAGGCCGAGTGCCTGTGCGCCGCCATCGAGCGCCTCCTGATACAGGCTCGCGCCCGTCGAGGGCTGATCGGGGCGCGCGAGCACGTTGCGCTGCCGCTGCAGCAAGCGTTGCGCATATTCCAACTGCCGCAGCTCTCCGGCCGCATCGAGCCGGATGTGTGAGTCGGTGCCGATGCCCCAGCGGCCCTGCGCGGCGCGATAGGCGGGGGCCGGGAAAATGCCGTCACCCAGATTCGCTTCCGTCACCGGGCACAGTCCCGCGACCGCGCCGCAGCGCGCCAGGGACGAGGTCTCCGCGGGAGTCAGATGTGTCGCATGTACGACGCACCAGCGTGTATCGACGGCGGCATGGCGCAGCAGCCACTCGACCGGGCGCTCGCCGGTGAAGGTCACGCAATCCTCCACTTCCTTCATCTGCTCGGCGGCATGGATGTGGATGGGGCCCTCGTGGTGGCGATCGAGCAGGGTTGCCAGGTGCCCGGCCGTCACCGCTCTGAGCGAGTGCGGCGCAATCCCCACATTGCGCCCGGGGGAGGGCTGGACCCCGCGGCGCACCGCCGCGACGATCTCACCGAAGGTCGCCAGATCCGTGATGAAACGCCGCTGGCCCGGCGTCGGCGGGGCGCCCCCGAACTGGCTGGACTCATAGAACACCGGCAGCAGCGTCAGGCCGATGCCGGTCGAGTCCGCCGCCGCCGCATGGCGCATCGCGAGCTCGGCCGGGTCGTCGTACGGACCGCCTTGGGGAGTGCGGTGCAGATAATGGAATTCCCCAACGCTGGTGAACCCTGCCTCGAGCAGATCCGCGTACGCATAGGCCGCGATCGCCTCGAGATCGTCCGGCTCGATGCGCGCCAGAAAGCGATACATCACCTCTCGCCACGACCAGAAGTCGTCCGTGCCGCTCGGCCCGCGGCGCTCGGCGAGCCCGGCCATGGCACGCTGGAAGGCGTGGCTGTGCACATTCGGCAGACCGGGCAGGACGAGCCGCAACCGTACATCGTGCGGCCCGGCCGTCATGCCGCACGCTACGCCGGTGATCAGCTCCCCGCGCACCTCGACCCGCACGCCCGCTTGCCAGCCGGCCGGCAGCCATGCGTTCTCGAAGAAGAATGTCCGATTCATTCCGCCTGTAATCCGCACGCGCCGGGGGTTTCTGAATATGTCTAGGCATATTATGATTTGCTCAGCCGAAAAAGAAGGCCGCCCGTGCGATTCGACCGACTCTGGCGCCATGCCACGCTCGCGACACTCGCGCCGCAACGCGCGGGCATCGGCTTGATTGAAAACGCCGCGCTGGCCGTCTCGCAGGGACGCATCGTGTTCGCGGGCCCGATGAACGAGCTGCCCGCCGCGACGCGCGCCGCGGAGCAGATCGATCTCGGCGGGCGCCTGGTCACACCGGGGTTGATCGACTGCCACACCCACATCGTGTTCGGCGGCGAGCGCAGCGCGGAGTTCGAGCTGCGCCTCGCGGGGGCGGACTATGCAAGTATCGCGCGGGCCGGCGGCGGGATCCTTTCGACCGTGCGGGCCACTCGCGCCGCATCGGACGAGACGCTGCTGAGTTCTGCCGCGCAGCGGCTCGAGGCGTTGATGGGCGAGGGCGTCACCACCGTCGAGATCAAGTCCGGGTATGGGCTCGATGTGCCGGCCGAGCTGCGCATGTTGCGCGTTGCGCGCCGCCTCGGGCGCCAGCTGCCGCTCGGCGTGGTCACCACCTTGCTCGCCGCCCACGCCCTGCCGCCCGACACCGATCGCGCCGTGTATCTGTCCGAGATCACCGGCGAGCTGATCCCGCGAGCCGCGGCCGAGCGGTTGGCCGACGCCGTCGACGGCTTCTGCGAGCACATCGCGTTTACCGCGGCGGAGATTCGTGCGGTGTTCCAGGTCGCGCGCGAGCATGGCCTGCCGGTGAAGCTGCATGCCGATCAGCTCTCCGACGGGGGTGGCGCGGCGCTCGCGGCCGAGTTTGCGGCACTGTCGGCCGATCACCTGGAGTGGACCGGCGAGGCGGGCGTCGCCGCGCTGGCGCGCGCCGGCACGGTGGCGGTGCTGCTGCCCGGAGCGTTTCATTTTCTGCGCGAGCGGCAGATTCCGCCGGTCGCGGCCTTGCGGCGCGCCGGCGTGCCTCTGGCGCTGGCAACGGATTGCAACCCCGGCACCGCGCCGCTGCTGTCGATTCTGACGGCGATGAACATCGGGGCGGTGCAGTTCGGCCTGAGCGTGCAGGAGACGGTGGCCGCGGTGACGCGCGAGGCGGCGCGCGCCCTTGGGCGGCTGAGTGAGATCGGCACGCTGGAGGTCGGCAAGCGGGCGGATCTGGCCATCTGGAACGTCGAGCGGCCGGCCGAGCTGGTCTATTGGCTCGGGCGCAATCCCCTGCATGCGCGCCTCTGGGGCGGCGCATGAGCGGCATCATCCTCAAGCCCGGCCGGGTCACCCTGGCGCAGTGGGCCGGCGTGTACCGCGGAGCGAGCGTCTCGCTCGAGGAGGCCTGCTTCGAGTCCATCGCGCGGGGCGCCGAGGCCGTGACTCGGATCGCGGCGCGCGGCGAGCCGGTCTATGGCATCAACACCGGATTCGGCAAGCTCGCCAGCGTGCGTATCGACGCGCCCGATCTTGCCCGGCTGCAGCGCAACATCGTGCTGTCGCACTGTGCCGGCGTCGGGGATCCTCTGCCGCAGTCCGTGACACGATTGATGCTGGCATTGAAGATCGCCAACATCTCCCGGGGCGCCTCGGGTGTCCGGCCCGAAACGGTGCGGCGATTGTGCCTGATGCTCGAGCGCGGCCTGCTGCCGGTGGTGCCCGCGCAGGGGTCGGTCGGCGCTTCTGGGGATCTGGCGCCGCTCGCGCATCTGGCCGCGGCGCTGATCGGCGTGGGCGAGATCCAGCTGCCGGACGGGGAGCGGGTCGTGGCCATCGATGCGCTGCGGCGCGCGGGCCTCGCGCCCCTGACGCTCGCGCCGAAGGAAGGGCTGGCGCTGCTGAACGGCACGCAATTCTCCACGGCCAGTGCGCTGGCCGCGTTGTTCGACATCGAGACGGTGTTCCAGTGCGCATTGATCACCGGGGCGCTGGCCACCGAGGCGGCAAAAGGCTCCGACACGCCCTTCGATGCGCGCATCCACGCGCTGCGCGGCCATCCCGGACAGATCGAGACCGCCGCGGCGCTGCGCGCCCTCATGGCCGGCTCGGCCATTCGGGCCTCGCATCGCACGGGCGATCCGCGCGTGCAGGACCCTTACTGTCTGCGTTGCCAGCCGCAGGTGATGGGCGCGGCGCTCGATCTGCTGCGCCACACGGCCGGCACGCTCGAACGCGAAGCAAACGGGGTCTCGGACAACCCGCTGATCTTCCCCGAATCGGACGAGGCGCTCTCCGGCGGGAACTTCCACGCCGAGCCGGTCGCCTTCGCCGCCGACGTGATTGCCCTTGCGGTGTGCGAGATCGGCTCGCTCGCCGAGCGGCGCATCGCGATGCTGGTCGATCCGGCGCTCTCGGGATTGCCGGCGTTTCTGACGCCGAACCCCGGCCTGAATTCCGGGTTGATGATGCCGCAGGTCACCGCCGCCGCCCTGGTCGCGGAGAACAAGCAGTGCGCCCATCCGGCCAGCGTGGACTCGATTCCGACCTCGGCCAATCAGGAGGATCACGTGTCGATGGCCGCGCATGCGGCGCGGCGTCTGCACCGGATGGTCGCCAATGCGGCCGCGATCATCGGCATAGAGCTGCTGACCGCGGCGCAGGGCTGCGACTTCCACGCGGGACTGCGCTCGAGCGCGCCGCTCGAGGCCGTGCGCGGGCTGGTGCGTGCGCACATTCCTCCATTGACGGACGACCGCTACCTTCATCCGGACATCGAGGCCGCCGGCGGGCTCGTGACCCGTCGCGAGCTGCTGCGGGCTGTCGCGGGTGTGCCGCTGCCGGCTTTGCTATGAGCACGACGGCCAACTGGCTGGAGATCCGCCGCGGCGAGGCGCCTCTGGTGGTCAGTTTCCCGCATACCGGCATCGATCTGCCCGCCACTCTCGCCCCGCGCCTCGTCTCGCAGTGGCTGGCGCGCAAGGACACCGACTGGTACGTGCAGCGGCTCTATGCCATGGCCCTCGAACTCGGCGTGACCACCGTGCGCACCGCCATCAGCCGCACCGTGATCGACGTCAACCGCGATCCGTCCGGTGCCTCGTTGTATCCCGGCCAGGCTACCACCGCGCTGTGCCCGACCGAGACCTTCGACGGCGAGGCGCTGTACCGCCAGGGTGAGGCGCCGCAGGAGGCGGAGATTGCCGAGCGGCGCGCGCAGTTTTTCGAGCCTTATCACGCGGCCCTTGCGCAGGAGGTGGAACGATTGCGCGCGCGCTGCGGCCGAGTGGTGCTCTACGAGGCGCATTCGATCCGCTCGCGTGTGCCGCGGCTGTTCTGCGGCGAGCTGCCGCACCTGAATCTCGGCACCAACCGCGGCGCCAGTTGCGCGCCGGCGCTCACGCGCGCGATCGAGCAGGCGTGCGAGGATGCGCGCTTCAGCCGAGTCACCGACGGCCGCTTCGTCGGCGGCTGGACCACGCGCCATTACGGCGCTCCCCGGCGCAACGTGCACGCGGTGCAGATGGAACTCGCCTGCCGTGGCTACCTCGACGAACCGGCCACGCCCGATCCGGGCAATTGGCCGCCGCCCTTCGAGCCCGAGCGCGCCGCCGCGCTCGGCGCCGTGTTGCGCCGGGTGCTCGCGGCCTGCTCGAACTTCGCTCACAGTGATACGGGAGCCGCCCGATGACCGCAGATTCTCCGATCCACACCCGCATCGATACCACGCGGGTCATCCGCGCCCCGACCGGCACCCGGCGCACCGCCAAGAGCTGGCTCACCGAGGCGCCGCTGCGCATGCTGATGAACAATCTCGATGCGGCCGTGGGCGAGCGGCCCTCCGAGCTGGTCGTTTATGGCGGCATCGGACGTGCGGCGCGCAATTGGGAAAGCTATGACGTCATCGTTGCCACGTTGCGGCGGCTCGAGGCGGATCAAACGCTGCTCATCCAGTCGGGCAAGCCGGTCGGCGTGTTCACCACGCACACGGACGCGCCCCGGGTGCTCATCGCCAACTCCAACCTCGTGCCGCGCTGGGCGACCTGGGAGCACTTCAACGAGCTCGACCGCAAGGGGCTGATGATGTTCGGTCAGATGACCGCCGGCTCCTGGATCTACATCGGCAGTCAGGGCATCGTACAAGGCACCTATGAGACATTCGCCGAGATGGGCCGCCGTCACTACGGCGGCAACCTCGCCGGCCGATGGCTGCTCACCGCCGGTCTCGGCGGCATGGGCGCAGCGCAGCCGCTCGCGGCGGCGATGGCCGGGGCATCGTCTCTGGCGATCGAGTGCCAGCGCTCGCGCATCGAGATGCGCCTGCGCTCGGGCTATCTCGATCAGTCCGTCGAGCACCTCGATGATGCGCTCGCGATCATCCGCAGCGCCTGCGCAGCCAGGCGGCCGGTGTCGGTCGGCCTGCTCGGCAACGCCGCCGAGGTGCTCCCGGTGCTGCTCGAGCGCGGCGTGCGGCCCGATTTGCTCACCGACCAGACCTCGGCCCACGATCCGCTGAACGGCTACCTGCCCGCCGGCTGGAGCGTCGAGCATTGGCTCGAGATGCGCGAGCGCGATCCGCGGGCCGTGGTGCGGGCCGCCAAGGCCTCGATGGCCGTTCACGTGCGCGCGATGTTGGCTTTTCATGCCGCCGGCGTGCCGACCGTCGACTACGGCAACAATATCCGGCAGATGGCGCTGGAGGAGGGCGTGCACAACGCGTTCGATTTCCCGGGATTCGTTCCGGCCTACATCCGACCACTGTTCTGCCGCGGCATGGGACCGTTTCGTTGGGTGGCGCTCTCGGGCAATCCCGAGGACATCTACAAAACCGATGCCAAGGTGAAGGAGCTGCTGCCGCACGATACGCATCTGCATCACTGGCTCGACATGGCGCGCGAGCGGATCCGCTTCCAGGGGCTGCCGGCGCGGATCTGTTGGGTAGGCCTCGGCGACCGGCATCGGTTGGGACTGGCGTTCAACGACATGGTCGCGCGCGGGGAACTCGAGGCGCCGGTGGTCATCGGCCGCGATCATCTCGACTCCGGCTCGGTCGCCTCGCCCAATCGCGAGACCGAAGCGATGCGCGACGGTTCGGACGCGGTGTCCGACTGGCCGCTGCTCAATGCGCTGCTCAACACCGCCTCCGGGGCGACCTGGGTTTCGTTTCACCACGGCGGCGGCGTCGGGATGGGCTTTGCGCAGCATGCCGGCCTGGTCATCGTCTGTGACGGCACGGCGGCGGCGGCGCGGCGCATTGCCCGGGTGCTCTGGAACGATCCGGCCAGCGGCGTGATGCGCCATGCCGATGCCGGCTATCCCGAGGCCATCGCCTGCGCGCGCGCGCAAGGGCTCGACTTGCCCGGGATCCTCGGCGTGGGATCCGAGCGGGCGGCCGCGGAATGACATATCGCGCCGCGGTTGCGACATAAAGAGCGACCGCCGCCGCGCTCAAGCTGCGTTATGTACGCATGCGGCCGCGGTCTATACGTCCTGAGAAATGCGCCTCGAAACAGTGCTTGACTCGCAGCGTTCCTGCCTCGAAACTCCGGGGTGTGATAAGGGCAAACCCGTCGAAAGACGGGGACGCAAAGCCACCGGTCTTCGGGACGATCCCATGACGGCGGGGCTGCCACGATCGCGCGACAGGCGCATCGCTCGCTTCTCCCGCATGTCCTGAATCACCGTCGTGCCGGGGCGTTCAACCGAGCGTCCAAGAGACATGACACCAGCGGAAAATCTGGCGCCGCTTTCGACGAACGGCGCCGCATCATCGGTGGAGTCCGCCGCCGAGGCGGGCCCGTTCGTGATCAATCTGTGCTCCTCCAGCACGCCCATGGCGCTGCCGCGCGCGGACATGCCCGAACTCAACCGGTTCAACTTCTTCGTGAGCCGCCGCTTTGAGGAAGGGCGTGAGCGCTTCCGGCTGCACATGGGGTACTTCGCGACGCAGGCCGAGGCGGAAAGCTGGCTGGGCCTGGTGCGCGAGGTCTACCCCGGCGCCTGGGCGGGGGAAGCACCGGGGAAGAAGCTGCGCGCCCGAGCCGTAGCCGCCGCCGAGGCACAGGCTGCGCAGGCGGAAGGCCCGCGACCGCCGGCGCCCGAGGTGGAGCCTGCGATGGAAATCGAGCTGGCGGCGGAAGTCGCGCCGGCTCCGCCGCCGCAGACGCGCGCCGCCGTGCCGGGCGCCGACGCGACTGCGGTCGTGCCGACGTTGCGAGCCGCCGCAGGTTCCCCGGCCGCGCCGCCGGGTGCGGTGAAACAAGCCGCCGTAATGGCACCGGAGGCAGGCTTCAAACCGCACACGAGCGCCGAGGCCGAGCGCCCCGGAATCGCCGCCGTCGCGCCGCCGCCGATCCGGACGAAGACCCCGGTGGGCCGAGCCGCGAAGACGCCGACGGTGTTGGCCGGCTCGAACATCAAGGAAGTCCTCGCCGCGCTCGATCAGCCGACCGTCACGACGGGCGCGCCGCGACCGCTGCCCCTGCCCTCACCCGGTGCGCCCCTGACCGATGCGCAGGCGCTGCAGTGTCTGGAGGGTCGTACGTCGGGGTCGGCCAAGCCCGCGGCGTTCGCGGTGCAACTGCAATGGTCGGTCCAGCCGATCAGCGTCGAGAAGCTGCCGCCGCTGGCCATATTCAGCGCGTACAGTCTCTACTGCGTCGAGGGGAGCCGCGAGGGTCGCAAGTGGTTCGGGCTGCGGCTCGGATTCTTCAACGATCCGATCTCGGCCAAGCAGGTTGCCGCATACGTTCGATCCGAGTTCGTCTCGGCCGCCGTGGTGCCGGTCAGCGCACAGGAGCGCCGGCGCGTGAGCGGTGACTCGAGCACGATCCCGTTGCGCGCGGCCGAAACGAAGCGCCAGCGCGTTGACCACGAATTCAAGCTGTTCGACGCCGATGCGCCGGCGCCGGGTGAGACTGAGCCGGCGGCCGAATCGCAAAGACCCAAGGCCCCGGTGCGCGAGCTGCGACCGATACCGTCGCAGAAGCGATCTGCGGGCAGTTCTCAAGTGCATGCGCGCGAGCCGCACGGTCCTAAGACGCTGGAAGAGACGCTCGAGATCCTCGGTGCGAACGAGCTGACGATCGACGAGGGACGAGACGGCGCGATCGACGGCCGCGCTGGCGCGCTGGCGCGCAAATCGGAGAAAAGCACGCCGTTCACCCGGCTGCTCGAGCGGTTGGGCGAGCGAGTCAGAAAGAACTGATGGTCCGCTGCGGCGCGCTCGTTCGTGCCGCGGCGTTTCGCGAACGCACGGGTGCGCGCGGCTTGCCCCTTGGCGCGGCATCGTCCGCGCCCCAGCCGTTGTGGCATTCTCACCCGCAGCTCACTGGAACAGCTTTTCCAGCGCCGCGCGCGCGTGTTCCACGGCGGTCGTGTTGGGCGCGGTGTACGCGCCGGGCCGCGGCTTGAAGAAATCGCAGAAGTTGGCCCGGTCCTTTTCCCGCACTTCCTCGGCCGTGGGTTCCCGGCAATGCTTGGCGACGGACGTGTCGTACTCGACACACATCCGGCAAACGTGCAGCTCCGCCCGGCAGCTCGGGCATTCCTCCAGACGGCGCAGCGGCAGCGTCAGCGCCGCGAGCGATGCTCCGCATTTCCAGCAGACCAGGTCGTGGACCATGACGCCACTTTACCTCAGGCGCGCGGGCAGCGCTGCGCGAGGAACGCCGAGAGCACGCGGCCGGTGTGCGATCGCCCGGCGCTGCGCGCCACCGCCGCCGGCGCTCCCTCGGCTACGACCCGACCGCCGCTCTCGCCGGCCTCCGGTCCCATGTCGATGATCCAATCCGCCTCGGCCATGATGTCCAGGTTGTGCTCCACGACCACCGCGGTGTTGCCGGCCTCGACGAGGCGGTGCAAGACCTGGATCAGCTTCTCGACATCCGCCATGTGCAGGCCGACCGTCGGCTCGTCGAGAACGTAGAGGGTGTGCCGCATCGTCGGACGCGGTCCCGCGGCGGCCGGATCGCGGACCTTGGCCAGCTCGGTCACGAGCTTGATGCGTTGTGCCTCGCCGCCGGAGAGCGTCGGACTCTGCTGGCCGAGGGTCAGATAGCCCAGACCGACGTCCTGCAGCAGCTTCAGCGCATGATGAATGCGCGCATGGGCCGCGAAAAAGGGTACCGCCTCATCGACGTTCATCGCCAGCACGTCGCCGATGCTCCGGCCGCGCCAGAGCACCGCAAGCGTCTCGGGGTTGAACCGCCGCCCGCCGCACACATCGCAAAGCACCTTCACGTCGGGCAGGAAGCTCATCTCGATGGTCTTGATTCCCTGGCCCTCGCACGCATCGCAGCGCCCGCCGGCGGTGTTGAAGGAAAAGCGACTGGCCGTGTAGCCGCGCAGCCGTGCCTCGCTGGTGGTCGCGAAGATCCGCCGGATGTCGTCCCAGAACCCGATATAGGTCGCCGGACATGACCGTGGTGTCTTGCCGATGGGTGTCTGGTCCACCTCGAGGACCCGGTCGAGGTGCTCCAGGCCGCGCAGGGCGCGGCAGCCGATGAGCTCGGCTGCGCTGCGCCGGCCCGCGCCGCCGCGGCCCTTGCGCTGCATGCCCTGGGCTGCCCCGAGCAGCCGGCGCAGATTCGTGTACAGGACATCGCGGGCGACGGTCGATTTGCCGGAGCCCGATACGCCCGTGACGACCACCAGCCGCCCGAGTGGAATGCGCACATCGGCGCGCACGTTGTGCAGCGCGATCTTCTCCAGGGCCAGATGCGGGGAGCCGCGCCGCGTGCTGCGGCGGGGCTCGGCCGGGTGGCGCAAGGGATGGCGCAGGAAACGTCCGGTGATGGAGCGCGGATTGCGCATCAGGTCCCGCACCGTCCCCTCGCCCACGATCTGCCCGCCGAGCACACCGGCGCCCGGACCGAGATCGAGCACGTGATCGGCGCGGCGAATCGTGTCTTCGTCGTGCTCGACCACCACCAGGGTGTTGTGATGGCTCGACAGCTCGGTGAGCGAGTCGAGCAGCACGGCGTTGTCGCGCGGATGCAGGCCGATGGTCGGCTCGTCCAATACGTAACACACGCCCTGCAGGTTCGAGCCGAGTTGCGCGGCGAGGCGGATACGCTGCGCCTCGCCTCCCGAGAGCGTGGGGGCGGAGCGCTCGAGCTGCAGGTAGCCGAGACCGACCCGCTCGAGAAAGGCGAGCCGGGAGCGGATCTCGGCAAGCAGGTCGCGCCCAATCTGCCGCTCGCGCCCCGAGAGCTTCAGCCGCGCGAAGAACTCGGCGGCGCGCCGCACCGGATCGGCGGTGAGAGCGGCGATGGAGCGGTCGCGAAAGCGCACGTTGAGCGCGACGGGATTGAGCCGCCGGCCCTGACAGGCCGGACAGACTGGCGGCTCGGCCGCGAGCCACTCGTTCCATCCGTGCTCTTCGCCGGTCTGCTCGGCGTCGAATCCCGGCAATGCGACGCCGGTGCCGTAGCAGCTCTCGCACCAGCCGTGTTTGGAGTTGAACGAGAACAGGCGGGGATCCGGCTCGGCGAAGCTGCGCCCGCAGTTCGGACAGGCGCGCCTGGTCGAGAAAACCGTTACGCGCGCCGCGCCCGGCGCCAGCACGTGCACCACACCCTTGCCGAAATCGAGGGCGCGCGCGAGCGCATCATGCAGCTGTGCGTCGGTGCGCGCGCTGACGTCGATGTCGGCCACGGGCAGCTCGATGGTGTGCTCCTTGAAGCGTGACAGCCGCGGCCAGTGCGCCGTCGGCAGGGTGATGCCGTCGACGCGCAGGGCTTTGAAACCCTTCTTGTGAGCCCATTTGGCGAGGTCGGTGTAGTAGCCCTTGCGCGCCAGGACCAGCGGCGCGAGCAGCCCGATGCGCTTGCCGCGATAAGTGCGCAGCAGGCGCGCGGCGATCGAGGCGAGGCTCTGCGGCTCGATCGGCAGGTCGCAGTCGGGGCAATACTGGCTGCCGAGCTTCACGTACAGAAGCCGCAGAAAATGATAGATCTCCGTCAGCGTCGCCACCGTGCTCTTGCGTCCGCCGCGGCTGGTGCGCTGCTCGATCGCCACGGTGGGCGGTATGCCGAAGATCGCATCCACATCGGGCCGCGCCGCCGGTTGGACGAACTGGCGCGCGTAAGCGTTCAGAGACTCCAGGTAGCGCCGTTGCCCTTCGTTGAACAGGATATCGAAGGCAAGCGTCGATTTTCCCGATCCCGACACACCGGTAATGACCGTGAACCGGTCGCGCGGGATGCGCGCCTCGATGCTCTTGAGATTGTGCTCGCGGGCGTTGTGAATGACGATGTCATGGCGGGTGTCGCCCACGATCGCGCCGTAGCGCGGGGCCGGCTCGGCGACCGCCGCGCTGGCGGCGGCCGGCTCCCCGGTGAGGACCCGCTCGTAGTCGATGAGTGCCCGTCCTGTGTGCGACTGCGCGTTGCGGCGCACGTCGGCCGGCGTTCCGGCGCACACCACGCGGCCGCCCGCCTCGCCCCCTTCGGGCCCGAGATCGATGATCCAGTCGCAGGCGCGGATCACGTCGAGGTTGTGCTCGATGACCAGCAGCGAGTGGCCGGCGGCGAGCAGTTTGCGAAACGCGCCGAGTAGCCGGCCGACGTCCTGGAAGTGCAGCCCCGTGGTCGGCTCGTCGAACAGAAACAGCTTGCCCTTGTGCGTGATGCTCGAGAGCACGGAGCCGGCCTGCGCGAGGTGCCCCGCGAGCTTCAGCCGCTGCGCTTCGCCCCCGGAGAGGGTCGGTACCGGCTGCCCGAGCGTGACGTACTCCAGGCCGACGTCGGCCAGCGGCGCGAGACGCTGGCACACCTCGCGGGAGTCGCCGAAGAAGGCCAGCGCTCCGGTAATGGTCATCGCCAGCACCTCGGCGATGTTCGCGCGACGTCCGTCGGCGCCTTCGCGGCGAATGTCCAGCACCTCGTCGCGATAGCGACTGCCGTTGCAGTCCGGACATCGCAGATACACATCCGAGAGGAACTGCATCTCGACGTGCTCGAAGCCGTTGCCGTTGCAGGTCGGGCAGCGCCCGGTGCCCGAGTTGAAGCTGAACGTGCCGGCGGTGTATTTGCGCTCGATCGCCGCCGGCTCGGCGGCGAACAGCGAGCGGATGGCATCGAAGGCGCCGACGTAGCTGGCGGGGTTGGATCGTGTGGTGCGGCCGATCGGGCTCTGATCGACCATCACCACGTCATCGATCAGCTCGGCGCCCGCGAGTGCCGTGAATGCGCCGGGCGCTTCGGTCGGCTTGCCGTGATACTTCAGCAGCGCGGGGTAGAGAACGTCCTCGATGAGTGTCGACTTGCCCGAACCGGATACTCCCGTCACACAGACCAGGCGCTTCAGCGGGATACGCGCATCGATGCTCTTGAGGTTGTGTTGTGTGACGCCGCGCAGCTCCAACCAGCGATTCGAGCGGGCCTCGGCCACGACTTCCCCGTGGGGCACGGCGGCGGCTGGGCCGCGCACCCGCTCAGCGCGCGAGGCCGACTTCGCCAGGGCCGCGGGTGGGCGCCTGGACGTATCCGCTCCACTGCGTCCTGCGATGACCGCCCGCTCGGCGCCGGCGCGGCGTCGGCCGCTCAGGTATTCCCCGGTGAGGGAGTGCGCGCTGCGGCGGATCTCGCGCGGCGTGCCGAAGAAGACGATGTCCCCGCCGCGCTCGCCGGCGCCCGGTCCGAGATCGAGAATCCGGTCGGCTTCCAGCATGATCTGCGGATCGTGCTCCACCACCAGCAATGAATTGCCGGCATCCCGCAGGCGCTTCATCACCGTGATCACCCGCTGCATGTCGCGCGGGTGCAATCCGATGGAGGGCTCATCGAGCACGAACAGAGTGTTGACCAGCGAAGTGCCGAGCGCGGTGGTCAGGTTGATGCGCTGGACTTCGCCGCCCGAGAGCGTGCGCGACTGGCGGTCGAGCGTCAGATACCCCAGACCGACTTCGGCGAGATAGCCGAAGCGTGCGCGCACCTGGCCGAGCAGCAGCTCGGCGGCTTCATCGAGCGGCTTCGGGAGGTGCAGCCGCTCGAAGAACTCGCGCGCGCGCGCCACCGGCAGCAGCATCAGGTCGTGGATGGACAGGCCCGGCAGATGCCGCAGCGCCTCGTCGCTCCACTCGGCGCCGCGCGGCCGGAAGGGCGGGGCGGCGCCAAGCGCCGCACGGGCCGACTCCTGATCGCCCACGCGCCACAGCAGGCCCTGGGTCTTCAGGCGCGCGCCGCCACACGTCTCGCATGGAGTATAGGCCCGGTAGCGCGAGAGCAGCACGCGCACGTGCATCTTGTACGAGCGGCTCTCGAGCCAGGCGAAGAACCGCTGAGCGCCGTACCACACGCCCTTGTTCCACTCGCCTTCGCCCTCGATGACCCAGCGACGCTGCGCGGCGGACAGCTCGCGCCATGGTGTGTCGAGCGGCACACCGCGCTTGCGCGCGAACTTCTCCAGATCCTCCTGACACTCGCGATAGGACTGAGTTTGCCAAGGCCTCACCGCGCCGCCGCGCAATGTCTTGGCGTCGTCCGGCACCACCAGTCCATAGTCGATGCCGATGACGCGCCCGAACCCGCGGCAGGTCTCGCAGGCCCCGAGCGGGGAGTTGAACGAGAACAGGCTCGGGGTCGGCTCCTGGTAGGAAAGATCGCACTCGGCGCAGTGCAGGCCGCTCGAGTAGCGCCAGATTGCCAGGGTGTTGGGCGGGTCGCTCTCGTCGGTCACGCGGATGTTCACCTTGCCCCGCCCCACACGCAGTGCCGTTTCGAGCGCCTCCACGATGCGGCTGCGCTCGGCGCGAGCGGCGCGGAAGCGGTCCTGAACGACTTCGAGGGCGATATCGGGCTCGGGTGTGGACTTGCGCCGCCGCCCGGACGAGCGCCGCCGCGGCGCGGCGCGGTCGGCCGGGCGCTCGATGAAGCGGGTATAGCCCTGCTTCTCCAGCAGTGCGCGGACCTCGCTTTCCTGGAAGTTGGCCGGTACGTTGACCGGGAACGTCACCGTCAGCCGCGGATCGCCGGCCGCCGCCGCTCGTGCGAGGAGGTCCGCGTGGATGGTGTCGGCGCTGTCGCGGCGCACCGGCTGGCCGCATCGCCGACAGTGGAGCGTCGCGGTCCGCGCGAACAGCAGCTTCAGATGATCGTTGAGCTCGGTCATCGTGCCGACCGTGGAGCGGGAGGTGCGCACCGGGTTGGTCTGATCGATGGCAATGGCCGGCGGAATCCCCGTAATCGCATCGACCTGCGGCTTGTCCATGCGATCGAGGAACTGGCGCGCATACGGCGAGAACGTCTCGACGTATCGCCGTTGGCCCTCGGCGTAGAGCGTATCGAAGACGAGCGAGGACTTGCCCGAGCCCGAGACGCCCGTCACGACGATCAGCTCGTTGAGCGGCAGGTCGAGGTCGAGGTTCTTCAGGTTGTTCTGGCGTGCGCCGCGTACGCGGATGACGTCTCGAGGAGCGTCGGTCATTCCCTCATCCTGCGACGATTCAACTCAGGGAGTACCGCGCGTCAATAGCGCACGGATCGTCTTGATTCTACCGGAAAGCACATCCCGAGGGCGGGACATGCCAATCGCGCATGCGCAGCGACTTCGTACAGCGCGCGGAGTTCCCGGGTACTGTACGCGTGCCCGCGCGGATCGTCTCGTGCCCCCGTTGTTGCAGGACGCGCCCGGTCCGGTCAAGCGTCCGCGAAACCGCACAACGGCCATGAGGATTGTGCAGATGGCGCGAGCACCGCCCGACGGGCATCATGGCGTCGTGACGCACCATCATCTCCTGCCACACCCGCGGGTTCCGCGCGGGCCCGTCGAGTCGATCACGGCTCGGGTGTTTGCGGTCCCACCGCAGGCCCTGATTCTGCAGTTCGTCCTTCGGGGCGACTTGCGTCGCGTCCGCGTGCCAGCGGAGGTCGACGGTGGGCGGGCCGATGCGCTGTGGGGGCATACCTGCTTCGAGGCCTTCGTTCGCCGTGCTGACGATCCGGGTTACCTGGAGCTGAACTTCGCGCCGTCAGGCCGTTGGCAGGCATATCAGTTCGCCGCCTATCGTGATGGCATGACGCCGGCGGACCTGCCGCAACCGGTGTCGATCACCATCGGCCAGCGTGAACGGACGCAGGCGGCAGCCGCGGCCCCTGCCGCGCAAGAGGACGCGCTGGCGCTCGAGGCGCTGGTTCATCTGCCCGTCCCCGGTGCGCAGGCGGGACGGGAGCTTCGCCTGGCCTTGAGCGCGGTGGTGGAGGACGACACGGGCGCCCTGTCATACTGGGCCCTTCGGCATGGGCCGGGGCGGCCGGATTTTCACCATCCGGACGCCTTCGTACTGACATTGGATTACATGTGAACGTGCCCGTCGCCCGGCAACGCTTTCGACCTCGTGCATGAAATTCGGCATCGATCGTCTGCTCACTGACCCGGCGCTGCGCGCCCCCCTGGCGGGCCGCAGGGTGGCGCTGCTGGCGCATCCGGCCTCGGTCACTCGGGGGCTGACGCACAGCCTCGACGCGCTGGCCGCGCTGGGTGATGTGCGGCTGAGCGCAGCCTTCGGCCCCCAGCACGGACTGCGCGGGGACAAACAGGACAACATGGTCGAGTCGCCCGATTTCACCGATCCCGTGCATGGGATCCCGGTGTTCAGTCTGTACGGTGAGGTGCGCCGCCCCACCGCGCGGATGATGGACACCTTCGACGTGTTGCTGGTCGATCTGCAGGATCTCGGCTGCCGTGTCTACACGTTCGTGACGACACTGCGCTACGTCTTGGAGGCGTGTGCGCATCACCACAAGAGCCTCTGGGTGCTCGATCGGCCCAATCCGATCGGGCGGCCGGTCGAGGGCCTGCGCCTGCGGCCGGGCTGCGAGAGCTTCGTGGGCGCCGCGCCCATGCCGATGCGCCACGGGATGACGCTCGGGGAACTCGCGCGGTGGTTCGTGCACATTCTGCAGCTCGACGTGGACTGTCAGGTCGTCGCCCTCGAGGGATGGAATCCGCACGCGCCGCCCGGCCACGGCTGGCCGCTCGGACAGCGCACCTGGATCAACCCCAGTCCCAACGCGCCCAACGTGTTCATGGCACGCTGCTACCCCGGCACCGTGATGATCGAGGGGACATCGCTGTCGGAGGGGCGCGGCACGACCCGACCGCTCGAGCTGTTCGGCGCCCCGGACTTGGACGCCTCGGCGCTGCTGGCCGCGATGCATGCCCTGGCACCGGCGTGGCTCGCCGGCTGCCGGCTGCGGCGGTGCTGGTTCGAGCCCACGTTCCAGAAGCACAGCGGTACGCTGTGCTCGGGGCTGCAGCTGCATGTCGAGGATCCCTCCCACTACGAGCATCCGGCGTTCAGACCCTGGCGGCTGGTGGCGCTCGCCTTCAAGGCGCTGCGGCAGCTGCGGCCGGACTATCCGTTGTGGCGTGACTTTCCCTATGAGTACGAGCGCGGGCGGCTGGCCATCGACGTGATCAACGGCGGCGAGGTGCTGCGGCGCTGGGTGGACGATCCGGCGGCCGCGGTGAGCGATCTCGATGTGTTGGCGGCCGCCGACGAGGCCGCTTGGCAGGACGAGCGGCGCGCGTTCTTGATATACTGACCTCCGATCCAGGCTGGCGTAGCTCACGCTCCGGCTGCCGGCCGCTCTCCGTTGTCCGACTGGCCCGCACGCGCGGCCGCTTGACGCCGCCGCCCGGCGCCGGATTCCACAGAACATGCAGACCGCACGCGACATCACAGGTTATCGCCAACACTGGGCCGCGTGTCTCGGCACTGCGCCTTTCCTGCCCATGACGCGCGCCGAGATGGACGCGCTCGGCTGGGACAGCTGCGACGTCATCCTGGTGACGGGTGATGCGTACGTGGACCTGCCGAGCTTCGGCATGGCTATCGTCGGGCGCGTGCTGGAGGGGCAGGGCTTTCGCGTCGGGATCATCGCGCAGCCCGACTGGCACAGCGCGACGCCGTTCGCCGCGCTCGGCCGGCCCAACCTGTTCTTCGGCATCACCGCCGGCAATATGGACTCGATGGTGAACCGGTATACGGCGGATCGGCGGGTGCGCAGCGACGATGCGTACACGCCGGAGGGCGTGGGGGGAAGCCGACCGGACCGCTCGGTGATCGTGTATGCCCAGCGCGTGCGCGAGGCGTTCAGGGACGTGCCCGTCATCATCGGTGGGATCGAAGCGTCGCTGCGGCGCATTGCGCATTTCGATTACTGGTCGGAGAAAGTCCGCCGCTCCGTGCTGCTGGACGCCAAGGCGGATCTGCTCGTGTACGGCAACGGCGAGCGGCAGGTCTGCGAGATCGCCCATCGCCTGGCGGCGGGCGAGCCGATTCGCGAGCTGACCGACATCCGGGGCACAGCGTTCGTGCGCAGATCCGCGCCGTCGGGGTGGATCGAGATCGACTCGACCCATCTCGATACGCCGGGCCCCCTCGAGCCGCACCCCGATCCCTACGCCATGTCAGAGCGGCGCCCGCCCGAGACGAGCGCCGCGGCGCCGAGCGCGGCCGCCGAGAACGTCGTACGTTTCGTGCGGCGCGTCAAGAACGCCGACCGGGCGCGCAGCGCCATCCGCATGCCCTCCTACGAGCAGGTTGCGGCCGACCCGGTGTTGTATGCGCATGCCTCGCGCATCCTGCATCTGGAGTCGAATCCGGGCAACGCGCGGGCCCTGGTGCAGCGGCACGGCGACCTTGACGTGTGGCTCAATCCGCCGCCGATTCCGCTCACCACCGCCGAGCTCGACTGGGTGTATGAGCGTCCCTACCAGCGCACACCGCACCCGCGTTACGGCGCGGCCAACATCCCGGCCTACAAGATGATCCGTTTCTCGGTGGCGATCCAGCGCGGCTGCTTCGGCGGCTGCTCGTTCTGCTCGATCACCGAGCACGAAGGCCGCATCATCCAGAGCCGCTCGGAGCAGTCGGTCGTACGCGAAGTCGAGGCGATCCGTGACCAGGTGCCCGGGTTCACCGGGGTGATCTCGGACCTCGGCGGACCGACCGCCAACATGTACCGCCTGGCGTGCCGCAGTCGCGAGATCGAGAGCGCGTGCCGCCGGCCCTCGTGTGTCTACCCGGGGATCTGCCCGAACCTCGACACCGATCACGCGCCGCTCGTTGCGCTGTACCGCAAGGTGCGCGAGCTGCCCGGGATCCGCAAGGTGCTCATCGCCTCGGGCGTGCGCTATGACCTCGCCGTCGAGTCGCCCGAATACGTCAAGGAGCTCGCGCAGCATCACACCGGCGGGTACCTCAAGATCGCCCCGGAGGCGATTTCCGAGGGGCCGCTGTCGATGATGATGAAGCCCGGCATCGGCGCATACGACCGCTTCAAGGCACTGTTCGATCGATACTCGCGCGAGGCGGGCAAGGAGCAATACCTCATCCCGTACTTCATTGCCGCCCACCCCGGCACCCGCGACGAGGACATGCTCGAACTGGCGCTGTGGCTGAAACGCAATGGCTTTCGCGCCGATCAGGTGCAGGCGTTTCTTCCCTCGCCCATGGCGAGCGCTACCGCCATGTATCACTCGGGCAAGAATCCGCTGAAGCGCGTGCGCCGCAGCGGCGGGGATGTACCGGTGCCGAAGGGCCTCAAGGTGCGCCGCCTGCACAAGGCGTTCCTGCGCTATCACGATCCGAATAACTGGCCGATGCTGCGTGAAGCGCTGCGCCGCATGGGGCGGGCCGACCTGATCGGCAGCGGCAGAGAGCAGCTGGTGCCGGCGTATCAGCCCCCGGGCACCGGTGCGGCCCACGAGGGCCGGCGCGGCGCGCGCGCGCCCGCTGCCCGCGCGAAGCGGCCTCTGCCGTTTCGCACTCAGCACACCGGCTTGCCGCGCACGCCGCGGCGCTGATCCCGCGGTCGGCCGCCGTGTCCGATCCGACTCCCCTCGATCGTCCCGTGTGGGCGAGCCTCGTCTCGCGGCACGCGTCCCTCGCCGCAGGCGGGACGCTCGCCCGGCGCTACCGCCCGCAGTTCAGTGTATTCGCCGGACAGCGCGACGAGTCCGACGCGGCCCTCGCCGAGCTGGCTGCCCTGGTCGGACCCGGCGAGCGCATCTGCATCGCGCAGGCGCAGCCGGTCATCGTGCCGAGGGGCCTCGCGGTGGAGCGCAGCCTGCAGGGCGTGCAGATGACGACGCCGCTCACGATCGATGTTCCTGCGGGCCCGGAGCCGCTGCTCACGTTGACCGAGCGCGACGCGGCCGAGATGTTCGCGCTCGCGCGGCTCACCGAGCCGGGTCCGTTCGAGCCGCGCACGCACCGGCTCGGTCGGTTCCTCGGCATCCGCATCGACGGGCGGCTCGCGGCCATGGCCGGGGAGCGGTTCAGCTTCCCCGGATACACCGAGGTGAGTGCGGTCTGCACGCATCCTGACTTCCGGGGCCGAGGCTTCGCGCGCCGGCTGACGGCCGCGGTGACCGCCGCCATCCACCAGCGCGGTGAGCAGGCGTTCCTGCAGGCCTGGAAAACCAACACGCCGGCCATCACGCTGTACCGCTCGCTCGGCTTCGAAGTGCGTGCCGAGATGAACGTGCGGGTGTTGTGGCGGGCCGAGGGGCGTGCACGGGCAAGAGACGAAACAACGGCACTGGAGCACCCATGACCGATACCGCGTTGACCCTGCGGGCGGCGGCGGCAACCGATGCGCCGGCGCTCGCGCAGCTGACCGAGGAACTCGGCTACCGAGCCGATGCCGAGATCCTGCGCCAGCGCCTGGCATTGCTCGCCGAGCGGCCCGATCACGCCGTCTTCGTCGCCGAGCGCGGTGGCGCGGCATCGGAGCCGACAAGCGGGTTGGCCGGTTGGATCCACGTCGGCCGGGTGATTTCGCTCGAGGGCGGCGCGGCCGCCGAGATTCTGGGCCTGGTCGTCGGAACCATCGCCCGCCGTGCCGGCGTGGGCCGGCAGCTGGTGCAGCGCGCGGAGCACTGGGCTCGGGGACAGGGCCTGGAGCGGATCGTGGTGCGCTCGAATGCCTTGCGTGCGGAGGCGCATTTTTTCTACCCGGCGCTCGATTACGTTCTCGCCAAGACGCAGCGCGTGTACGTCAAGCCGCTCGGACAGTAAGTCGCCTGGTGCGCTGCGCCCGCGGCGCTGCGCGCAGGCGGGCGCCGGTGCGCATCTCGGTGGTGGCCGCAAGTTGCCCGCTCGGGGCGCAAGAGGATAATGAATCTCCCTATGAAAGCCTTGCTGCCCGCGCTGATGCTGGGGCTCGCCGGAGGGCTCGCGACGGCTCGGGCCGCGGCGCCGGCCGTCCCTGCGGCCGCCTCGCGCGTGGCGATCGGGCTCGATCTGAGCGGGGCCATCGGACCGGCGAGCGCGCGCTATGTCGTGCGCGGCCTGCACACGGCGGCCCGGCGAGGCAGCCCCCTCGTCATTCTGGAAATCGACACCCCCGGGGGTCTCGAGACGTCCATGCGCGAGATCGTCAAGGCCATCCTCGCCGCCCCCGTGCCCGTGGTGGGCTACGTCGCGCCCTCCGGAGCGCGCGCCGCGAGCGCGGGCACCTACATTCTCTACGCCTGTCCCATCGCGGCCATGGCCCCGGCCACGAACCTCGGGGCGGCCACGCCGGTGAGTCTGGGGGGTTCGACGCCGGCCCCGCCGACGGGCAAGGGCCGAGCGAGCGGGCCGCCGATGAGCGCCGAGCAGCGCAAGATTCTCAACGACTCGGTGGCTTACATCCGTTCGCTGGCCGAGCTGCGCGGGCGCAACGTCCAGTGGGCCGAGCAGGCGGTGCGGGGTGCGGCGAGCCTGCCGGACGAGAATGCACTGCGCGCGCACGTCGTGAACCTGATCGCCCCCGATCTGGCGAGCCTGCTCTCGCAGTTGAACGGCCGTACGGTGACCGTGCGCGGGCACACCGAAACGCTCGACACCACGGGCATGACCGTAGTGTGGCTGCGGCCGGGATGGCGGACGCGCGTGCTGGCGGTCATCACCAACCCGATGATCGCCTACGGCCTGCTGCTGATCGGCATCTGGGGGCTGATCTTCGAGGGCTTCCATCCCGGCGGCGTGCTGCCCGGGGTCGTCGGCGTGATTTCGCTGCTGGCGGCGCTGTTCGCCTTGCAGTTGCTGCCGACGGATTTCGCCGGGCTGGCGCTGATCGCGGTGGGCTCTGCGATGATGGCGGGGGAGTTTTTCTTGCCGACCTACGGCTCGCTCGGGCTGGGCGGTCTCATCGGGTTCGTCGTCGGCTCACTGATTCTGTTCGATGCGGGGGGGGCGGGTATGTCCATCAGCCGCGCTTTGATCGGCGCGATCGCAACCGTCGGGGGACTGGTCGTCCTCGGCATCGTGTATCTTGCCACGCGCGCGCTGCGCCGGCCGCCGGCGAACGGCGCGCAGGCCATGCTGGGCGGCACCGTGCAGGCGGAGGAGGACATCAGCGGCGGCGGCCGGGGCCGGGTGCGCTATGGCGGCGAACTCTGGAATGCCGTCGCCGCATCGTCCCTGCAGCGCGGCCAGCGCGCGCGCATCGTAAAGGTCGAGGGTCTGCAGTTGTGGGTCGAGCCGCTCTGAGGCGCGACATTGCCGGGAGAGTCCCATGCCAATCTTTCTGATCGTCGTCGTCGCACTGATCGCGCTGCTCGTGATCAGCTCGGTCCGGGTCCTGAACGAATACGAGCGGGCCGTCATGTTCACGCTCGGGCGCTTCACGGGCGTGCGCGGCCCGGGCCTGATCATCCTGTGGCCCGTGATCCAGCGCATGAGCAAGGTGGACCTGCGGGTCATCGTGCTCAATATCCCCAAGCAGGACGTCATCACCCGCGACAACGTGTCGGTGAAGGTGAACGCCGTGGTGTATTTCCGGATCGTCGATCCGGGCAAGGCCATCATCCAGGTCGCCAATGCCTGGGACGCCACCAGCCAGGTTGCGCAGACCACGCTGCGCTCGGTGCTCGGCCAGCACGAGATGGACGAGCTGCTCTCGCAGCGCGACAAGATGAACGCCGACGTCCAGCGCATCCTCGACGAGCGCACCGAGTCCTGGGGCGTCAAGGTCACCAGCGTGGAGCTGAAGGACATCGATCTCGACGACAACATGGTGCGGGCGATGGCCCGCCAAGCCGAAGCCGAGCGCAACCGGCGCGCCAAGGTCATCAACGCCCTGGGTGAGCAGCAGGCCGCGCAGACCCTGGTCGAGGCGGCCAATGCCCTGTCGCAGAATGCGAGCGCGATGCAGCTGCGCTACCTGGAGACGCTCGCCGACATCGCGCACGACAAATCACAGTTGATCATCTTTCCGCTGCCGCTCGATCTGATCGCGCCGCTGCTGCGCCGCGGCGCTACGCCGGGCCAGGGCTGATCGGGATGGCGGCGGGCGGGTCGCTTGGGCGCGGACCGCTCGCGCTCGGCGCGGTGCTGCTGGGACTGGCGACCATTGCCGGCGCGGTGGGGGCCCATGCGCTGCCGCACGACTGGCCCGCCCTGCGGGTGCACGTGTATGACGTCGCCGTGCGCTATCAGTTCTATCAGTCGCTGGGACTGCTCGGCATGGGTTTGTGGCTGAACGGCCGCGCGCTTGCCGGCCTGCCTGCGCCGATGACCCCGGCGATGCAGCAGGGGCGGACATCGGCGAGGGTGCTGGTCGTCGGGATCGCGCTGTTCTGCGGAAGCCTTTACGCGCTGTGTCTGGGTGCGCCGCGCTGGGTGGGCGTGCTGACGCCGCTCGGTGGCTTGCTGATGATCGCCGCTTGGGCGTGGTTCGCGCTCGGCATCTGGCGCAGCTGAGCGGCGCTGGCCGTGGATCGCTCGGGTCTGCCCATCGACACGGCGTTGCCGGCGCTGCGCGCGGCGCTGGCGCTGCGTGATTCCGCCGTCCTGAGCGCTCCGCCCGGGGCGGGCAAGAGCACCGTGGTGCCGCTGGTCCTGCTGCAGGAGGCGTGGGCCCGGGGCAAACGTATCCTCATGTTGGAGCCGCGGCGGCTGGCGGCGCGTGCGGTCGCGCAGCGCATGGCCGATACGCTCGATGAGCCGGTCGGCCATACGGTCGGCTATCGCATGCGCCGCGATACGCTCGTGTCCCGGCACACGCGGATCGAGGTGGTCACGGAGGGCGTGTTGACGCGCATGCTGCAAAGCGATCCGGCGCTCGAGGGCGTTGCGGCGGTGATCTTCGATGAGTTCCATGAGCGAAGCCTGCAAGCCGACCTCGGACTGGCGCTTGCGCTCGATGCGCGCGCGACGCTCGCTCCCGAGCTGAGGATTCTGGTGATGTCGGCCACTCTCGAGGCCGAAAGCGTGGCCGCGCTGCTCGGCGCCGCACCGCCAGTCGTTGCGCACGGCCGATCCTTTCCGGTCGAGACGCGCTATGTCGGCGAGGGTGCCCCGCCGCTGCCGCAACCGACACGGCAGGGGCAGGGGGTCGAGCGCACCCTGGTGCGGGTCATCCTGCGGGCGCTGCGCGAGGCGCAGGGTGATGTTCTGGTGTTCCTGCCCGGTGCCCGAGAGATCCGCCAGGTGGGCACGCTGCTCGAGAGTGCCGGTGTCGCCGCCCGCATCCTGCCGCTGTACGGCGACCTGTCGCCCGAGGCCCAGCACGCCGCGCTGACCCCGGTGGCGGGGAGCCGGCGTGTCGTGCTCGCCACCAACATCGCCGAGACCAGCCTCACTCTCGAGGGCGTGCGTGTCGTGGTCGACTCGGGACTGGTCCGCCGCCTGCGTTTCGACCCGGTCACCGGGATGAGCCGGCTCGAGCTCGTCCGGATCTCGCGTGCTTCGGCCGACCAGCGTCAGGGCCGCGCCGGGCGGCTCGGACCGGGGGTGTGCTACCGGCTGTGGAGCGAGGCGGCACACCGCTCGCTCGCGCCATTCACCCCCCCGCAGATCACGGAGGCGGATCTCGCGCCCCTGGCGCTCGAGCTCGCCGGCTGGGGCGTGCGCGACGCCGCGACGCTGAAGTGGCTCGACCCGCCGCCGCCGGCCCTGCTGGCCAGCGCGCGCGATCTGCTCGGCCGGCTGGGAGCGCTCGATGACGACGCGCGCATCACGCGCCACGGCCGCGACATGGCGCGCTTGAGTGTCCATCCGCGCGTGGCGCATATGCTGCTGCGGGCGCGCGAGTTCGGCGCGCTCGCGCTTGCGGCCGAGCTGGGCGCCGTGCTTTCCGAGCGCGATCTGCTGGGAGGTCTGCCGGGGCGCGACGCCGATATCCGGACCCGTCTGGAGGTATTGCGCGGCATGGGAGGGCCCGGCGCTGCGAACCCGGCGGCGTGGCACGCCGTTCGCGAGACCGCGCGCGAGCTCATCCGTCAAACGGAGCGCGCCGACTCATCTGACGATGGAGCACACGCGCAGGTCTCGGCCGGCGCGTTGCTCGCCCTGGCCTATCCGGACCGGATCGGCTTGCGGCGCGGCGCCGCGGGCGGGCACTACACGCTGGCCAATGGCCGGGGCGCGCAATTCGCGCAGCCGCAATCTCTGGCGCGCCAGGATCTCATCGTCGCGGTAGATCTCGACGACCGCGAACGGGACGCGCGCATTTTGCTCGCCGCGCCGCTCGAGCGCGCCGCGCTCGAAACACTGTACGGGGATCGTCTGGTTTGGCAGCACACCGTCGAGTGGAGCCGTCTCGAGCAGGCGGTGCTCGCCCGACGCGAGCTGCGCTTCGGGCAGTTGCTGCTTGAGACCCGTCCTTGGCCCGAAGTGAGCGCCGAGCGTGTGTGCGAGGCCATGCTCACCGGCGTGCGTGAGCTTGGTCTCGCAGCGCTGCCCTGGGACCGGGAGACCCGCGATCTGCAGGCTCGCACGGCCTTCGTGCGCCGATTGGACGGCGGCGAGGACTGGCCCGACCTGTCCGACGAGGCGCTCGCGGCCGATCTGAACGGGTGGCTCGCACCCTGGCTCGAGGGTCTGACGCGCCGGGATCATCTGACGCGCGTCCCGCTTGCGCAGGCGCTGCGCGCGCGTCTGGGTTGGGACCGTGAGCGGGCGCTCGACTCGCTCGCACCGACGCACCTGACGGTGCCGAGCGGCTCTCGTATCCGCATCGATTATCTGGACGACAGCGCCCCGGCCGTCGCCGTGCGCCTTCAGGAGGTATTCGGGCTGGCGGCCACGCCGCGCCTGGGTAACGGGCGGGTGCCGATAACCTTCAAGCTGCTCTCGCCGGCGCACCGGCCCGTGCAGGTGACGCGCGACTTGGAGAGCTTCTGGGCGCGCGGCTACGCGCAGGTGCGCAAGGATCTGCGCGGTCGCTACCCGAAGCATCATTGGCCGGACGACCCGCTGCGCGCCGAGCCGGTGCGGGGCGTGCGGCGACGGCGCTGAGCCGGTACACTGCATCCCTCATAATCCATCCCACCGTCCACCAGGGATTCATGACGACACAGAGAGCCGAGGCCGCACCCGGACCGGCCATCGACATTCGTTTCGGACAGGTGGGGCTCATCCAGGTGCTCATCTGGACGACTGATCCAGGCGCCATCCTCGATGAGTTGACCGGGCGGGTCGCGACCGCACCGAAGTTCTTCCAGCGTACCGCCGTGTCGATCGATCTCGGGCCGCTCGGGCGCGAGCCGTCGGTGCAGGAGATGCAGGGCGTGCTCGATGCGGTGCGGCGCGCCGGCATGTGCCCCGTGGGTCTGGCCAGCGGCGCGCCCGTGGCGCAGGGGCTTTCCGAACCGCTCGATCTGCCGCTGCTGCCGCCGTTCCGGGAATTCCACCCCCCGGCCGAGGCGGGGGCGCGGGCCCGCCGTGAGACGCCGCGTCCGCAGCCGCAGCCCGAGGACGGCACACTCGCGCAGCTGCACCCGCATCCCGTGCGCTCCGGCCAGCGGGTCTATGCCCGTGGCCGCGATCTGGTCGTCACCGCAATGGTCGGCGCGGGCGCCGAGCTGATTGCCGACGGCTGCGTGCACGTCTACGGCGCGCTGCGCGGACGCGCGGTGGCCGGCGCGCGCGGCGAGATGGGCGCACGTGTATTCTGTCAGGACTTTCACGCCGAGCTGGTGTCGATCGCCGGCGTATTTCGTGTTTTCGAAACGCTGCCGCCGGAGCTGGCCGGCAAGCCGGTGCAGGCGTGGCTGGACGGCGACGCCTTGCGTTTCGAGCGCTTAGGCGCTTGAGTGCGCCGAGCGCAGTGAACCCCATTCGAGGAGTGAGCTTTGACTGAAATCATCGTGGTGACCTCTGGCAAGGGCGGCGTCGGCAAGACCACCACCTCGGCCAGCATGGCCTGCGGACTGGCCCGCCGGGGCAAGCGTGTGGCGGTGATCGACTTCGACATCGGCCTGCGCAATCTCGATCTGATCATGGGTTGCGAGCGACGTGTCGTGTATGACTTCGTCAACGTCATCAACGGCGACTGCACGCTGAAGCAGGCGCTGATCAAGGACAAGCGTCTGGAGACGCTGCACGTGCTGGCGGCTTCGCAGACGCGCGACAAGGACGCGCTGACCGAAGACGGTGTTCGCCGCGTGCTCGATGAGCTGATTGCTGATGCGTTCGACTACATCATCTGCGACTCCCCGGCGGGCATCGAAAAGGGCGCGCATCTGGCGATGTATTTCGCCGACCGCGCTGTGGTGGTCGTCAATCCTGAAATCTCCTCCGTACGCGATTCCGACCGGATTCTGGGTCTGCTCGCCAGCAAGACGCACCGTTCCGCGAACGGCAACGGCGGCGTGAAAGAGCATCTATTGCTGACGCGCTACAACCCGCGTCGGGTCGCCAACGGCGAGATGTTGAGCGTCGAGGACGTGAAGGAGATCCTGGGGCTCGATGTCATCGGCGTCGTGCCGGAGTCCCCTGACGTGCTTGCCGCCTCCAACGCCGGGGTACCGGTGATTCTCAGCGAGACGAGCGATGCCGCGGTCGCCTATCAGGACGCGGTGGCGCGCCTGCTCGGGGAGGAGCTGCCGTTGCGCTTCCTCGAGGAGCCCAAGCGCGGTTTCTTCGCGCGCATGTTTGGAGGCTGATATGGGACTGCTGTCCCTGTTTCGCAGCAAGCCGAATTCGGCGAGCATTGCCAAGGAACGGTTGCGCATCATCGTTGCGCAGGAGCGCGGCGGCCGGGGCGGTCCGGATTATCTGCCGCTGCTGCGCCGTGAGCTGCTGCAGGTCATCCACAAGTACGTCAACGTGGATCCGGAGGCCGTGCAGATCAACCTCGAGCGCGAGGCCGGTCACGAGGTCCTCGAGCTGAGCGTGGCCCTGCCGCAGAAGCCGCCCGGCTAGCGGGCGGTTGCGCCGCGGACCGCGGTCCGCGGTCCGCCGCGCCGTTGCGTCCGCACTTCCCTGCGCCGCGGACCGTCGGGCAGCTGCTCGCCATGATTCTCTTCGGCTCGATCGAATCGAGGGCGGCGGAGGCGTGTCGCGGCGGGCGAGGCGGCCGAATGTCAGCACACTCCCCCGCCGTGCTCCGCCGACGCGGCGTGCGCGCGGAACAACCCGAACAGCTCGCGGCCGAAGCCGTGGCCGTTCGCCGCGAGATCCCCGGTGACGTTCTCGCGCCGGTTCCATTCGAACTCGCTCACCCGCGCCTCGAGCACCCCGGTGCGGCTGTCGAGGTGAATCAGGTCGCCGTCGCGCAGCTTGCCGATCGGACCGCCGCATACCGCCTCGGGTGTCAGGTGGATCGCCGCCGGCACGACGCCGGAGGCACCCGACATCCGTCCGTCGGTCACCAGTCCCACCCGATGGCCCTTGTTCTGCAGTGACGTGAGCGCGGGCGTGAGTCCATGGAGTTCCGGCATGCCGTTGGCGCGCGGGCCCTGGAAGCGCACCACGACCACCACGTCGCGCGACAGCTCGCCCTGCTTGAATGCGTGGATGACCTCGTCCTGACTGTGAAACACCCGCGCCGGCGCCTCCACCGAGCGATGCTCGGGTCTGACCGCCGACACCTTGATGACCGAGCGGCCGAGATTGCCGCGCAGCAGCTTCAGACCCCCATCGGCGCTGAACGGATCCGACGCCCGGCGCAGGACCTCGCGATCGGCGCTGTTGGCGGGCGCCTCGCGCCAGGCGAGCCCCTCGCCCGAGAGCCACGGCTCCTGCGCGTAATGCGCGAGGCCCACGCCGGCGACCGTCTGCACGTCGCCGTGCATGAGGCCGGCCTGCAGCAGCTCGCGCACCAGGAAGCCCAGGCCGCCGGCGGCATGAAAGTGGTTCACGTCGGCGCCGCCATTGGGGTAGATGCGCGCCAGCAGCGGCACCACCTCGGAGAGCGCATTGAAGTCGTCCCAGTCGATGATCATGCCGGCGGCCTTGGCGATGGCCACGATGTGCAGTGTGTGGTTGGTCGAGCCGCCGGTGGCGAGCAGACCGACCACCGCGTTGACGATGCTGCGCTCATCGAGCATGCGGGCGAGCGGAATATATTCCTTGCCCAAGGCGGTGATGCGGGCGGCCCGGCGCGCGGCGGCGGCCGTCAGCGCATCGCGCAACGGTGTGTTCGGCGGTACGAAGGCGCTGCCGGGCAGGTGCAGACCCATCATTTCCATGAGCATCTGATTGCTGTTGGCGGTGCCGTAGAACGTGCACGTCCCGGCCGAGTGATAGCTATCGGCCTCCGACTGCAGCAGCGCATCCCGCCCCACCTTGCCCTCGGCGAACAGTTGGCGGATACGCGCTTTTTCCTTGTTGGGCAGACCCGAGGGCATGGGACCGGCCGGCACGAATACCGCCGGCAGCTGCCCGAAGGCGAGTGCGCCGATCAGCAGGCCCGGCACGATCTTGTCGCACACCCCCAGGCACAGCGCGGCATCGAACATTCCATGGGAGAGCGCCACTCCTGTGGACATCGCGATCACGTCACGGCTGAACAGCGACAGCTCCATGCCCGGCTGGCCCTGTGTGATCCCATCGCACATGGCGGGCACCCCGCCGGCGACCTGCGCCGTCGCATGCGCGTCGCGCGCCGCATGGCGAATCAGCCCGGGAAAGCGCTCGAACGGCTGGTGCGCCGAGAGCATGTCGTTGTAGGCGGTGACGATGGCGAGATTCGGTCCGCGTAGCGCCCTCAGCGCCTCCTTGTCGGGGACGTTGGCGGCCGCAAATCCATGGGCGAGATTGGTGCATGACAGACGCGTGCGGGCCGGGCCGCTCGCCTGGGCACCCATCCGCTCCAAATAGGCGTTGCGCGTGTCGCGGCTGCGCTCGCGGATGCGTTCGGTGACCTCCCGGATGCGAGGGTGCAGGGGTGCGGCTGTCTCGGTCATCGGCAATTCAGTCCTCCTGGGTGGGTTGGTAGCCGTCCGGCCGGGTCGAGCCCGGTCCGAAGAAGAATTTCTCCATCTCGGCCTCGAGAAACTGCCGGGCCTTGGGCTCGATCGGGCTCAAGCGGTACTCGTTGATGAGCATGATCTGATGCTGTACCCAGCGCGCCCAGCCCTCGCGCGACACGTGCTCGAAAATCCGCTGGCCCAGGGGACCGGGATAGGGGGGGCGATCGAGGCCGGGCGCCTCGCGCTTGAGCATCACACACTGCACCATTCGGGGCATGATGTTCTCCGTCGAAGTCAAAGACCTAAAATTAATCAAAGAGTTGCGGTCGTGTTCGCGCGGACCCCAGGCGTTGCAGAAAACGCTGAATCGGGGCCGGAAGGCCGAGCGCGCCGGGCGCGACAGCCTGATACCACGCATGCTGCGCCGGATCCGGCGCGCCGCCAAGGCTCGCACAATGGGCCAGAAGCGGCGTAATGACAAGATCGAAGTGTGTAAAGGCATGCTCGATGACCGCGAGCGGCCGTACCGGCGCACGCTCGCCGAGCTTCTGTTCCATATAGTCCGCCGCGTCCGCAGGGCTGTCGAACTGCGGCAGACACCACAGGCCGCCCCAGATCCCGCGCTCCGGCCGCCGCTCGAGCCAGACCGCGCCATCGGCCCGCCGCGCCGCCAGCATGAACACCTGGCGCAACGGCCGTTCCGGGCGGTGTTTCGGGGCCGGGAGCTGATGCTGGCGGCCGGTGTGTCGGGCAAGGCAGGTTTCCGTGAGCGGACAGCGCGCGCATGCCGGATTACGGCGCGTGCACAGCGTCGCACCGAGATCCATGATCGCCTGCGTATACACATCGACGTGCCGTTGCGGGGTACAGGCCTCGGACAGCGCCCACAGCCGGCGGGCGACGGACGGATCCCCCGGATCCCCGTCCACGGCGAAATGCCGGGCGAGCACGCGGCGCACGTTGCCGTCGAGGATCGCATGGCGCTGGTTGAAGCTCAGCGCGAGGATGGCCCCGGCGGTCGAGCGGCCGATGCCCGGCAGTGCGGCCAGCGCATCGAAGCGCTCCGGGAAGTGCCCGCCGTGCTCGCTGCAGATCCGTGCGGCCGCGTGATGCAGATTGCGCGCCCGCGCGTAATAGCCGAGACCCGACCACAGGTGCAGCACCTCATCGAGCGGCGCGTCGGCCAGCGCGCGCACGTGCGGCAAGCGGCCGGTAAAGCGCTCGAAGTATGGAATCACCGTGGCGACCTGCGTCTGCTGCAGCATGATTTCCGACACCCAAACGCGATAGGGGGTGCGGTTGCGTTGCCAGGGCAAATCGTGCCGTCCGCTGCGCAGGTGCCAATCGATGAGCGCGGCCGCCACTTGCTCCCCGGCTGCGGAGGGTGCCGCCGTCGATACGCCGCTCATCACAGCTTCATGGGCGGGCGGACGCGCGAACGGCTGGTCGGATCGATCGGCTTGAAGGCGTGCAGCGAGCTTTGTGCCCAGTAGGTGTCGGCCGCGGCGCTCCAGTCGCGCTTGCCCAGATCCGGCCACCGGCCGGGGGGGAAGCCGGGCGCGCCCGCGAGTCGCTTGGTGCCCAGGATCAGCGCGTTCCCGTGGAGGTGCTTCAGGGCCAGCTTCCAGGGGATCGCGGTCAACAGACCGGCGGGGCCCGCATTGCGGCCGCGCACCAGAATCAGGTGCGTCGCCGTGCCGCCCGCGCCGAACACGATGTCCTGCACGGCTCCGAGAGTCTTGCCCGATTTGGAGCGCACGGGCAGACCGATCAGGGTCGCGGCACGCTGTGCGACCGCCGGTAACGGAGCCGGGGGAGCCGAGCGCGGCCGGCTCGAGGGCGTGTTTGGCGCGCTCTCGGGCATGAACAGATCATTTTTTTGACTGCAACCGCAGAGGGCCAAGCCCAACAGCGCGCATGTCAGAAGCGCGAGCGTCCTGAACATCCGATTGACACGTCTCACCATTTGACCAGCGGCGGCAGACTCATGAGGTAGGCCTCCGGGTCCGCGTCCGTCTGAAATCCGAACCGGGTGCCGCGATCATAGACCAGGTTGAACTCGACGTACCGTCCCCGCTTGTACAGATGCTTGTCGCGGTCGGCCTCATCGTACGGCATGTCTTTTCGGCGCGACACCAGGGTCGGGTAGACCTCCAGGAAGGCCTCGCCGACCTGCCGGACGAACGCCAAATCCGCTTCGGCGTCGCCGCCGGCGAGTTCGTCGAAGAAAATTCCGCCGACCCCGCGGGGCTCGTGCCGATGCGGCAGGTAGAAATACCGGTCACACCAGGCCTTGTACGCTTCGTAGGCCCCCGGGCGATACGTCTCGCAGGCGCGGCGCAGCGCTGCGTGAAACAGCGCCGTGTCCTCGTCGAACGGAAACGTCGGCGTGAGGTCCGATCCGCCCCCGAACCAGCCGCGGCTGGTGCGAAGGTAGCGCAGGTTCATGTGCGCCGTCGGCACGTACGGGTTCGACATATGGGCCACCAGGGAGATGCCGCAGGCGAGGAAGCGTCCGTCGGAGTCCTCGGCGCCGGGGATCTGCGCGCGCGCCTGTTCGGAGAGCACGCCCCAGACATGGCTGAAGTTGACGCCGACTTTCTCGAACACCCGCCCGCGCATCAGCCTGGAGACGCCGCCGCCCTCGAGGCGATGACCGCTCGGCCGGCGCCAGTCGCGTGCCTCGAACCGCGCCTCGGGCTCGAAGGCCTCGAATGCAGCGCAGATCCGCGCTTGCAGATCGCGGAAGTAGCGGGTCGCGGCCTCGGCCAGTTCCATATTCTCTCCCGTCACGCGTGAACTCCTCCGCGCGCCGAGCGATCGTGCACGATGTCCACCAGCCGCGCCAGGGCGTCCGGGTCGGTTTGCGGCCAGATGCCGTGGCCTAGATTGAAGATGTGCCCGGGCGCGCCGCCGGCCTCCCGCAGCACGCTCTCGGCCTGGCGCGCGAGCTCATCGGGTGGCGCGAACAGCGCGGCCGGATCGAGGTTGCCCTGCACGGCCTTCTGCGGTCCCAACACACGGCGCACCGCCCCGAGCGGCATGCGCCAGTCGACGCCGAAGACGTCGGCCGGAAGGCTCGCGAGCCGATCGAGCAGCGCGCAGCCCTGGTTGAGGTAGTAGATGAGCGGCACGCCGCGCGCGCGCAACGCGGTGAGCGTGCGGATTGCGCCGCGCAGCGCAAACCGCTCGAACTCCGGTGGCGCGAGCAGTCCACCCCAGGACTCGAACATCATCAGCGCCTGTGCGCCGGCGTCGGCCTGGGCCCCGAGATAGACGGCCATGGCGTCCGCGAGCCGATCCAACAGCCGCTCCGCCGAGCGCGGACTCTCGTACAGAAACGCGCGCGCCGTCTCGAACTCCTTCGAGGGACGCCCGCCCACCAGGTAGCACAACAGCGTGAACGGACCGCCCGCGAAGCCGATCAGTGGCACGCCGCGCGGTGCCTCGGCGCGCACCAGGCGTACGGTGTCGAGCACGAAGGGTACGTCGCGCAGCGGCTCGAGCGGCCGCAGCGCATCGATGGCCGCGTCGGTGCGGATCGGCTGGCCGATCACCGGACCTGGCTCGAATGTCAGATCGACGCCCATGCCGGAAAGCGGTGTCATGATGTCGCTGAAGAGGATCGCCGCATCGAGCGCAAAGCGCCGCAGCGGCTGCAGAGTCACCTCGGCGGCGAGCTCCGGCGTGCGCGTGAGCGCCTCGAACGACACCCGGGAACGGACCTGCCGGTATTCCGGCAGGTAGCGGCCGGCCTGACGCATCACCCAGATGGGCGTGTACGGCACCGGCTCGCGCCGGCACGCGGCGAGAAATACGGGTGTGGGCGCGCTCAATCAGCGACTCCTTAGCCAGCGCGCGACGTCGCGCGCGTAATAAGTGATGATGAGATCCGCGCCAGCGCGGCGGATGCCGGTGAGTGCCTCCATGACCGCCGCGGGCTCATCGATCCAGCCGCGCTCGGCGGCCGCCTTGATGAGGCTGAACTCGCCGCTCACCTGATAAGCCACGACCGGCACCTCGACCGTGTCGCGCACCTGGCGGATGACATCGAGGTAGGGTCCGGCCGGCTTGACCATGACCAGGTCGGCGCCTTCCTCGACGTCGAGGCGGACTTCGCGCAGCGCTTCGCGACCGTTGGCCGGATCCATCTGATAGCTGCGCCGGTCGCCGAAGGCCGGAGCGGACTCGGCGGCCTCGCGGAACGGACCGTAGAACGCCGAGGCGAACTTGGCCGCATAGGAGACGATCGGCGTCATGGCGAACCCGTCGCGGTCGAGCGCCCGGCGGATGGCCTGGACCCGCCCGTCCATCATGTCGCTCGGCGCAACCGCGTCAGCGCCCGCGCGCGCGTAATTGAGCGCCACTTCGGCCAGCGTCCGCACCGAGGAGTCGTTGTCGATGACCCCGCCGGGCAGCACGTGGCCGCAGTGGCCGTGGTCGGTCGCGCCGCACAGGCACACGTCGGCCCATACCAGCAGCTGCGGGCAGGCGGTCTTGAGCGCGGCGATGGCTTCGGCGGCGAGTCCGCTCGGATCGAGTGCCGCACTCGCCTTTTCGTCCTTGCGCGCCGGCGCGGCGAACAGCAGCACCGCCGGGACACCGGCATCCAGGGCCGAGCGAGCCTCGGTGACGGCCTCGTCGACCGAAAGCTGACAGATGCCCGGCATGCTGGTCACCGGACGGCGCACTCCGCTGCCGGGTACGACGAACAGCGGGTAGATGAGCTGATCGGGGGCGAGGCGCGTTTCGCGCACCATGCGCCGCCAAGGATCCGATTGGCGCGTGCGCCGTGGTCTAACAGACGGAAAACTCATGATTCGAGCCTCTGGGTGGATGTGCGCGCAGCAGCGCATGACAGGCGAGCGCCAAGCCGCGCAGCGTCGGAGTCGGCGCGATGGTGGGTGCGAGGCCGCGCGCCGCGAGCGCCCCGGCCGTCGTCGCCCCGATCGCGACGGCCGGGGCCGCCGCGAGCAGTCGTTTGAAGTCCTCCGCGCCGAGGGCACCCTCCAGCTCGATCACCGCCGATGGACTGGCGAAGGTGACCGCGCCAACGGTACGGTGCTCGATCGCGCCTCTGCATGCGTCCAGGTCGAGCGCCGCGGGGACAATACGGTACGCGATGAAGCGCACCACATCCGCGCCGAGGCGCTCCAGGCCCTCCTGCAGCGTGGGCAGAGCGCGCGAGCTGGCCGGATACAGAATTCGCCGCTTCCGCACGCCGACTTCGCCGAGCGCGTGGACCAGACCCTCCGCCCCCGGGCCATGGCCGAGCAGGTCGACGGGCCAGCCGCATGCGCGCAATGTGTCGCAAGTGCTCGGACCCACCGCGGCGATGCGCACCCCCGCCGGCGGTGCCGGCAGTGCGTCAGTCACGGCTTGCACCGCATGCGTGCTGGTGAACACGATCCAATCAAACGTCCCGGCTGCGCAGCGCTGTGTTTCCCATTGCGCCGGATCGGCCTCTTCAATGCCGATCGCGGGCCAGTGCACAACGGCGAGCCCGAGCCGTTCGAGCTCGCCGCACAGTCCGCGGCCCGGCGACTCGGCGCGCGTCACCACTACGGGCGGATCGGGCGCGGTGCTCACGGTTGGGGCGGCTCCTGCGCGGCACGCTGCGCGGCGATCAGCTGTGCGGCGCCCTGTGCCAACAGCTCCTCGGCGAGGCGTTCCCCGAGACCGCGGGCGGCCCCGGCATCGGCCGGCGCGGCGCCCTCGGCCGACAGGCTCCGCGTGCCATCGAGCGTGCACACCACGGCATGCATGTGGATCGATCCGGCTTCGGGGCGCGCCAGCGCGCCGAGCGGAACCTGACAACCCCCCTGGATGCGCCGCAGCAGCGCCCGTTCGGCGGCCGTCGCGAGCCGCGTCGCGGCGTGATCGAGCGGCTCGAGCCAACGCGCGGTTGCCGCATCGCCCGCGCGGGTGCACACGCCGATCGTGCCTTGCGAGACCGCTGGCGGAAAGTCCGCCGGGTCGAGCCGCTCGGTGATGCGCGACTCGAGCCCGAGGCGCTTCAGACCCGCAGCCGCCAACACGATGGCGTCGTAGTCGCCGCGTTCGAGCCGCTCCAGGCGCGTCGGCACGTTGCCGCGCAGCTCGCGCAGCTGGATGTCGGGTCGCAGGCGGGCGATGAATGCCCTGCGGCGCAGACTGCTTGTACCGACGCGTGCGCCGGCGGGCAGCACCGTCAGCGCACGGCCGTCGCGCCCGACCAGCGCATCGCGTGGGTCCTCGCGCTCGAGCACGGCGGCAAGCGCGAGGCCCGGCTCGAGTTCCGTGGGCAGATCCTTCAGACTGTGCACGGCGAGGTCGACGCGATCCTCGAGCAGCGCGCGGTCGAGTTCCTTGGTGAAAAAGGCGCGGCCCGCGACGGCCCACAGCGGCACCTCGGTCTGCAGATCGCCGGCGGTCGCGATGGGCACGAGCTCGACGGCGGGCGCGCCGGGCAGCGCGCCGATCAGCGCCCGAACGTGCCGGGCCTGCCACAGTGCGAGTGCGGAGGCTCGGGTGCCGATGCGCAGCACCGCACGGGTCATGACTCGCCCTCGATCAGAAAGCGGTAGCCGACACCCCATACCGTCAGGAAGTGGCGCGGATTGGCCGGGTCGCGCTCGAACCGCCGCCGCAGCCGCAGGATGAAGTTGTCCACGGTGCGCGTGGAGGGGAACACATCGTAACCCCACACCCGCTCGAGCAGATCCTCGCGCGAGACGATCTCGCCGGGCCGCTCGGCCAGCACCTTGAGGATCATCGCCTCCTTCTCGGTGAGTTCCTGCGTGAGGCCATTCCACGCACGGGCGCGGAAGGCGCGGAAGTCGACCTCGTTCTCGCCGAAGCGCAGCACCGCGGTCTCGGCCGCCGCGCTCTGATACCAGTCCCAGCGCCGGAGAATGGCCCGCACGCGCAGCAGCAGCTCTTTGAGATGGAATGGCTTGGGCAGGTAGTCATCGCCGCCGGCCTCCAGCCCCCGCACCCGGTCGGCCGGATCGCCGCGCGCCGTCAGAAACAGTACCGGCGTGTTATCGCCGCGCTCGCGCAGTGTGCGGCAGACGGTGAACCCATCGATATGCGGCAGCATGACATCGAGCAATACCAGGCCGTAGGCTTGTGCGCCGAGCTGCTCGAGCGCGGCGCGCCCGTCGCCGGCCTGATCGACCGTGTAGCCTTCGGCGCGCAGGTTCTCGACCAATCCAGCGGCGAGGTATGGATCGTCCTCGACCACCAGGATCCGGTGGGTGGTGTCGGCAGGCGCGCTCACGACAGGTTGCCGTCCCCGGGGCGCTCATCCGGACGGACCGCTTCGCTTTGCGGAGCGCGCTGCGCGCGCGTGTCAGGGTCGCTTTCCCGGGCGGCGGGGCCGGTCTGCCCCGTCCAGGACGGCTCCGGGCGATCGTGTCGCGGCTCACCGGGCCAGACCAGCCGGAAACGGGCGCCATGGCCGACACCCGCGCTCTCGGCGGTCACCCGCCCGCCCATCAGGTGCATCAGGCGCCGCACGATGTACAGGCCGAGTCCGGTGCCGTGGTAGCTGCCGCCGCCCGGTTGCAGGCGCCTGAATTTCTCGAACAGCCGGCTGGCATCGGCAGGCCTGAAGCCCACGCCGCTGTCGTGCACGGCGAGTTCGATGTTGCCGTCGGCGCGCCGCCCGCTGAACACGATGGTGCCGCCGCCCACCGGCACGACCGCTGCCAGCGCGTTGTCGAGCAGGTTGCGCAGGATGACGTCGAGCGCCAGCGGGTCGGCGAGTATCTCGAGTCCCGGGTCGATCTCGACGCGCAGCGTGATGTGCGCCTGGGCGGCGCGCTCCTCGACGGCGGCCGTCGTGCGCCGCACGGCTGCCGCCAGGTCGACCGGCTCGCGCCGCAGCTCGACGCGTCCGCGGTCCAACCGGGCGCTCTCGAGGATGCGGCTCACCATGCCTTCCATGCGCGCCAGGTCCGCGAGCATCCGGTCCGTCAGGCCGCGGGTCTGCACGGCCGTGAGCTGGCGCAAGGTGAGCGTCTCCAGCGAGAGCTGCAGACTCGCGAGGGGCGTTTTGAACTGATGCGAGACCATCGCCAGGAAGTTGTCCTGCTCCATCATGGCCAACGCCTCGGAGCGCAGGGCCCGGGCGATGACCACCAGACACGCCACCAGCGCGAGCAGGAAAAACCCGCCCTCCCAGGCGTATTGCACGATCCGCAGGTGCTCCTGGGCCAGCAACTCGTGCTCGGCCACCGGACTGACTCGGGCGCCGTCGGGTGTCAGCTGCACCGAGGGCAGGAGCGCTCGGACGCGCTCGACCGGCACACCGGCCGAGAGCAGCGCGCGCGCCGCGGCGGCCTGCTGCTTATACGCGCTCTGGAGTTGGACGACTTTCTCCACGGCATAGCGATGCTGGTCGTACAGCCACCAGCCGACCTGCACGGTGCACACCATCACGAGCACCATCACGGTGATCTGCAGGATGCGCGGGATTTTGTTCGCGCGCGGAGTCATGCCGCGGTCTCGAGCGCATGCTCGAGACCGCGGCCCAGCGTCTCGATGTCCGATTCCCGGTGCGCAAGCGAGAGGAAGCACGCCTCGTAGGCCGAGGGTGGAAAGTAGATCCCTTGCGCGAGCAGTGCATGGAACAGCCGGCCATAGCGCTCGAGCGCGCTCGGATCGAGCGCAGCGGCGGTGCGCGGCGCTCCGGGCCCGTGCAGCGACAGCCAGAACAGCGATCCGACTCGGACCAGGTGCACCGGGAAGCGCGCCCGCGCCACTACCGGCCCCAGTACCGCCTCGAGGTGGGCGCCGAGAGATTCGAGCCGGCGCCAGCCATCCTCGCGCGCGAGCACATCGAGGGTGGCGATGCCGCTCGCCATGGCGAGCGGGTTGCCCGAGAGGGTGCCGGCCTGATAGACATCGCCGTCCGGGGCGAGCCGAGCCATGATTGCGCGCGGACCGGCGAAGGCCCCTACCGGCAGTCCACCGCCGATCACTTTGCCGAAGGTGGCCAGATCCGGCGTGATGCCGAATCGCTCCGCGGCGCCACCGCGCGCCAGGCGGAATCCGGAGATGACCTCGTCGAAAATCAACAGGGCTCCGTGGGCACGCGTCAGCGCGCGCAGCCGCGCGAGGAACGCCGGTCGTTGGGGCAGCAGGCCGTGATTGGCGGGCATCGGCTCGATGATGACCGCGGCGATGCGTGTACCCTGCGCCTCGAGCAATTGCTCGAGCGCCGCCTCGTCATCGAGCGGCAGCACCCGCGTGCAGGCGGTGAAGGGCTCGGGCACGCCCGCAGAGGACGGACGTCCGAATGTCGCCAGTCCCGAGCCGGCGGCCACCAGCAGATGATCGGCATGGCCGTGATAGCAGCCCGAGAACTTCACGATCAGGTCTCTGGCCGTGGCGGCGCGCGCGACGCGGATCGCACTCATCACCGCCTCGGTGCCCGAGGAGACCAAGCGCACCTGCTCGATTCCGGGATAGGCGGCCACGATGCGCTCGGCGAGCTCCACTTCGCCCGCGCACGGTGCACCAAACGTGGTGCCGGCGCGGCTCGCCGCCGAGATGGCCTCGAGCACCGCCGGATGAGCGTGTCCGAGGATCAGCGGCCCCCAGGAGCCAACGAAGTCGAGATAACGCCGTTCGTCGGCATCGATGAGATGCGCGCCTTGCCCGCGCGCGATGAACAGCGGCGTGCCACCGACGGCCCGAAACGCCCGTACGGGCGAGTTGACGCCCCCGGGTATCACGGCGCGGGCGCGGGCATAGAGCTGCTCGGAACGGGAATGACTCATGACTACAGGGTCGCCTGTCCGGTCGGTGCTTCGGGGTCCAAATGGCCGCGACGGTGCGGCTGCGCCTCGCGGAAGAAGGCTTCGAGCACATCCGGGGTGGTGTGAGCGGCGGCGGCCCGCAGGCCGCAGATGGGCAGATGTACCAGGCTGTGCGCGACGCGCTCGGCCAGGCGAAGCACGGCCTCGCGCTGCGGGGCATCGAGTGTATGCAGCTCGGCGGCGAGTGCCCGCTCCGCTTCCTCCGTGGCGATACGCTCGAACGTCGCGCGCAGCCCCGCCAAGCGCGGTCCGATCGCACGGCTCGCCATTTCCGTGCGCAGCCGGCTCAGCCGCTCGTCGATTGCCGCACGCACCGGCGCCAGGCGCAGCAGCTCATTGACCCGCTGGTCCTCGACGGCATGGACCAGATCGTCCATGCCCACGTAATCGATGCGCGCACGCCGCGCAACGCCGGGCTCGAGGTTGGGAGGAACGCCGAAGTCCACGGCAAGTGGCCGGCCTCCGGCGTCACCCGCGAGCCGCTCCAGCGTCGCCTTGCCGAGGAGCGGGGCGCCGCCGCCGGCGGCCAGCACCAGTGCCGCGACTCGTTCGGGCGCGGCGCGGAAGTCCTCCAGCGCCATCGCCTGCCCGGACACTTCCGCGGCGAGCGACTCGGCGGCCGCGGGCGTACGGTTGACGATCAAGAGCGGCACCCCTTCGCGGGCGAGTGCGAGCCCACAGCGGCGGGTCATGGGCGAGACCCCGATCAGTGCGACCCGCTCGCGCCGCTCGCCCAGATGCGCACGTACACGCTCGACGGCGAGGTCCGCGAGTGATCGTTGCGGAAGGCCCGAGCGCAGTCGCTGCACCCGGCTGGCCATGCCGAGCGCCTCGCCCAACAGACGGTTGAGCAGCGGGCCGCAGGTGCCGGCGTCCCGGGCACTTTCCCAGGCCAGACGCAGTTGGGCGGCAATCTCCCGCTCGCCCGCCTGCGCGGAATCCAGGCCGCAGGCGACCAGCAGCACGTGCTCGATGGCCGATTCGCCCGCCCATGCGCGCAGCAGCCGCGGCGCCTGCCCGGCGGGCGGCGCGCATCCGGTGAGTTCGGCGAGCACCTCCCCGCGCAGGTCGCCGGCCGGCTGGCCCCCGCCGGTGGCATAGAGCAGCTCGACCCGATTGCAGGTGCCCAGATAGAGCAACTCCGCCACCCCGAGGGCTTGGCGTAGCGCCGGCAGGCGCTGCGGCAGGCTCGTGCGGTCCAGGGACAGGCGCGCGACGTCCCCTACGCCGGCGTGCCGGTACGAGAGGCCAACGACACCGAACTGGTCCATGGCCGCAAGCACACCATGATCCGCCGTCCGAGGTGTCACAGAACAGTCACCGGATCCGCAGCGCGATGTCTCAGAGGCGGATCAGCCCGCGCTTGTGCGCCACGGCAACCGCTTCGGTCCGGCTGATGGCATCGAGCTTGGTCAGAATCGACTTTACGTGGGTCTTGGCCGTGCCCTCGGTGATCGAGAGTCGCCGCGCGATGTCCTTGTTGCTTCGGCCCTGGGCGACGAGCTCTAGAACGTCGAGTTCGCGCTCGGTGAGGCTGGGCTTGGCCATGCGCTGCAGCGCCTTGGCCGCGACGGTGGAGGAGGTATAGGGCCGGTCCTCGCTGACGGCGCGGATTGCCGAGAGGATTTCCTGACGGGGCGCGTCCTTGAGAATGTAGCCCTTGGCCCCGTGGGAGAGGCACTGGAAGATGTCCTCGTCCCCGTCGTAGGTCGTCATGATCAACAGGCGGGCCTTGGGGTTGATCTCCATCACCCGCTGGACCACGGCCAGCCCATCGCGCTTGGGCATCCGCAGATCGAGCACCATCACGTCGGGTTGGCGTTCCGAGTAGAGGGAGATGGCCGCGTCGCCATCGCCCGCCTCGGCTACAACCTCCATGTCAGCCTGCTGATTGACCATCGCCGCCAGTCCGTCGCGCACGACAGGGTGATCGTCCGCGAGAATCACGCGGATCTTCTTGTGCATCTCGGCCGACATCAGGTTCTCCGCTTCTGCATGCGTACGCTCACGCGGGTGCCGGATCCAGGCCGGCTTTCGATGCGCCATTCGCCGCCGATGTCGGTGGCGCGCTGGCGCATGCTGGTCAGGCCGAAGCCCTGGCGCTCGTGGCGCTCGGGGCTTTGACCCATTCCCTGGCCGTCATCCTCGACGGCCATCACCCAATGGGTGTCCTCGTCCGTGATCGTGATCCGTATGGTATTCGGGCGGGCGTGGCGTACCGCGTTGCTGACGGCCTCCTGGGCAATGCGCAGCAGCTCGTGTTCCTCCTCGGGCCGCAGGCCCGTGTCGACCGTGTAGCTGCTGAACGTGCAGGTCACCCCGCCGGGGACGGTGGAGCGTTCGGCGAGCTGGCGCAGCGCGAGTTCCAGTCCGGTGCGGCGCGTCTGATCGAGCCTGAGCGCCATGACCGAGCGGCGCGCTTCGGCGAGCCCGTCACGGGCCAGATCGCGGATGCGCGTCAGCGTGATGGCGAGGGTGGAGTCCTTCTTCTTGCACGGGGGATCCTCTTCCAGCGCCCCGAGCTGCATCAGGATGCCGGTGAAGGCCTGCGCCAGGCCGTCGTGGATTTCCTGTCCGATGCGTGCCCGCTCCACGAGCACGGCGGCCTCCTTGGCCTGATAGGCGAGCCGCGTCAACTGCACCGCGAGGGTCGCCTGCTGTGCCAGCGCCACCAGCAGCTCGCTGTGCGGGACATCCTCGGCCTTGCGTCGAAAGCGCAGGAGCAGAAAGCCGACGTTGCGCGCGCCGAACACCAGCGGATAGACCACCTTGCCGATGTGCCCCTCGCGCCGGTCGAACGCGAGCATGCCGGGCCAGAATTCCTGGTGCTGTTGCGCGACATCGATGTACATCGGCTCGTGCGGCTGGCCGAAGCGGTTGCCGAACGCCGAGCCGGTCGGCACGCTGATCGGGTAGGGCGGCTCCTCGAGCTTGCCTTCACGCACGTGCGCGGCGATGCGCCACTCCTGCAGGCTGTCGCGCGAGACCACGACGGCACCCGAGGCCGCGTTGAACTGGCGGGTGGCTTCGAGCAGCAGGTGGCCGAGGAAGCCGTTCAGATCGGGCTCGCTCGCCAGCCGCTCGAGGTTGCCGCGGATCACCGCATTGGCCTTGGCGAGCTCGGTGGCGTGTTCCTCGGCGGCGCGCTCGCGCTCGCGGCGCATGTCATCGAGCAGGCGCTGGCGGTGCAGCGCTGCGCCGATGACGCTCGCGGCGGTCTCGAGCGCCGCCAGCTCCGCGGAGTCGATCGCGCGTCGCTGCCGCGTGTTGTCAAGGCCGATGGCGCCGATGAACTCCCCGGCGACCAGGATGGGGACCACCGCCTTGCTCTGTGTGCCGATGCCCTCGAAGTCGGTGGAGCCGAAGCACGTCTTACCGGTCTCCCCGGGGTTGATGCATACGCTGCGGCCGTGGCGGAGCTCTGCGGAGATGGCGGGCAGGTCGCGTTCATCGCAGGCCCGGGGTGCGGCCTCGCCGAGCTGCGACGGCACGCCCTCGGCGGTCCATTCCGCCACGATCACCAGCAGCGGCTCGTCGTTCGGGCCGCGGCGGGCTCGCAGCATGTTCACTCGGTCTACGTGCGCCGCCTCCCCGAGCAGTCGCAACACCTCGGGTATGGCTCCACGCACGTCCGGAGTCGCCAGCAGCATGCGGCTCGCCTTGGCCGAGGCCGCGAGCAGCCCCTCCTGACGGTGCAGGGACTCATTGACGTGAGTCAGCTCTTCTACGCAGGGAATGATGTCTCCGGCGGAGGCCAGTCGGCCCTTGAGGCCGGGATCGACCACTGTGCTCATATCGATACGTCTCTCGCGGTCCGGATGAACCATGGGGCGAGGCTCTCTGAGCAAGGTCTGGGGCGGTCCCGCGCAGCATCGGCGCGGCAGTTGCGACCGGGCTCGAGTCTCATGTGCGCGGAAGGTCCGTATCGGCGCCACCACAAAGTGTAACGCGTTGCGAACTCGCGGACGCGGACGTCCCCCGGTTTCCGGGGGTGAGCCTCTCTCGATAGAGAGAGGCGAAACCGAAATCCAGGGATTGGATTAAGCGGGGACCGGGCGCAGGCCACCGTCGCGCTGGACCGCAACAGCCGTTGAACGAAGGACGCCGGCAGGGAGCCCGAGAAGTGGGGTACACGTTCCGGGGCGCCAGGAACGCCCGTGAGGCGTCTGCCTTGACGCCCTCGGCGGCGGCCGTTCTAATACGCGACCGCTCTCCCTGCGGTGGCCAGGTAGCTCAGTTGGTAGAGCAGCGGACTGAAAATCCGCGTGTCGGTGGTTCGATTCCGCCCCTGGCCACCATAAATACCTGATTTCACAGGCATTTTTTTTCAGTCGCGCGGACTGGAGCGTGTCGAAGTGGGCCATTTGGACCCATTTGGACCAGTGCCCGACACGCCCCGCAGAATTTAAAGCGCCTCGCTAGACGGGTCTCCAACCCTGCAACGGAGACCTTTCCATGGCCGCGATCGATCAACGAACCAAGCACAGCTGGCGCGCCCGCGTGCGCATTCCGGGCTTCGCACAGAAGACCCGCACCTTCGATACCGAAGCCGAGGCGTGTGACTGGGCCGCGCGCATCGAGCGCGAACTGCGCGCCGGGCGCGACACGATCCCGAACCTGCGCGTCGAGCCTACCCTCGATGAAGCGCTCGAGCGTTACGAGCGGGAGATCACGGCCGAGAAGAAAGGCCACGAACAAGAGCGCCGGCGCATTCGACAATGGCGTCGTCGCGAGCTCGCCCAGCTCAAACTCTCCACGCTCACCTCGCAGCACTTCGTGGCGTTTCGCAAAGAGCGCCTCACGGCCGGCATCAAACGCTCCACGGTGCGCCTCGACCTTGCGCTCATCAGCCATCTCTACACCATCGCACGCAAGGAGTGGGGGATGCCGTATCTGGTGAACCCCATCGCCGATGTGCGCCAGCCGAAGGCGGACAAGTGGCGCAATCGGCGCCTGAGCGCCGAAGAATCCCTGCGCTTCGAGCAGGCACTCGCCACCTGCTACAACCGGGTGATCCCGCTCATCGTCCCGATCGCGGTGGAAACCGCAGCCCGCAAGAGCGAGCTGCTGCGGCTGCTGTGGCGTGATGTCGATCTGAAGCGACGCACGATGCTCCTGCGCGACACGAAAAACGGCGAGGACCGGACCGTGCCGCTCTCCGAAAAGGCGGTCGAGTTACTTAGGCGGCTTGCGCACGAGGGCGAGGACGAGCCTGTCTTCCGGACCACTTCACATGCCATCACCGCTGCATGGCGCCGGATCCTCGCGCGCGCAAAGATCACGAACTTCAGGTTCCACGATCTGCGCCACGAGGCGACCACACGGCTTTTCGAGCGCGGTCTCACGGTGATGGAAGTCCAGCGCATCACGGGGCACAAGACTCTTGCGATGCTGCTGCGCTACACACAGATGAACGTTGATCGGATCGTCGATCGCCTGGATGAAACGGAATCCGACCCGAATTCTCCCGGTGGATCCCGACCGGTGCGCCCCACCCCAGAACCATCGCGCACCTTTGGTCCCAAGAACGGGGCAGCCGCGCAGACCAACATCATCGTCTTTCCGGGGAGGCGCTAGCGCCAGGTCGACCCGAGAACCTTGATGCTCGTGACCTACGGAGCCCACGCAACGGCAGCGACGTGCTGACCGTTCCGTGGGCTCATTTTTTTAGCTGGCACCGACTTCTGTACGCCGGCCCACAAGAGGGATTCCCCATGAATCGACTCAACCACAACCGAAGCGCTCGTCCCGCTCCCACCGACATCGCCGGGCGTACGCACGCGCTCAAACGTCTGAAAGCAATCCGCGGCGCTCTCATGGGAGCTGCCGCAGGCGCCCGGGACCGGGCGCTGCGCGAGGCGAACGCGCTCTACCTCGGCTCGGGCCTGACCCTCGCCGAACTCTCTGGCGTCATCGGCTGCAGCGCCTCTCACCTCTGGCGACACTTTAAACGACTGGGCTTGCGAACCCACGCGAGCTCCCACCGTCGGGTGGGACACGTGCCGGCCCGCACCATCGCACTCGGGCAACCGGGGGCATTTGCGGTGATTGATACCCCTGAAAAGGCCCACCTGCTCGGCCTCCTCATTGCGGATGCAAAACCGAGGATCCGCATGCGGATGGTGCGAAACCGCAAGACGAAAGTCTACGAAGGCCTCGAATACATCGTGCAGCGCCGTGA
>DAHXNV010000120.1 GCA_027365225.1 Gammaproteobacteria bacterium
CGTGTAGCCATCGGACAACAGCACGCTGCCCGCAGCCCGCGACAACCCCAGCAGCTTTTCCACGTGGACCTGGGCGCGCGAGGGGAAGAACGGGAAACAGACCTCGTCGTGTTCGCCGTAGACCGGCCAGAAGTACCCGGTCTTCATCCCGCCCGGATGCTTCTTGTCGGCGGCCTTGCCCTCGACCCGGCGACCGGCCTTGATCGGCGTCTCGTCCATGGCGATCACCCGGCCCGCGCGGATGGCGTCGAGCTGGGCCTCGTGGATCGGCTCCAGCAGCGCGATGATCTGCTGCGCCAGCTGCGTCAGCCACGGTCGGCTGACCGTGATCCCGGCATCGGCCAGCCGCTGGTGCTGGCGGTACAGCGGCAGGTGATAGGCGAACTTGTCCACCAGCAGCCCGGCGCACAAGCTGACGTCGGCGCGACTGCCCGCGATGACACCGACCGGCGCCGGCGGGCAGCTGATCCCCTGGGTGTCGCGGCGCTTGATCACCGGGCGCACATACTTGAGCACCACGAAGCTGCCCGGCCGCTGCGCCAGGCGGTAGCTGACCTTCTCGCCGATCACCTCGAACGGGTCCTGGGCCAGAT
>DAHXNV010000121.1 GCA_027365225.1 Gammaproteobacteria bacterium
CACCAGGACCCGGGCTTCGTCGACCACGTCGTGAACAAGAAGGCGGATACTGTGCGGGTCTATTTTCCACCCGACGTGAACACACTTCTGTTTGTCATCGACCATTGTTTGCGAAGCTGGGACCGGATCAACGTCATTGTCGCCGGCAAGCAGCCGCAGCCTCAGTGGCTCAATATGGATGCAGCGATCAAGCATTGCACGCAGGGGATCGGCATCTGGGATTGGGCGAGCAACGACCGCGGCAGCGAGCCGGATGTGGTGATGGCCTGCGCCGGCGACGTGCCGACATTAGAGACGATGGCCGCTGTCGATCTCCTGCGTCCCTACTTCCCCGACCTGAAAGTTCGTGTGGTCAACGTTGTGGATCTGATGACATTGCAGTCGAAAACGCAGCATCCGCACGGCCTGACAGATAACGACTTCGATGCACTGTTCACCAAGGACAAGCCGGTGATCTTCGCATTCCACGGCTATCCCACGTTGATCCATCGGTTGACGTACAAGCGTACCAATCATGACAATCTGCATGTGCGTGGTTTTGTAGAGGAAGGCACGACGACAACGCCTTTCGATATGGTCGTACGCAACCGTC
>DAHXNV010000122.1 GCA_027365225.1 Gammaproteobacteria bacterium
CCGTCACACACGTGGTCATCCCCGGCAGCGTCGAGTCGATCGCCGTCTCGAGCGTGCAGTCAATGAACGCCCCCTTGGGCAACAGCAGCCGCTGCGTCGGCAGCACCGAGGCCTGCACCGTCCGCGTCACCGTCGGCCGCAGCAGCGCCGAGAGCGCATTTGAACGGGACGCGCTACCCAACCGCCGCCCACGCCCTGCCGGCTCGCCCCACGGCGCCCCCACCCAGGGCCCCGGCATCGGCGATCCAGAGACTGCAGGAACAGACGACTCCGTCAACGGCGCCGCGACTGCACCCGGCCCACCGGCGCCGGAAAACACGGGACCGGTCAGTGCCGCCTGAAGTTCGCGAGCACGTGGACTCCCACGCACCCGTCCTTCCGCCGGCGGAGGCGCCCATCCCTGAAGCGCCTGTGCCTGCCGCCACGCGGCGTCGGCACCCGCGCGTCCCCCAGAACTGCCCAGAGCCGGCAACACCGGCGGCGGTCCCAGAAGCTGCGTCGCAAGAGGGACTGAGGGACGCCCCGCAACCGCCACCACACTCGGACGCTGGAAGGCTCCGAGCGGCGGCAAGGGCGCACTCCCGGCCGCTTT
>DAHXNV010000123.1 GCA_027365225.1 Gammaproteobacteria bacterium
GAGCAACCCCGCCAGCAGGACGAGCAGCAACGCGTTGCGGCGCAGGCTCATGCGCATCCACAGGGCGAGCGGCTCAGCGCGGCACCGCGACGCGCTCAAGCAGCGCGGTGGTGAGGTCGCGACTGTCGAGCGTTTCGAGCAGGGCTTCGGGCTTGAGCGCCAGCCGATGCGGAACCACCCAGCGGGCCACGCGCTTGACGTCGTCCGGCGTCACAAATTTCCCCCCACGCAAACCGGCCTGCACACGCGCCGCGCGCAACATGGCGAGTGCGCCCCGGGTGGACAGGCCGAGAGCGACCTGCGCATGCGTCCGCGATGCCTGCGCGAGTGCGAGGATATAGTCGAGTATTGCGCTCGACACATGCACTTGGTCCGCGCACTCGCGGGCCGCCGCCATCGTCTCCGCGGTGACCCTGCCCTGTGCGGGGGCCGGTGTCGCCGCACCGTCGGTGCCGGCAAGCGCGCCGTCCCGCTCGAGTACCCGCCGCTCATCCGCGCCGCTCGGATAGCCGACCTCGATGCGCATCATGAACCGGTCGAGCTGCGACTCCGGCAGCGGAAAAGTGCCTTCGAACTCGTGCGGATTCTCGG
>DAHXNV010000124.1 GCA_027365225.1 Gammaproteobacteria bacterium
CTGCGTATCGGGCAGCCGTAGCTGCTCGACCGCGAACACATACCGATGCGGTCCGAGGGCTACCGTGAGGTGGCTCAACCCGGGGACCGGAGCCGATCCGAAGCGCTGCCGGTCGATGGCGGCATAGCCGGGAATGAACAGCCGGACATCGTGCGCCGCCCGGTGCAGATGGACCGCCAAGGCACCGACGACGTCCGCCAGTCCACCGGTCTTGCAGAAGGGTGTCGCTTCCGCGGCGAGCAGCGCAATACGCAGACTCACCGCAGGGCCCTCCGGTTTATGATGGTCGCGATGCGACGTGTGCTCACCATAGTGGTCATTGCGCTGGTGCTCATCGTTTCGATCGGCATCGGGATCGCCGTGGCTCGCTGGCCGTATTGGCCTCACTGAGAGTGTACAGAAACGTCGGCCTTGAGCCTGGCTCCGGCGGATGTTGCCCGTGGATGTTCATCGGTATAAAAACTATACTAATTTGATTTAAAAGGATTATTCCATATCGCCCACCCGAATGAGCGGAGTTCGCTGGTAAACTAAAATCCCGTGTAGTGGCGCTTTGATCAGTGGCGCGGCCCGGCAGGTGCGGCCTGCGG
>DAHXNV010000125.1 GCA_027365225.1 Gammaproteobacteria bacterium
TCAGAAATCTTTTGAGATCCCCAAACTTCTATCAAAAGAATAGAAAGAAATGTTAAAAAGAAATTCTAATCTGTCTGGATTCGAATCTTGGAATTGTTTCTATTACAATAAGGGAATTGAGTATGTCAATGAGTTCTGAATCTTATATCACTGTCCTATTTGTGTTGCACCACCATTGACAATTAATTTTTATTTCATTCAATCTTAAAGAATCAGTGGATCATTATAACTCAAGAAAAGTAGCTGAAGATTATCACATGGCCTTCACAAGAGATGCCTACAGTCAGGAGGCAAGGGAGAAAGCTATCAAAAGATATCGGAAGTTTATTTCAAGATTGAAACAAAATGGGCATGTTCTGGATGCAGGTTGTGGCACTGGTAGATTTGTGCAGTATTTTATCAAAGACGGTTTCACAGTTACAGGTATAGACAGTTCAAGTTCAATGATTGAGCTTGCTGCCAAAAACACTCCCATGGTTGAATTCAAAGTCATGGATATACGCCGCTTAGATTTTTCGTCAAATTATTTTGATGGTATATGGCGGCCCGCGCACCGAGTGCCCGCAGCTCCTGGCGCGAGTGCAGCGCG
>DAHXNV010000126.1 GCA_027365225.1 Gammaproteobacteria bacterium
ATCCTCATTGCTGCCGGTGCCGATGTCCACGCCGACAATGACGCTGCCCTGCGTTGGAGTGCCACGAAAGGCCACACCGAAGTTGTCCGCGTTCTCTTGACCATGGGTGCCGACATTCATGCTAACAAAGATAACGCATTGCGCGCCGCCGCCAACAATGGCCGCGCCGAAGTGGTCGACATCCTCCTGGCCGCCGGCGCCGATGTTCACGCGATGAATGATGACGCCCTGCGCCGCGCCGCCAGTCGTGGTTATGCCGACATTGTCCGTATTCTCATGGCTGCCGGTGCCAATGTTCACGCGATGAATGATGGTGCCATGATTGCCGCCACCGTCAATGACCACGCCGAAGTGGTCGACATCCTCGCCGCCGCGGGTGCCAACATCCACGCGGATGGTGATGAGGCCCTGCGCATTGCCCTGTTGGATGGGTCGCTTGCCACCGTTCGTGTACTGTTGAAAAATAGCGCCGACGTGGCGACGGTCTGGACCACCGCGTCGCGCCAAGATCGTCGCCACATGGCCGCCAGCATCGAGGTCTGTGCAGATGTCATGACGCCGGAACAGCATAAAAGGATCGCGGCGCT
>DAHXNV010000127.1 GCA_027365225.1 Gammaproteobacteria bacterium
GCATAGAGTGTGATCGTCTTCCCATCAATAGTTTCTCTATGTAGCAATGAGATCACTCCAATGTTACGATAATTGTGTCTCCAACCTGTTTTTTGTGGACATCTATTAAAGCTTTAGGCACAACTACTACATATGAGTTCCCATATTTTTTCAGTTTAAGATCTAACTGCATAAAGTGATATAAAATAGATGTTTATAAACATTTGTTAAACAAATATTTATAGGACACACTGATATAACCCATATATGGGTAAAACTTTTGCTATAATTGGGCCACCGGGAACAGGGAAAACTTATGAGGTTGAGAATCTTATACAAAAGCATGGCACTAAGTCATATCTATACCTGACTTACAATCGAAATATGGCTGAAAAAGCAAGAGAGAGAATCAGGGATGATAGTTCTATGATAGCAACTCTGCACAGTGCTATGGCAAGAATAAATGGCATTACTGAATTTATGAAAATAGACGACATTAAGAATTTCTGTAAGCTTATGGGCTTGACATATCCTCTAAATGGACAGATAAATATAGACACTGGTGAAACTGACTGGGAAAGGTTTAACCGATACTATGACACAGTCAT
>DAHXNV010000128.1 GCA_027365225.1 Gammaproteobacteria bacterium
CCGGTCGCCTCGCAGGAGGTGATCAAGGAGCTCGGCACCAACGGCGGGGGCTTCTTCAACGCCAACTCCGCCCACCCGTATGAGAGCCCGGACGCGCTGACCAACTTGATCGAGATACTGCTGATCTTCCTGATACCTACCGCGCTCACGTATACTTTCGGACACATGGTGGGCGATACCCGGCAGGGATGGGCGGTGCTGGCCGCCATGCTCATCCTGTTCGTGCCGCTCTACGCGCTGTGCAATCATTCCGAGCAGCTCGGCAATCCGCGCCTCACCGCCCTCGGCGTGAATCAGACCGCCAGCAGCCTGCAAAGCGGCGGCAACATGGAGGGCAAGGAGGTGCGCTTCGGCATCGGCGGCTCGACGCTGTTCGGGACGGTCGCCACCGTAACCTCCACCGGTGCCGCCAACTCCATGTACGATTCGTACATGCCGCTCGGCGGTATGGTGCCGCTGTTCGACATGATGCTCGGCGAGGTGGAGCCCGGCGGTGTGGGTACCGGCCTGTACTCCATGCTGATCTTCGCGATCGTCGGGGTCTTCATCGCGGGGCTGATGATCGGGCGCACGCCGGAGTAT
>DAHXNV010000129.1 GCA_027365225.1 Gammaproteobacteria bacterium
GGCACGCCGATGGCGCGGATGCTACGCGAGCGCCTGCGCGCCCGCCATGTCAAACTTGTCGGTTCCGGCTTCATTATCGACAAATCCGGCCTGATCGTCACCAACTACCACGTGATCGCCAAGGCCGCGGCCCTCGACGTGACCCTCGCCGACGGCACCATTTTGCCGGCCCGCGTGGTCGGCGCCGATGATTTCAGTGATATCGCCATTCTGCGCGTCGATCCGCCGCATCCGCTGCCGGTGGTCACATGGGGTGACTCTTCAAAGCTGCGCGCCGGCGAGTGGGTGATCGCCATCGGCAATCCCTTCGGACTTGGTACCTCGATCTCGGTGGGCACGTTTTCGGCGCGCGGGCGCGATATCGGCGCCGATCCCTATGATGATTTCCTGCAAATCGACGCCGCCATCAATCCGGGCAATTCCGGCGGGCCGCTATTCGATATCCATGGCCAGGTGGTCGGCATCAATACCGCGACCGAGGCGCCCGCTGGCGGCTCGGCCGGCATCGGCTTCGCCATCCCGAGCGAATTCGCGCTCTCGGTGATCGATGTCCTGCGCAATCAGCACCATATCGAGCGCG
>DAHXNV010000012.1 GCA_027365225.1 Gammaproteobacteria bacterium
TCCAGCTGTGTGGTGCCGGAGGGCAATGCGGTGCTGGAGGGGGGCATCACGGCCGGCGCTCCCCTCGGGCGCTCGCGATCCGGCGGGCGCGGCCGCGGGAAGCTTGACTCGGCGCAGTGGGGCTGGCGGGATGGTGCCGGCCCTTCGATGTCGAGCGGCTCGAGAGGATGTTGGTGCGCCGCAGTGCACCGGCTTCGTCACGTCCGCCTGTTGCGTCAGTTGCGTGTCATGCTGCTAGTGAGGCGGAAGGTCGCGCAGGTGCTGCCGCTCCTGAAGCTGTGCATCGCTCAGACGAGCGTCGTAGATCGATCTGGGCTCGATCGATCGCGACACGATGGTCGCGGTGAAAACAATCAGCAAGAGCGGGAGAATAAAGGAGCGATCCCGGCCCGTCAGCTCCAGCATCAGCACGACTGCGGAGATCGGGCCCTGTGTCGTCGCCGCCAGCACCGCGCCCGCGCCGAGCAGGGCGAACAAGCCTGGTGGAACTCCAGGCCATAAATACGACCAGGCGGCTCCCAGAACGCCACCCAACATCGCGCCGGCCGTCAGAGACGGCGTAAACATGCCGCCCGGCGCGCCGCTGCGCATGCACAAGAGCGTCGCGGCGGGTTTCAATAACAGCAGTGCCAAGAAAAGTACCGGGGCAACCTTGCCGGTGAACGCCAGCTCCGATACGTCCTTGCCGTTGCCGAGAATCTGTGGAAACCAGATCGACACGACGCCGAGCGATGTCATGATGAGCACAGGTAGCGTGTATCGCTGCCAGCCCTGCGGCCTGTGGCGATCGGCCCAAGTCACCATGCGTACGTATCCGACGGAAGCCAGGCCGGCGATCGGACCTGCGAATAGCGCCCACAACATGACCGACGCGGATATTGCGTATGACGGAATAACGTAGGTGGGCGCATCGGGCAGGGCGAGCCAGGAGACTCCCACCGCGATCAGTGACGTGAACAGCGCGGGCAAAACGTACCGCAGGGCCAGCTTGCCGCGCATCACCTCCAGCGCAAACAACGCCCCGCCCAGCGGAACGCCGTACGCCGCGCCCATGCCGGCTCCGGCGCCGCACGCCACCAGGAGGCGGCGCTGCTCATCCGGCAGTCCTTCCCTGTCGGAAACGAGATTGGCGAACACCGCCCCGGCCTGTTTGGGTGCGCCTTCTCGGCCGAGCGATACTCCCATGCCGACGATGATCACCGACAGCAGCGCACTGCCCAAAGTCAGCAGCGTCGGCATTCGACCGGCCTGGAACCAGATGGCCTGGGTCGTATCGATGCCGTTGCCACTGGAGAGACGCTTCAGCAGCTTCTGTCCCACGCCGGTGACCAGCGCGGCGCCGAGGAGAACGACGATATGTCGCCACGGGGTGGCGTGCTGAGCCGCCTCGAGCACATCGGTCGGCGACCCACCCCATGAGACGTACTGTACAACCTCGAGGATGCTCGTGAGTATTGCGGCGCCAATTCCCGTGGCGATACCGGTCAACACGACCGCCAGCCAAAACCGTGCCGCTCCTGGGTGATGAAGCGTGGACGGTATGACATCGCGATCGTCAATCGGCGCAGTCGGAGTGCTCACCATGGTCGCGGTTATCGCTCAAGCGCTGTCGAGAGGGGTGCACGTGAGGGAATACGATCGTCAGACCGGGACTCTTGCGCACGGGCACTGCCGGTTCGAGTGGTTTGCGGCGTTCGCAATTCAAGGCTCCGCAGAGGCTCCTTTGCAGCCTGTTGGCCGAGTCGGTCGCGGACAATTTATCCTTACCGGCCGCAAAGGCAAGGGCCGGCTCATCGGCGAGCGGCGCTTTGCGAACGGGAGGCTGGGCTTGTGGCAGATCACGCGCTCGCGCAAGGGAGGCTGGCAGATGCGCGGCATCGCCGGTCGCCGGGAATGGCGTGGCATCGAGCCGCGGGCCAGGTGCCAGGCCCGATCCGGAGCGAGGCAGGCTGGACAGGCGCAGCCGCGCCGCACGCGGGCGGGCTTGCGAAGCTCGTTGGGGAATGCCGCCGCTCCGAGCACGCACGGATCCGGGGCTTGCGTGAGCGGACTGCAAGCTCGCCACCGAGCGCAAGCATCCGAGCGGCGTCGTTCAGGCGCTTGCCTGCCGCGCCGCGGGCGTGACGGTGCCGTAGCGGATGGGATGCCGCGCCGCGAGGGATGATGATGCGGGTCCTCGGGCCGCCGCTCGGATGCGCTCGCAAGCATGGATGGGATCGCCCCGAGCAGCTCGGGTGAACGGCGGCGCGCGGCGCATGTCTGACCCGTGTGGCGCGGCGGACCGTTGACCCGTCGGCGGCCCTGCTGGTCTAATGGCCGCATGGTCCGAACACTTGCAACGAGGCATGCTCATGTCTATGTCGAGCGCAGCTATACCTAGCTTCCAGATCGGTCTCAACGTGCTCTCGGGGTTGCTCGATAAGGCGGAGGCCTACGCTGCGGCGAAGAAGATTGACCCGGCGGTGCTGCTGCAGGCGCGCCTGTATCCGGACATGTTTCCGCTGACCCGGCAGGTGCAGATTGCGTGCGATTCGGCGAAGAATGGCGGCGCGCGCCTCGCCGGAGTCGAGCCCCCGACGCACGAGGACACCGAGCAGACCTTCGAGCAGCTCAAGGCGCGCATCGCCCGCACGATTGCCTTCGTGAAGACCCTGCCGGCGGGCGCGATCGACGCCGCGGCGGACCGTGAGGTCATATTCCCGATGGGCCGCGACAACAAAGGGCGCATGCGCGGGGCGGACTATCTCAATCATTTCGTGCTGCCGAATTTTTACTTTCACATCAGCATGACATACGGCATTCTTCGCCATTGCGGCGTCGAGATCGGCAAGCGAGACTACCTCGCTGGCATTCCCATGACGGTGATTTGACAGCGTGCGAGCCCAGCCGCGGTGGCACGGTCGGCGGGGTACGCGCGCAGGCGTCGGCACCATTCCCCGCTGATTCAAACGCAGGAGGACAGCGCTTGAATAAGCAGTATGGTGTGATTCTTCTGGGACTGGCCGCGCTCGCGCCAGTGTTTTGCCCTGCGGCGCGCGCGGGCAACGTGGTCAATCCCTGCGCCGGTCCTTCGGGCCTGCTCGGTCTGCTCGATCGTCCCACGATCGCCGATTCCAGCTGCGTGGTGCCGGACGGCAAAGCGGTGCTGGAGGCGGGCGTCACCGCCGGCAATCTGCCTGGGTCCGGCCTGCTCGGCGGGGTCGTCGATACGCTGCCCAATCTCGAGCTGCGATTCGGCTTGCCGGACCAGTCGGAGTTCGTCTGGCTGCCGCCGAATTATCAATATCTGTCGGTCAACGGCCAGCCGCCGGCGATGAGCGGTTTCGGCGCCACGACCATCGGCTTCAAGCACGTGCTCGGCACGACCCAACATTGGCAATGGACCGCCGAAGCGCTGGCGACGCTCCCCTCGGGCGACGCGGAGTTCGGCAGCAATGGGGTCGGGGGCGCGGCCAATGCGATCGTCAGCTACAGCAGCAGCGGTCCGCTCGGGGTGTCGTTCCAGATGGGGGTCTCGTCGCAGACCGAGCCCACCCTCGCGGGCGGGCAGCGCTACACGAGCTTCAATCCCGACCTGGTGGTGACCTGGCTGTGGAATCCGCGCTTCCAGTTCTATGGGGAGATCTACGCGCAGTCCTCATCGGGATACGATCAGGGCTGGGGAACCGACGCGGACGGCGGCATTCAGTACCTCATCAACCGCAACTTCGAGGTGGATCTGGAAGAGGGCGTGAGCGTCCAGGGGAACCTCGGCGGCTTCGCGAATTACACGGGCGCGGGGCTCGGAGTGTTGTTCTGACCGATCCCCTACGGGACGGATCTGCCCTCGCTCAGACGCAGCCAGCCTTTCACCACGCGGTAGATGTACCACACGCCGGCCGCGGCAAGCACCACCCAGCCGATGAATACCAGGCAGAGCACGCCGCCGATCGCGCTCCACAGCAGCATGAACCAGAAGGTGCGGATCTGCCAGTTGAAATGGCTGTCCAGGAGCGTGCCGCGGACCTCGGGCCGCTTGATGTAGTCGATGATCAAGGCGGCGAGGGCGAGCGCCGGGAAGACGATGGCGCCGGAATACAGGCCATACGTGATATTGCCGAGGCTGCGATCGAACGCTGCGGGCAGCCCGTCGTGCTGCGGAGGCTGACTGTTCATGCGCGTCGGTTCTCCCCGAAGGAACGGGCGGTGCACGCCAACCCGGCGGCGTTTGCGTTGAATCTGCCGTTACTATAGCAGAGGCCGTTGCGCTCGACAGGGCCGGACGGTCTGTTGCACACTGCGCGCGGCGCGATACGACCATCCGTGCTCGAGCCGCGCTCGCCGAGGCTCATGCTCATGCGCAAATCACGCGTATCGTCCGATCCGGCGGCGCCCCCGGTGGTGGTGTGGCTGCGCAACGATCTGCGTCTGCGCGACAATCCGGCGCTTGCCGCGGCGGCCGCATCCACTCGGCCGGTCATACCGCTCTACATCCTCGATGAGGGCCCGAGCGCCGGCCGCGCGCTCGGGGGCGCTGCCCGGTGGTGGCTGCACCACAGCCTGATCGCCTTGGCCGCTGCGTTCGATGCGCTCGGGACCGGTGTCGGCCCGGCGCCGAGGCTGCTGCTGCGCAGCGGGCGCGCGGTCGATGTGCTGCAGGATCTGATCGCCTCGACGGGCGCAGCACGCATCCTCTGCAATCGCACCTACGATCCGCTCCTCGATGCAGCGGATGCGGCTCTGGAGTCCGCGCTTCGCCCCGCCGGCGTCGCCTTCGAGCGCTGTGCCGGGGGCATGCTCGCCGAGCCGGATGCGCTCCTCACCGGCGGCGGCGGGCCGTTTCGGATCTTCACGCCGTTCTGGAATCGCCTGCAGAGCCTGGAGCCGGCCGCGCCACTGTCCGCGCCGCGTGCATTGCCGGGTTACGCCGGTCCGGTGGCGAGCGAGCGCATCGAGGCGTGGGGTCTGTTGCCGCGCACGGGCTGGGACGCGCAGTTCGCGCGCCTGTGGATGCCCGGGGAGCGCGGCGCGGCGGCTCGGCTGCGCGCCTTCCTGCGCGGGCAATCGGCCGACTACCGCGGAACCCGCGATTTTCCAGCGCTCGAGGGCACTTCACGCCTCTCGCCGCATCTGCGCTTCGGAGAGATCAGTGCGCGACAGGTCTGGCACACGTTCCTGCGCGGACCGGCGGGAGGACGGATCGAGCTGACCGGCGCGGGCTTTGTGCGCCAGCTCGGCTGGCGAGAGTTCGCGCGCTACACGCTGCATCATTTTCCCGATCTGCCCATACGGCCCTTGCGTTCGGAATTCGCCGCATTCAAGTGGCGCGACGATGCGCGCGCGCTCGATGCCTGGCGGCACGGGCGCACGGGGTACCCGATCGTCGATGCCGGCATGCGCGAGCTGTGGCAGACCGGCTGGCTGCACAATCGCCTGCGCATGATCGTCGGATCGTTTCTCGTCAAGGACCTGCTCATTCCCTGGCAGCGTGGTGAAGCCTGGTTCTGGGACACGCTCGTCGATGCCGACAGGGCGAACAATGCGCTCAACTGGCAGTGGGTGAGCGGCTGCGGCGTCGATGCCGCGCCGTATTTCCGCATCTTCAATCCGGTCGCGCAGAGCCGGCGGTTCGATCCCGACGGGGCGTATCTGCGCAAATGGATTCCGGAGCTGCGCGCGCTGGCAGCGCCGCTCATCCACGAACCATGGACCGCCGCGGCCCCGGTGTTGGCGGCCGCCGGCATCAGACTGGGCGAGAGCTACCCGCGCCCCATCGTCCTGCACAGTGAGGCGCGCAAGCGCGCCCTCGCGGTATTCGAGGCGATGCGCCGGCGCGCGTGAGGACGCCGGGAGCGGCGCCTGCATCGGTGCGCCGACACGCCGGCAACACGGTGCCGCCCGGGGATACGGCGCGCGTCCCTGGGTGCAGGCGCCGTTGGCGCTTGCGTTTTCGGCGGATGGCGCAGGACAATTCCGGCCGCGGCGCAGGCGAGCATCCGCGGCGAGGGCAGTCTGGATCGATCGAATGAGACTACGGCAAGGAGGATGCGAGCAAGCCCGGGCGCCATCCGCCCCAATGTCCCGATGCGCATCATTCGGCGGTGAGGTGCTGGTGTCAGGGGGAATCGAGGGCTCCGTTGGTGATCAGTCCGGCATCTCGGGGCGAAGGCGGATCAGCCGTACCGTTGGGCCGGGGCGCGGGTGCGCCGCCGAGCCGCTGCGCGGCGCAGGCGCCGAACGGCCCTGTTGCGCGGGTGATGCCCTTGCGTGTGACGCGCCATGCGCAACGCCGTAGGATCCTGGCTAGAGGCACGGCCGTCGGTTCGCCTCGCGTGGCTGGTCGGGCGCAATGTCCTGCGGCGCTGGCCGCTTGCCGGACCGGCCGCACTCGGCGCGCTCGCCGCACTCGCGATGCTCGGTCGCGTGCGGGCCGTGGCGCGGGCGATCGGGTCCGCCGCCCGCGAGCCGCGGCTCGTGCTGGTGATCTCGGCCTTGATTGCGACCGTGTTGGTGGTGCGGCGCCACCGGCGGCTCGCGCGCGCGGCTCACCGCCGCTGGCTCGGCGCGCTCCCCAATGATGTGTCGGCGATGGTCCGGGCCGTGAGCGGGCCCGTGGCGCTCGGGCTCACGGCGGCCGTGTGGCTCGCGCTGGCTTCGGCTCTGGCGCGGCTGCCGGCTTGGATGCCCGCCCGCATCATCATGGTCGGTACCGCCGGAGCGGTGATCGGCGTGGCGCTTGCCGCCGCAATCGCCGCGGCGCGCGAGTGGCGCGCGCGGCGCGGCCGCTCCGGCGCGCGGGTGCGGCGGCGCTCGCGCTATTCGCCGAGCGAGCCTGCGCGGTCCGGGTGGGCCACCCGTGCGATGTTGGCGCCGCTTGGGGGCTGGCCGCTCGCCGAGGCGCGCTTCAGGGATCGTCCGAGTATCCGGGCGCACAGCCTCTGGCTGCTGCTGTTGGCGGTGCCCATGAACGAGCCGGTCGGACACGTTCTGGCGAGCGTGTTCGTCTGGCTGTTGATCCTGCACTTGTTGAACCTGCTGCGCGCGCTCGTGCGCACCGCTTTCCCCGCATCCTGGTGGCTCGCGCCGACGTCCCTCGGGCCGGTGCGCTTTGCGATCGCGCTCTGTCGGCGCGCGCTCGGCGCGAGCGCCGCCGCTTGCGCCGTGTTGATCGTCTTGACGTATGCGCTCGGCGGTGCGACGCCGGCGCGCATCTGCGTGCTGGCCGCCGCGCTCTGGCTTGCCGTGGCCGGTGGGCTCGGCGTGGCCGTGAGCGCGCTGGCATTGCGCGCCCGCTCCAAGGCCGAGCGCGCGGTATTCCGGTGGCGCGGATGAGCGGCGCCGCGGTACGGTCCACGGCCCCGGTGCTGCGCGTCAGCGGATTGAGCGCCGGCTACGGCGCGCACCCGGTCCTGCGCGAGGTGAGCATCGAGGTCGGCCTTGGGCAGTGGTACGTGCTGCTCGGTCCCAACGGCAGCGGCAAGTCGACGCTGCTCTACTGCATCGCAGGATTGTTGCGGCCCTGGGCGGGCCGGATCGAACTCGGCGGTGTGCCGCTCGCGACCGATGCGCGCACCGCCAAGAGGGTGCTTGGCTTTGCGTGTGCACCAGAGCGATTGCCCGGTCTGCTGACCGGACGGCAGTGTCTGGAGGTTTATGCGGCCGCCAAGGGAACGCGGAGCATCGATGCCGAAGTGCTGGAGTTGGCGGAGCGCTTCGCGGTCATGCCGCTCCTCGATCAGTACGTGGACACCTACTCGCTCGGGACGCGACAGAAACTTGCGGTGCTGCAGGCGCTGATCGGCGCGCCGCGCCTGATCGTGCTCGATGAGGCATTCAATGGGCTCGATCCCTCGAGCGCGGCGTGCCTGAAGCGGCACTTGCACGCTCGGGTCGAAGCCGGCCACAGCTCGATTCTGCTCGCCACGCACGCGCTCGATGTCCTCGAGCGCCATGCGAGCCAGGTCGGCCTGATGATTGCCGGGCGGCTCGTGCGGGTCTGGTCGGCCGAGCAGCTTGCAGCATTGCGCGGCGCGGGCGAGACGCTGGAGGAGACGCTCGCGCGTGCCGCGGCGGAGTCACCCTAGCGCCTCAATTCAGGGTGCGCCGCCGATCCGCACCGCCGCGCAGGCGCGACCGAGCCCGTGGCTGCCTGCGCAGGCGGCGATGACGATGTCTTTGCGCCGCATGCGGCCGCGCCGGTGCGCGCGGCGCTCAACGCAGCTGACTGTCCTTGCTGGCGCGGCGATTGTAGCCGCTCGAGCCTGGGCCATCGCGGTCGGCGAGCATCTGGCAGGCCAGACAGAGGCGCGCGCCCGGGAGGGCCCGGCGGCGCTCCGCCGCGATGGGCTCGCCGCATTGCGCGCAGTGAGTCAGACCCGCTCCCTGCGGCAGACGGCTGCGGGCCCGGCTGATGCCGTCGGTCACCGTCGCGTCGATTTGTTCATTCACGGCGCCGTCGCCGGCCCAGCCATTGGCCATGGCACGCTCCCGAGGCGGGGTTATCCTGCATCCAAGTGTACTTGCCCCACCGTCATCTGGGGTATTGTGTCTATGATATCAACTGATATTATATATAAAGTGATAATATACACTTCACCATAATGGGTCGCAGATGACCCCCGATCGTTTCCGCCAGCTGGGCTTCCTGTTGAAGGACGTGAGCCGTCGCTATACGCGGCGTTTCGAGGAGCGTGCGCAGCGCTTCGCGCTCACTCTGCCGCAGTGCCGGGTGTTGATTCTCCTGCAGAGCAACCAGGGCGTGTGCCAGAAGCGCCTGGCTGAGCTCGCGGAGCTCGATCCGATGACCCTCGTGCGCATCCTCGATCGCATGGAGGCGGACGGCTGGGTGCGGCGGAGCTTCGATCCGGCCGATCGGCGCGCGCACACGCTGTGGCTCACGGCTGCGGCGGCAACCGTGCTCGAGCAGATCTGGCAGCTGATCGGCGAGACCCGCGCGGAGATGCTGCAGGGTCTGTCGGCAGAGGAGCGCGCGCAGCTCGTGGCGTTGCTCGAGCGCGTGCACGCAAACCTGAACGCGCTGCCGCCGCTGCCGGGCGAGTCGGGGGACGCCGGTATCGGCGGCAAGGCCGCCAGGAGCGAGCGATGAATGATTCCGCGCAGGGCGGCGAGGCGGTGTCCGCGGCGAATCCGGCCGCGCGCCCGCTGGGCGCGCGGTTGCGTCCGGTGCTGCTGTGGGGCGTGCCGCTGCTGGCGATCGGGGCCGCCCTTTATGTCTACCTGACCAGCGGCCGTTATGTGTCGACCGATGATGCCTATCTGCGCGCGGCCCAAGTGGCCATCAGTGCCGATGTCTCCGGCCGCGTGGTCGCGCGCTATGTGCACGACAACGAGCCGGTGCGGCGCGGCCAGGCGCTCTTGCGGCTCGATGAGCGTCCGTTCCTGATTGCCGTCCAGGCCGCGCGGGCGCGCCTCGGCGCCGCGCGGCTCGCCGTCGAGTCGCTCGAGGCCGTTTACCGGGCCGATGAGGCCGCACTCGCCTCCAGCCGCAGCCAGTTGGCCTACGCGCAGCGGGAATATCGTCGCCAGGTGCGGCTGCTCAAGATCGGCGTCTCCTCGAAATCCCGATTCGACCGCGCGCGGTTGGCTCTGCAGCAGTCGCGCCAGGCGGTTTCGGGCGCCAAGCAGCGGATCGAGGCGGTGCTTGCCCAGCTCGGCGGCAGTGCGGACATTCCCCTCGATCAGCATCCGCAGGTTGCCGAGGCGCAGGCCGCGCTCAATCACGCTCTGCTCGAGCTGTCCTATACCACCGTGCGTGCTCCCATGGCCGGCATCGTGACTGAAGTGCAGCACCTGCAGGTTGGCGATTATCTGCCGCGTGCCACCAAGGCATTCGTGCTGGTCTCGACGCACGACATGTGGATCGCGGCGGACTACAAGGAAGACGTTCTCGCCAAAGTCCGTCCGGGCGAGAAGGCCACGGTGACCATCGATGACTATCCGGGCCGGACATTCCATGCGGTCGTGGCGAGCATCACGCCCGGCACCGGTGCGCAATTCGCAATATTGCCGCCGCAGAACGCGACGGGCAATTGGGTCAAGGTGGTGCAACGCCTCGACGTGCGGCTGCGGCTGACCGGGACGCTGCCGCCGGTGCGCTCGGGCTTGAGCGCCGAGGTGACGATCGACACGCACTCCGGGCCCGGCGCACGGCCCGCGCGCGGCTGAGTCAAAGGACCGAGCGCCCTTCCTGCATCATGGATCACGCCGCCGACAGCGCCTATCCGCATCGGATCCCGATCACCATCGCGGTGACCCTCGCGACCATCCTGCAGTCGGTCGATATTACGATCGCCAACGTTGCGCTGCCGCACATCGGCGGCAGCATGGGGGCGACGCTCGTGCAGATGGACTGGGTGCTCACCTCGTACATCGTCGCGGCGGCGATCGCGACCCCGCTGTCGGGATGGCTCGCCGGGCGTTACGGCCGCAAAAGCGTTCTGCTCACCGCCGTTATCGGCTTCACGGTGAGCTCGGCGCTGTGCGGACTGGCCCAGTCGATCGGGCAGATCGTGGTGTTCAGGCTCATGCAGGGCGCATTCAGCGCCGCGCTGGTGCCGCTGTCGCAGGCGGTGCTGCTCGACATCAATCCGCCCGAGCACCACGGCCGGGCGATGGCGTTGTGGGGCCAGGGCGTGGTGCTCGGCCCGATGCTGGCGCCGGTGCTCGGCGGTTGGCTCACCGACAGCTACAGTTGGCGCTGGGTGTTCTACATCAACGTCCCGTTCGGCATTCTCGCCGCGGCCCTCATCGTCATCTACATGCGCGAGACCGAAAGACGCCAGTCCAGATTCGACTTCTTCGGGTTCGCCACCCTGAGTCTGGCGGTCGGGGCGCTGCAGGTCCTGCTCGATCGCGGGTCGCTGAAGGATTGGTTCGGCTCGACCGAGATCTGGATCGAGGCGGCCGTGGCGCTGCTCGGTCTGTACTGGTTCCTGGTGCATACGTTCACGACGCGTGAGCCGTTCGTCAGTCCGGGGCTGTTCCGCGACCGCAACTTCAGCACCGGAAACTTCCTGATGTTCATCATCAGCATGGTCCTGTTCGCGACGCTTGCGCTGCTGCCGCCGTTCATGGAGGACCTGCTCGGCTATCCGGTGCTGACCGCCGGCATTGCCATGGCGCCGCGCGGCATCGGCAGCTTCATCGCCATGTTTCTCGCCGGCCGGCTCATCGGGCGCGTCGACTCGCGTGTGTTGATCGCCGTCGGCCTCGCGATCGCGGGCGTTTCGCTCTGGACCATGGCTGAAAACCTCTCCCTGCAGATACCGCAGACGCTGATCTGGGGCGAGACCCTCGTGCAGGGTTTCGGCATCGGACTGACCTACGTGACCTTGACGACCGTGGCGTTCGGCACGCTCGCCCGCCACGAGCGCTCCGAGGGCACTTCGATCTTCAACTTGCTGCGCAATATCGGCAGCAGCGTCGGTATCGCGGGCACGAGCGCGATTCTCACGCGCAACGTGCAGGTGATACACCAGAGTCTGGTATCGCACATCGTGCCGTACGGGGGACAGATCGTGCTGCATGCGCCGTTCAGTTGGACGTCCGTCTTCGGCTTGTCGGCGCTCAATGCGCTGGTGACACAGCAGGCGACCATGATCGCCTACAACGACGACTTCAAGCTGATGGGCCTCATGACGCTCGCGGTGGTGCCCCTGGTTCTGGTGCTGCGGCCACGCAGGGCCCGCGCGAGCGAGGCCACGGTGGTGATGGAGTGAGCGCATGAAACGAGCGCGAAACCGCGGGCACATCGGCTGGCGGCATGCCCTGGCGCTCACGGCGCTGCTGTTCGCCGGCTGCGCGGTCGGACCGGTGTTCCGGCGGCCGCGCGTGCCGACCCCGCCGCACTACCGGCCGCCCGCGCCGCGGGCAGCGGGTGCGACCCCAGTGCCGGCCCGGTACCGCGAGCGGGTGGTGCTCGGGGCCGGTTCGGCCGGGCAGTGGTGGCGTCTGTTCCACTCGCCGCAGCTCGACGCGCTCATCACGCGGGCGCTCGATGACAATCACACCGTCGCCGCCGCCGCGGAGGCGCTGGCCGAGGCGCGCCAGGGTGTTGCGGTCGCCGGCGCGGCCCGTTACCCGCAGATCGACGGGAGTCTGGGCACCGGACGGAACAAGTACGGTGCGGCGTTTCTCGGGCCTGAGCATTTCCCGCCCTTCACCTATTTCGAGGCGGGCGTCAGCGTCGCGTATGAGCTCGATTACGTGGGCGCCACGCGCGATCGGATCGAGGAGCAGCGCTCGCTCGAGCAATACCGGCGCAGCGAGCTCGCCGCGACGCGACTCGTTCTGAGCGGGGAGGTGGCCTCCCAGGCGGTGACGATCGCCTCGGTCCGGGCCCGGATCCGGGCGCTCGATGACCTGCTGCGCGCGGATCGAACCAACGTCAACCTGGTGCGCGAGGCGGTCGCGGCGGGCTCGGAGCCACGGCTGGATGTGCTTGCCGCCAAAACGCAGCTCGCCAGCGATGCAACGCTGCTCCCTGAGCTGTATCAGCGGCTGGCCGTGGCGCGTCATGCGCTCGCGGCTCTGTTGGGGCGTGCGCCGGCCGACTGGCGCCAGCCGGACCCGACGCTCGGGGAGCTGCCGTTGCCGCGCCGCGTGCCGGTCACGGTGCCCTCGCGGCTGCTGCGCCGCCGACCCGACATCCTGGCCGCGCAGGCGCAGCTGCGCGCCGCTACCGCGGCGGTGGGGGTGGCCACGGCGAATCTCTATCCGCAAATCGAGCTTTCCACCTCGCTCGGGCAGCAAGGGCTGCAGCCGGGCCAGCTGTTCGACGCCAGCTCGGCCGCCTGGTCCCTGATCGCGGGTCTGACCGCGCCGCTGTTCGAGGGCGGGCGGCTGCAGGCCGAACGCCGGGCCGCGCTCGATGTCCTGCACGAGCGGGCCGACCTGTACCGGCAGGTGGTCGTCAACGCCTTCCGGCAGGTGGCCGATGCGCTCGATGCGTTGCAGCACGATGCGCAGCTGCGCGCCGCGCAGGCGCGCGCGCTGTCCTTGGCGCGCAAACGCCTGGTTCTCGAACGGGAGAGTTATCTCGCCGGAAACACCGGATTGTTGCCCGTTCTCGATGCGCAGCGGCAACGCGAGCACGCCGAACTCGGGCTGCTCGACGCCGAGCAGCGCCAATACCTCGACACCATCCGTCTTCTGCTGGCCGCCGGCGGCCGAGTCACGCCGCGACGATCCCCCGGATGAAGCCGCCCGCGCCCGCGGCACGCACGGACCGCAAGGCGCTCCGGGGGCGGCTCCGAGCGCGCGCCAACCCCGCGCACGTGAGGTCCGCCGCGCGCCGCAGCCGGGCGCGGTCAGGACTGGCGCCGCTGGACCGCGCCGCGTCCGTTCGCGAATCCGCTACAGGCCCGAGAGGCTCAGACTGCTCGAGTTCGAGCGGATCTTGACCACCGCGCATCCCTGACCGGCTCGCCGCAGCCTGACACACAGCGCCAGCGCCGCCGGCCGGCTCATCTGCTCGGAGCGCACCGTCGTGACTTTCACGGCGCCGCCGGGCGGGACGACCCGGATGGTCGCAAGCAGGCTCGCGAAACGCCTCTTGAGGCGCTGGGCGGCCGCATTGGCGGCGCTCGCCGTGCGGTAGCGGCCGAGCTGCACCTGATAGCCGGCCAGCGTGTCGAGTCGCGCCCGGGCCTCGGTAGCCTCGGGGGCGCTCGGGAACCTCTGCAGGAACGTCCGGTAGGCCGTGATCGTGCCGGCCGTGCGCGCGGTCCGCCACGCGCTCGATCCCCTCAGGGCGCTGATCGCGCCCTGCGCTTGGGCCGTGTATGCGCCGGCGGGGTATCGTGTCAGGTAGTGCCGATAGGCCCGCTCGGTGCCGGCGCTCTGGGCCGCCCGCCAGGCGCGGGTATCCTCCAGCGCGGCGATGCGATTGCGCGCCTGTTGCACCCGCGGATCGTCGGGATGTTGGCGGATGAAGCCGCGGTAGGCGGCGACCGTGCCCTGCGCCGAGGCCCTCTGCCAGGCGGCGTTGGAGGAGCTGCAGCCGACGAGGGCCGCCGCAGCGAGCAGACCGGCACACAACGATGCAAGCGAGGATGTCTTCACGGTGGTCCCCGAGTCGCGAACTCGAGCGCGTAAGCTACCCTACGAGCCTCGAATCTTCCAGAACAGACACGGCTCACGCCACGGTAAATCTGTTCTGAGGCACCCCCCTTTCCTGAAGAGCCGGATGGTCAAACGGGTGCGGGAGGAGCGACGGGTGCAGCCGGACGCGGGCAGGGGGTGCTGCGGGCATTCTCGCTCATGAGCAGGTAATCGAAGACGGTGCGCACGTTGCGATTCCGGCCGCGCCGATCGCCAGCACCACGGGCAGCGGATGGCGCGGGCCTTGGCCGCGGCGCGGATCGGGGATGCTCTCCAATCTGCTGGCTCACAACGGAATGAACATCGCGGTGAGCCTGGTGTCCATCGTCCTCCCTGTACAAGGCTCGCCGCAATGGCGGCTGGTGGCTCTCGGGGGCCTCTCGGCCGTACTTGCCGCGCTGCTTTAGCGCCGGGTCTCAGCCATCCCGCGAGCTTGACCCCATCACGAGCCGCTTTATCCCTCGGGAGCTTGGGGGTGGGACGAAATCACCCTGCGGCTCACGCCGGTGTCAACGACACAGCCGCGCGTCGGGGGGGCGTGGTCCGCTCGGTTCCGGCCAGCGCTGCGGGCTCTTGCGCAGCTTGCTCACGTCGTAACCCATCGCGGCTACCCGCGCCACCATGGCGGCATAATCGTGCCGGGAGATGTGCGGTGTGCGCGCCATGAGCCAGACGTAATCGCGCGCATCGCGTGCGACGATCACCCTGCTGTAGTCTGGCGCGAGCCAGGCGACGATGTACTGCAGGCGCAACAACCAGAACAGATGCACATGCCATTCGGCATTGCCCGTATGGGCCACGACAGTGGCCGTCGAATGGACTGTCCGCAGCCGGGCGGCGAAACCGCCGCGCCGGAAGCGAAAGACGGTGCAGATCGAGCCGTTGCGCTCGAGCCGATAGGTCTCGACCGGATCGTAGTCATCGTGCTCGATGCGGGTGGGGATGGCCCCGATGACGTACCAGCGGCCCATGTAGCCGGACAGATCGACGTGGGCGACCGGGACGATCGGCGGGCGAGCCGAGGCGGACATCCGGCATGCGGCGAGGCTCAGCCCGGCGAGCAGCACGAGCGTGACACGTGCGCGGATCATCGCCGTGTGAACCGGTAGTGGGCGATCAGCCATTCGGTGCCGCGCGCGTAGCCGAACAGCTCGGCGCAGGCCATCCAGAAGAGGCGCCAGCGCTCGAACCACAGCCGCGCGTTCGCGCCGTAGGCTTCGTCCAGCACGGCAAGCACCCGGCTGCGCAGCTCATCCTGGCGCGCGAGCCACAGATCGGCGGTGCGCCGGTAATGTGTGCCGTCGATCAGCCAGCGGCGCTCGAGGGCGAGATCGTCCTGGAAGTGCAGCAATGTGTCGGCCGAAGGCATCATTCCGCCGGTGAAGAAATGCCGTCCCATCCAGTTGTCCGCTCCGGCGGTGTCGAAGGGATACATCAGTGTCCGGTGCGCGAACACGTGGGTAAAGAGCTTGCCGCCCGGCTTGAGCCAGCCGGCAATGCGCCGCATCAGGATCGCGTAGTTGCGCACGTGCTCGAACATCTCGACGGATACGCAGCGGTCGAAGCAGGCCGAATCGAGGCTCAGATGATTGACGTCGCGCGTCAGGACGTGCACGTTGGTCAGGCGGCGTGCCCGACACTGTGCCTCGATGTAACGGCGCTGGCCGTTGGAGTTGGAAACCGCCAGGATCCGCGCGCGCGGAAATCGGCGCGCCATCCACAGCGTGAGCGAGCCCCAACCGCAGCCGAGCTCGAGGATCTGCTGTCCGTCGGCGAGTTCGGCTCGCTGCGCGCACAGCTCGAGCATCGCCTCCTCGGCCTCGGCCAGGCTCTCTCTGCCGCGCGGGAAATAGCAGCAGGAATACTTCAGACGCGGTCCCAGACACAACTCGAAGAACGCCGGCGGCAGTTCGTAGTGCTGGGCATTGGCTGCTTCGGTGTGCAGGGCAACCGGGGCGGCGCGCAGCGAATCGATGCGCTCGGCGAAGCGCTCGGCCTGGGCCGCGATGCCGCCGTGGCGCTCGGCACGCAGGCGCGCGGCGCACAGGCGGCGGATGCCGAGGCGCACCAGCGCATCGGGCAGCAGCCCGCGCTCGGCGAGACCGAGCAGTCCGGGGGCGGGGCGCCCGGCGTCGAGCTCCTCGGTGTGCGTCAATACCGTGCTCAATGGTCGACTCCTGATCGTGGCCGGTGGGGGAACCATGGAAAGAAGAGCGGTGTGGTGCGCTGGTAATCCCGATAGTCCTCGCCCCGCGAGCGCAGCGCCTGCTGCTCGGTCCACGGGATGCCGCTGAGATAGCGCAGGAACACGAACATCGTGACCGGCCCCAGCCAGGCGATGGGCGCGAGGGGCGATCCGACGGACCATGCAACGTAGGCGAACCAGTGCAGCCATTCGAAGAAATAATTGGGGTGACGCGAATAACGCCACAGGCCCGTGCGGCAGGTGCGGCCGCGATGCTCGGGCCGCGCGCGGAAGTGCGCGAGCTGCCGATCGGCCAGCGATTCTCCGAGCACGCCCACGAGCCAGATCAGCGTTCCGGCGACAAGCCACACCGTGTGCGGATGGCGGTTGCTCGCCACGGCGGCGAAGGGCAGGGCGAACCACGGGACCGACAGTGCCTGACATTGGAAAAAGACGAACCAGCGGCGTTGATCGTCCCGCCAGCGGGCACGCAGCGCCTGATAGCGGCCATCCTCCTGCTCGCGGCGCACACGTGCGGCGAGGTGCGCCCCGAGCCGGAGCGCCCAGCCAGCCCCGAGCACCGCCAGCAGCAGGCGCGGCGCGGCTGCGCCGCCGCCCGTTGCGGCCAACACCCAGGCGCACAGCGCCAGCAGCGTGGCCCACAACACATCGACCAGGCCGGCGTTGTGGTGAGTGCGCTGCCGCAGCCAGCCTGCGAACATGACCGCGGCCGCGAGCAGCCAGAGCAGGCCGAGGGCGCGAGCGGGACTCACGGTGTGCTCCGGGGCGCCTCGGCGGCGAGCCAACGGCGGGCGAGCAGGGTGAGGACCGGCAGAGCGAGGGCCCAGCCGAGCCCGAGCGCGAGCAGCGAGGGCCACGGTCGGGCGGGAAAATACACGGCATGCCAGCCGTGCGCGGCTGCCGAGTAGGACAGCGGCCCGCCGACGGCGCCGAGAATCGCCGCGAGCCACGGGCGGGTCTGCAGGTAGCCGAACAAGGGCACGATCGTCAAGCCGAAGGTGCCCCAGAGGGCGAGCAGCCAGGCCGGTGATGAGGCGAGCGGCCGGGCTGCCGCATAGTGAATCAGGCCGGCGCGCACCCAGCAGGTCTCGAGTACGCCGCCGATCAGCAACGCCGCGGCCAGCAAGCGAGTTTCCACCCGGGGATGCCCCGAGGCGCGCAGGCGCCAGCCGGCGAACACGACCGCCGCGCCCACGCCCGGCCAGACACTACCGTGACCGGCGCCGATCACCGCGGCGAACCACACGATCTCGTAGGCGACAAATGTCAGCAGGGCAGTCACGCGGCCGGTCCCCTTGCCCCATGACGCCACTCGGGCTTTACCAGCAGCAGATGCGCCACCCCGAGCGCGCGCTCGCGAAAGCCGCCCTCGCAATACGCCAGATAGAATTCCCACAGACGGATGAACCGCTCATCGAAGCCGAGGGCGCGTACCTCGGCAAGGCGCGCCATGAAGCGCCGGCGCCACGCCTCGAGGGTGCGCGCATACGAGTCTCCGAAGTCATCGAGGGCGACCAGGGCGAGATCGCTGGCGCGCGTCTTGGCCGCCATCATGGCGTTCACCGAGGGGATGAAGCTGCCGGGAAACACATGGCGCTTGATGAAGTCCACCGACGTCAGGGCCTGTTGGTAGCGGTGATCCTCGATGGTGATCGCCTGCAACAGCGCCGCGCCCCGCGGGCGCAGCCGGCGGGAAATCGTCGCGAAGTACTCCTCGAGATGTTCCGCGCCGATCGCCTCGATCATCTCTATCGATACCAGTTTGTCGAAGCGGCCGCCGAGGTCGCGGTAATCCTCGAGGCGCAGCTCGATGCGATGGTGCAGTCCGGCGGCGCGGACCTGCTCGCGCGCAAACTCATATTGCCGGCGCGAGATCGTCGTGGTGGTGACTCGGCAGCCATAGTGGCGCGCCGCGTGCAGCGCGAAGCCGCCCCAGCCGGTGCCGATCTCGAGCACGTGGTCGGAGCTGGTGAGCGCGAGCCTGCGGCAGACCGCCTCGAGCTTGCGCGTCGAAGCGGATTCGAGCGTATCCGCAGCGTCGACCCACAGCGCCGAGGAATACATCAGGTCCGAAGACAGGAACAACGCGAAGAACGCGTTGCTCAGATCATAGTGCGCCGCGATGTTGCGCCGGCTGCCGGCCCGGGAGTTGCGCCGCGTCGCGTGCCACGCGCGGCGCACCGCGCCGGCGAGGCTTGCCCAACCGGATTCCAGGCCATCGAGCAGCGCCCGGTTGCGCACCAGGAGTCTGACCAGCGCCACCAGCGCATCCGATCCATCGAGCCCCGGCGCCGAGCAGCGCCACATCCCCTCCAGGTAGGCTTGCGCGGCGCCGACACTGCCGCCGGCGGCCACCGCGCGGTAGAAAGCGGGATCCAATATCTCGAGACGCACCGCGGGATCGCGTCCGCCGCCCGTGCCGAGCATGACGGTTCCGGCGGCGTCGCGCAGCTCGAGCCGGCCGCGCTCCAGCGCGGCCAGACGCGCCAGCAGACGGGAGCGCAGAAAGCGATCGAGGGTCGCGGCGCGCGGCCGAGTGATCGAGCCGACGGTCGTATTCATGTGTTTCCCCGCACCGGTCGTGAGCCGTGTGGATGGTCGTGGCCCGGCACGCCCTTCAGCCACAGGCGCAGCGCCTGCCAATAAATCGCGCCGATCACCTGCGTGCACATCAGCGGGTAGCGCCACAGCACGCGCGCAAGATTTGCGTCCGTGAGCGGCCGGCGGCGCAGGTCGAGATTCGCCTCGAGCTCGGGCCGCTCGCCGCGTCTGACCGACATGTGCACACGCAGCCGCTCGCCGGGCGCGCTGAAGCGCCACCGGTAGCGGCGATCGAGCGGCAGGAAGGGCGAGACGTGGAAGGCTTTGTCGAACTGCCATTCCCAGAGCGCGCCACGGCGCTGCGCCTCCGAGATGGGCAGCACGTAGGCGTGCCGCTCGTTCCACGGCGTGTTGGTGATGGCGGCGATGATCGCCGCGAGCGCGCCGCCGCTGTCGTGACAGTAGTAGAAGCTGACCGGATTGAACACGTATCCGCCGTAGCGCAGATGGGTCAGCAGCCGCACCGCGCCGCGGGGCCGAAATCCGGCATGCCGCTCCACCAGCGCGCGCGCCGCCTCGGCGAGCGGCATCGTGGCCGGCGCCAGATAATCGCCGCGGCGGAACTCCGCGAGGTTGCGCCGGTCGACCGACCACAGGCGGCGCCCGGCGAAAACCCGATCGAGCTCATCGAGATCGAGGCACAACTGCGCGATGCGATAGCCGAAGGCGTGTCGGCGGGGCGAGAGCCGCCAGTGCCGCACCGAGCCCTCGTATATCGCGCTGTCGAGCGCGGCGTCGCGGTTCATGCGGCCACCTGGCCCGGCGGCGGTTGCGCGCAGCGCGCATCGAGCGCGGCCGCCACGGCGGCGGCGCTGCGCATGCCATCTTCGTGAAAGCCCCAGCCCCAGTAGGCGCCGGCGAACCAGGTGCGCTTGACGCCCTGGATCTCGCCCCGCCGCCGCTGCGCGCCGAGCGCCTCGTGGGTGTGCACGGGGTGCGCGTAGCGCATGGTGCGCAGGATCTTGGCCGGATTGATCGCGGCGGTGCGATTGAGCGTGACGATGAGCGGCTCGGGCGCCTCCAAGCCCTGCAGCAGACTCATGCAGTAGCTCACCGTGCAGGGCGCGCCCGGATCGCGCGGCACGAACGCGTTCCATGCCGCCCAGGCCTTGGGTCGTCGCGGCAGCAACGACGTGTCGGTGTGCAGCACCGCTTCATTCGACTGATAGGCGATCGCCCCGAGGATGGCGCGCTCTGCGGCGCTCGCGTCCGCCAGCAGCGCCAGGGCCTGATCGCTGTGGCAGGCGAGCACCACGTGATCGAAGCGCTCGGTGCCGCCGGCGTGGGCGACGCTCACCGCGCGCGCATCGCGCCGCACCGAGTGCACCGGGCAGCCGAGGCGCTCGCGTACGTGCCAGCGCGAACGCAGCGCGTCCACGTAGCGGGCCGAGCCGCCGCTCACGACGCGCCACTCGGGGCGTGCGCGCACGCAGAGCATCTGGTGGTTGACCATGAACTGCACCAGGAAGCGCGCGGGGAACGACAGGATCTGCGCGGGCGGCGAGGACCACAGCGCCGAGGCCATCGGCACCAGATGATCGTCGCGGAATGCCGCGCCATAGCGGCCCTGCGCCAGGTATTGCCCGAGCGTCGGCCCCGCGGCGTCGCCCGTGAGCAGGCGTGGCGCCTCGCGGTAGAAGCGCAGCAGGTCGCGGATCATGCCGAGGAAGCGCGGCGCAAACAGGTTGCGCCGTTGACAAAAGAGCGTATCGAGGGACGTTGCGTTGTATTCCAGTCCACTGCGCTCGTTGTGCACCGAGAAGCTCATGGTGGTCGGCCGCGAGGCGACCCCGAGCTCGGCGAGCAGCGCCGTGAACAGCGGATAGTGGCGCGGGTTGAACACGATGAATCCGGAATCGACCGCATAATCATGCCCGCCGAGACGCACCCGGTGCGTGTGCGTGTGACCGCCGAGATAGTCGTTGGCTTCGAACAGAGTGACCTCGTGCTGGCGCGAGAGCAGCCAGCTCGAGGTGAGCCCGCCGATGCCGGCGCCGATGACCGCGATGCGCACGGTGTCAGCGCCTCGCCGCCGCCAGAACGCGCGCCGGCAGCGGCTTCAGGCCGCTGATCAGCCCGAGTGCGGCGAGCAGCCGCAGCCCATACCAGGTGAGATCGATCTCCCACCAGCGAAAGCCCTGGCGGGCGGTGCCGGGGAAGTGGTGATGGTTGTTGTGCCAGCCCTCGCCGAAAGTCAGCAGCGCGAGCAGGAAGTTATTGCGACTGTCGTCGCAGGTCCGGAAGCGGCGCGAGCCCCAGCGGTGCGCCAGGGAGTTGATGGTGACGGTGGCGTGGAACAGCGCCACCGTGGAGATGCAGAAGCCCCACACCAGCAGCTGGGGACCATCGGTGCCGAGTTGCGGCGCGCAGCGCTGCAGCACGCCCCCGAGGGCGTACAGCGCCGCCGCGAGCAGCACCGGCACCGCGACGTCGTAGCGATCGAGCCAGCGCAGCTCCGGATACTTGGCCAGATCCTGCACGCGCGCGAGGTCGGTGCGGAACGCGCCCCGGGTGAGGAACCATCCCATGTGGCTCCGGATGAAGCCGTGAATTCGCGGGGAGTGCGGATCGCGCGCCGTGTCGGCGTTGCGGTGATGATTGCGATGGTGCGCCGCCCACCACAGCGGTCCGCGCTGTACGCACGCCGCGCCGATCACGGCGAACAGCAGCTGCACCGGGCGCGAGGCGCGGAATGTGCGGTGCGAGAATCCGCGGTGATAGAAGCCGGTGAGCGCGAACATGCGCACCGCGTACAGCCCGGCGGCCACGGCGAGCGCCGTCGCCGATACCCCGGTCCAGATGGCTCCGAGGCAGGCCAGATGCAGAATGACAAACGGCGTCGCGCGCAGCCAGTCGATGCGATCGGCGCTGCGGGGGTCCGGCGGCGCGTCACTGTCGCGGGTGTCGAACCAGTGCCGCAGCGTGCGCAATGCGCACGGGGTCTTCGGACCGGTTTGCGTAATGACGGATGGCGGGCGGGTCACGGTGAGGCACCAGCAGTGACTGTGGTGCTCTATACGGAGCGGGCGCCCCTTTGGATGCAGGGGCCTGCTCGGGGGGGGCGCTTGGGTCGGAGAGCGATCGGCCTCAGGCGGAGCGCTGCGGGGGGCGCACGAGGCGCAGCGCCGAGGCCGGTGCGGCGCCGATCGCGCCGGTGGCGACCACCGCCCCGGTGGGTTGCCCGGTGGGTGAGCCGCCCCGCGGCTCGATGGATACGGCGAGCCGCGCGGTCGGCCCGAGGCGGGCAACCAGGCTCGCGCTGAGCGCGAGCGTCATGGGTGCGCGAGTCGAGATCAGACCGACGGCGATGGGGCGCGCGCCCGGCGGGATCAGCCACAGTTCCGGCGTGCGGCCGGCGCGCACCGGCTGCGGCGCCGCCGGCACCACGATCATCCGCGCCTTGCCGATGTCCATCGTCGCCGTCCAACCGACCTGTCCGTCGGTCTGCATGATGGTGGCGGCCATGTACGGGATCGGTGGGGTGGGCGGGCGGTGGGTGGCCAGGACCACCAGAGCGGCACATGCGGCGGCGAGCAGCGCACCGGACCCGAATGTCAGCCAGTGCCACAGCCGCAGGTTTTCCCACCAGCCGCCGCGGGTGTCGGCGGGGGCGTCGAACTCCAGGGCCGCGCGGATCCGCGCCCAGAGTTGCGGCGGGGGCGTCTCGGGACCGATTTCCTCGGCGAGCGGCAACAGACGCCGGCGCCAGTGCGCCTCGGCCGCCGCGGCGTGCGGATCCGCGGTGACCTCCCGTTCCACCGCGGCGCGTGCATCGGCATCGAGCACGCCGAGCACGTATTCGGCGTAGCGCAGGTCGCCCGGGTCGTCGTCGGCGGGAGTGTTCATGTCTCGAGGCACGTGCGCAGTTGCAGCAGGGCGCGGCGGATCCAGCTCTTCAGGGTGGCGAGCGGCACCTGGCCACGTTCCGCCAATTCCTTATACGTTGCTCCCGTGAAGAAAGCTGCACGCACCGCACGGCTGTACTTGGAGTCCAGCTGCTCGAGGCAACGCTCCAGGCGCAGATAGTCCGCGCTCGCCATGGCGTGCGCGGCGGGTCCGCCGCTCGCGTCGGGCACACGCTCGAACTCGAGAGGATCGACGTTGGTCGTCTCGCGCCTCTGGCGCAACCGGTCGATCGCCCGATTGCGGACCACGGCGGTGAGCCAGGTATTGGCGCCCCCGAGCGAGGGGTTGTAGTGATTCGCGCGGCGCCACACCGAGACGAATGCCTCCTGCAGCACGTCTTCGGCCTCGCTTCGCTCCTGCAGCAGCCGCACGCACAGGCCAAACAGGCGTGGAGCGGTCTGTTGATAGAGCCGCGCGAACGCGGCGCGGTCGCGCATTCCGGTGCGAACCAGAAGTTGCTCGAGCGTATCGGTCTCGGTGGATGTATCGTTCATCAGCTGACCGCGCCGCGGCCCCCGATGCCGGATCGGACCGCGGGTCGAGGCACGCTCCGCCGCAGGCAAGGACCATGTGGTCCCGGAGGATTCTCCGGGAGAACCCGCCGGCTTTCAAGCACTTGCTGGCGCTGCGGCGCGCGCGGCAGCGCAAGTCGGCACTTTCCGCGCCCCCGGCTGCGGCGATCCGCATTTTCCGCCGGCGCGCCAGTGTACTACCCTTCCATCCTGCGCCACGACGCGCCGGCCGGCACGCCGGGCCCGCAGCCGGATCGCTCGGGTCGATGCCGAGGCGCGGGCCGTCCGGTGTCATTGTGGCATGATCGGGCGGCCCCGGATTGCCCGGGCCGGGCGCGGTGGCTGAGCGGGCGCGCCTGCCGCGGCGGCGGGGCGCCTGGGCGACACGAGTCGAGGGTCAAAGTCATGATCAACGGAACCGTGGTCGATCTGTCCCGCGTGCAGTTCGCGGCCACCGCGCTGTATCACTTCCTGTTCGTACCGCTCACGCTGGGCCTGAGCTTTCTGCTCGCGGCGATGGAGACCGTGTACGTCACGACCGGCAAGCCGATCTACAAGCAGATGGCGCAGTTCTGGGGCAAGTTGTTCATGATCAACTTCGCGCTGGGCGTGGCCACCGGTCTGACCATGGAGTTTCAGTTCGGTACCAACTGGTCGTTCTATTCCGGCTTCGTCGGCGACATCTTCGGCGCGCCGCTCGCCATCGAGGGGTTGATGGCGTTCTTCATGGAATCGACCTTCGTCGGTCTGATGGTGTTCGGCTGGGAGCGCCTGTCCAAGGGACAGCACCTGGCCGTCACCTGGCTGGTGGCGTTCGGCTCGAATCTCTCGGCACTGTGGATCCTGGTGGCCAACGGCTTCATGCAGGATCCCGTCGGCGCGACCTTCGATCCCGTCACGATGCGCATGCAGCTGACCAGCTTCCAGAAGCTCATCTTCAGCCCCGACGTGCAGTCGAAGTTCGTGCACACGAGCATCGCCGGTTACGTGACGGCGGCGGTCTTCGTTACCGGCGTCAGCGCCTTCTATCTGCTGCGCGAGCGCCACGTGCCGCTCGCCAAGCGCTCGTTGCGCATGGCCGCGCTGTTCGGTGTGCTCGCGACCATCGGCGTGATCACGCTCGGGGATGCGTTGGGCTTCGTCGCCGCGCGGGTGCAACCGACGAAGCTCGCGGCCATGGAAGGGCTGTGGAAGGCCCAGTCCGCGCCCATGCCGTTCAATCTCATCGCGTTCCCGAGCCAGAGCGCGCAGAAGAACTACGGCATGGTGCAGGTGCCGGATCTGCTGTCGCTGCTGGTCACGCACTCCCTCGACGGCACGGTGCTCGGCATCGATGCGCTCGAGCGGCAGGCGCAGCGCAGGATCGAGCGGGGTATCCCGGCGGTGCAGGCCCTGCGCGTGCTCGCCAGGGATCCCACCAATGCGGCGGCGCTGGCGCGATTCGCTGCCCATCGGCGTGATCTGGGCTACGGATTCCTGCTGCAGCGCTATGCGCCCAATGTCAGCCAGGCAACCCCGGCGCAGGTGCGCGCCGCGGCGCGCGGCGCCATTCCGCCCGTGGCGGCGGTATTCTGGTCGTTTCGCGTCATGGTGGGCCTCGGCCTGCTCATGCTGGCATTTTTCGTGCTGGCCGCGCTGTACTCACTGCGCAACACGGTGCAGAGCAAGCGGTGGTTCCTCAAGGCCGCGGTGTGGATGATCCCGGTGCCGTTTCTCGCCAACGAGTGCGGCTGGCTGGTCGCCGAGCTCGGCCGCCAGCCCTGGACGGTGTTCGATGTCCTGCCGACGTGGATGAGCGCCTCGAGACACAGCGTGGCCTACATGGTCTTCTCGCTGATCGGTTTCTTCGGGCTGTATTCGATCTTCATCGTCATCGAGCTGTACCTGCTGGTGCGCGCGATCCGGCTCGGGCCGGCCGAGCCCGGCGGGCACGGGATGCTTGCGGGGCCGACGGTGCCCGCGGCCGCGTACGGCGCCAAGGCGCAGGGGTGAACCATGGGACTCTATGCGACCCTGCAAGTGATCTGGTGGCTGCTGCTCGGCGTGTTGCTGATGGGCCTGGCGGTGATGGTCGGCATGGACATGGGCGTCGGGGCCATCCTGCGCTACGTCGGCCGCACCGACCTCGAGCGGCGCGTGGCGCTGAACATCATCGGGCCGCACTGGGACGGCAATCAGGTGTGGTTCGTCCTCGGCGGCGGGGCGATTTTCGCGGCCTTTCCGCTGCTGTACGCGACGGCCTTCTCGGGCTTGTACATGGTGATGCTGCTGTTGCTGTGGACCATGATCATGCGTCCGCTCGGCTTCGAGTATCGCAGTCAGATCGAGCGGCCGGCCTGGCGCAACGCCTGGGACTGGGTGCTGTTCGTCAGCGGCGCGGTGCCGATGATCGTGTTCGGCGCGGTCGTCGGGAATCTGTTCCGCGGCGTGCCGTTTCACTTCGAGTGGGACCTGACATCGTTCTACACCGGCGGCTTACTCGGGCTGCTCAACCCCTTCGCCCTGCTGACCGGCGTGCTCGCGCTGTCGCTCGCGGCGATGATGGGCGCATTGAGGGTGATGAACGGCGCCGAAGGCGCGCTGTTCCAACGCGCCCGCGCCGTGGTGCAGCGGGCCGCCGGCGCGGCGATCGTGCTGTTTGCGATCGGCGGCTTCTGGGTGCACGCAATGCCGGGCTACCGGCTGGTCGGCAGTCCCGGGCCGGGCGTGCCCCAGACGCCCCTGCAGCAGAGTGTCGTGAGGATCCCGGGGGCATGGCTGACGAACTTCGGCGTGCATCCGCTGCTGTGGCTCGCGCCGCTCGCGGGCTTCGGGGGCATGGCCGGCGCGTGGCTCGCGGCGCGGGCGGATCGCTCGCACCTCGGCTGGTGGCTCGGCGCGCTGGCGTGGATCGGGGTGATCGGGACGGCCGGGGCGGCGCTGTTTCCGTTCATGCTGCCCTCGAGCGCCGATCCGTCGATGAGCCTGACGCTGTGGAACGCGAGCTCGAGCAAGGACACGCTGCTGTGGATGGCGGGCTTTGCCGCGGTGTTCGTGCCGCTGATCCTCTGGTACACGAGCTGGGCGTTCTGGGTGATGCGCGGCAAGGTCAGCGCCGAGAAGATCGCGCGCGATGAGCATGCTTATTGAGGACGGATCGATGCGCACATTCCTCTATTTCCTGCTGTTCATGGTCCTTGCCGTCGTGGTCACGATCCTGGCGGCGATCCTCGGCGCCGAGGGGGCCTGGTACTTCGCCTGGCTGATCGGCACGGCCATGCTGGTGCTGATCAGCGCCGCCGGCGGCGCGCTGCTCGATGCGCAGGAAGCCAGTGCCGCCGCCGGGCGCGGGCCGTCCTGATCGCGCCGGAGCACGCCTCGTCCCCGGGGCTGGCCACGACCCCGCCGGCGCAGCAGGCCGACGGAGCGGGCAAGGACTGGCTGCGCCGCGCGGCGCGGGAGATTCGCCGCCCGCTGCATCGCGTCGCGCTGCTGACGGCAGCGCAGGGGCTGGGGCTGGTGGCGCAGGCGTGGCTGCTGTCAGGGATCCTCGCCGAGGCTCTGTTGAGGCGCGCGCCGCTGGCGCGCCTGTGGCCGCAGGCTGTGGCGCTGCTGCTGCTCGCGCCGGTGTGCTTCGCATTGAGCGTCGGCGCCCGGGACACGGCCGAGCGAGCGGCGCAGCGCCTGGCCGACTCGCTGCGCGGGCGAGTGCTGCGCGGCGCCCAGGCGCTCGGGCCGTATCGGCTGCGCGCCGAGGCGAGCGGCGATCTGATCACCCAGCTGGTCGAGGGGATCGATGCGGTACAGGCGTACTTCGCGCGTTACCTGCCGCAGGCGCTCGGCGCCGTCCTGATTCCGGCGTTGCTGCTGCTGTTCGTGTTTCCCGCGGACTGGCTTTCGGGTCTGATCCTGCTGCTCACCGCGCCGCTGATCCCGCTGTTCATGACATTCGTGGGACAGGCCGCCGAGCACGCCAGTGAGCGCCGGTACGCACAACTGCGGCGGCTCGGGGCGGCATTCATCGAGGCGCTCGGCGGCCTCGTCACGCTGCGCCTGCTCGGCGCCGCCGACCGCTTCGCGCAACACCTGGACGAGCAGAGCGAGGCGTATCGCACGCTCACGATGCAGGTGTTGCGCATCGCGTTTCTTTCGGCGCTCGTGCTCGAGTTTTTCGCGATGGTCAGTATCGCCATGGTCGCGGTGTTGATCGGTTTCCGCCTCCTGTGGGGCGAGTTGCCTTTGCGCGCCGGCCTGTTCGTGCTGCTGCTCGCGCCGCAGCTGTATCTACCGCTGCGGGCGCTCGGTGCGCTGCGCCATACGCGTATGGACGCGCTGGCCGCGGCGCAGCGGCTCGCGGCGCTCGCTGAGCTGGCGCCGGTGGCGCGGCCGCGGGCGGCCCGAGTGGCGATGGCGGAGGCGCCGCAGATCGCCATCGACCGCGTCTGTTATGCGCATCGCGGCCGGACCGCGGCGCTGCGTGACTGCAGCATCGTGCTGCATGCTCGGCGCGTGACCGCCCTGGTCGGGGCAACCGGCGCCGGCAAGAGCACGCTGCTCAGTCTGCTGCTGTGCTTCGCGGCGCCGGACAGTGGCTGTATCCGCGTCGACGGGGTGGACTTGACGAGGCTCGATGCGCAGCAGTGGCGAGCGCGCGTGGCATGGGTGCCTCAGCGGGCGCACGTCTTCGAGGGCAGCGTGCGGGACAATCTGCTGCTCGCCGCGCCGCAGGCCGATGCCGCCGCGCTCGAGCGCGCCGCCGAGCGTAGTGGCCTCGCGCCGGTGCTGGCGCGGCTGCCGCGGGGCTGGGCCACCCCGCTCGGGGAGCACGGACTCGGGCTCTCGGGCGGGGAGTTGCAGCGCCTGGCGCTGGCGCGGGCACTGTTGCGGGAGCGGGCGACGGTCTGGCTGCTCGATGAGCCCACCGCCCATCTGGATGCCCCCAGCACGCGCGCGGTGGAGTCGCTCATCCACGGTGTCGCCGCCTCGCGCACGGTACTTCTGGTCGCGCACCGATTGAGCGCAGCCCGCTCTGCCGACTGGGTGGTCGTCATGAGCGGGGGCCGCATCCTCGAGCAGGGTCCCCCGAGCGAGTTGGCGCGCGCCCCCGGCGCGTATGCTGCGCTGTTGCAGGCGGAGCAGTCATGAGCGCCTCGCAGGCGGCGCCGCCCGAACCGGCGATCCGGCAAGCCGACCCGGCCGGGGCGCGCAACGGGTCCGGCGGCGCGGCGGCGCGCGCCCCGGTGCGCCGGCTCCTGGCGGTCCTCGATCTGCACCGCGGATGGATGGCCGGCGGCGCGGCGCTCGCGTTCCTCGCGGCCTTCGCGGCCATCGGCTTGATGGCGGTGTCGGGCTGGTTCATTGCGGCGATGGCGTTGGCCGGGGCCGCCGGCGCGGCCATCAACTACTACACGCCCGCCGCGGCCATCCGCGCCTGCGCCATTGCGCGCAGCGGCGGGCGCTACGGCGAGCGCGTCGTGACGCACGAGGCGACCCTGCGCGCTCTGGCGGGATTGCGCGCCTGGTTGTTTCGGCGGTTGATCCCGCTCGCGCCGGCGCGCCTCGCGGCATTGCGCAGCGGGGAGCTGTTCGCGCGCCTGCGCGCCGACATCGATGCGCTGGAGCATTTCTATCTGGCCGTGCTGGTGCCGGCGGCGGTGGCCCTGTTGTCCGTGCTCATGGCGCTCGTCGTGTGCGTGCTCGTGCTGCCGGCCGCCGCGCCTGTGCTGCTGCTTGGCGTCATGATCGGCGCAGTCTTGCTGCCGCTGTGGACACGGCGGCGGGCACAGCGCGATGCGGCGCAGTCGGTGACCGAGGCCGGCATGCTGCGCGGATTGCTGCTCGATGCATTGCGCGGACACGAGGATCTGCTCGCCTGGGGGGGCGTGGCCGCGCACACCGCGCGCATCGATGCGCTGGCGGAGCGTCTGGGGGGGCGGCGCAGCCGCATCGAGCGGTTGCGGGCCGTTGGTGGAGGGTTGGCGGGCGCGCTCGCGCAACTGACACTGCTCGCCATCCTGATCATCGCGGTGCCGGCGGTGCGCGGTGGCGCGCTGCCGCCGGCGGAGCTGGCGATGCTCTCGCTGCTGACGCTCGCGCTATTTGAAGTGCTCGGTCCGCTGCCCGAGGCGCTCGCGCAGTGGCATGCCACGCTCGGCGCGGCGGCGCGGGTGTTCGAGCTGGCCGACACGCCGCCGCCGTTCCTCGAGCCGCGGACCAGCGTCCCGTTGCCGGCAGCCCCCGCCATCGTGTTCGAGGACGTGCGCCTGCGCTACGCCGAGGACGCGCGCTGGGCGCTCGATGGGATCGACCTGACGCTCCCCGCGGGCGCGCGGCTCGCCGTGGTCGGGGCCTCGGGCGCGGGCAAGAGCTCGCTGCTCGCGGCGCTGTTGAAACTCTACCCGGTGCAGACCGGACGCGTGCTGTTCGGGGGCGAGCCGCTGGCGGCGCTGCAGGGGGACGTGCTGCGCCGGCAGATCGCGGTGATAGCCCAGCACACCACGCTGTTCAACCTGTCGCTGCGGGACAATCTGTTGCTGGCGGCGCCCGAGGCGGGTACCGACCGGATCGAGCGTGCCGTCCGTCTGGCGCAGTTGGAGCCATTCGTGGCGTCCTTGCCGCAGGGCTACGCCACAGTGCTCGGTGAAGCGGGGGTGCTGGTCTCGGGCGGCGAGGCGCGGCGCATCGCCATCGCCCGCGCGCTGCTGCAGGAGGCGCCCGTGCTGGTGCTCGACGAGCCGACCGAAGGCCTGGATGCGCGCACCGTCGGGGAGCTGTATGCGGCGCTGTCGGCGGCCGCGCGCGGCCGGACGATGTTGCTCATCACCCACCGGCTGAGCGGACTGGCCCAACTGGTGGACGAGGTGGCGGTGATGGACGCCGGGCGCCTCGTCGCGCGCCTTCCCGTGGATGACTATCTGGCCCGCGAGCGCGACGCCTGAGCCGCGCCGACGCGGGCCGACCCGGGCCGACCCGGTGGCGCTGCGGAAGGGCATCGAGGCGGCGCATGGCCGCGTACGGCGTGTGACCGCCGCGGACGTGCATCAGAGGCTCGCGGCCGACCCTGAGCGGCGCGGTGGGCACGCGCAGGCCGTGTTGTCCCCGCCCGGCGCGCTGTCGCGCGCCGCTTCACCGCCGGAAAATTGACGGGAATCAAACTCCCCGGCGCGTCCCGCGTTAGCGTGCCGCGCGATGGCATTTCACGATCTGCGCACGTTCCTCTCGCACCTGGAGGCTCATGGTGATCTGCGCCGCGTCAGCCGCGCGGTAAGCCCGGAGCTGGAGAGCACGTCATTTTGTCTGCGGGCGCTGCGTCGCCAGGGTCCGGCCCTGCTGTTCGAGCGGCCGGCCGGCGCCGAGCACGCGCTGCTCGGCAACCTCTTCGGCCACCCCCGCCGGATCGAGGCGGCCCTGGGGCGTGAGCGGGCCGGCTCGCTGCGCGAGCTCGGCGAGTTGCTCGCGGCGCTGAAAGAGCCGCACTGGCCGGCGAATGTGCGCGAGGCGCTCGCGAGCTGGCCGCAGTTCGCGCAGCTCGCGCATGTCGCGCCGCGGCGCCTCCCGCGCGCGCCGTTTCAGGAATACACCCTGGGCGGGGCCGAGATCGATCTGACCCGGCTGCCGATCCAGCGATGTTGGCCCGAAGATGCCGCTCGGCTGATCACCCTCGGACTGGTGGTCACGCGCGGCCCGCGCAAGGCGCGCCAGAACGTGGCCGTTTACCGCCAGCAAGTGATCGGCCCCAACCGGGTGATCATGCGCTGGCTGGCGCACCGGGGCGGGGCCGGCGATTTCGCCGATTGGCAGGCCGACCGGCCGGGCGAGCCGTTTCCGGTGCTCATCGCCATCGGCACCGATCCGGCGACGCTGCTGGCCGCGGCGGCGCCGATTCCCGATACTCTCTCGGAATACGAGTTCGCCGGCCTGTTGCGCGGGGAGCGCAGCGCCGTCGTGCATTGCGAGGTGAGCGGACTCGACGCGCCGGCCGGCGCGGAGATCGTCATGGAGGGCTTCATCAAGCCCGGCGATACCGCCCTGGAAGGACCATTCGGCGATCACACCGGTTACTACAATTCGCAGGCGCCCTTCCCGGTGGTGACGCTCGAGCGGCTGCACCTGCGCTCCGGGGCGATCTACCAGGGCAGCTACATGGGACGCGCGCCGCACGACGAGCCCTCGGTGATGGCGTTGGCGCTGAACGAGCTGTTCGTGCCCATCCTGCGGCGCATATTCCCCGAGATCGTCGACTTTCATCTGCCGCCGGAGGCGTGCTCGTACCGCCTGGCCGTGGTCAGCATCCGCAAGCAGTATCCCGGCCATGCCCGGCGCATCATGATGGGAATCTGGTCCTACCTGCGCCAGTTCACCTACACGAAATTCGTGATCGTCACGGACGAGGACATCGACGTGCGCAATTGGCAGGAAGTGATCTGGGCCGTTGCGACCCGCGTCGATCCGGCGCGTGACTCGCTGCTGCTCGAGCACACTCCCATCGACTACCTCGATTTCGCCAGCCCGGTGAGCGGGTTGGGCTCGAAGCTCGGGCTCGACGCGACGCACAAATGGAGCGCCGAGAGCGCCCGGCAGTGGGGCCGTCCCATCCGGCTCGACGCGCTGGTCGAGCGGCGAGTCGATGCGCTGTGGCAGGAGTGCATCGGCGATGCCTGAGCAGCCCCGAGTGGAGCTGGTGTGTCCGGCCGGAACGCTGCCGGCCCTGCATGCTGCCGTGGACAACGGCGCCGATGCCGTGTATCTCGGTCTGCGCGACGGTCTCAATGCGCGTAATTTCCCCGGCCTGAATTTCTCCCTCGCCGATGCGCGCCGCGGCATCGAGTACGCCCACGAGCGCCACGCGCGCGTCTTCGTCGCGCTCAACGTGTATCCCCAGCCGAACCGCTGGCCCGCCGCCACCGCCGCGGTCGATGCGGCCGCCGGCGCGGGAGCCGATGCGGTGATCCTTGCCGATCCGGGCCTGCTCGCCTACGCCGCCGAGCGCCATCCGGGGCTCAACCGGCACCTGTCCGTGCAGGCTTCGGCCAGCAATTGGCGCGCGCTCGAGTTCTATCAGCAGCGCTTCGGCGTACGCCGCGCCGTGTTGCCGCGCGTGCTGTCCCTGGCGCAGGTGCGGCGTGTCATCGAGCGGGTGAGCATGGAGATCGAGGTGTTTGGATTCGGGAGTCTGTGCATCATGGTGGAGGGACGCTGCGCGCTCTCGGCGCATGTGACCGGTGAGTCCCCCAACACACACGGGGTGTGCTCGCCGGCCCATGCGGTGCGCTGGCAGGAGCGGCCGACGGGCCGCCAGGCGCGCCTCAGCGGGGTGCTGATCGATGAATTCGCGCCGCACGAGCCGGCCGGCTACCCGACCCTGTGCAAGGGGCGTTTCGAGGCGCTCGGCGCGCTCATGCACGCCCTGGAGGAACCTGCCAGCCTCAGCGTGCTCGAGCTGCTCCCGCAGCTGCTCGCCGCCGGAGTGAGCGCCATCAAGGTCGAAGGCCGTCAACGCAGCCCGGCCTACGTGGCGCAGGTGACCCGCGCGCTGCGGGTTGCGCTCGACAGCTGCCGGCGCGACCCGGGCAACTACCGTCCGCCGGCCGCCTGCGGGGCGGCTCTCGAGCGGCTTGCCGAGGGCCGTACCCACACGCTCGGGGCGTACAACAGACCCTGGCAATAGAGGCGCGCGAGAATGAAGCTGTCAGTCGGCCCGTTGCTCTATCACTGGAGTCGCCCGCAGGTGTTCGCGTTCTACCGCGAGCTCGCGTCCCAGCCGGTCGACTGCGTGTATCTTGGCGAAGTGGTGTGCTCGAAGCGGCGGGAGCTCGGCCGCGCGGAGTGGGCCGCGATCGCGCGCGAGCTCACCGCCGCCGGCAAGGAGGTCATCGTCTCGACCCTGGCGCTGATGGAAGCGGAGTCGGAGCTGGCCGCGCTCGCGCGCATCGTGGCCGACGCCGTGACCATCGAGGCTAACGACATGGCGGCCGTGCAGCTCGCCGGCGGCCGGCCGTTCGTCATCGGACCGCATCTGAACGTCTACAACGGCAAGACGCTGCGGCTGCTCGCGGCGCTCGGCGCGCGCCGTTGGGTGGCGCCGCTCGAGCTCGACCCTGCGGCCGTCGGCGCGCTGCTGGCCGAGCGGCCGGAGGGCCTGGAGTCGGAGGTGTTCGCGTACGGCCGGATGCCGCTGGCCTTCTCGGCGCGCTGCTTCAGCGCCCGCGTCCGCCGGCGCAACAAGGACGACTGCGGGTTCGTGTGCGGCGAGGATCATGATGGCTTGACGCTGTACACGCGCGAGCGCGAGCCGTTGTTCGCGCTCAACGGCATCCAGGTCCAGTCCGCGCAGGTGCGCAATCTGATCGGTGTCGTGGACGCGCTGCGGCATTCGGGCGTGGAGATTGTGCGCCTCTCGCCGCACTCCCCGGCCGCGGTGCCGTTTACAGCGGTGATCGAGGCGTTCGCGGCGGCGATCGGCGGCGAGGGGGGCGCGCAATGTCCGCCGAGCGCCCTGCCGGGCGGCTACTGCAGCGGCCTGCTGCGCGCGGAGCGGGGCTCGGGCTCGGCGTGACCCGCGGTGCGGCGTGGCTCGAATGGCGCGAAGGGGGAGCGGGGCAGCAGCCGCAGGGCCGCGCGCACGGCTGTTGCCAGAGTCTGCGGTACCAGGCCGCGCGCTGCGGGCGGCCACTGCCACTCGAGCGCATCGAGCGCGTTCTTGATCGCCAGCCCGGTCTCGGTCTCGCCTTCGAAACTCAATCGGCGCTGGAAAAACAGGGTGTCCGGATCCTCGGCGCGCGCCGCGAGTCGCGCCAGATCGATCAAACGGCCGCGCAGCGTGACATGCGGCGTGGCACCCGCGGCGGCGAGCGCGAGCCTGCGGCCGCGAACGACCAGCATCATGGTCAGCGGCAGGTCGGTGGCGCGCACGCATACCCGTTTGCCCTCGAGCTCCTCCAAGGTCTGCGCGAGTCCCAGGCCGCGCGTGCAGTGGTTGAACACGCCGACGAACACGGGTCCGAGCGGATTGAGATCGGCGAGCAGCGCCCATCCGGGTGGCGAGGCATTCATGGCGCGATGGTAACGGGCCGCCACCGCGGGAATTTGACCGATGTCAAGTGCGGATAACCCGCATGTGCCGCGGCCGATGCAGCGTTATCCTTTATGACTATGAACACCGGATCGCACGCCAAGCGAGCCAGCCTGCCGGCCTGCGTCAGCTGCCGCGAGTGCACGCTGCAGCCCATTTGTCTGCCGGGACATCTGCCGCTCGCCGAGGCGCGCGCGCTCGAGCGCGCCGTCGAGCGCGGCCGGCCGTTGCCGGCCGGATCGGCGCTGGTGCGCTGTGGCGCGCGCATGGACGCGCTGCTGGTGGTGCGCAGCGGCTCGGCCAAATCGCACAGCGTCACGCTGGAGGGGCTCGAGCAGGTGCACGGCTTCGTGCTGCCGGGCGAGGCGGTGGGACTGGAAGGGTTTGCCGCCGGTGTCTACACGTGCGAGGTGACCGCGCTCGAGCCGCTCGAATACTGCCGCATGCCGATGCGCGGGCTCGAGGCGCTGATCGAGCAGCTCCCGGGCGTGCGGCGCGAGATCCTGCGGCTGCTTGGCGGGGCGCTCGATGAGTCCCAGCGGCTGCGCGGTCAGCTCAATCTGTGCGATGCGCGCGGCCGCGTGGCCCGCTTCCTGGCGGACCTGTCCCAGCGGCTGGCGCGGCGGGGACTGTCGCCCACGGAATTCCGCCTCAGCATGAGCCGTCGCGATATTGCCCGCCATCTGGGCCTTACGCTCGAGACCGTCAGCCGTTCGCTCGGCGCGCTCACGCGAGAGGGCTGGGTGCGGGTGCGCGCCCGCGAGGTGACGGTGCTGCGGCCGGAGGCGCTCGCCGCGCTCGGCCGGGCCTAACTCGCCGCGTCCTCGGACATCGCGAGCCCGGGCAGCTGCAGGCGGAAGGCCCACGCGTTCGGCAGCGGCGGCACATGCGCGCCGGTTTCGATCGATATCCGGTCGGCGAATCGGCGCAGGCGGCTGAGCAGGCGCCGCACGCGGGGCACATCCGCGCGGCTCACGTGCTCGAAGCGCAGGGTGAGGCGCGCCGGGGTCTCGAGCAGCAGCGCGCCGAGCTCGGTGCACATCCTGCGCAGCCGCAATCCCGACAGCCCGCGCAGCGAGAGCGCGAGGACCGGCACGCTGTCATCGGCGGCGCGGGAGTGTATGGAGAGCTGTCCGCTGCCTGAGCGGCGCAGCATGCGGGTCAGGCGCGCGACGCGCCGGTTCAACGATCGGCGGGGCGGCGCTGCCTCGAAGCCGAGGTGCCGGCGGGCGTAATCCTGCATCGATAGCCCGACGATCCAGTCGCCGGCCACGAGCGGTATTTGCCAGGGAGTGAGCCAGGGCACGCTGCGCAGGAAGTGCCAGTGGCGCCGCGCTCCGCCGGGCAGGATACCGCGCCACAACAGGCGCGCGAGGATGGCGAGCCCGCCGAGCGCGCCGTATTCCATTGGGCCGGCGGGCCGTCCGAGCGAGCGGCGCTTGTTGATGATGCGGCGGGCGATCGCATCGTCCGCCAGCAGCCGCCGATGCAGCCACCGGTAACCGCCGATGAGCTCCTCGCGGCTCATGTTCAGCGGCTCGACATTGGTGTCGAGCTTGGTGTTGTCCCCGGCGCTCGCCTCGGTGCGCAGCCGGCCGGCGGCCCGCAGGCGCTCGTAGAGCGGCGTGCGTGGCATGGCGTGCAGCAGCCCGATCATGGCGGCCTGGATTCCCGAGCGGGCGATGAAGTCGAACTGCCGCTGGAAAGTCGCGACGGTGTCGTTGTCGAATCCGACGATGAAGCCGGCCATCACCTCGATGCCGTGGCCGTGGATGCGCTCTACGGCCGCGAGGGGGTCGGCGCGCATGTTTTGCACCTTGCGCATCTCGCGCAGGCTGGCCTCGTCGGGCGACTCGATGCCGATGAAGGTCCAGCGGAAACCCGCCGCGCGCATCAGCTGCATCAGCTCCGCGTCTTCGGCCAGGTTCAGCGAGGTTTCGGTGCCGAAGCTGAAGGCGTAGTCGTGCCGGGCCTGATACTCGGCGAGGAAGCGCAGCAGCTGTTTGGCGACGGCGCGGTTGCCGATCAGGTTGTCATCGACGAAGAACACCTTGTGCACCCCGAGCACGCGCAGTGCATCGAGCTCGCGGGCGATCTGCTCGAGTCGCTTGTGGCGCGGCTTGCGGCCGAACATCACGATGATGTCGCAGAACTCGCACAGATAGGGGCAGCCGCGCGAGAACTGCAGCGTGGCGGTGGTGTAGCGCGACAGCTGCAGCAGATCGAAGCGCGGCGTAGGGGACTCGCCGAGATCGATCATGTCCTCCTCGCGGTACAGCTCGCGCGGCGAGCCGGCGGCGAAGTCCGCGCAGAAGCGTCGCCAGATGCGCTCGGCCTCCCCGCAGATCACAGTGTCGGCGAGCCCGGCGTATTGCTCGGGGCACAGCGAGGCGTAGCTGCCCCCGGCGACCACGAAATGGCCGAGTCCCCGGTAGTACTCGAGCAGCGCGCGCTGGCGCGGAAACTGCACGCCCATGCCGCCGATGCCGATCAGGTCGGCCTGCGGGTCAAGCGGCAGCGGCTCGACGTTCTCATCGACGATGCGCACGTGCCAGTGCGGCGGGCACAGCGCGGCGAGCGTGGCGAGCCCGAGCGGCGGATTCACCGCCCGTTTACCCGGCAGGATCTCGCTCACGGCCCAGTGGAAATTCCAGAAGCTCTCGGGCGATTTGGGATTGATCAGCAGCAGGCGCATGGTGCAAAGGTCCGACCGGCGCGGCGCGCTCGGTGAGCGTGCAGGATAGCGAGGGGGCCGCGGGAGGGATTGATCGGCGTCAAATTCCCCGCCGAGGAGAGGATCATGCTAGGTTCGGGGCCATGCCGAGCACTCATCCTGCGCACCGGGACTGGACGGACCAGGCGGTCCGCCGGATCGAGGCGGACTTCAATCGCTCCGCCGATACCCACCTGATCCCGATCGACCTGCCGCACTATCCGGGGATCGAGTTGTATCTGAAGGACGAGTCGAGCCATCCCACCGGCAGTTTGAAGCATCGGCTGGCGCGCTCGCTGTTCCTCTACGCGTTGTGCAACGGCTGGATCGGACCGGATACCCCGATCGTCGAGGCCTCGAGCGGCTCGACGGCGGTGTCCGAGGCGTACTTCGCCCGCATGCTCGGGTTGCGCTTCATCGCGGTGGTCCCGCGCTCGACCGCCGCGGAGAAGATCGCCGCGATCGAGTTCCAGGGCGGGGAGTGTCACTTCGCCGACGATCCGAACGAGGTCTATCGGGAGGCGGAGAGTCTCGCGCGCGCATCGCGCGGCCATTACATGGATCAGTTCAAGTACGCGGAACGGGCGACCGATTGGCGCGGCAACAATAACATCGCCGAGTCGATTTTCCAGCAACTCGCCCGCGAGCGCCATCCCGTGCCGCGCTGGATCGTCTGCGGCGCCGGCACCGGCGGTACCTCGGCGACCCTCGGGCGGTTCGTGCGTTACAATCATTTCGCCACCGAGATCTGCGTGAGCGATCCGGAGGGCTCGGTGTTCCATCGTCATTTCGCCGACCGCGGCGTCACCACGGTCGAGCGTTGCGAGAGTTGCATCGAAGGCATCGGCCGGCCGCGCGTCGAGCCGTCGTTCATTCCCCAGGTCGTCGACCGGATGATCGCGGTGCGCGACGCGGACAGCATTGCCGCGGCGCGCGTGCTGAGCGAGCGGCTCGGGCGGCTGTGCGGGGGCTCGACCGGCACCAACCTCTGGGCCTGCGCCCAGCTGATCGCCGAGTTGGTCGCGCAGAGGCGCGAGGGGTCGGTGGTGTCGATCCTGTGCGACCAGGGTGAGCGTTACGCCTCGACGTACTTCAATGACGCCTGGGTGGCGCGCAAACATCTGGATCTCGCCCCGGGCATGCGGACGATGCGCGAGTTCTTCGCCGGCCGCGGCTTCACATCGCACTAGGCGGCGCGCGGGGCGGGCCGCGGCAGCGGGGCGTAAACTGAGGAGAATGGCCACATGATGATCAGGGTCACGCGACGGTGCGCGCTCGGCGCGCTCGGGGTTCTCACCCTCGGCCTGGCGGCAGCCGGCGTGCGGGCCACGCAGGCGCCGCTGCAGGTCAAGACGCAATACGGCTGGGTGCGCGGGACGGTGGCGCAGGGCGTCATTGCATTCAAGGGCATTCCGTACGCGGCGCCTCCGGAGGGTGCGCTGCGCTGGGCGGCTGCGCATCCGGCCAAGCCGTGGCACGGCGTGCGGCCGGCGCTGAAGTTCGGGCCGGACTGCATGCAGCGGCCCACTCCCGGGGACATGGCCCCGCTGCGCACGCGCCCCAGCGAGAACTGCCTGTTCGTGAACGTCTGGCGTCCGAGGAGGGCCGCGCGTGCCCCGCTGCCGGTGATGGTGTGGATCTACGGCGGCGGATTCGTCGATGGCGGTACATCGCCGGCGGTCTACGACGGCAGCGCATTCGCACGCGACGGCGTGGTGCTGGTCAGTTTCAACTATCGGCTCGGCAATTTCGGCTTTTTTGCGTTTCCGGCGCTGGTGCGCCGCGGCCTGCCGGCGGGCAACTTCGCCCTGATGGACCAGATCGCCGCCCTGCACTGGGTGCGCCGCAACATCGCCGCCTTCGGCGGCAACCCCCACAACGTCACGATCTTCGGGGAGTCAGCCGGTGGCATGTCCGTCAACGCCCTGCTGATCTCGCCGCGTGCCCGCGGGCTGTTTCAAAAGGCCATCATCGAGTCCGGCGGCGGCGGCGGGGTGCTGTTGCCGCGGCATCCTCTGGCCGGCGCAGCGGACTCGGCCGAGGCGATCGGTGTGGCTCTGGCGCGCCACCTCGGCGTCACGGGCAAGGGCCTGCGCGCGCTGGCCGCGCTGCGCGCATTGCCTGCGCAGCGGGTGCTCGATGGGCTGAACATGGCGACCGAGGCGCGCGACAAGACCTTCGTCGGCGGTCCGGTGGTGGACGACCTGTTGTATTTCGGGCCCGCCGTCGATGAGTATGCCAAGGGCATGGGCGCGCGTGTGCCGGTGATGATCGGCACGAACAGCGCCGATCTCGGCGATATGCCCGAGCAATCCCTGCCCTCGCTGTTCGCGAGCTTCGGGCCCTACGCCGCCGAGGCACGCGCGGCGTTCGACCCGAACGGTAAGCGCACGCTGGCGCAGGTTTCGGCGCAGATCGGCGGGGCGCGCTGCATGCTCGAGCCGGCGCGCGCCATCGCGCGCATCCTTGCGGCGCGCGGCCAGCCTGTGTACGAGTACCGGTTCTCCTACGTCGCCACCGCGATGCGCAAGATCTGGACTACCGGCGCGCCGCACGCGAGCGAGATTCCGTACGTATTCGATACCGTCCGTGCCCACTATGGCGCCCGAACCTCCGCGGCCGATGAGGCGATGGCGCGGGCGATGCACCGCTACTGGGTGGCCTTCGCGCGTACCGGCCGGCCGGACCCGGCCGGCGAGCCCGCCTGGCCTCGCTATCATGGCCGCACCGATCGGTTGATGAATTTCACCGAGCAGGGACCGGTGGCCGAGCGCGACCCGTGGCGCAAGCGGCTCGATCTGGTGATGCACGAGCGGGGGCCTGCGCCGATTCCGTGAGCCGCCGGGGCGCGGGGAACCGGACGTGCCGGCTGAAGGTCAAGGTATGCGGGTGCTGGATGGCCGGAGATTCACGCAATGAACCGCTTGCGAAGCATGATGCTGGTCTGCCTCCTCGCGACACTTCCGGTGGGCGCATGGGCTGGCGCGGCGCACGGCCGTGGACCGCAGCGGCCCGCGCTCTGGCGGACCTACGACATGATCGTGGACTTGGACAATCTGCCGCGCACCTATACGTGCGACCAGCTGTGGTATGTCTTTTACGACCTTCTGGCGCGCCTGAAGACACCGTATGCCAGTTTGAACGTTTTGCCGTATCGGTGCAGCCGCACGCCCTCGGGGGACCTGCGCTCCCCGCGCGTGCAGGTGCAGTTCCAGATGCCCAGAGTGTTGCGCGGCAAGGCTGTGAAATGGGCGACGCTGAAAGCGGTGCGCCGGCGGATCGTCATCGGTCCGGGCAGGCCGAAGCGGCTTACGGCCTCGGAGTGTCAGCTGCTGCGCCAGATCCGCGCGACGCTGTTCGCATCCCTGCCCGTGAAGATCGTCCGCAGCAATCTCAATTGCGCGGCCGGTGCACATTTCGGTCTGACGCTGCAGCTGTGGGTAGCCGCGGCGGGCCGATGAACGCTCGCCCCGTGCAGGCATCGCCCGGGGGGCGGTGCGCCTGCGCGGGGGTGGACGAGCGCCGCTCAGGCGGCGGCGAGCTGTGCGGCGGCGAACTCGAAGTTGGCCAGGCGGGCGAGGAAATTGTCGGTAAAGTCGGGCCGCCGATTGCGGAAGTCGACATAGTAGGCGTGTTCCCACACGTCGAGCACCAGCAGCGCCTTGCCCTCGCCGGTGGCGAGCGGTGTGCCGGCATTGCCCGTCTTGGTGACCTTCAGCCGCCCATTGCGGTCCAGGATCAGCCAGGCCCAGCCCGAGCCGAATTGCCCGAGTGCCGCCGCCTTGAATTCCTCTTTGAATTTCTCGACGCTGCCGAAATCGCCGGTCAGTTTCTTCTCCAGGCTGCCGGGCATGCCGCCGCCGTTCGGCGCGAGGGAGTTCCAGAACAGGCTGTGGTTCCAGTGCTGGCCGGCATTGTTGAAGACCCCCACCAGATCGTCGCGGCCGTGGGCCAGGGTGATGATCTGCTCGAGGCTCTTGCCCTTGAGGGCGTCGTTCTTTTCCACCAGACCGTTCAGCGCAGTGACGTAAGCCTGATGATGCTTGCCGTGATGCAGCTCAAGTGTTTCCTGACACATGCCGCGGGCGGCAAGGGCGCCGGGCGCGAAGGGAAGCGAGGGGAGTGTGAAGGTCACGGGGGGCTCCTCCGTCAGTGGATCTGATCCCGGGTGGGCAGATCCTGAAGGCTAGGAGACTTTCTGGAATTTGTCCAGGAGCCGCCGGCGGCCAAGGTTGTGGTAAAGCGAGTTCTGAGTTCTTGAGGGGGAGGTCATTAACAAGCAATAAGCGCTGGATCGGGGCTTCTGCCCCGCCCAGCGCCATTGAGCCAAAAAGCGTGGTTTTTGGCTCAATGTCCGTCACCTGCGGCGGCGGGGCACTTCCCTGTGCCTGTCAGACGTTCGTGACGCTTCATGGTTCGGGGTGAACGCGACTCCATGGGGAACTATTGGCAAACGTCCCACGGGTTCAAGAGCGACACGCCGAGTGGCGTGAAATCGGCGACATTTCGGGTCACGACCGTCAAGCCGTGCGTCAGGGCGGTCGCCGCGATGAACACATCATGCTCGGGGCGCGGGTCGGGAACGTGAAGGGATGCGCTGCGAAGCGCCACGGCCGTGTCGAGCGGCAGGGTTCGTTCCGCGAATTCAGGCAGGATGTGCTGATCCATCCAAGTGCGAAGCCTGGCGCCTTGAGCCGGATCGCGCCGCTCGATCCGCAGGATGCCGAGTTCAATCTCCATCAGGGTAATGGCGGAGAGGTAGACGCTCGTAGAATCCACGCCGGACAGCCAGGCGACGACATTGGCGTCGGCTTTGCCGTCTCCAGCCTTGCGCAGCTCGGAAATGACATTGGTATCGAGCAGGAACATCACGAGAAATCGGCTGATCGGGCGAGTTCACGCAAGCGGGGCGGATCAAATTCAATGTCCGCGAGTCCTGGCATGGACAGGGCGTCAACGATATTCCGATGTTTGCCGATGATACGCTGATAGTCCTCGATGCTGAGCAGCACATGGGCGGGCCTGCCCCGGTCGGTGATGAACACCGGCCCTTTGGCGGCAGCTTTCTTGGCCCGGCTTGTGTCCTGATTGAACTCCCGGCTGGATAGGGTGGTGATGGTCATGGGCGACCCCCGTGGGTGAAGGGCAACATCAACTATTGTATACACGTTACTACATATGATCTCCTTCGTCAACGCCGCTTTGGTTTCCTGCACGGTTGTGGCAAAGCGAGCCTTGAGTCTTGAGGGGATGCAACGAGAAGGGTCGGGACTGACGCTGAATTGTCCGTGGGGGCGGTAGGACGTTGCGCAGCGGGGGATGTGCGCCGGCCGCAGACGCTCGAACTCCGCACTTGCGCCGGCTCGCGCACCTGGATATAATGTCAGTCGCACGAACAACGTGCCTACCGCCGAGCGGGCGGGAAGTTACGCGCGGGGAGTAGCCTGCGCGGCGGAGGCAGCGAACGGGTAACCGTTCACCCGCCTCAGCGCCGCCCCACGAAGAACCGCGAACCGGCCCAAAGGTCCTTGAAAGCACCAAGGCTTGCAAGGACCGAGATACGGCAAGTGCTGTCTGGAACGGCATGAAGACGTGTGGGGGCAGGACTCTAATGACTGATGCAGCTGAATTTCAGCCACCATGCGCCGCGCGCGATCCGTGCCGGCCTCGCCTGACGTGAGCCCCCTGTCACTCCTGGCCACCGCGCCACGCGGGCTTGGCGATCTGCTCGCCGCCGAGCTCACCGCGCTCGGCGCCGAGGCGGTGCGCGAGCGATCCGCGGCGGTGAGCTTTGCCGGCACGCTCGAGACGGCGTATCGCGCCTGCCTGGAGTCGCGGCTCGCCAATCGCGTGCTGCTGCAGATCGCGCACTTCGAGGCGCCCGACACCGAATCGTTCTACGCCGCGGCGCGGGCGGTCGCGTGGGGCGAGCACCTGGGTGCCGGGGCGAGTCTGGCGTGCGAGTTCACCGGGCGCCATCCCACCATTGCCCACAGTCATTTCGGCGCGCTCAAGCTCAAAGACGCGATCGTAGATGCCATGCGCGCACCGAGCGGCGCGCGGCCGAGCATCGCGCTGGATCGTCCGGATGTGCGCGTGCATGCGCATGCCCACGGCACGACCGTCACGCTCTATGTCGATCTTTCGGGGGAAAGCCTGCACCGGCGCGGCTATCGCGGCGAGGCGGGCGAGGCGCCGCTGAAGGAGAACGTGGCCGCCGGCGTGCTGATCCGCAGTCTCTGGCCGCAGCTCGCGGCCGAGGGGGCGGAGTTTCTCGATCCGATGTGCGGCTCGGGAACGCTCGTGATCGAGGCGGCGCTGATCGCCGCGCGGCGCGCCCCAAGCCTCGGCCGCGCGTATTTTGGCTTCCTCGGCTGGCGCGGCCACGATGCGCAGCTGTGGAGGACGGTCCAGGAGGCCGCCCGTTCGCGCTGCCTCGAGCGCGCGCCGGCGACACCGATGCTGCGGGGCGGGGACCTGGACCGCGCGGCCGTGCGCGCCGCTCTCGCCAACGCCGAGCGGGCCGGCATTGCCGAATGGGTGCAGTTCGAGACCGGTCCTCTGCGGGCGGCACGCCCGGCGGGGTCGGGCACCGGGCTCGTGTGCACCAACCCGCCGTACGGGGTACGTCTGATGGATCTCGAGCGGGCGCGCGCGACCCATCGGGAGCTCGGCGCGGTGCTGCGCGAGCACTTCCAGGGCTGGCGCGCGGCGGTGCTGACCGGGGCGCCGCAGTTCGGCATGGAGTTGGGGATTCGTGCCGCACGGACCCACTCGGTGTGGAACGGCGCGATCGAATGTCGGCTGTTGCGCATGAGCGTCGAGCCGCGCAGCCTGCGCCCGCCGGGCTCGCTGGCGCGGCCGGACAGCCCGCTCGCCGAGACGCCCGGCGCGCGCATGTTCGCCAACCGGCTGGCGAAGAATCTGCGGCAGCTGCGGCGCTGGGCCGAGCGCGAGGCGGTTTCGTGCTATCGCCTCTATGACGCCGACATGCCCGAGTATGCCTTTGCCATTGACCAGTACGAGACGCTTGACCCGCTCGAGCGCTGGCTCTACGTGCAGGAGTACGCCGCTCCGGGGGACATCGACCCCGAGGCGGTGCGCCGGCGGCGCGGGGAGGTGTTGGCGAGTCTGCCGCGCGTGACCGGCGTGCCGCGCGAGCGGATCAGGGTACGGACACGCCGGCGTACCCGGCGCGGCGAGCAGTATGGCAAGGACGAGTCGCGCAGCGACGCGCTCGGTAGCCAAAACCCGGTCGTCACCGAAGGAGGATTGCGATTCGAGGTGAGCTTCGAGGAGTATCTCGATACGGGGCTGTTCCTCGATCATCGCCTCACCCGTGAGCGGCTGCGCGGGGCGGCCCGCGGCCGGCGCTTTCTCAACCTCTTCGCCTACACCGGCACCGCGACCGTGTACGCGGCCGCCGGCGGGGCCGTCGCGACCACTTCGGTCGATCTGTCGCGGACCTACCTCGATTGGGCGCGCCGCAATCTGCGGTTGAACGCGTTGCAGGACGGCCCGCATCGTCTCGTTCAGGCCGATTGTCGCCAGTGGTTGCGTGATGCGGCCGGCGAGCCGGCCCGCTTCGATCTCATCTTTCTCGATCCGCCGACGTTCTCCAATTCCAAGCGCATGCAGGGTGTGCTCGACATCCAGCGTGATCACGGCGCGCTGATCGAGCAGTGCATGCAGCTGCTCGCTCCCGAGGGAGTGCTCGTGTTCTCGACCAACGCGCAGCGCTTCCAGCTGCACGCCGAGGTCGCAGTGCGCTACCGGGTGAGTGATATCTGCGCGGCGACGCTGCCGCGCGATTTCGAGCGCAATCCGCGCATTCACCGCTGCTTCGAGCTGCGCGCGCGCTGAGCGCAGTTGCGCGCTTGCCGGGCCGGGCGGCGCAGGCAGGCCTCAGGGCGTGGTGCGCTCCCCGGCGGCCACAGTCCTTTTCAACGCCTCGAGGCAGCGTCCGTCGATCGCGGTGTCGCGCTCGCGCTCCATCAGCTCGAGCGCGCGCTCGAGCGGCATCGCCGCCCGATAGGGGCGCGCCGCGGTGATGGCATCGAAGATGTCGCAGGCCGTTATGATGCGGGTCGCGAGCGGGATCGCCGCGCCGGCCAGACGCTTCGGATAGCCCGTGCCGTCCGGCCGCTCGTGGTGCGCGCCGGCGATCGGCGCCAGTGCGCTGAACACGCTCACGCGCGCCAGGATCTCCTCGGTGAAGCGGGCATGGCGTTTCACGGCGGCCCATTCCTCGGCATCGAGGCGGCCGGGCTTGTCGAGAACGCCGTTGCTGACGCCCAGCTTGCCGATGTCGTGCAGCAATGCGGCGCGGTGCAACCAGCGGCGGCGGGACTCGGGTACCTCGAGTTCCGCGGCGATCGCATCGGCGTAACGCGCCACGCGCTGACTGTGCCCGTAGGTGAAGCTGCTCTTCGCGTCGATGATGTCGGCGAACGCTTCCGCGATAGAGTCGAGCCGCGGCTCATCGACGAGCACGGTGCTCGCGTCGGGCTCGAGCGCCACCACGCGCTCCTCGAGTCCCTCCGGGCGCAAGCCCGACCAGAACGCTGGGCTGCGCGCGACGGCGAAGAACGCCCGACTGACTTGCGGATCGAACCAAGTGCCCGTGCGGCGGCGCACTTCGGTATCGGCGGCGCGTTCGCCGCCGACGGTGTTGAAGACATCGACGACTTGGGCGAGCAGCGCAATGCGCGCGCCGATCGGGATGGAGTCGCCGCGCAGGCCCTGCGGCCGTCCCTTGCCGTTCCAATGCTCGTCCAGGCTGAAGATGCCCGCGGCGACCGCTGCGCTGAAGCCGAGCCGTCGCACGATGTCCGCACCCCGCTCGCAACGCGTATGAACCAGCTCGGTGGCGAGCGCATCCCCATTGCGGTACAGGTTCACCAGCCGCTTGACGCGCGCGCGCAGCGCTTCGCCGGGTCCGGCGTGGCGCAGCACGAAGCGGGCCAGCTGCAGCAGGCTCTGCGAGTCGACCCGTTTGAAGTCGTGCTTGGTGCGCAGCTCATCGCCGCCGTAAAGCTCCCAGAGGCGCGCGGCGTTGCTGCTGCAGCCGGTGTCCTTCAGCAGCAGCGTGTAGTAGAGGTCGGACAGCCCCGGCGGGTCGAGCCCGAGCATTCGACCGGTGTGCATGCCGATCCAGCAGCCGCGCAGACAGTGTCCGGGCGGCTGGCCCTCGGTGAGGTCGAGGGCGTAGCTCAGCGCACCGATGATCTGCGCGAGGCGTACCGTCGCGCCGGTACGGACCGGCTGCGATATCAGCCAGTCGGGGATTCGGGCCTGATCTGCGGCTGCATTCATCGAAATCTCCGGCCGGCGCCCGCGGCGGCGGGTTGCCGGGTGATCGGTATCGGGGCGCGCCTGAGCGCGGGTTTTACCAAGATCGGGTGCCGTTTCTCGTGCCCGCGGTCACGTTTCGGGGGGCTCGGGGCTCGCGCCGCCCCGGTGGCCCCGGCGGTCTTTACAGGGCGCGGCGCTTACGGTAGCTTCCAGGCCAGCATGTTCCCGGTGAAAAAGCGCACGCAGACCCTGAAGACGCCCTGGCGTGGGGCTGGGGAGATGCGCGTGCGCTAGGGACGCGCGACAGTCGCGAAGACACCCACAGGCCCCGCCGGAAGCGACCGTCGGGGCCTTCGTTTTTTCTGAGCCTATGGAGCGGAGTCTGCACATGTCATCTGGTCGTTCGGCCGGCGCCTCGCCGGTGGTCGCGGTCGTCGGTGCCACCGGGGCCGTCGGTGTCGAGCTGCTGCGCTGCCTCGAGCAGCGCGCGTTCCCGCTCGCGAAGCTGCGCCTGCTTGCCTCGGAGCGCTCGGCGGGCAAGACGCTGACGTTTCGCGGCGAGCCGCTCGTGGTCGAGGCGCTCGCCGAGGACTCGTTTCGTGGCGTCGATATCGCGCTGTTTTCCGCCGGCGGAGCCCTCTCCAAGCGGTTCGCGCCGCTCGCGGTGCAGCAGGGCGCGGTCGTGGTCGACAACTCCTCGGCGTTCCGGCGCGATCCGGCCGTGCCGCTGGTCGTGCCCGAGATCAATCCGCAGATGGTCAAGACCCATCGCGGCATCATCGCCAATCCCAACTGCTCGACGATCATCGCGATCACGCCGCTGTGGCCGATACACCGCCGCAACCCGATCAGGCGGCTGATTCTCTCGACCTATCAGGCGGCCTCGGGCGGCGGCGCCGCCGCGATGGCGGAGCTGCGCGAGGCGACCCGCGCCTATCTGCAGCAGCAGCCGTTTACGCCGCACGTCCTGCCGCACCCGTATGCCTTCAACCTCTTCAGCCACAACTCGCCCGTCAATCCGGACAATGGCTACAACGAGGAGGAGCTGAAGGCGCTCTACGAGACCCGCAAGATCTACGGCGACGAGTCCATCCGCGTCACGGCGACCTGCGTGCGTGTGCCGGTGCTGCGCGCGCATTCGATCGCCATCAACTTCGAGTGCGAGCGGCCGATCACGCCGGACACGGTGCGTGACCTGATCGGCGCCGCCCCGGGCGTGAAGCTGGTCGACGATCGGGAACGCAATTATTTCCCCATGCCGACGGACGCCTCGGGCACCGATGCGATTCTGGTCGGCCGTATCCGCGCGGACCTGTCCGATCCGAGCGGCCGCTCGATCGCGCTGTTCGTGGCGGGCGATCAGCTCCTCAAGGGCGCCGCGCTCAATGCCGTGCAGATCGCCGAGTTGCTGTGAGGGATCGAGAACTGTCTCCATCAGGAGACATCTCCCGGCCGAGGCAACTTTCAGGCCTGGAACCACCGCCAAGCCGCGCGGCCTTGGTTAGGAGATGGATTCCAGTGCCCGCCAACATCAACTCCAGGTCGAGCTGCAGCTTGCTGTGAAATCTTGCAATTTTTGAGCTACAGGGCGCCTCCTCGGGTGTAGGATAGAGGGTGAGAAGACATTTCTTGAGTTTGGAAATCCTAACGGTAGGGAGAAACCCATGAAGAAATTATGGATCGGCGCGATGGCGCTGTTTGCTTTGGCGGTGGTTCCCGTGGCGATGGCAAGTCCTGTGACGGCCTCCGCGCATCAGGGTGCCTGGGCCCACCACACCATGATGAAGAAGGGCATGTGGTCCCCTGCGGCGCACAAGGCCTGGGTGATGAAGGTCCAGCATGCGCTCGACATGCATGGCGCACATCTGAAAGTTGACGGCAACTGGGGCCCGATGACCAAGAAGGCTCTTGTGGCGTTTCAGCAATCCCATGGCCTCGCGGCGAGCGGTCATATGGACAAGGCGACGCTGGCGAAGCTCGGTCTGGCGCACCACCATGCGATGATGAAGCCGGCCAAGCACTAGAGCCAGGGATCGAAGAGATCACGCAAGGACCGCCCATGCGGTCCGCGGCGCGCAGACCGGGTGCCGAGTAAGAGGCTCGGTTTGTCGCCGCCGCTGGTCGGTTGAAACCGCGGAGGCGAGCCGCTCGGCAGCTGGCGGGCGGACTCGGCGCGCGGCATCGGGTGCGATCGGCCGGGGCGGCGTGCGGCCTGCTGAACCGCGGGCTGCGTGATGGGCTTGTGCTCCTACAGCAAGTCCCGCAGCCGGTAGTAAATCATCGCCAGCGCGAGCAGTGGGCGGCGCGCGAGCGGGCCGCCCGGAAAGTCCCGGTGCGGGATGCGCGCGAACACGTCGAAGCGCTCGGCCTGTCCGGCGATCGCCTCCGCGATGAGCTTGCCGGCCATGCCCGCGAGCGCGATGCCGTGGCCGCAGAACCCCTGCGCGAAGTACACGCCGGGGAGCAGCCGGCCGAAGTGCGGCGCGCGGTTCTGGGTCAGGTCGAGCAGTCCGCTCCAGGCGTACTCGATGCGCGCATCGGCGAGCTGCGGGAAGACCCGCAGCAGCCGTTTGCGCGTCGCGGCCCGGGCGTCGACGTCCGCGCCGCGGCCATAGCTGATCGGGCCGCCGAACAGCAGCCGATGATCGGCGGTGCGGCGGAAGTAATCGAGTACCCAGTTCATGTCGCTGACCGCCGCGCCGTTGGCGATCAGGGCGGTGGCGCGCGCCGCGCCGAGCCGCTCGGTGGCGATCACGTGGGCGGCAACGGAAATGATCTTGGCGGCAAGCGCCGGGGCGGCCGGGCCGAGGGAGGCGTTGCCGCACAGGACGACATGGTCGGCGCGCACCTCGCCGGCTTCGGTGTGCACCCGGCCGGGTGCGACCTGCAGGGCGCACGTGCCCTCGAACAGGTGTACCCCGGCGCGTTCGGCTGCTTCCGCCAGTCCCAATGTGTAGGCCAGGGGATGCAGATGTGCGCCGTTGGCGTCGAACATCGCGCTGCGGTAGCGGCGGCTGGCAAGGGTGGCCCGCAGCTCATCGCCGGGCACGTAGCGAACGGTGCCATAGTTGAATCGGGTCTGCAGCGCCTCGATATGAGCGCGCAACTCACGGTCGTGGCGGCGCTTGAGCGCGGCGAGCATATAGCCGTCGGTCCAATCGCACTCGATGCGGTGCCGCTCGATCAGGGCGCGGGTGAGACTGACCGCCTCGCTCGCCACCTCCCAGACGACCCGCGAGCCGTCCGCGCCGATCAGCCGATCGAGCGTCTCCTGGGCACATGCCACACCGTGCAGGACTTCCCCGCCGCTGCGGCCGGAGGCGCCCCAGCCAATCCGGTGCCGCTCGAGCAGAACCACCGAATAGCCGCGCTCGGCCAGATGCAGTGCCGCCGAGCAACCGGCGATCCCCCCGCCGACGACACAGACCGCGGCGCGCTCGGAGCCGCGAAGCGGCGGCCTCGGGGCGGGAACGTGAACCGAGGCGGCATAGTACGAGCGGGCATGGGTGGCGGGCATGGTGATGCTCCTATAATAGCCGCCACGTCCATGCCATCAGTGCGCCCCCTCATAGGTCTTCTCGCCGACCGCCGGATGATCGGCCCGCAGCCGTTTCACGCGGCTGCGGAGAAATATGCCCGTGCGCTGCTCGATGTGGCCGATGCGCTGCCGGTGCTGATCCCGCCGCTCGCCGAGGCGCTGGGATTCGAGACGCTCATCGAGCGGCTCGACGGGCTGCTGTTCACCGGCAGTCCCTCGAACGTCGAGCCGCACCATTACGCCGGTCCGCCGAGCGCCCCCGGCACGCTGCACGACCCGGATCGCGACGCCACCACGTTGCCGCTGATCCGCAAGGCGGTGGCCCACGGTGTCCCGATCCTCGGCATCTGCCGGGGCTTCCAGGAGATCAACGTGGCCTTCGGCGGCAGCCTGTATCAGCGCGTGCATGAGGTGCCGGGGCACCTGGATCACCGCGACGACGAGACGCAGCCGATCGAGGTGCAGTACGGAGCGGCACACGAGGTCACGCTCGAGCCGGATGGCCTGCTGCGCGAGTTCGCCGGTGTCGAGCGGGTCCGGGTCAATTCCCTGCACTGGCAGGGGATCGAACGACTGGGCGGAGGGCTGGTGGTCGAGGCACGGGCGACCGACGGCCTGATCGAGGCCTTCCGCGTGGCCGCGGCGCCAGGGTTCGCGCTCGCGGTGCAGTGGCATCCGGAGTGGAAAGCCCGGGAAACCCCCCTCTCGCGCGCGCTGTTTGCCGCCTTCGGCGCGGCCTGTCGCGCGCGCTCGCGCGCGCATTGAAAGGCATACCTGATGGTGAGTGAGCTGGGTCAATTTTTCCGGGATCACGCCATCTCCGAGGTCGAGGCGATCATTCCCGACATGGCGGGCATTGCGCGCGGCAAGATCATGCCGGCGGCGAAGTTCGCCGAGGACGGCGGCATGCGCCTGCCCGAGAGCGTGTTCCTGCAGACGGTGACCGGCGACTATCCGCCCGATACCGCCCAGGCGATGAGTCCGGCGGAGATCGACATCATCTTGAAGGCCGACCCGAAAACGGTGCGGCGCGTGCCGTGGGCGGCCGAGCCGACCGCACAGGTGATTCACGACTGTTTCTACGCTGACGGGCAGCGCGTGACCATGGCGCCACGCCACCTGCTGCGCAACATCGTTGAGTTGTATGCGCAACGCGGCTGGGAGCCGGTCGTGGCGCCGGAGCTGGAGTTCTACCTGGTCGAGCAGAACAAGGACGCGGATTATCCGCTGCGTCCGCCGGTCGGGCGCTCCGGGCGCGCCGAGCCGGGGCGTCAGTCCTACAGCATCGCGGCGGTGAACGAGTTCGATCCGCTGTTCGACGACATCTACCAGTTCTGCGAGGATCAGGACATCGAGATCGACACGCTGATCCACGAGGACGGCCCGGCGCAGATGGAGATCAATCTGATTCACGGGCACCCGCTCGATCTGGCCGACCAGGTCTTCCTGTTCAAGCGCACCGCGCGCGAGGCGGCGCTGCGGCACAAGATGTACGCCACTTTCATGGCCAAGCCCCACGCCAAGGAGCCCGGCAGCGCCATGCACATCCACCAGAGCGTGGTCGACATCCAGACACGCCAGAACGTGTTCAGCAATCCCGACGGGAGCCCTTCGCGGCTGTTCTTCGCCCACATCGGCGGTCTGCAGAAGTACCTGCCGGCGGCCATGGCGCTGTTTTGCGCCAACGTCAACTCCTACCGCCGCCTGACCCGGTATCTGTCGGCGCCGATCAACGTTCACTGGGGCTACGACAACCGCACCGCGGGGCTGCGCGTGCCGATGTCCGGGCCGCAGGACCGGCGCGTGGAGAATCGCATCTGCGGCGCGGATGCCAATCCGTATATTGCGCTGGCGGCATCGCTCGCCTGCGGTTACCTGGGGATGATCGAGGGGCTGCAGCCCACCGATCCGATCTCCGGCAGCGCGCACGAGCTGCCGTTCGGCCTGCCGCGCTCGCTCGATGAGGCGCTGCGCGCGCTGCGCGGCAGCACCGCGCTGGTGAGGCTGCTCGGGGAGTCGTTCGTGTCGGCCTTCACCATCGTCAAAGAGGCCGAGTACGAGGTGTTCTTGCAGGTAATCAGCTCCTGGGAGCGCGAGCATCTGCTCTTGAACGTCTGAGTCGGTCTGCTCCGTGACGCGAATCTTGCGCGGGGCCGTGGTTGCCGCAATACTCGCGACGCCGCGCGCCCGGCGCATCATTGCGCACCGGGACGCGCCGGCCATTCCCTGCAGCAGAATACGGGCGCGAGCAAAGCATGATGGACAAGATGTTGGGTATCGATGTCGGTGGGTCCTCGATCAAGGCCGGCGTGGTGGACGTGTCGGCCGGGAAGCTGCTCGGCGAGCTGATCGCCGCGCCGACGCCGCAACCCTCGACGCCGGCGGCGATGATGCCGGTGATCGCCTCGCTCGCGGCCCGCTTGCCCGAAGCGCAGGGCCGCATCGGCCTCGCCTTCCCGGCCGTGGTCAAGCACGGACGCGCGCGCACCGCGGCCAATGTGGATCACGCCTGGATCGGCGCCGACGGGGCGGCGCTGGTGCGTCGGACGCTCGATCGCCCGGCGCTGTTTCTGAACGATGCCGACGCGGCGGGGTTGGCCGAGGTGCGCCTCGGCGCCGGGCGCGGTGAAGCCGGCACGGTGATCATGCTCACCTTCGGCACGGGGATCGGCTCGGCGCTGTTCACGGGGGGGCATCTGTTTCCCAACAGCGAGTTCGGGCACATGGAACTGAATGGCATGGATGCGGAGAAGTGGGCCTCGGCGCACGTCAAGACCCTGCAGAGCCTCGACTGGAGGGCCTGGATCGAGCGGGTGAACGTGTATCTGGAGCGCATGCACGCGCTGTTCTGGCCGGATCTGTTCATTCTCGGGGGGGCGATTAGCGAGCGGTTCGCCGACTTTGCGCCGCTGTTGCACTCGCCAGCGCGCATCGAGCCGGCCCAGTTCGGCGGCCAGGCCGGGGTGATCGGCGCGGCGCTCGCGGCCGCGGAAGCGGATGCCTGAGACCGGCCGCGCCGGCCAGCCGGTCAAGATGAGCTGGAGTGCGCGCAGCAAGCTCCCCGAGCTCGGCACGACGATCTTCACGGTCATCTCGCGCCGTGCCGAGTCCCTGGGCGCGATCAACCTCGGTCAGGGCTTCCCCGACTACGACATCGATCCTCTGTTGGCGCAGCTCGTCGAGCGCGCCATGCGTGGGGGCCACAACCAGTATGCGCCCATGGAGGGTCTGCCGGCGCTGCGCGAGCGAATCGCCGCAAAGCTCGCGGCGCTCTACGGTCTGTCTGCCGATCCGGGCAGCGAGATCACGATCACCCAGGGGGCGACCGAGGCGATCTACTCGGGCATCCAGGCGGTGGTGGGCCCCGGCGACGAGGTCATCGGGTTCGATCCGGCCTATGACGCGTACGAGCCCGCGGTACGGCTCGCCGGTGCGCGCTGCATCCGCCTGCCGCTGGCGCCGCCGGCCTTCGGTTACGACTGGGACCGGGTGCGCGCAGCGCTGAGTCCCCGCACCCGGCTGATTCTGATCAACTCGCCGCACAACCCCAGCTGCACGGTCGCGACATCGGCCGACCTCGACGCCCTGGCGCAACTGATCCGGGGGCGCCAGATCACGGTGCTCGCCGATGAAGTCTACGAGCACATGGTGTTCGACGGCCGCCGGCACGCCTCGGTGTTGCAGCACTCGGAGCTGCGCGCGCGCAGTCTGGCGGTGTTCTCGTTCGGCAAGACGCTGCATGCGACCGGCCTGCGGGTCGGCTATGCCGTTGCGCCGGCGGAGCTCACCGGCGAGCTGCGCAAGGTGCACCAGTTCAATACCTTCAGTATCGCGCATCCGCTGCAGTGGGCGATCGCCGAGTATCTGGCGGCACGGCCCGCGACCGGCGCGGATCTGGCGGCGTTCTTCGCCGCCAAGGGCGATCGGCTGCGCGCCGCGCTCGCGGGCGGCCCGCTGCGGCTGCCGCGCGCGCAGGGGACTTTCTTTCAGCTCCTGGATTTCAGCGCGCTCGGCCCGCCGGGAGACACCGCGTTCGCCGAGCGGCTGCTCACCGAGGCGGGGGTTGCGTCGATTCCGCTGTCGCCGTTCTATGCCGAGCCGCCGCCGCTGTCGCTCGTGCGCCTGTGCATCGCCAAGCGCGATGCGACGCTCGATGCGGCCGCCGCGCGCCTGCGGGAATTCCTCGAGCGGGAGGGCCGTGCGGGCGCCTGAGGGTCCGCGTATCGGCGGCTCGAGTTTGCCCGGGGGAAACCCAACATGCCCATTGAAGTGCGGACCCGAGTGTCGGCGCGCCAGAGCGGTTGCAGCGCCCCTATCGAGCGTTGCCTGGACGATGACCCGTCAAGGCAGTCCATTGACGCTGCCGAAGCCGTCTGCGGATCGTAACTCCATCAGCGTCATCCGGAAACCGCCGACGAGGAACAAGCTGGCGATGGCCCATGCTAGCGCCGGCAGCCAATCGAGCTGCTTGGCGGCGGTCTGGGTCTGAATGACAACCAGAATGCTCGTATAGGCGATCGCGGTCGACGAGGCCAGCGGATATCGGACCCATTGGGCCTCGCGGTTTCGGCGTGTCACCTTCCGCGCGTGAATATTCGCCAGGCATACGATCGCAACGATGGTTGGCGGTAGCCATGCGGGCATTGGGAGCGCGTGGTGTGGAGCGAGGTACCCGATCGCCCATGCCGCGCTCATCGTCAGGATCAGGGGGAGCAGCTGCACAGCATGGAGCACGAAACACACGCGACCCATCGGCAGTGGTAGGCAGCGCCAGAGCCACAAGGATCGCGTCCATCGTTGAGCGGCGAGGACTGACCATAGCGCCGTGGTGAGGAGAAATGCCCACAGCAGCACCGCCGTGGCCTGGGGATAGATCAGCCTCATGAGACAGGCTCCGCCGAGTCCCGCGACGAGCATCATTGCCGCCTGCGTCGTCGCGATTGACATGATCTGCCGTCCACCTGATGGAACGGTTCCCAAGGCGGTTGCGGCGTTTTGGTGCCGCGGATGGATGATCGGTGTGGTTTCCGCCGGCATGGCGCGGCCCGTGTTCGCGCGCAGGAACGGCAGCAGCAAAAGCGCACATCCGATCGCCATGATTGCAATGCAGGCGGTGCGTGCGCGAGGATCGAGCGGGTAACCGTAGAACGCTGCGAGCAGCGGGATGCTCCAGGTCAAAATTAGGCGTGGTGCAGCGCGCAATCGGACCTTGAGCCGCGTCGTCAAGGGAAGCCAGGCGGTATACCCGAATGCCGACCAGATCCCGCCAAGCTGCAGGATGACCGCCGAGGCTGGGGGAACGGTCCAGCCCTCGCTGTGATTGCTCACAATGGCCAGCAACAATGCGCAGCTCAGTGTGAGTCCGGGCAGGATCGTTGCACCCCACCAGTTGGCGAGGGCGATCTCTCGTCGCGAGAGCGGCAATGTCTGCCACAGCAGGCCGCGGGCCGGTGCCGACCGCGTGCTTGCAATCGCCAGCAGAAGCACTCCGGGAAGCAGCTCCTGTCGGCCATGGAGCGCCCACGCCGCACTGGTCACGAAAAATTGCAGGGCCAGGGCGGCAAGCAGCCAGACGCCTCCAGAGGCCTGCAGATGTCGGACCAGGAGTCTGATGATATGTCGGTTCATGCTGCCTGTCAGCGTGGCCGCCACGGCCGCCGCGCTTCGTCGACCTGGATCAGAGTCAGAAAAAGCTCCTCGAGCGTCAGGGCCGTATTGGAGATGATGTCCCATCCCTGCTGGAGCAGCGACGCCGGCGTATTGGCGCGCAGATCGAGCAGAATCCTTGCGCGGCCCTCGTGACCCTCGAGGACGGTCACGCCCTCGAGTCCGGGACGCGGCGAGTGCGGAGTGGCGAGTTCGAGCAAACGGTAGCGATCGAGGAGTTGGTCGATGCGGCTTGTGATGAGGATCTTGCCGCGATTGAGCACCGCCACGTGATCGGCGACTCGTTCGACGTCGGCGAGCTGGTGCGAGGAGATCACGATGCTGTGCGACTCGTCCCCCATGAATTGCAGCAGCTCGACGAATAACGCACGTTTGGAGACCGGGTCCAATCCGACCGTAGGCTCATCGAGAATCAGCAGGTCGCATTCCCGCGAGAGCGCAAGTATCAGCGCGAGCTTGGTCCGTTGCCCGAAAGAGAGCTCGGCGATCCGCTGCGTCCGTTGGATATCGAACAGCGCCTGTAACCGTTCGGTGCGCGACGGCACCCAGTCAGGGTAGAAGCTGCGTACGAAGTCAATGGCTCTGCCGACCGTTTGCCAGGCCGAGTAGTCCAGCGCGGGGCTGACGAAGCCGACCCGGCGTTTGATGTCGGCCTCCCGTGAGGCGGACGGCAGGCCCAGCAGCTCGACCTCGCCGGACTCGGGAGATCCAGCCCCCATCAGCAGATTCAAGGTGGTGGTCTTGCCGGCGCCGTTCGGGCCGATCAGCGCATAAATCGCGCCTCGAGGGACCGCCAGAGTCAGAGGTCCGAGTGAGAATTCCGGGCCGACGCTCCTGAAAACGCGCTTCAATTCAACCGCCATGCTCATCGCTGTCCCCCGGTCTTCTGCGCTGTTGGTGGCTGTGATTCGACCAGCTCGCGTTGCAGGATCTCGACAAGCTCCCGATCCTCGAGCCCGGCTTCCCGGCCGGCGCGCACGGCGCTGCGCAGGGCGGCGATCGCGGCGTTGCGTCGTTCCGCTCTGGAGCGGTGCCCACCCCCTGGAGCGACAAAGGTTCCCAGACCCTGATGGCGCAGGATGAGTCCGTCGCGCTCGAGTTCCTCATAGGCCCGTTTGACCGTGATCAGGCTCACTGCCAGCTGCGCCGCGAGTGCACGGAATGAGGGCATCGGGCTGAGGGCAGGCATACGGCCGCTGGCAACCTCGCGGCGGATTGCCTCGACGATTTGCTGGTACAGCGGGGCCGCGCCGCCGGTGGAAAGCGGCGGGAACTGCAGGGTGGATACGTTTTCGGGCACGGCATCTGTATATACTAAACATATACAGTATGCAAGTGACGCCCGAGTCTTGAACCCACCCCCAAGGAGTCCCCGATGGACTTGCGTTCACCCCGAGCCATGAAGCATCACGAACATGTCACAGGCACAGGGAGGTGCCCCGCCGCCGCAGGTGGCGGACGTTGAGCCAAAAACCACGCTTTTTGGCGCAACGGCGCTGGGCGGGGCAGGAGCCCCGATCCAGCGCTTATTAATAGCGGGCGAAGCGAAGCGCCGGGCCCCGACGCTGGAATCAGGCCGCGCGCCTCAACGCCGCAAGATCCACGCCAGGATCGAGATCACCAGGCTGATCAACAGCATGGTGGTGATGGGAAAGAAGAATTGAAAGCCCGGCCGGTCGATGACGATGTCGCCGGGGAGCTTGAACAGCGGCAGGCGCCGGACCCAGTGCCAGCCGAGACCCACCAGGATCAGCAGCGCTCCGAGAAAGATCAGAATGCGGCTCATGCCCGCCAGTTTACCCGGATTCACTGCGGGCACGGGATCGCGGCGGCGGCCGTGTCAGTCGAAGTCGGCGGGCAGATCGGGGTGTAGGTGATGGGCGTAGAGCCGCTCGATCTGCGGCGCGAGGATCCGGCCGGTCGACAGCTCGGGCAGCGCGCGCAGCGGAAAGAAGTCCACGGCGTCGGTCTCGGTACCGGCCGCCGGTTCCCCGCCGGTGCGCTCGCAGACGAACATCAGCTTGTAGATGTGGTGGATGGCGGGCGGATGCGGATGGCGCCGCCGATCGACGAGCGCCGCGAGCTTGATGGCGCGGGCCTCATAGCCGGATTCCTCGCGGATTTCCCGCGCCACGGCCGCCGAGGGCGCGTCGTTGACGTCGACCCAGCCGCCGGGCAGCGCCCACCTGCCGTCCGAGCGCTCGCGGACCAGCAGCACGCGCTCGTCTTCGAAGATCGCGCCACGCACGTCGACTTTCGGCGTCGCATAGCCGTGCTCCCCATCCCAGAGCGCCTGGGCGCGCTCGAGCGAAATCTCGAGCGCGCCGGCGAGCAGTGCCGCGGCCAGGTCCTGAAGCTCGTGGTAGCGCTCGCGATCGAAGGGGTCGCGGGTGAAGGCGAGACCGTTCTGCGCCAGCGCCCGCACCTTGCGTGCCCAGTCGAGTACGTCCGCCGTCCGGTCGATGACCACGGCTGCGCCGAGCGGCTCAGAGGTTCTTGATCAGCGCGTCGCCGAACGCCGAGGTCGGCACTTCGGTGGCCCCCTCCATCAGGCGCGCGAAGTCGTACGTGACGATCTTCTGGCCGATGGTCTTGTCCATCGCGGCGATGATGGCGTCGGCCGCCTCGACCCAGCCCATGTAGCGCAGCATCATCTCCCCGGAAAGCAGGACCGAGCCCGGATTGACCTTGTCGAGGTTGGCGTACTTCGGCGCGGTGCCGTGGGTCGCCTCGAACACCGCGTGTCCGGTCAGGTAGTTGATGTTGCCGCCCGGGGCGATGCCGATGCCACCGACCTGCGCGGCGAGCGCATCGGAGAGATAGTCGCCGTTGAGATTGAGTGTCGCGATGACGTCGAATTCCTCCGGCCGGGTCAGCACCTGCTGCAGAGTGATGTCGGCGATCGCGTCCTTCACGATGATCTTGCCGGCGCGCCGGGCGGCGTCCATCTCGGCATTGGCGGCTTTCTCGCCCTGGCTCGCCTTGGTGCGCTCCCATTGCTCCCAGGTATAGGTCGCGTCGCCGAACTCGCGCTCGGCGAGCTGGTAGCCCCAGTTGCGGAACGCGCCCTCGGTGAATTTCTGAATGTTCCCCTTGTGCACGAACGTGACGCTGCGGCGCTTGTGGGCCACGGCGTACTCGATGGCCGAGCGGATCAGTCGCTCGGAGCCCTCGCGCGAGACCGGCTTGATGCCGATGCCGGAGCTGTCCGGAAAGCGGATCTTGCCGTAGGCCTTGGGAAAGTGCTGCTTGAACAGCGCCAGGAACTCGCGATTCTCGGCCGTCCCGGTCTCGAACTCGATGCCGGCGTAGATGTCCTCGGTGTTCTCGCGGAAGATCGTCATGTCGACCTTCTCCGGATGCTTCACCGGCGAGGGCACGCCCTTGAACCAGCGCACCGGCCGCAGGCAGACGTACAGGTCGAGCATTTGGCGCAGCGCCACGTTCAGCGAGCGGATGCCGCCGCCGACGGGTGTGGTGAGCGGTCCCTTGATCGAAACCAGGTAGTCGCGGCAGGCGGCCACGGTCTCATCGGGCAGCCAGTTGTTGCACAGCTTGTACGCCTTCTCGCCGGCATAGACCTCGAGCCAGTGGATCTTGCGCCGCTGCCCGTAGGCCTTGTGCACGGCCGCATCCATCACCCGCACGCTGGCTCGCCAGATGTCCGGACCGGTGCCGTCGCCTTCGATGAACGGCACGATGGGATTGTCCGGTACGACAAGCTTGCCGTCGCGAATCGTGATCTTGCTGCCTGCGGCGGGCGGGACGATCTTCGGGGCGGTGGCGCTGGGCATGAGGACTCCTCGGTGATCACAAGACCTGAGCGACCGGCTGCGGCCAAAAGCCGCGCGGGCCGATAATCGTAGCATGGGCCTGCCGGAGGGCGGACTGTAGCAGAACAGCGGCCCGTGCCTGCCGGGCAGGGGCGCGGCATCTGTGCCACACTTGCCCGCAACGATTTTCCGGGGGGTTGCCCGCATCATGAACGAGGCCGCCGACAACGATTCCGCGGGCAGCAATTCGCTGCTGCGCAAGCTCTTTGCCGTGCATCCCGTCGTCACGCCCGAGCACTCCGGGGCCGAGCGGCTGAAGCAGACGCTGTCCGTTTGGGCGCTCCTGGCCATTGGCATCGGCGCCACGATCGGCTCGGGCATCTTCGTGCTCACGGGTGTGGTGGCGGCCAGACACACCGGGCCCGCGATCACGATCTCGCTGATGATCGCGGCTTTCGGCAGCGGCCTGGCGGCGCTGTGCTACGCGGAGTTCGGGGCGTTCCTGCCGGTATCGGGCAGCGCTTACAGCTACACGTACGCCACCCTTGGGGAAGTCGTCGCCTGGTTCATCGGCAGGAACCTGCTGCTCGAGTACGGTATCTC
>DAHXNV010000130.1 GCA_027365225.1 Gammaproteobacteria bacterium
AGAACTGGTAGCCCGGACCCTCGACGTCGACCAAGGAGGCGAAGATGTCGGTGACGTCCTCCGCGTTCCACGCGAGGGTGACCTTCTTGCGCTGGGTCGCGCCGTCGATCTGCTCGAGCGCGTCCTTGCCGATGAAGTCGTGGTCGAATTTCACGAACGAGCCGTAGCCGAGCTCCCAGGGGTTCAGGTAGTAGTCCTCGATGTCGTCGGAGACGAAGCTGCCAGCGAGCGCGTTCGTCGCCTCGTAGCTGTCGACCGACGACCACTCTCGGTAGCTGCGGAGCTCCTCGCCGGTGTAGATGGCCGGCAGCGGCGAGGGAATCCAGCCCGATTCGAGCGTGTTGCTCGCGTACGCGCGCGAGCCGACCTGCACCAGGGAGAACTCCCTGCCCGCCTCCAGGATGGCATCGCGAGTCTCATCGTACTGCGCGTACGAGCCCCAGATCTCAAGGCCCGGCGCTCCGGCCATCCCGTGACGCAGCGCGCGTACCATGCGGCCCTTGATGTTGATCTCGCCCAGGGTGAAGAACCTGATCTGCGGCAGCTTCGCCCCGTTCAGCTTCTCGAGCACCTTCCAGGC
>DAHXNV010000131.1 GCA_027365225.1 Gammaproteobacteria bacterium
GCGAGCGCCGAGCGCGAAGAACCCGAGGAGCAGGATGCCGAAGATCGACAGCAGCCAGGGACCGGACGAAACGATGCCGGCAGGTATAAAAAATTAACTGAGAGTATTATAAAGAATTGGGATCATCTCGTAGAAAAACCACGAAATCATATTCATTCACTTTTATATCACAGCCCTTCAAGGACCAGATTTCTTGTTAGGACCGGATAAGTTATGGTATTCAGGAAAAATTATGGTGAAAATCATAGTTAAATCGCCAGTGTTATAGTAAAGCCGATGTAATATTGTCTCAATTTAAAAGTTAATCAATAGAATTAATAAAAAACGAATGGTTCTGGAGGAAACTCATTGATAATCAAGTTTTTTTGTAGGTAAACTTTAAGATGATGTTCCATTAAACCTTAGTATTTGAAAGATAGATTGAACATCAAAAATGGTAAAAAAAGATCAATGGTGGAAGCAAAAGAAAAACCTCTTTTTTTTAGTCTTATGGATTATTTAAACAACTATTTTACTAGTAATGATCCTAAGAAAATTTCTGAGTTTTATAATTTCTTTTCGGATAAATCTCATCTCAT
>DAHXNV010000132.1 GCA_027365225.1 Gammaproteobacteria bacterium
GGACGCGGTCGCTTTGGGCAGGGTGTCACGAAGGGCACTGTCAATCTCCAGGACATGCAACAGGCGTTCCCAGGCCAGGTGCGGTTGAATCCGCGAATGGCTCGCGCGACGGGGTTTCGATCGCCGCCGAAATCGATCTGCCCTGCAAGTTCGAGAATATGGGGGCGCAGATTTTGCGCGAGGTCTCGGCCCAGACCAATCTGGAAGCCGGCGATGGCACCACCACCGCGACCGTGCTGGCCGATGCCCTGGTCCAGAAAGGTCTGGCGCGGATGGCGGCAGGGGATAATGCGGTCGAGCTGGTCGCCGGGATCGAGGCGGCGGCAGAGGAGGTGATCGCGGCGCTGCGCGCCCGGGCACGGCCGCTGCGCGATGCCGCCGAGATGCGCGCGGTCGCGACCATCGCCGCCAACGATGCCGCCACCGGCGCGCTGGTGGCCGAGGCGATCGAGCGGGCGGGGCCGCAGGGCATCGTGACGGTCGAGAACAGCGCCACCGTCGCGACCCTGCTCGATGTGGTGGACGGCATGGGCTTCGACCGGGGCTATATTTCGCATCATATGGTCACGGATGTGGAG
>DAHXNV010000133.1 GCA_027365225.1 Gammaproteobacteria bacterium
TGTCTGTTAGTATGGAATTTCTATCCCTGTATACAAATTCAACATTAACGCCCTTTTTTATTATCTCATTAGTTTCCATCTCAATTTTTTTTACAATTTCTTCATTAATTTCAGGAATCTCCAAATCGACCCATGCCTGGTCATCGTATGTCTGGTTTATCCGGTTAGCCGCTTTATAATCTCTGTAAGCAATACCGGTTATAATTCTCAGAGCAGTTCTAAACTTCATGTGCCCATATCTAACAGACCAGTCGATATACTGCTTTACATCTTTTCCCTTTATATTTTCTGGATATGTGTCATGTGATATTAGATGAACACCAGTACCATCATTCCAGGTATCGATAATTTCATATTCCTTCCCTTCTATGACTATTTTTCCTCTGTCGTTTGGCTGTCCCTCCCCAGTAGGGAAGAAAACAGAATTATCCACTATTAAGTCTGTAAATTCATTAAATATTACTTTTCCGGTAGCTTCTTTTAAGTAATTGTCTTCCAGATATGCTAATTTTGTATCCATTGATATCCCTTATACATTTTTCCTTTTATCCTTTTTCATTTCAAAGTATGGCTAAAAT
>DAHXNV010000134.1 GCA_027365225.1 Gammaproteobacteria bacterium
GAAGGCCATGCGGTGCAGCACCCGGAGCTTCGCGTTCGTGCTTTCGATCAGCGCGTTGGACAAGTTGTGCATCATCGCGGCCTCGATGCCAGAGAGGTGGCGACGGATCTTCTTCCCGAGCTCGACGAAGGCCGGGATGCGCGAGCGGGCTGCCCACGCGAGCCATGTGTCGAGCATGGTGAGCGAGACGATGCCCTTGGTGCGAATCGCGAGGCGCAGCTGTTCTTTGAGGAGGTAGGCCCGGTAGAGCACCTGGTTCTCTCTGGCGATCCAGGCGAGCTTCCGCTCTTGCTTCGCGGTCAGGTCCTCTGGGTTCTTCCACAGGGCGAACCGGCAGCCCTTGAGCTCTTTCGCATACGCCCGCATGCCCTTTTGCCGTGCTTGGTTCCAGACCTCTCGTCTCACTTCGTCGAGCGCGTCTGAGGCCCACTTGCAAACGTGGAACGCGTCGATGCAGAGCGTCGCGTTCTTCGCCCGCTCTTTGACGACGTCACCGATCCATGTCGCGCCGTCGGCAGAGACGAGGCGGATCTTCTTCGCGCGCTCCTCGCCCAACAGGGCGAAGAAGGACTCGAG
>DAHXNV010000135.1 GCA_027365225.1 Gammaproteobacteria bacterium
ATTATTAGAATAACACAAACTGGAATCTGTCGGTGAGGAAAATGGTGGAGCACCGCTTACCCCCAAAGGGAAGCTCTGTGAAACGGCACTTCCCGGAGCAAGACTTGGTGAGAGTATTTTTGAATCAAGTGTTGTAAAGGCACTTTGTGTTGCTGATTGATAACCCTGATCATTGGTCATTCCTGTAGAAGGAACATACCATAAAATGAAACCTGTAAGTACGGTGGTTCCTATTGCAAAAAGCAATAATGCACCTATAATTTCACTTACAGCAGAATCTTCATTATCTTTAACTGGTTTCATGTATTCATCTTTAGCAAAAATAAGGATATAATCTTTTCATTGCTTATTTGCATGTGTTGTTTCACTGGAAACGCGGAATATTATGGAGAATATTGCATGAATATGTATTTTCAAGTACCTTTTACTATGAAAATGAATTTCTAATGTTTGCAGATATTGAAAAAATGTCAATTACTGTGATTTTGAATCTCTCCGAAGTGAGAAACTATTTACAATTGCTCTCAGCAAAATCTATATTATAAACGCAGATCTAATAAAAACATGAAGGTTTG
>DAHXNV010000136.1 GCA_027365225.1 Gammaproteobacteria bacterium
GGTGATGATGCGTGCACGCAGCAGGAACGGCGATGCAGCGCGCACGTGTCCGCGATACAGCGCGCGGATCTCGTCGGCACGCTCGCCGAACTGCTGGCGCAGAAGACCCATCAGCCCGGCTTCGTCGAGCGCGAAATCGTTGAAGAACAGCCCGGCATCGTCGCGGGTCGTCGAGATGATCAACGGCACGTTCGCGCTCTCTGCGGGAGCGGCAGGATCGAAGGCGTGCCGGGTGATGAACTCGCCGTCCAGAAATGGCATGAAGGCTTGCGCGCCAACCTTGGTCTGCGCCTCCAGGAGTGCCGGCCATGGCAGGGTTCGCAGTTTCTCGAGATTGTGCGGGGTCAGACCCAGCGCCGCGATGAAGCCCTGCGCAACCGCCGCCGCCGCGTCGCGCTCCTGAAACCGGGTCAGGGAGCCACTCTGCACGACCGCGCTGGAGAACAAACCCCGCGCCGCCGGCAGCGCCAGCAGTGCGCTGACTTTCCAGCCGCCCCCGGACTGACCCCAGATCATCACGCGCTCGGGATCGCCGCCGAAGTTCTCGATGTTCTCGCGCACCCACTGCAGCC
>DAHXNV010000137.1 GCA_027365225.1 Gammaproteobacteria bacterium
GCCTAAGGACTGACGCAAAAACAACTTCCCACTTTCGGGTGGCGGGTCACTTGGGACTGATGGTGTAGTTGCGATTGGGCTGGATGTCGTGGTGGCGGATCGAAAGGTCCTTCATCTCCTTGTCGCTGATCTTGGCCCCGGTGCTGTACTCGGCGCGCACGAGGTGGACGTCGACGCGCAGGCCGGTCTTGGTGGTAGTGGTGCTGATGTAGTTGACGACGGTCTCGTAGTCTCTGAGCGGTCGGCCTGCCCAGTTCTTGCTGATCTCGGAGAACACCCTGTGCTCGATGGGGTTGTACTTCGATGCGCCGCTCGGGTAGTGACAGACGGTGACGCTGAGCCCGAAGTGGTCGGCGAGCCGGTGCTGGAGGCCGTGCTTCCATGCCCTGGAGCGTGCCCCGTTCGAGCCGCCGGAGTCGGCCAGCACGAGCAGCTCGCTCGCCTCGGGGTAGCGCTCTCGGCCGTGGCATGCCCACCACCTGGCCAGGTTGTCGACGGCAAAGTCGGCGGTGTCATGCGTCGTGCCCACAGACACGCAGGCTTCGTTGGCGCTGACGTCGTAGACGCC
>DAHXNV010000138.1 GCA_027365225.1 Gammaproteobacteria bacterium
CGCAACAGCTGCTGCAGCGCCAATGTTTCTTTAAAGGATGGGGCTGGCATGATCAAGGTAAATCCTGAAGAAGTAAGCCCAGAGGAACTTCTCAGAAACAGAGTTTTTGTTAAGCCATCACACTATAAAGCCACACTCATTGAGGATTAAGGAGATTGAATTCCATGGATAGTGAAATACAGAAATTTGATCTGATCATTCTCGGAAAGGGAGCTGCCGCATTTTCAGCAGCAATAAAAGCCTCTGAGATCAGTAATGGAGAGATGAAAATTGCAATGATTGGCTTAGGTCCACTTGGAGGGACATGCGTAAATGTTGGTTGCGTTCCATCCAAATACCTTCTGGAGGCATCCCACGCAGTTTACAGGCCCGAACATCCCAGAATGGCCGGAGTATTTGAAACACCTGTAAAACACGATTTTTCTAAAATAATGAAAGGTCTAAGGGATTATGTCAATCATGCGAGAGATGTGAAATATGCAAGTGTCATAGAGAATTACCAGAATGGCGCCTGGTACATGCTGGCGCCGAGCATCGGGGTCATGTCCGCCGTGCTGGTGATGGGCAT
>DAHXNV010000139.1 GCA_027365225.1 Gammaproteobacteria bacterium
GAAGTAGTGGCCAATGGTGGTCGTGAGCACTACCGCCCGGCGATGGCTGAGCGTCGGGCCGACAAGGGCCGATGCCGTCCGCGTGTGTCGCGCTTGGCGATCCCCGGCGCTCTGCGTGATCGGGTGACCGCAGAACTGACCCTGGGCCGGTCTCCCGTGGCGATCTGGGCTGATCTCGTGGCCGAGGACACAATCGAGCGGGTGTGCGTCGAGACGATCTATGCCGCGCTGTACGCCGGTGTCCTCGACGTGGGCCCGACCGAGTGCCTGCGCACGAGACGCAGGCGTAGACGGCGCCGTCAGGCCCGTCACGAGACGAAGCGCCCCGGACTTGCCAACATCGCGCTGCGGCCGACCGTCGTCAACCAGCGGGGCGAGCTCGGTCACTGGGAGGGCGACCAGATCATCGGCGCGAACAACCGCTCCTCGATGCTGTGGCTCACCGAACGGGTGACCAAGTTCTCGCTCGGGATCACCATGCCAGAGGGCTACGCGGGAGAGGCGATGCTCGCCGGACTCGCCTGCGGGCTCGACCGGATCCCTCCTCACCTGCTCCGGTCGATCACT
>DAHXNV010000013.1 GCA_027365225.1 Gammaproteobacteria bacterium
AATCCCAACCCTCGTGTACTGAACAGACTGCGCCGCATCGGCCGCATCGATACCGGCGTCGTCTATCAGCAAGCCGTCAGCATTGAAGATGACAAAGGGAACTCCCATCGACTGCGGCGCATTGAGCTGCACTTGAAGACTGCGACGGAAGACGGTGAGAAAGTCATCCGTTTGCTCACCAATGTTCCTGCCTCCAGACTCAGCGCCAAAAAGCTCTCGCAGTTGTATCGGACCCGCTGGCGGATCGAGGCGATGTTCCAACGCCTGGAATCGGTCCTGCAGAGCGAGATCAAGACTCTGGGGCAGCCGCGAGCAGCCCTGTTCGCCTTCGGCGTATCGGTACTTGCTTACAACATCCTGTCGGTGCTGCTCACTGCGGTGCGAGTTCAGCACGCAAACGCTCTCGCGAAGGCCGAGATCGAGCTGTCTCCTTATTACATTGCACTTGAGGTCCGAGCGAACTATGCCGGCATGATGATTGCCACCGAGGCGCGCGACTGGAAGCGTTACGAATCGCTCAGCACGAAAGAATTTGCGAGGACTCTGTTGACGTTGGCTGTCCATGTCAATCCGCGGTATCTGCGAAGTTATCCACGCAAGCCCAAGGTGGCAAAGAAGAAAGGTTACGTCTCAAAGCGGGACGCGCAACAGCACGTTGCAACATCGCGAGTGATCGAGGCCGGACGCATCGTATGATCACCTTTAAAGGGCTGGGTCTGAAGGTCCAACGAGAACCATCTGGTAGAGAAGGGACGTCGGCAAAATAGCCGAATTCCCTGATCCATTTGCCAAGGGGAAACACCGAAACGCCACCCGAAGCGATGCCAACGCTGCCCTCGTGGCCTGGTAAATTGAATTGAAATAAGAAATCCGTCGCAGTGCTTTTACGGGCGCGGGCACTCAATCGCTCGAGCACTGCAACTGCGACCGCAACGACTTCGGGTACGGGTACGGTCCCGTCGCACTGCATCGTCTTGTGAATAAATGAACGCAACCAAGGCGTCCCCGAAACGTCCCGAACGATGCAATCCCTTTTCAGCCCTACGATCTCGGCCGCTCGCCGAGCCGAGAATGCGGCGATCACAATGCTGCAGGCGGCAGCTAGAAAGGAGAGGGCGGTGTGCAGGGTCAAACCGGCTCCTGGAATGGCTGCTGCCGTGACACCGAATCCGACCTCGGCACCTTGCTCCCGCCGTAACCGCGGCCTCAGTGGAAACGGGCTAGCAGGCCCAGAACAGACCGCTTCTGTCGGGGCAAGCACAGGTGAGCGGCCTCTGTCGACTGCCTCTTTGGCGTCAAGTATGTGGGGGCTGTAGTTAAGCACCCATCGAATCGACCGCTCAATCACAGTCGCAGCCTGGGCGACCGGAACGGTCGCCGTTCGTCCGATGTCCGTACCGAATTGTTTAGCGATGTCCTTGAGCGCTCGGCCTTGGAACGGATACGTATGCAGTGTGTCGTCAAGGTATCGACGATGCTCGTAGAGCAGCTCGAATGGCATCAGGAGCCTTCGAACCTGCTCTGTGGTCACGGGTCGACTGTCCTCCTCGTCTAGGGAAACTCGCGTAATGGCACGCTTAGGATTTACTGCGTGAGAAGTAAAGCCACATGTAAATTCGAAATCATCGAACATTTGACGAAGCGATTTGGAAATTGGAACCCCTCCAAAGCCGGCATCCTCCATGAGCTTCACTCTGACGAGAATTGGTTTTCGTCCATTCCACCGAACCGGCACTGAACGCAGCGCCTTTGTACGTCGCAAAGCCGGTGTGTCTTTGGCGCTAAAATGAGCGGAGTTTGACAGCAACTCAAGATGTCTGGACAGGACATCTTCGGTGTTCAGGATCTCATGGACGCCGCCGCATGCGAGCTCCGCATATTCCCACTGATCTTGGAAACTCAGTTCACTAAATCTGTAAATCCCGTTCATGACCATCCAGCGTGCCAGTGTCATCAAGCTGAGTACCCTTTCCCCTTGAACCGTTCCGCTTTCGACGCGGAGTAATGGGCCATGGCGAATTCCAAATGCAATGCCCTTTATGGTATCGACAAGATTCGGAAAATCTCTCAGGCGATGGCCGTTTGGAAGGCCCGCATCAAACTGAATAGTTCGGGGCGGTTTGTTTCCCGTGTCAAGCACTATCCATGTATCGGATTTATACGGCGTGAGCAACCACGCCGGTCTGACTCCATTGAGTGGCCTTAGACTTACCGGGATAGTGTAATCTCGGGGTGAGTTCCGGAGTCGTTCTGGACGAGCGTGCATGGAAATCTACTCCAAGGGAATTCTCCGGTAGCTAGATCGGCGTTGTGTGGCGAGCTTCATGGCTTTCTCGTACACGCCGGCGGATTCGCTTTCGCGCAACTTCTGCAATGCAACTTCGGCGAAGATTAACCAAGAAAGCCATTTGTCTACGAAAGCATCTGTTTGCGCGCGTCCAGGTGCTTTAAATGACCGTTCGAGTTGCTCTTTAAAGAGTATCAGATCGGCGACTGTTTCGACCGTGGCTATGACCCATCGCATACTGCGGCCGCAGCGTTGATCAAAAGGCGGAGGCTGTTCTTCAGAACGTGCCTCTGGTTCCAATGTGGTGAGTGCGTTCAGACACGCGACACGTAGACCGGTGCGCTTGGCTTCGGAGAAGAGGTCGGCGAACTGTTCTTCGGTAAGGCCAAGCTTAGCTATAGCGCCATCTATCGAGACAATGAGCACGCTTTCGAACAGGTTCTGGAACCTTCGGATTTTTAACGCGTGAGCCATCTTGATTGGAGCGCGCCCGGTATAAAATTGGGATGTCGTGGACGGGCTTTTATGGTCTCCAACAGCCTGCGCGTATTCCACCCGGTTGTCGTTGCGGTGCTGAATGCTCATCAGCACCGAGGGTCGAATCATTGACGGCCGGGCATCAAATTGCGCGAGTTCGGGATGTCTCTTCAGAAATTCTAGAAACCAAGCCCTGGCGGTCCATTCCTTAAGAAGATCGATAGATCCTTTAAACTCATGGACAAATAGATAGTTCTTGGCCGAGGGAGTCGCCAGTGCGCGATATCTTGAAGCCATCAACTTATACATCTCAATGGCCTCGACGAGACTGAGAGATTCATCGGAATTGCGCTCGGGAATTTCATCAAGGATATGGGCCCCGCGTGCGCGAAGCTTGGGCCCGAGAAGTAACGTTCTCCATCCGGAATCTTTCGAAGGTCTAAGGCAATTCCACGGTGTTGTCCGGGCAACCTCGCAGTTGGCGCCAGTGTCGACTAGCAGTAATACCCATAGCGCAAGCGTTGCGTGTGTGTGGGGGTTTAAATATGCTGATAGTGCGGGTCTTCCACCTAATGACCTGGCGATGTGGTGCACTCGACCATGGACGCCAGAGATAGCTCCGCCGTAGCGCGCATCAATATAGAGTAATGCATGGCCCAGACGGGTGCTTTTAGGGCCGTGAAAGAACAGTTGTGAGCTATGGCGTCGGACTTCGCTTGCCGACCACTGTGGGCTGTCTACAAGACCAACGAGCTCGGTTCCCTCTATGGTGCTATTTCTGAGGACGGTCTGGCCTGTACTCCAGTGCTCGTGCCATTTCCTAAGGTCACGTTCGGCACAGCGTCGCAATGCGAGTAACCGCTCCGTGTTCAGAGTGTGAATCTCTTTGATTAGACTCTCTACAGGCAGTCCGCTGACGACTTGGGCCGTGAGGTGTTGCGACAGAGATCGTATGTATTGGCGCGCTTCATCTCTGTCGGAGGCATCAAATAAGGCGGTAAGATGCTGAGTCGCTGAGCGGACAGCGGCATCGCTTATTGGATCTCGAAGTGGGAGTTGGGCTAGCGTCGCGCGAGATTGCCTCAGATAAGAGCTTCTTGCATTCTTGAATCCACGAATGCGCACGCGAGGTACCAGCCCGGCATCGGCAAAAGAGGCCCAGGCCAAGTTCAACCGGCCGACGCACGTATGGGCTGTAATTCTCTTTAAATGACCCGACTCTATTTGAGTCGTTAGTTCGTTCCGCCAACCGTAGAGAATGTTCTCCCATGCTTCGGGGCCGATGGAGCGGTATTTGCCTGAATAGAGCGCCTGACGGAATGTCTTGGACGCAGGTTTCTTACATTGGGATTGAATATAGCGTAAGACGCGCGTCCAGACTTCATGAGTATGCTTCGCCTTATTAGCACTGTACGCATGGTACGTCTTGCGGAGAATTGAGCTTGTGTCCGCAAGAAATTGGCGTCCGACATCGCGAAATGGGGTGTAGTCGTATTCCCGGCCGTGCGGTTCGACGAAAAATTTGAATGGAGTGTCAATGTGCGGCGGGGCGGGCTGTCGATTCCAGCCGCGTTCACTGAATCGCGAGTGGTTTATCGGAGCGCGGTCCCGGCGTGTAGGTGCTTTAAGTGTAAGGGGGGTGGAGATGACTCCTGTGCGATGGAGGATGCGTAACAGATTGCTCGTCGCATTAAGCGCCTTGGCACGGGATTTGGCTGAAAGAGGGAGGGATTGCAGGTGGTTTTGCAGCCAAGTTTCAAACAGCGTCCACTGTCGGGTGCCGAATTGGCTGGGGTCTTTGTGGGAGGCGGTATCGTCTATTAGAAACGCCTGGAGCGCGTTAAATAATTCGCCCAGGCGGAATACGTAATTATCTACCCAGGTGCGATGCGTGACGCCAGCTTCGTGCTTCTGTTGGCGAACAATGTCGCATGCTGCGGCCACGAAGTCATGTCCAAGGGTTGCGGCGGCGTGCGTGTAATCGTAGGTCTTGAATTTACCCCGATATAGAAAATACGGCCGACCGCGGCGGGGCGTTCTCTGGCTCCCGTTATCGCGGGATCCTGAATCAGGGGTGCTGTGACTCGTTGGGCGATTCACACGGCGATTGGTGCGGGAATGTGTGGGTGTGGTTCGTATCCAATCACCTCAAAGTCCTCATGGTTGTATTCGAGAATCGAATTCGGCCGGCGCTTGATTCGAAGTCGTGGTGGGGTTCGAGGTTCACGGGTGAGCTGCAGTTTTGCTTGCTCAGTGTGATTGAGATACAGATGCAGGTCTCCGAATGAATGAATAATTTCGGCGGGTTCCAAATCGCACTGTTGGGCAACCATATGTGTGAGGAATGCCAGCGACGCCCCGTTGTATGGGACCCCGAGCAGTATGTCCGCGGATCTCTGCGTGAGCATGCAGCTTAGCCGGCCCTCGGCAACATAGAACTGGTACATCACGTGGCATGGCGCGAGCGCCATGCGTCCGCCTAGCGCATTTTCTTGGGGCTTCTGGCATTCATCGGGCAGGTAGGCGACGTTCCAAGCGCTGATGATGTGTCGTCGGCTATTTGGATTTCGGCGAATGCCGTCGATGAGTGCGACGACCTGGTCGATGGGATGACCGTCCTTGCCGGGCCAGGCGCGCCACTGAGCGCCGTAGATGGGGCCTAGGTCCCCGGTGTCGGTTGCCCATTCATCCCAGATCGAGACGCCGTGGTCCTTGAGATACTTGGTATTGGTTCCGCCCTGCAGGAACCACAAAAGCTCGTGCACGATTGACTTGACGTGCAGCTTCTTGGTCGTCAGCAGCGGAAATCCTTCGCGCAGGTCGTGCCTGTACATGCGGCCGAACACGGATAGCGTCCCCGTTCCAGTACGGTCACCCCGTGTCACCCCGTTGGCGAGGATATCCGTCAATAATTCCAGGTATTGGTGGTCCATGATTCTTCCTAAGCTGCGCGGAGCGTACCACAATGGTTCCCCGGGTGTAAATACAGTACGTATAGAACTTCAGTATTCAGATCCGGAGTTCTTCGTATTGGGGAAAGAGCGGAAATGCCGTTAGACTTAGTGCGAAAACGCACTAACAAAAAAATTGAGGCAGGCGGTGGACTTATGGAGACATATGGGGAATAGGGCCTATGAACGGTACGCCGAGAAAAACATCGGCGCTGCGCTGGTAGAGCTGGCAGGACAGTCGGCCCGCGGCGACGTGAAACTGGAACAGGACGTGGCAGGGCAGGAGGCGCATGTGCTCCAGTTCGCCGACGTTCCAAGCGCTCACCACGATGCGCCGCGAGTCTGGATCACGCCGGATCAGCTCGACGGCGCCGGCGATCTGATCGATGGTGCGGCCGTTCGCGCTCGGCCACGCCCGCCACTGCTTGCCGTAGACCGGGCCGAGCTCGCCGTGCTCGTCGGCCCATTCGTCCCAGATGGTCACACCATGCTCGTGCAGCCACGCGACATTGGTTTCCCCGCGCAGGAACCACAGCAGCTCGTAGACCACCGAGCGCAGGTGGATGCGCTTGGTCGTGACCAGCGGAAAGCCCAGCGCGAGATCGAAGCGCAGCTGCTCCCCGAAGCGCGCGAGCGTTCCGGTCCCGGTGCGGTCCGCCTTGGGCGTGCCGCTCTGGAGGATGCGGCGCATCAAGTCCAGATACGGGCCCATCGCGGCTCAGCCCGCGGCGAGGTGATTACCCGACGGCACCCGCGCCCGATATGCGTAGATCAGCAGCACGATCCCGATCACGATCATCGGGAAGGACAAGACCTGTCCCATGGTGAGCCAGCCCCAGGCGAGGTACCCGAGCTGCGGATCGGGCAGGCGCACGAACTCGACCGCGAACCGGAAGATGCCGTAGAGCAACAGAAACAGCCCCGAGGCGGCCAGTCTGGGCTTCGGTTTGGTGGTGAACAGCCACATCACCGTGAACAGGACGATGCCCTCGAAGAAGGCCTCGTACAGCTGGGAGGGCTGGCGTACCACGCCCTTGTAGAGGAATCCCCACGGCAGCGTCGTGGGCTTGCCCCACAGCTCGCCGTTGATGAAGTTGCCCAGGCGCCCGAAGAACAGCCCGAGGGTCGGCAGCGGCGCGGTGAAGTCGAATACGTCGCCCGCACTGCGGTGGCGGCGCATGGCGAACAGCGTCATCGCGACGATGACCCCGAGCAGGCCGCCGTGGAAGGACATTCCGCCGTCCCAGACTTCGATGGGGTACCAGGGATTATGGGCCGTCCAGAACGTCATGCCGTAGAACAGGACGTAGCCGATTCGGCCCCCGAGGATCACCCCGAGCATGCAGTAGAAGATCAGATCATCCACGTCCGCCGCTTTCCAGGTGGAGTCGGGGCGGGAGGCCCGGTAGCGCGCCAGCAGCCACGCTCCGGCGAATCCCAGCAGGTACATGATCCCGTACCAGTGTACTTTGAGCGGGCCGATGCGAAATGCGATGGGATTGATGTCCGGATATATGATCATAAGGGTGAAGTGTATCCGACCTCGCCGCCGATGCGGCAAAAGAAAGCCTTGAGATAACGAGTCTCGGGGATCGCGGGGTGGATGGGATGATCCGGCGACTGGCCGCCGGCCTCGAGGATCCGCACCTCGCGCCCGGCGGGGCGGGCGGCGGCCTGCAGTATCCCGATCAGCGCCTCGCCCGACAGATGGTACGAGCAGGAACACGAGACCAGCAGCCCATCCTCGGCGAGCACGCTCATCGCCAGTTGATTGAGTTTGCGGTAGGCCGCCTGACCGCGCGGGATGTCCTTCTTGCGCTTGATGAATGCCGGGGGATCGAGCACTACCGCGTCGAATCGCTCGCCGCGCTCGCGCAGGGCCGTGAGCGCCTCGAACGCATCGGCGCGCAGTGTCTGCAACGGCAGTCCGTTGCGCTCGGCATTGCGCTCGGCGTACGCCAGGGCAGTCTCGGAGGCGTCGACGCAGCAGGCCGAGGCGGCGCCGGCCGCAAGCGCCGTCAGGCTCCAGGCCCCGACGTAACTGCAAACGTCGAGTACCCGCGCGCCGGGGGGTAGGAAGCGCGTGAGCCGCGTGCGGTTGGCACGCTGATCGTAGAACCATCCGGTCTTCTGTCCCGCCTCGAGCGGCGCGAGGAACTGCAGGTTCGCCTCGCGCACCGCGAGTTCCGCGGGTATCTCGCCGAAGGCCGTGTGCGCCTCCTGGGGCAGCCCCTCCAGAGTTCGGGCGCCGGAATCGTTTTTCCAGAACAGCGCGCTCGGCGCAAGGCTGCGGCGCACGGCCGCCTCGACCGTCGGGCGCAGCGCCTCCATGCCGGCCGTGGCGATCTGCCCGACCAGGATCTCGCCATAGCGGTCGAGGACGAGTCCCGGCAGACCGTCGGACTCGCCGAATACCAACCGATAGTACGGCGCGCCGTGCAGACGCTCGCGCAGCGCCAGGGCGTGCCGCAATCGCCGCTCGATCAATGCCTGATCGACGGGCTGAGCCGCCGTGCGGCTCACGATGCGCGCGCAGATCAGCGCATGCGGGTTGACATAGGCGTGGCCGAGGAACTGTCCGCGGTAGGACTCGACGCGGGCCAACTCGCCGGCCGAGAATGCGCGCAACGGCGTGGCGTCGGCCACCTCGTTGCTGAATACCCACGGGTGACCCGCGTCGATGCGCCGTTCCTCGCCGCGCTTCAGACGCAGCGCCGGCTCGGAACGCGCGGCGGACTCGGCGATGGCGGCAGGATCGGTCACGGCAGCGGCGGAATCGGTGAGCGGGGGCGGGCAGTATACAGGCCGCCGATGCCCGCGCGCGCTATGCTTGGGGCCTCGGTTGCGCAGCGCAGGCGGGAGTGTCCGTGGCGGGCTGTGTCTCTGACTGAGAGTTTCGCTCGTGCCGGACAGCCCCCGGAAATTCGGTCGGCACCCCGCCGGCTGGCGCCGTTCGGCCCGAGAGCGGCTCCTGGCGGCCGTGGGGCCGGTTGCGTGTTCTGCGGCTTGGAGCCCGGCTCGCTCTGGAGGAGTGTCATGCAAATCCGACATGTGAATGCCGACGGCTCGCCGCAATACACCAATCGGCTCGCCGGCGAAACCAGCCCCTATCTGCGCCAGCACGGCCACAACCCGGTGGATTGGTATCCCTGGGGCGACGAGGCGTTCGCTCGGGCGCGCGATCTGGGCCGGCCGGTGCATCTGAGCGTCGGTTATGCCGCGTGCCACTGGTGTCACGTGCTGGCCGCCGAGAGCTTCGAGGACCAGCAGACGGCCCGCGTGCTCAACGATTCGTTCGTCAACATCAAGGTGGATCGCGAGGAGCGTCCCGACATCGATCGGATCTACCAGATCGCCCAACAAATGCTGACGCACGGCCCGGGCGGCTGGCCGCTCACGATGTTCCTGACGCCCGAGGGCGTGCCGTTCTTCGGCGGCACCTATTTCCCGCCCGAGCCGCGCCACGGCCTGCCGGCGTTCAGGGAGCTGCTCGAGCGCGTCGCGCAGTACCATCGGGCGAATCATGAGTCGCTGCGTGCGCAGGGCGAGGCCCTGGCGGCGGCATTCGCGAGCATCGATCCGCCGGCGCCGGCAGCGGATCTGGCTCTCGATGGCGCGCCGCTCGAGCGGGCGCGCGCCGCGCTCGAGCGAAACTTCGATGGGCGCCGGGGCGGGTTCAGCGATGCGCCGAAGTTTCCCCATCCCGGCTCGATCGAGCGGCTGTTGCGCCACTGGCAGCGCAGCGCCGGCCGCGAGCAGCCGGATCTGCGCGCGTTGTACATGGCGAGCCTGACGCTGACGCGCATGGCCGAGGGTGGTATCCACGATGCGCTCGGCGGGGGGTTCTGTCGCTATTCGGTCGATGCCGAGTGGATGATTCCGCATTTCGAGAAGATGTTGTACGACAATGCGTGGCTGCTGAGCGTCTACGCGGACGCCTACGTGGCGAGCGGCGATGCGCTGTATGCCGGCATCGCCCGCGATACGGCCGAGTGGATGCGGCGCGAGATGCAATCGCCCGAAGGCGGCTTCTATTCGAGTCTCGATGCGGATTCCGACGGCCACGAGGGCGAGTTCTACCTGTGGGATCGTGACCAGATCCGCGCGGCGCTCGAGCCGCAGGAATATGCGGTGTTTGCGCCGCGCTTCGGACTCGATCAGCCGCCGAACTTCGCGGACCGCTGGCATCTGTACGGCGCGCGCGCGCCGCGCGAGCTCGCCGAGTCGCTCGGGGTATCCGAGCCGCAACTCGCGGCGCTGCTGGCGAGCGCGCGCGCCAAACTGCTCGCCGTGCGGGAGGGGCGCACGCGTCCGTCGCGCGACGAGAAGGTCCTCACGGCCTGGAACGGGCTGGCAATCGGGGCGCTGGCGCGTGCGGCACGCGCTCTGCAGCACTCCGAGCTCGAGACTGCGGCGAGCCGGGCGCTTCAGTTCGCGCGCCGCGTCTTGTGGCGCGACGGCCGGCTGGCGGCCACCTACAGCGGTGGACGGGCGCGGCTGAACGCCTATCTCGATGACTACGCGTTTCTCGCCGACGCGGTCCTCGAGCTGCAACAGCTGCGCGTGCGGGGCGATGAGCTGGCGTTCGCCGGGGAGCTGATGGAAGTCGTGTTACGGCATTTCGCCGCGCCCGAGGGTGGGTTCTTTTTCACTTCCGATGATCACGAGCCGCTGCTGCATCGCATGAAGACCTTCGCGGACGAGTCGCTCCCGGCCGGCAATGCGGTGGCCGCGCGCGTGCTGTTGCGCTTGGGGTACCTGCTCGGCGAGAGCCGCTATATCGAGGCGGCCGAGCGCACGGTCCGGGCCGGATGGGCGGCTCTGGAGCACCATCCGCACGCGCACACCACGCTGCTCGGGGTTCTCGAGGAGCTGTTGCACCCCCCCGTGATCGTGATCCTGCGGGGCGAGCGGGCGGTGATCGAGGCGTGGCGCTGCGAGCTCGAGCGGGTGTACGCGCCAGGGCGGATGGTGATCTGCGCGAGCGCGGATGCGGTGGATCTGCCGCCGGCAATCGCCGCGAAGGGGTCGCGCGGGCCGGCCACGGCCTATGTGTGTCGCGGCAGCGTCTGTGGCGAGCCGCTCGAGTCCTTCGGCGCCCTCGCCGCGGCGCTGCGAGGCTAGGCCAACAGCTCGATCGTGCCGCCAATGGCCGCGGTGTTGATGGTCAGCGTGCGCTCGGTGGCGAAGCGCTGCAGGTAGTGCGGACCGCCAGCCTTCGGTCCGGTGCCGGAGAGTCCCTGGCCGCCGAACGGCTGGACGCCCACCACGGCGCCGATCATGTTCCGGTTGACGTAGGTGTTGCCGACCGGCAAGGCGCGGAACACGTGCTCGGCCAGCGACTCGAGCCGGCTGTGTATGCCGAGCGTCAGGCCGAAGCCGGTGGCCCGGATCGCCTCCAGGACCTGCGGCAGCTGCTCGGCGCGGTAGCGGGCAAGGTGCAGGACGGGGCCGAACTCCTCGGTTTTGAGCTGATCGAGCGCACTCAGCTCGAACAGATGCGGGCCGAAGAAGTGACCGTGCGGCGGGCAATGATCGGTCGGACAGGCATACAGGAGCTTCGCTTCGCGGCGCATGCGCTCGGCATGGCGGGCGAGCTTCGCGTGCGCTTCGGCACCGATCACCGGTCCGATGTCGGTGGCGGGGTTGCCAGGATCGCCGATCGTCAGGCCGCGCATCGCGCCGATCAACATCTCGATCACCCGTCCGGCGATCTCCTCCTGCACGTACAGCAGCCTCAGTGCCGAGCAACGTTGCCCGGCGCTGGTGAAGGCCGAGGTGATCACGTCGTCGACCACCTGCTCGGGCAACGCCGTGGTATCGACGATCATCGCGTTGACGCCGCCGGTCTCGGCGATCAGCGGCACGATGGGCCCATCGCGTCCCGCGAGCGTGCGGTTGATGCTGGCCGCGGTGGCCGTCGAGCCGGTGAAAGCCACGCCGGCGATTGCCGGGTGGGTGAGGGCGATTCGCTCGAACGGAGGGCCTGGCGCCGGCGTCAGTTGCAGCGCCGCGCGCGGGATGCCGGCCTCGTGCAGCACGGCGACCATGGCGTGGGCGACCAGCGGGGTCGCCGGGGCCGGCTTGGCGAGCACGGTGTTGCCGGCCATGAGCGCGGCGGTGATCTGCCCGGCGAAGATGGCGAGCGGGAAGTTCCAGGGACTGATGCAGGCGAACACGCCGCGTCCCTGCAGCCACAGCTCGTTGCGCTCGCCAACCGGACCGGGCAGGCGCTGGGGAGCGCCGAACAGTGCCCGACCCTGCTCGGCGTAGTAACGGCAGAAATCCGTCGCTTCACGCACCTCGGCGAGGGCGTCCGGGAGCGTTTTGCCGGCTTCTCGCACCAGCAGGTCGACGAACGCGGCGCGGCGTTGCTCGAGCAGCGCCGCGGCACGCTCCAGGATTGCGGCGCGCTCGGCGGCTGGTTGTCGATCCCAGGCCGGCTGAGCCCGGTCCGCGGCCTGCAGGGCCGTGCGGATCTCTGTCTCGCTAGCGTCCCGGCTGAGGCCCACGGTCTCGCCGTTGGTCGGGGACTCGACCGGGGTGTCGGGCGGTGCGCCGGGAGCGCAGGCGAGGATGGGTCCGCCGAGCAGGCGGCGGCCACGCGCCGCCTCGAGATCAGCCAGGAGTGCCGCGATCTCAGCCGGGTTGCCGAGATCCAGGCCGCGGGAGTTGGCGCGTGTGCCGTACAGATGCGGCGGCTCGCGCACCCCGGGCGACGGTTCGATGTTGTCCGCAATGACCTGTCCCACGACCTGTTCCACCGGTATGTGCTTATCGAGGAAGTGATGTACGAACGATGTATTGGCGCCGTTTTCGAGCAGCCGCCGCACGAGGTACGGCAGCAGGTCCTGATGCGTGCCCACGGGCGCATATGCGCGCACGGGCGGCAGCCCGGGTCGCTCGGCGCGCACCATCGCGTACAGGGCCTGTCCCATGCCGTGCAGCCGTTGAAACTCGTAGCGCGCGCCGCTCGGGGCAAGCGCCATCACGCAGGCGATGGTCAGCGCGTTGTGGGTGGCGAACTGCGGATAGATGACCTCCTGGGCCTCGAACAACCGCTGTACGCACACGAGATAGCTTGCATCCGTCGCCGCCTTGGCGGTGTACACCGGAAAGCTCGCCAGGCCCCGCTCCTGGGCGCGCTTGATCTCGGTGTCCCAATAAGCGCCCTTGACCAGGCGCACGCTCATGCGCCGGTCGATCTTGCGCGCCAGCGCGGCCGACCATGCGATGACCAGCGGTGCGCGCCGCCCGTAGGCCTGCACCGCCAGTCCGAGGCCCTCCCACGCGCGCGTCTGCGGATCGTGCGCCAACGCCTCGATGACATCGAGAGACAGGTCGAGCCGGTCGGCTTCCTCGGCATCGACGGTGAGCGGGACGCCGGCGCGGCAGGCGCTGCGGGCCAGCTCGACGGCCCTGGGGACCAGGCGCTCGAGGACCCTCGGCCGCTGCAGCAGTTGATAGCGCGACTCGAGCGCCGAGAGCTTGACCGAGATGCCCGAGCGCGTGTGCACGGGGCCGGCCGGTTGGCGGCCGAGCGCCTCGATGGCGCCGTGATAGGCCTGAAAGTAGCGCTCCGCGTCCGCATCGGTGCGCGCGCCTTCGCCGAGCATGTCGAAGGAGCACAGCGCGAGCTCGGGATGTTTCGCGCCACGCGCGAGCGCCGCCTCGATCGACTCCCCGACGATGAATGCGTGACCCATCAGCCGCATGGCGTGGCGCATGATCCTGCGGGTCGCCGGCGCGAGCAGATGGCGCGGCGCGGGCGTCTCGGTGAGCAGCGCGCGCGCATCGGGCAGCGCCCGGCCCGCGGTGCGCAGCAGCGCCAGGCCGAGCCGCACCTTGAGGCTCGCATCCCTTCCCCCGGTGCGCAGCGCGGCGAGCCGCTCGGCGATCAGACGATCCGCGCTCAGCGCATCGGGCGTGCGCAGCAGCGCCTCGGCGAGACTCATCAGCGCCTTGCCCTCGGCGCTGTCCAGGCTGAATTGGGCCAGCAGCGACTCGACCAGCGAGCCGGATCGGGCGTGCGCGCGAGCGGCGTGAACCCAGGCGATGGCCTCGGCACGCGCGGCCCGCAACGGTGCCTCGACGCCGAGTAACGTCTCGCGCAGTTCCGCGACGGCCGCCCCTTCGGGCCGCAGCGTCGCTGCGCGCATGCGCTCGCGCAGAGCCTCCAGATCGTCCCGATCCTGTGAACGCGCCCGATGGGCGGACATCGCGGTCATGCGGCACACGGAAATGGCTAGATGATTATTCTCATCCTATCCGTACACACAGAGAATATTTTCATATTTTGACGCTAATAGAAGTACAATTCACTGGCTATGCGCCAAAAAGACGCCATCGCGGGATTCCGCTCGCTCGACCGGATCGACCGCAAGCTGCTGCTGCGGCTGCAGCAGGATGGGCGTTTGCCGGTGTCCCAGCTTGCCCGTGAGGTGAATCTCACCGTCACCCCGACGCTCGAGCGCATACGCCGCCTCGAGGCCGCGGGCTTCATCGCCGGCTATTTCGCGCGCCTGAACGCGCGACGTCTGGGTCTCGGCTTGCTGGTGTACGTCGAGGTGACGCTCGATCGCACCACGCCGGAGGCCTTCGAGCGCTTCAAGGAAATGGTGGCCGCCCAAGACGAGATCATGGAATGCCACATGGTCGCCGGCGGCTTCGATTACTTGCTCAAGGTGCGCGTCAAGGACATGGAGCGCTATCGCACGCTGCTCGGGGAAACCATCGCCGGGATCCGCGGCGTGCAGCAGACGCACAGCTACTTCGTGATGGAGGAAGTCAAGTCGACGCATCGTATCGGCATACCCGAGAGCGCGCCCGCCGGCGAGGGCGGCGCGCCGCAGCGAGGTTGAGCGCGCGCCGGCGCGCGCCGCTCACGGGGAGGCGCCGAGGCTCGCGCGCGGCAACTCGCCTTCCAACAGGGTGATGGCGCACCGGCGCGCCGCATCCGGGTCGATCCGTCCGGCCGCCACGTCGGCCACCAGCCTTACGTGCTCGCGGTGGCGCAGGCCGATGATCGCCATGCCCAGATGATGGGCCACGTTGGCCAGCGCGGCGCGAATTTCCGGTGCGAATTGCTCGCCGTCGCGAGGCCGACAGACCAACGCCCCGAGGACGGACTCCGCGACGGTCATCGGCAATGCAAGCCCTTCGGCGCCGAGACCCGAGGAGTGCGCAGCGAGCGTTGCCGTCTCGTGCGTGGCGCGCAGCGTCACGAACACCGGATCATCGGCGTCGACCGCGTCGGGCCAGGGCCCGCCGTAGGCGGTGCCGCGCCGGTACGTGCTGCCGGCGCGCAGGTAGACCGCCACCGCGGCGCAGTGCGGCTGTAGCCGCTCAACGGTCATCGCGAGCAGGTGCGCCTCGCGCTCCACGAACGGACATTCGCGCGCCAGGCGCTCGAGCGCGAGCAGCGCGAGGCGCTGGCTGCGGAAGAAGATCTGCTCGATCCAACTCTCGAGCCGCCGGTGCAGCGGGCTCAGTACCAGCGCCAGCACGAGCGCAGCGAGCGCCTGCAGTGTCCAGCCGAACTTGTCGCTCACCGCAAACTGATGCAGCGTCTCCTCGAGGATCGAGAACGTGCCGAACACGAGCGCGGTGAGCAGACCAAACACCAGCGCCCGGTCGATCACGAATCCGACATCGATCAGACGCGTACGCAGCACGGCGTACAGGTAGCCGACCAGGGCGACTCCCTGTGCGATAATAAGTCCCTGAAGGACGTACGGGTGGCGCGCGGTGTTCATCGTGACGAAGATGATGCCGGTGATGCCAAGTAGCGCGGTGCTCCAGAGGATCCAGCGGATGCGCAGCCGCTCCTGGTGTGCCGCCCGGCGATACCCGACGAACAGGACGAGCAGCGTCAAGCCAAAAACAATGAAGGAGCAGACGGCCGGGATAACTTCCGACAAGACGAGCGGAACGCTCGCGCCGCGGAGCATGAGCGGAATATCGTGAACCTCGAAGAAGAGGGTCGTGAGCGCGATCATGGCGGCGCAGGCGATGCGCGTGGCGCGGCGAAGTTGCGGCGGCAGGCTCCTTCCGGCGAGGGAATCGGCGAGGACGAACAGCGCCGGCAACTGGATCAGAAACTCTGTGAGCGCGCGCGCCTGATGCAGCACGAGGAGCCACGGCAGCGGCGCGGGCAACTCGATCAAGCCCTTCTTCAGCAGCGCGGTGAAAAATATCGCCGAGAGCGACCAGGCTGCCCAGTCCCGTCCACGCCACAGTGTCAGGACGGTGATCGTGAGCATCACGGTGAGGAATAGGACGAACTGCACCCGCGCGAGCGGTGGCACGACGTCCGGGCGCGCCCGGAGCGTCACGTGCAGTTGACGGCCGTCCCGCTCGAGCGGAATCTCTATGCGCGTGCCTGGGGGTACATCGGGGCTTTGCAGCAGCAGCACTCGCAGCGATGGGTTCAGCTGCGTGAGTGCAATCACATCCCCGGTCTGCAGGCCTGCCGGCAGTGGCTGCCCACTGTCCGGCTCGAGGCGGTACTGGTCGGCGCGGACATGCGCCAGGTGCACCGCGAAGTCCGAACCCGGGATCACCCCGAATGCGTAGAGCGCGGCGGACACCGCAAAGACCAGTGCCAGCAGGCTGAGCACCAGGCGCAAACCAAACGCGCGCGTCATGACGAATTCCGCCGCCTGCAGCCGGCAGGCTGCGTGCGCAGTGTAAGGAAATTTCTGCGGCCGCGGAAGTTCTGCGCGGCGCGCCCCCTCAGCGCTCGAGCACGCTCCCGCAGTGCTTGCAGGTGCGCGCCGCGCGGTTGGCGTAGAAATGCTCGAACACCGGCGGCAGCTCGGCCTCGATGTCGGTCAGCTCGATGAAGGTCTCGTGCAGCAGGTGCGCGCAGCGCGGACAGTACCACTGGAACCCGTCGCGCTCCCCGGGGCGGCGCCGACGCTCGATGACCAGGCCGACCGTCGCCGCCGGCCGCTGCGGGGAGTGCGGCATCAGGGCCGGCAGCAGCAGTAATTCGCCCTGGCGGACGGGGACATCGATGCAGCGGCCCTCCTGCAGAGTCTTCACCACGATGTCGCCCTCGAGCTGGTAGAACAGCTCCTGGCCCGGGTCGAGGTGGTAGTCCTGGCGGGTGTTGGGACCGCCGACCACCATGATGATGAAATCCCCGTCCGTGAACATGCGGCGGTTGCCGACGGGCGGCTTCAGCAGGTGGCGGTTGTCCTCGATCCACTGCTGCAAGTTCAGCGCATGCAGAGCATCCACGGCAGCTCTCCTCAGGATTCGATGGCCTGATAGCCGCGCGAGGGCACGGCAGTGGTGCTGCCGGTGTCGAGGTCCAAGGCCGTCAGCGCGCCGCCCCAGACGCAGCCGGTGTCGAGGGCTGCCACATCGGCCCGCAGCTTCAGGCCGATCGCCGACCAGTGGCCGCAGACGACGCGCAGCCCCCGCAGCAGCGGGCGGTCCAGGTCGAACCAGGGCAGCCACGGGGAGTCGCCGCCCGGGGGCTTGCCCTTGAGCGCGAGATTGATGCGTCCCGCGCGCGTGCACACGCGCATGCGTGTCAGCACGTTGATCACGAAGCGCAACCGCGCCATGCCCTCGAGATCCGTCGACCACTGATCCGGTTGATCGCCGTACATGTGCTCGAACAGCCGTTGCGGCTCGTGCCGCAGCGCCGACGCCACTTCCCCGGCAAGGGCCAGCGTCGATTGCGCGCTCCATTGGGGCAGCACGCCGGCATGCACCATCAGATCGCCCGCTTGCAGTTGTGCCAGCGGCCGCTCGGTCAGCCATTCGATCAGCCGGTCGCGATCCTTGGCGGCGAGCACCTCCGCGATCGTGTCGGAACGGCGCTCGCGGCGGCTGCCGGCGGCCACCGCGAGCAGGTGCAGATCATGGTTGCCGAGCACCGTCACGGCATTTTCCCCCAGCGCGCGCACGAAGCGCAGCACCGCGAGCGAATGCGGTCCGCGGTTGACCAGATCGCCGACGAGCCAGAGTTGGTCACGATCGGCGCAAAAGCGCACTCGCTCCAGAAGTGCGCGCAGTTCCTCGTAGCAGCCCTGGATATCGCCGATGGCGAAGCGGCTCAATGCAGAATCCCGGGCATCGCCAGCCGAAATAGGGGAATCGGCGCGGTGAACTGCTGGCCCTGCTCATCGATCATGTGGTACGTGCCTTCCATGGTGCCCACGGGCGTCTCGAGAATCGCGCCGCTGGAATAACGGAAACCCTGGCCGGGCTCGAGGCGCGGTTGCTCGCCCACCACCCCGTCACCGCGCACTTCTTTCACCGCGCCGTTCGCATCGGTGATGATCCAGTGCCGGGTGAGGAGCGTTGCGGACAGTCCGCCCTCGTTGCGGATCGTGATCGTGTAGGCGAACACATAGCGCTGCTCACGCGGATCGGACTGCTCGCCGAGGTAGCTGGTCTCGACGTCGATGCGGATTTTGGGCGGCGCGCTCATGGGCGGCATTTTACCGGGGCGCGGCCCGCGCCGCGATGCCCGGTGGACGCGATCAGCGCTTGGCGGGCGAGCCGGAACGTTTCACGCGCACGGCAAGCACATCACACGGCGCGGCGTGCAGCACCGTGTCCTCGGTGAGGTTCACCAGAATGGACATTCCGTGGCGCTCACGGCTGCCGAGCACGATCAGATCGGCCTGGCGCTTGCGGGCGATGCGGACGATTTCGGCCTTGACGCTACCGGCCTGGACCCAGCAGGTCGCCTGCGCCAGGCCGAGCTCGGCGGCGAGCGCCGTCAGGCGCGCGCGGGCCTGCTCGAGCAATTCGTCTTCGATGCGCACCGATGCCGCCAGCGTCTCGGCCATCGGTTCGGCGGGCAGGAACTCCACCACGTGCAGCAGCTCGATTTCGGCTCCGAGGGCTGTGGCGAGCGCCACGGCGCGCTGCCCGATCCGCAGGCTGTCCTCGCTCAGATCGACGACCAGAAGAATGCGGCGATAGGCCTCGCTCGTCATTGCGCTAGCCTAGCTCAATCTCCCGCGTCCGGCAGCAGTCGCGAGCGCGGCGAGCGCATTGTACGCGTGCGGCGGGACTGTCTCGGGCCGGGCCGTCGGGTCGACGCCGCAGCGCTCGATCTGCCCGGTATCGAGCAGTCCGCGCAGCGCGTTGCGCAGTGTCTTGCGCCGGTGGGCGAAGGCTGCCGCCACGATCTGCGCATAGCGCGGATCGACCGGGAAAGCCGGCTCAATCCGCACGGTGAGCCGTGCGAGCGCCGACCAGACCCGCGGCGGTGGCTGGAACGCGCCCGGGCCGACGTCGAAGAGGTGCTCGACGCTGACCCATGGAAAGAGCATCACCGTCAGCCGACCGTACGCGCAATCGCCGGGGGTTGCGGCCATGCGCTCGATGACCTCGCGCTGCAGCATCACGTGCAGATCGGCGATCGCGCTGATGCTCCCGAGCATGTGAAACAGCAGCGGGGTCGAGATGTTGTAGGGCAGGTTGCCGAGCACGCGCAGGCGGCCGCGCGCGCGGGCGAGCGCCGCGAAGTCGAAGCGCAGCGCATCCGCCTCGTGCAGGGTGAAATGCGGCGCCGCGGCGAACCGCGCGCGCAGCAATGCGCTCAGTTCGCGGTCGATCTCGATGGCATCGAGGCTGCGGCCGGGTGCGCCGAGCAGCCGCTCGGTGAGTGCCCCGCGCCCCGGACCGATCTCGACCAATGCATCCTCGGCGTGCGGCGCCACCGCCGCGATGATCCGCTCGAGTACCGCGGGGTCGTGCAGGAAGTGCTGGCCGAAGCGTTTGCGCGCGCGCGGCGTCGGCCCGATGCCCTGGACAGCGTGACGCCTCACGCGCGCCTGCGCGCCAGCTCGATGGCCAGCTCGATGGCCGCCACGAGGCTTGCGCAATCGGCCCGGCCGGTACCGGCGAGCTCGAGCGCGGTGCCGTGATCGACCGAGGTACGCACAATGGGCAGACCGAGTGTCACATTCACCGCGCTGTCGAATCCGGCGTGCTTGATCACCGGCAGCCCCTGATCGTGGTACATGGCGAGCACCGCGTCATAGTCGGCCAGGATGCGCGGCACGAATATCGTGTCGGCCGGCAGCGGGCCCGCCACGGCGAGTCCCCGCGCGCGCAGCATCGCGAGCGCCGGCTCGATCACGCGAATCTCCTCATCGCCCAGGTGTCCGCCCTCGCCCGCGTGCGGGTTGAGCCCGCACACGGCGATGCGCGGCCGCCGCAGTCCCCACCCTTGCCGCAGATCCCGCTCCAGAATCGTCACGGTGTCGAGCACCAACTCCCGGGTGATTGCGCGGCTGACCTGGCTCAATGGCAGATGCGTCGTGGCCAGTGCGACCCGCAGCGAGCCGGTGGCGAGCATCATGACCGGCCTGGCGTGGGTGCGCTCGGCGAAAAATTCGGTGTGTCCGGTGAAGGGGATGCCGGCATCGTTGATGATGCCCTTGTGCACGGGCGCGGTCACGATTGCGGCGAACTCGCCGGCGCGGGCGCCCGCGCAGGCGCGCTCCAGCTGCTCGAGCACATAGGGGGCATTGCGCGCATCGAGTTGCCCGGCGCGGGCCGGGTAGGCCAGCCGGTGGTGCTCGACGGTGAGGCTGCCCGGCCCGTGCGGGCAGGGCACGCCCTCATAGGGACGCAACGCCACGGTCAGCCCGAGGGTGCTCGCCCGCTCGGCCAACAGCGCACGGTCCGCCAGGCAGACCAGCTCGCAGCCAAAGGCGCGCGCGGCCACCGTCAGAGCAAGATCGGGTCCGATCCCCGCGGGCTCCCCCGAGGTGAGCACGATCCGCGGCGGCACGGCGTGCGGACCGGTCAGCCGGCCAGAATCCGCACGTAGGCGTCGTCGCGCAGCCGTTGCAGCCACAGCTGGGTATCCTCGTCGGCCCGGCTGGCGCGAATGGCCTCGATGGCATGCAGCCGCTTCATTTCCTTGGTCTCGTTGAACTTGCGTCGTCCCAGCAGTTGCGCGATGTGCCAGCCGTAGCGTGTCTGGAACGGCTGGCTGATCTGACCCACCTTGAGCTTGGCGATCGCTGCGGCGAAGCGCGGTGTGAAGGCCTCCGGGCTCTGCCAGCCGAGGTTACCCCCCGCGGAGGCCGAGCCCGGATCCTGGGAGACCGAGGCGGCGATCACCGAAAACCTGACCTTGCCCGAGAGGATTTCCTTGCGGATTTTCTCCAGGCGCTCGCGCACGGTGGCGGCGTCCTGTATGGCATTCGGGATGAGCAGGATGTGCCGCACATGCACCTGCTCGATGATGTCCTTGTGTGTCTGACGGCGGACCTTGTCCAACTTGACGATGTGAAAGCCCGAGGCGGTGCGCAGCACGTTGCTGACCTCGCCCGGCTTGAGGCGCGGAACGACGTTGGTCAGGAACGTCGGCAGATCGAAGCCCTTGCGCCAGCCGAGATTGCCCCCCTTCAGCGCATCGCTGCTGTCCGAGTAGGTGATCGCGAGCTTGGCGAAATTCCGGCCCGACTTCGCCAGACGGTCGACTTTCGCGGCCAGGCGCTTGGCGCTCGCCAACTGCGCGGGCGTGGCGTCCGGGGAGACCGCGATCAGAATGTGCGAGACCTCGTATTCCTCGTTTGAAGTCGGCGCTCTGGCCTGGCGCGCCAGGAACTGGTCGACTTCCCGCGGCGTGACCACGATGCGCTGCAGGACATCGCGCTCGCGCAGCAGCCCGATGGTGAGCTGGTTGCGCATCTGCTGGCGGTAGGCTGCGTAGTTGATACCCTCCTGCGCCAGGGCGGTCGGCAGATCCGCGAACGGAATGCGGTTGCGCGCCGCGACGCTTTGCAGCGCCTCGTTCAGGGTGTCGTCGGAGATCCTGATGCCGTCTTGCGCGGCCTGCTGCAGCTCCAGATGCTCGAGGATGAGGTTGTGCAGCACTTGCTTCTGCAGCACGTTCTGGGGCGGAGGCGAGAGACCCTCGGCCCTGAGCTCCGTCTCCACCTGCCTCATCCGGCTGTCGAGCTCGCTTTGCAGCACCACGCCGTTGTTGACGATCGCGACGATGCGGTCGAGCAGCTGACCCTGGGTGGAGAGCTGGCGGGTCTGGGCGAGGGCACGCCCCGGCAGCAGCGCCGCGAGCGCGGCCGCCGCCAAGAGAATGCACAGGGCCGCCCGCAGCGCCGGCGCCACCGCCCGGGCGGTGCCCACGGCGCCGCCAGGAGTCCGGGTCCGCAATGGAAAATACCGCCGCATGCGCGTGAGTCCTCGCTCGATCGTCAAGGCATCGCTGCCAGGGAATTCGGTTCCGCGGAAGTGTAGCCGGGGATGGCCTCGGAGAGGAAACGATCCGGTGCAGATCCGACACTGGCCAGGCCGTTCAGTTCCACCTGCAAGTACACGCCGGTGACCTGCGTGCCGGTCCGCTCGGTCGTTCCCACCGGCCGCAGCGCGACATAGCGCCGGGCGCCGAACCGTATGCTCCAGCAGCACGAACGGTACTCGAAGCCGACGAATCTCTCCAGCGCCTGGTGATCCAGCATCGAGTAGACGGCGCGCGCGAAGACGCTCCAGTGCGGCCCGATCGGCCAGGCGCCGGAGAGTTCCACTTGCTTGGTGCCGCACGAGCTGCCGCTCACCAGTGCCGGCGCGGTGCCGCAGAGTGCGGCGATCGACGCCTGCTGCTGCAGCGTGGCCAGCTCGAATGTGGTGCGCTCGAAGCGGTACGCCAGATTGATCACCCGGCCGGGCCCCGGGCGATACTGCAGCGACGCCTGGGCGCGCTCGGCCTGAGAGTTCTGCGGGTTCCACTGCAGCTCACCGCTGGCGCTCCAATCCCTGACTGCCGTCAGCGATAACTTGGCAATGATTCCTCCGTATGGACCTCTCTGGAGCGGCAGCCCCGGCAGGGTCACGCGCGGGGGTCTGAGGTAGAACTCCTCACCAATCGTGGCCGAGAGGTATTGGCGGCCGCTCGCCGTGCCGAGCAGCCGCGCGGTGAGCGCGGCGCTGATCTGGTCGGCGTCGCCCTGGCGGTCGGCGCCGACATACCGGTTGGTGCGGAACAGCTCCACCGGCTGCAGGTCGGGAAGGCCGGTGTCGAATATCGGCAGATCGTTCTGATTGCGGTACGGGACATAGAGATACATCGCGCGCGGCTCGAGCTCGATGCGCCGCCGCCCGTGGCGCCCGATGAGCCGATCGAGCTTCAAGCCCGCATCCACGCTGGCGATGGGCAGATTGCGCGAGAGATTGCTCGGCTGACCGGGCGCGGTGTGCGACAGCTCGTACTCCGTGGTGCGCCAGGCGATCGCGGGCCGCACGAAGTATCCGGGGCCGCCGAAGTGGAGCGAAACCCGGGGCGTGGCGTCGAAGCGCCAGCCACTCACCAGGGTCGAGCCCGCGGGCCGCTGGAAGTCGACCAGCTCCGAGGTGAAGCCATACCGAAGCAGGTCGGCCGGGCCCCAGCCGTAGTTCGCGTCCGCGGTGATATCCGGCACCCGCGCATAGGGTCGCTCGTTCACCGGCAGCGTGGTGTCGATGGTTTGAAACTGCTGCACCATGCCCCGGACGTTCCAGTGCGCGTTGCGGTAGGACAGCACGGCGCGACGATTGAGAAACGCGGTGCTCGCGCCTTCCGGTCCGCTGGCGAAGTCCTCGAAGTACTGGGAGTCACTGACGTTCTGCCCATCGAGGCTCAGCCGCAGGCCGTCGGGCAGATTCGTCTCGCTGCGCAAGCGGATGCGGCTGCGGCTGCCGTGGAAGGCGTTGTCATAGGGCAGATAGTCCCAATCGATCTCGGTCCGGTCATCGGCGGTCAGCAGCCGCGCATCGCCGCCGAGGTCGATGCCGCGGCGCTGATACTCGGTGGGCTGCAGGGTGAGGTCGGCGTTCGGCGCGATGTTCCAATAGAACGGTACCGTCACCATCAGGCCGCTCGTCGAGGTGTTGCCGAATGTCGGGAACAGGAAGCCGGTTTTGCGGACGTTGCCGACGGGGAAGGACACCCACGGGGTGTACAGGAGCGGTACTCCATGCAGATCGACGCGGGCGTCGCGGCCGGTCCCGATGCGGTCGCGGGTATTGATGGTGAGGGAGCTGGCGCGCAGCACCCAGGACGGCTTCGGCAGCTTGCAGGTCGTGAAGGTGACGCGCCGCAGCCGCAGGATCCCGAGCGGCGTCAGGCGGAGCCTGCCGGCCGTGCCGCGCGCATTGCGGCGCAGCAGCGTAAAATGCGCCGAGTCGAACACCGCGCCGCGGGTTGGGGAGTAGCGGCCGCCCTTGCCGGTGATGCGCACCATCGGATCGGAGAACTCGATGCCGCCGCGGGTGGAGACGCTGCCGTGGCGGCTGTCGTAGACGACATGGTTCGCGCGGATCTCGCGCTGTCCCTGGCGAATCACGACGTTGCCATTGAGCGTCCACTGACCGTGGCGGTTGCGCACGGCATGGTCGGCGCTGATGTTCGCGCCGCCGGCGAAGAGCTGTGCCCGGGCCCGCGCGCGGTCCCGCGCCGGGATGGGGGTGCGCGCCGGGCCGGCCGCCGGGGCAGCCCACAGGCAGTGAGGTGCGCTGCAGCCAAGCGACAGCAGGGCGGTCAATAGTGGACGCAAACGCGGCATGAGGGGTCAGATTATAATGGCGCGTTCGCACTCTCGTGGGCACAAAGCATTGCAGACGGTTGATCGAGATGAGCGGCGCGCGCTGCTCGAGGGTTGGCTTTCGCGCGAGCTTCGCTTGCGGCCGGCGCGCATCGAGCCGGCCTCGAGCGACGCCAGCTTCCGGCGTTACTTCCGGGTCTTCTGTGCCAACGGCACGTACATCGTCATGGATGCGCCGCCCGGCAAAGAGGACGTGCGTCCCTTTCTGCGCGTGACCCGGTTGCTCGAGCCGCTGGGGGTCCACGTGCCGCGTGTGCACGAGAGCGACATCGAGCGCGGGTTGCTGCTGCTGGAGGATCTGGGTAGTACGCAGTACCTGGCGTGCCTGGCCGCAGGCGGCGATGCGCAGCGTCTGTACGATGATGCGCTGGGGGCGCTGGCGCGGATTCAGGCGCGCGGCACGCAAGCGGCCGGGGAGCTCGCGCCCTATGACGGCGGGCTGCTGCGGCGCGAGATGACGCTGATGCCCGAATGGTTCCTGGCGCGGCATCTGTCGCTCGAGCCAACGGCCGGCGAGGGCCGCATGCTGCAGCGGGCGTTCGAATTCCTGATCGCCGAGGCGCTCTCGCAGCCGCAGGTGCTCGTGCACCGCGACTACCATGCGCGCAATCTCATGGTGGTCGCGCACCGTAATCCGGGCGTGCTCGACTTTCAGGACGCCGTGCGCGGCCCGGTCGGCTACGATCTGGCCTCGCTGCTGAAGGACTGTTATATCTCCTGGCCGCGCGCGCGGGTCGCGGACTGGGTCATGGGCTATCGCGCGCGGCTCGAGTCCGAGGGCGGCAACGCCGGCGCCGATCCGCGCCAGTTCATGCGTTGGTTCGATCTGATCGGAGTGCAGCGCCATCTGAAAGTGCTCGGCATTTTTGCGCGTCTCTGGTACCGCGACGGCAAGATCGGCTATCTGGCGGATCTGCCGCTGACTCTGGAGTACGTGCGCGAGACCTGTGCGCGCTATCCGGAGCTGGCCGAGCTGGCGGAGTTTCTCGAGCGGCGGATCGTCCCGGAGCTGCCGCGCGCCAATGAGCGCGCGCGCCGCGCGGCGGCGGGCGAGTCGGGTCGGCAGCGCGTACCCGGCGAGGATGGGCGGGGCGCGAGGCCTGCTGCGGGGTTGGATCGCGGCCCATGACCCCGACCAAGGCCATGCTCCTCGCGGCGGGGCGCGGTGAGCGGCTGCGACCGATCACCGACACTGTTCCGAAGCCGCTGGTGGCGGTCGCCGGCAAGCCCTTGATCGCCTACCACCTGGAGGCGCTCGCCGCCGCCGGCATCCACGAGGTGATCGTCAACGTATCGTGGCTGGGGGAGCAGATCCGCTCGGCGTTGGGCTCGGGAGCACGCTACGGCGTACGGATCACCTACAGCGACGAGGGTCCCGAGCCGCTCGAAACCGGCGGCGGAATTTTTCGGGCGCTGCCGATGCTGGGTCCTGCCCCGTTTCTGGTCATCAATGCCGACATCTGGCTCGACAGGGATCTGCGCGGCTGCGCGGTGCTTCCCGAGGACGCCGATGCCCGCATCGTTCTGACGTCCAATCCGCAACATCATCCGCACGGGGACTTCGGTCTCGAGGAAGGCTGGGTGGTGGAGCGTTCCTCGAACCGCCTCACCTATACCGGAGTCGGGGTGTATCGGCCGCAGTTCTTTCTCGGCTGCCGCCCCGGGAGGTTTCCTCTGCTCCCGCTGCTGAAGCGGGCCATCGCCGCAGGTCGCTTGCGGGGTGAGCGCCTCGAGGGGCCCTGGTTCGACGTCGGCTCGCCCGAGCGCCTGGCGCGACTCGATGGGTGGCTGCGTGCCCGAGCGGGTCGGCCGGGGCCCCGGGGCGTCGATTAGAGACTTCTCCCAGGCAAACGTACAATAGCGCCATGTGTGCTCCCAAAGACAGGCCTGCCGCCGCCGTGCCCGCTGCTCCCCGCAGCGGTGAGAAATACCAGACTGAGCAAGGGTTTACGGCAATTCGGGATGGCATAAAGGCCGCTGCCGCGGGGCCTCGCGTCGCCCCAGGCCGCAAGCCCGCGTGGTTGCGCGCCCGCGCGCCGACGGGGTCGGGATTTCAGGAAGTGAAGGACGTCGTGGCCCGACATCGATTGGCCACGGTGTGCCAGGAGGCGAAATGTCCGAACATCGGCGAGTGCTGGAATGCCGGCACGGCGACCCTGATGCTGATGGGCGCGGTGTGCACTCGCGCCTGCCGGTTCTGTTCGGTCGACACGGGCAATCCGCGTGGCTGGCTGGACCCCGATGAGCCGGACAACGCCGCCCGGACCGTCGAGCTGATGAAGCTCAGATACGTCGTGCTGACCTCGGTCGATCGCGACGATCTGCCCGACGGCGGCGCTGGACACTACGCCGCGTGCATTCACGCGATCAAGCGGCGCAATCCCGAGACTGCGATCGAGGCGCTGGCGCCGGATTTTCAGGGCGTGCTTGCCGATGTCGAGACCGTCGTCGATGCCGGTCTGGAGGTGTTTGCACAAAACATCGAGACGGTGCGCCGGCTCACGCACCCGGTGCGTGATCCTCGGGCGGGCTACGAGCGCACGCTCGAGGTGCTGCGTCATGCCAAACGTCACCGTCGCACGGTACTGACCAAGAGCAGTCTGATGCTCGGACTCGGTGAGACGGACGAAGAGATCGAGGCGACGCTGCGCGACCTGCGCGCCGCCGGGGTCGATATCGTCACGCTGGGGCAGTATCTGCGTCCGACGGTCAACCACCTGCCCGTGGAGCGTTTCGTGACGCCTGAGCAGTTCGACCGGTTGCGCCGCTATGCATTGCAGTTGGGGTTCCTCGAGTGCGTCTCGGGACCGCTGGTGCGCTCGAGTTACCGCGCCGAGCGGGCCCTGGATCGCAACAACGCCGGCCTCGACAATGCGCGTCTGGCCGGGTCCGGCTTGTGAGCTCACCGGCCGACCGCGCGCTCGTGGACGCGGTGGCCTCGGGCGCGCCGGCGCCGCACGTGCGCTGGCTCGGCGTGCAGGAATACGAGCCGACGTGGCGGGCGATGCAGCGCTTCACGGACACGCGTACCCCCGAAACCGCCGATGAGCTGTGGCTGCTCGAGCATCCGCCGGTGTTCACCCTCGGCATGAACGCCGATCCGGCGCATGTGCTCGCCGCCGGGGACATTCCGGTGATGCGCATCGACCGCGGCGGTCAAGTGACCTATCACGGTCCCGGGCAGCTCCTCGCCTATGTGCTGGTCGACTTGCGGCGGGCGCGTCTCGGGGTGCGTGATCTGGTGACCGCGCTCGAGCGCGCCGTGATCGGCTATGCGGCGGATCTGGGCATCACCGCCGAGTGCCGCCGCGACGCTCCGGGGGTCTACGTCGAGGGTCGCAAACTGGCGAGTGTGGGCATTCGCGTGCGTCGCGGCGCCAGCTACCACGGTATCGCGCTCAATGTCTGCAACGACCTGGGGCCGTTCGAGCGCATCAATCCGTGCGGATTTCCGGGTCTGCAGATGACGCGGCTCGCGGACCTCGCCGCAGTCGCCGCGGTGGGGCTGGCGGCCGAGGGGTTGCTGCCGCATCTGCTGCGCCGGCTGTACGGGCCCGGGCCCGCCGGTCGCGCCGGCGAGGACTGACGCGCGCGGCGCATCGAGCCGCGGAGCGTTTCGACAAGCGCGGCCGGATGTCCGTCCGGTTGGCCGGCGGCCCCGTCAGATCAACATCAGGACGCCCTCGCAGGCCTTCAGCTCCGCGGTCAGCGCCTCGACCTGCGCGCGGCTTTCGGCGAGCAGCGTGTACGAAATCGACAGAAAATTGCCCTGGCCGCTGAGCCGCTCGCTGACCCGTTCGGACTCCAGCGTCGGCGCGTGGCGCAGCACCACGGCGTGCACGCGCGCACGAAACTCATCCGACGGTCGACCGATCACCTTGAGCGGATATTCGGTCGGGAATTCGAGGACGAGCTTGCTTACCACGGCTGCGCCCGCAACTCGATTTTCCACTGCTGGAATGCCGCGTCGATACGTCGCCACAGCGGTCCGGGGCGCCCGTCGCCGACCGGTCGGTCGTCGAGGCGCGTCACGGGCTGCACCTCGCGCGTGGCCGCCGACAGCCAGATTTCCTCGGCGCCGCGCAACTCGTGCTCGCTGACCGCAGCGGCGCGGCACGGCACTGCGGCGCGTGCGGCAAGCTCCTCCACCACCGTGCGGGTGGTGCTCGGCAGGATGGCGGGCGAATTCGGCGGCGTGCGCACCTCGCCCGCGATCACGACGTGCACGGCAGAAGCCGATGCGTCGGTCAGTTGGCCGTCGCGCAGCAGAATGGTTTCCGCGGCGGCGGCATCGACGGCGAGCTGACGCAGCAACACATTGGCGAGCAGCGCGGTGGATTTGATATCGCAGCGCGCCCAGCGTGTGTCGGCCGCGGTCACGCACGCGAGCCCCTGCTCGAGCGTCGCGCGCGCCACCACGGGCCAAGGGGCACTGAAGGCGAACACGGTGCGCGGGATCTCGGGCAGGGGCGCATGGCAGCGTTGCGGCTCGGCGCCCCGCGTCACCTGCCAGTACAGATATTGATCGCCGCCGCCGCCTCGCTCGATGAGCGTGGCGAACACGCTTCGCCATTGCTCGTGGGAGAGCGGATCACCCATGCGCAGCTCGGCGAGGCTGCGCGTGAGCCGCGCACAGTGTGCCTGCAGCCGAAAGGGCCGACCGGCGTAGACGGGCATCACCTCGTAGGCGCCGTCGCCGAAGAGGAAACCGCGGTCCAGCGGCGAGATGCGCGCCTCGCTGAGCGGCAGGTAGTCGCCGTTCAGGTAACAGGTGGGGAACGGTGCGGCCATGAGCCTGTATGCGGCGCCTCGGCGGGGATCCAGGCGGTTACGCGTGCCGGAACCAGAGCCTCACCGCGTCGCTGAGCCGGGTGAACAGGCCTCCTTCGGGCACGGGCGCGAGCGTCACGAGCGGCACACTGTCGACACGCTGGCCGGCGCCGTTGGTAACCAGGAGCGTGCCGACATCGGCGCCGGCGGCCAGCGGCGCCACCAGCGGCCAGTGGTTCCACACGATGTGGGTCTGCAGCGCATGGTGGCCGCGGGTCACGGTGAGCAGGACGGAGTGCGCCGGACCGACCGGCGCGTAACCGGCGGCGGATTCGTAGACGCGCGGCTTGGAGAGGACCGTGCCCGCGGTGGCAACTCTCTCGTTCTTGAAGAAGTTGTAACCGTAGGTGATCAGCGCCTGGCTGTCATTGACCCTGGCATCCCAGCTCGGGGTTTTCAGCACGACCGATATCAGGCCCATGCCCTTGCGATCGGCGTAGATGAGCATGCAGTAGCCGGCCGCCTTCGTGTAGCCCGTCTTCATGCCTTTCACATACGGATCGGTCCACAGCAGCGAGACGCGGTTGCGCTGCGTGATGTGATCCCAGGTGAACTTCTTGATCTTGAAGATGAAGCGGTATTGCGGAAAATCGCGGATCAGATCGACGGCGAGCGTGGCGAGATCGCGCGCCGTGGTGTAGTGGTCGGGTACCGGCAGTCCGTCGACGTCCTCGTAATGGGTCGAGTGCAGGCCCAGTCGCCGGGCATAGTCGTTCATGAGGGTGACGAAACCGGCGCGAGTGCCGCCGATCTTCTGTGCGAGCGCGACGGTGGCATCGTTGCCCGAATCCACGACGATGCCCTTCAACAGATTGAGCACGGTCACTTTCGTGCCGGGGTTGAGGAACATGCGCGAGCCGCCCGTGCGCCATGCGGCGTTGCTGATCAATACGGGCGTGTCGAGCGAGATCTGTCCGCTCTTCAGCGCGCTGAAGGCGATGTACACGGCCATGAGCTTCGTCAGGCTCGCCATCGGCATCTTCTCGTTGGGATTTTTCTCCGCGAGCACCTTGCCGGTATTGAGGTCAACCAGAATGTAGGACTGCGCATTGAGCGGCGGTGGCGGTGGTGGCGGCACGGCCGCTTGAGCTGGAACGATCGCGAGCAGGGCGGGCAGCAGGACCGCGAGCGCGGCCAGGGCAGATGGGCGGGACATGTCAGGGATTCCTCCAGTGCGGATGACGCGGCGAGTGCGGAGCGTTCAGACTCCATACACGCCGGATAGTTCTGCGTGCGACAGGGCTCACGGCTTGACCAGCCATGCGCCGGGATATCCGAGGGCCGTGAGTCGGGCGGCGATCCGATCGAATTGCGGCACATCCTGAATCGGACCGACTCGCACCCGATACAGCCGGCCGCCGCTGACCGCCGGCGACAGGATGATGACGTTGCGCATGCCGGCGGCCCGCAGGCGGTTGAAGACCCGCTCGGCATCTTGCGGCACGGCGAACGCGCCGACCTGGGCATACAGCAGGGGACTGCGCGCCTGCAGGACGCCGGCCAGGCTTACCGGGCTGTTCGGGGTGATCGCGCGCACCTCGACCAGCGCGGTGCCGGTGGCGAGCATACCGAGTTTGGCGGCCGCCAGGTAGGACAGATCGATCAGGCGGTGGGCGACGAACGGTCCGCGGTCATTGACCTCGACGATCACGCTGCGGCCGTTGGACAGATCGGTGACGCGCACGAAGGTCGGCAGCGGCAGAACCTTGCTTGCGGCCGTCATGGCGTACATGTTGAAGCGATCGCCGTCGGCGGTGTACCGCCCCTCGGAGTTCGCGCCGTACCATGAGGCCACCCCGATTTTATTGTAGCCGTCGGCGCTCGCCAGCACGTAGTAGCGTCTACCGTCGACGTCATAGAAGGGCGGATTACCGATGGGCGCCGGCGGCAGGTAACGGGGCACGGGATTGGGGATCGTTCGCCAGTCCGGGGGCAGCGGCGGCAGATTCGCCGTGGGGGTCCCTTCGCGCCGGGTCGTGGCGCAGCCGGCGAGCAGCATCGCGAGCCAGAGCGCGGCGAGGAAGCTCGCACGAGCGCCGGACGCGCGTGTCACTGCCCGGCGACCCCCGATTTGCTGGGCTGGCGTATCGTCACATCGGCCCGCCGCGTGCCGTTCTCGGCGGCGACACGCCGTGCGATCGCCTGGGCCAAGTCATTGACGGCCATGGCGTAGAGCTTGCTGGAATTGTACGTCAGCAGCACCCGGAAGTTATTGAACCCGGCCCGGTAGATCGGACCGGTTCGCCGCTCGGCCAGCAGCAGCGCCACGGGCGTGTTCGGCGGCGCGGCGCTTTCCACCTGCGCGCCCTGGGCGGCCAGCCCGCCGATCGTCCGATCGAGCGCCAGAGAGTCCGGATCGACATGGAAGGTCGCCCCCGGCTCGATGCGCACCCGAGCCAGGACCGGTCCCCCGGGCTGCCAGCCGTTGGCATGCAGGTAGTGGGCGACGCTGGCGAAGATATCGTCCCAGTCGGTGAACAGATTCGGCGCCTGGCCGTCGGTGCTGACGGCATAGCGCAGATAGGACGATGGAATGAATTGCAGCGGCCCCATCGCTCCGGCGTAGGAGCCGCGGATCGAGAGAGGATCCAATCCGTAGCGGTGCGTGAGCACCAGGAACTGCGCGAGTTCCTGGCCGAAGAAGCGGCTGCGCGCCGGATAATCGAATGTCAGGGTGGCGAGGGCATCGAGCACGCGGAACGAGCCGGTGATGTGCCCGTAGAAGGTCTCCACCCCGAGAATGGCCACGATGTAGCGTGGCGCGACTCCCTGCTCGGCGCCGATACGCTCGAGTGCCGCGGCGTGCGCGCGCCAGAAGGCGGCGCCCGCCTCGATGCGCTTGGAGGTCATGAAGATCCGCCGGTACTGCCACCAGTGCAGCACCTGCTCGGGCGGCCGGTTCATCAATGTGACGATGCTCGGTTCGCGGCAGGCCTGCTCGAGCACGGCGAGTACTTTTTGCCGCTGCAGGCCGTCGCGCGTGGCCACGCGGGTGGCGAAGCGCGCGAGCTCGGGACGAGGGAACGAGCCGCCGGCGCACGCGGCGGCGGCGGGCCGCGCGAGTACGGCGCAGGCGAACAGAGCGAGCAGACTGAGCAGAGTGAATCGCGACACGTGAACGCTCCCGGGGTCTGTCGGGCCGATGAGCGCTGCCGCGAGCCTCGCCCACAGCGGCCGGCCCGCTCTATCGAGACCAGGCCCGATCGCCTGCGGCGCATGGTGGGAACGATGCGGCGGAAACGATCGGGAAAAGATGCCGGTGGGGGACGGTCGCGGTTGGCGCATCATGGGTTCGGCAGGCTCCTTAGCCCATCAGCTTCCGATGCGAGAACAGCGACATGAGGATACCGAAACCTGACAGCTCCGTCACTATCGAACTACCGCCGTAGCTGACCAACGGTAACGGCACGCCGACCACCGGTACGAGTCCCGTGACCATTCCGGCGTTGATGAACACGTAAATGAAGAACGTCACGGCAATCGCGCCGCCGAGCAGGCGCGAGAAGGTATCGGGACATTGCATGGCGAGGTAGAGCGAGCGGCCGATGACGAACGTGTACAGCAGCAGCAGCACCGCAAGACCGAGCAGCCCGAATTCCTCGCCCACCACGGCAAAGATGAAATCCGTGGTCCGCTCAGGAAGGAAGTCGAGTCGCGCCTGACTGCCCGCCATCCAGCCCTTGCCGAACATCCCGCCCGAGCCGACCGCGATCTGTGACTGGATGATGTGGTAGCCGGAGCTGAGCGGGTGGGCCTGCGGATCGAGGAATGTGAGCAGGCGGGCGCGCTGATAGCCGTGCATGAAGCGCAGGCCGAGCCCGAAGGCGACGACGGCCAGCAGCAGCAGCGCGATGACCACCCGTGCGCGCAGCCCGGAAAGAAAGATCACCACGGCGCCGGCAGCCGCGATCAGGGCGGCTGTGCCGAGGTCAGGCTCCTTGGCGACCAGGGCCACCGGCACCAGGATGATCACTCCGAGTACGGCCAGATCCCGCCAGCGCGGCGGCAAGGCGCGCTCGTGCAGGTACCAGGCGCACATCATCGGCACGGCGATCTTGAGCAGCTCCGAGGGCTGGAACTGTACAGGACCAAGCTCGAGCCAGCGCTTGGCGCCGAGGTGAACGTGCCCAACGGCCGCCACGGCCAGCAGGAGCAGAATGCCGAGGCCGTAGAGCCAGGGTGATGCGCGGCGCAGAAGATTGGGGCTGAGTCTGGCCAGCGCCAACATGACGGCGATCCCCAACGCCAAGCGCAGCACGGTGCCGATGAGCATCCGGAGGTTGCCGCCCGAGGCGCTGAATAGAACCAGCAGGCCGTAGCCGGCGGTCAGCCCCAGACCGAACGTGAGCGGACCGTCGAGCTTCAGCGCAAGCAGTACCCGTGCCGCGCCGCTCAATGTGCGGCGCGCGGACGACCCGGTGGCGATCGCCTGGCGCATCATGGTTGGGCGGCGCGCTCCGTCGCGGTCAGCGTCGGATCGACGCCCGCAGCGACGCGCGGGGCGATGTCGCGCGGCATGGAATAGCGCGCACGGGGTGTGGCCGGCAGCAGCTTGCCGTTCGGGCCCAACAGATAGGCATTCAGGATCTTCATGGCAATCGGCCCCGCGGCCCGCGCGCCCGCGCCGGCATGCTCGACCAGCACGGCAATCGCGATCCGCGGTTTGTACAGGGGCGCAAAGGTGATGAACCAGGAGTCGTCACGCAGCTTCTTCGGCGTTGCCTTCAAATTGTAGTCGCCGTTTGCCTCCTCGCGCGTCAATTGCGCGGTGCCGGTCTTGGCGGCGATGGGATAGGTGGCGTTGATCATGTCCCAGTAGGCCGTGCCGCGCGGATTGGTGGTCACCCCGTGCATGGCCTTGATGACCACCTGCCAGGAACTGCGGCTGATCATGGTGAGATTGCCGTCGAGGACGGGTCGTTTCCAGTGGATCTTGTGCGTGAGCGGGTTGCGCAGACCCGTCGCAAGGCGTGGCCGGAAGCTCAGGCCGCGAGTGGCGAGTATGCCGGCGTAGTGTGCGAGTTGCAGCGGCGTCGCCAGAAACGTGCCCTGGCCGATGCCGAGAATCACCGTGTCTCCCGGGTACCAGCCGTAGCCGTGCGGATAGTGTTTCGCCATCCACGCGGGTGTGGGGACGAGCCCGGATTGCTCACCGGGGACGTCGATGCCGGTCGGTTTGCCGAACCCGAAGTTCGGCAGCCAGGCTCCGAGCCGCTCGATGCCCATCTTGTAGGCCACCTGGTAGAAGTACACATCGCACGACATGATGATGGCCATGTTCAGGCCGATCCGGCCGCAGACCTCGTGCTTGTAGTTGTGGAACATGTGATCGCTCCCGGGCAGATGCCAGTCGGAGCCGGCATAGATCCGCTTGGTGGGATTGAGCACCCCCTCGGTCAGAGCCCCGAGGGCGATCGCCGGCTTGATCGTCGAGCCGATGGGCAGCTGCGAGCGCAGGGCCCGGTCGAACAGCGGATTGTCGGGATTGTTCACCAGCGCCAGGTACTGCTTCTCGCTGATTCCGCGGGCGAAGAGGTTGGGATTGAACGTCGGGGAGCTCGCCAGGGCGATGACGTTGCCGTTCCAGGGATTGAGCGCCACCACCGCGCCGTCCTGCCCCTTGAGCAGCTTTTCGGCCAACCGCTGGATTTTCAGGTCGAGCGAGACAATGACGTCATCGCCCGGCACGGGCGGCTTCTCGTGCAGCTGGCGGGCGAGCACGCCCGGCCGGCGCACCTCGCGGCCGAGGGCGTTGACCAGAACCTGCCGATAGCCGTTGGTCCCGTGCAGGACGTGCTCGTATTGCGCCTCGATGCCGGACTTGCCGATCAGCGCGGTGCCGGCATAGGCGGCCTGATTGATGTGCGCAAGCTCACTGGCGCTGATCGGGCCCACGTAGCCGATCGCGAACACGCCGAGGTTCTTCAGCGGATACCAGCGGGATTGCTGCGGACTGATATTGATGCCCGGAAATTCGAAGCGGCGCACCGCGAAGCGCGCCACCTGCGATTCCGACAGCTGCACGCGGATCGGCACTGGATCGAAGCTGAGCTGCGATTTGATCGCGCGGATCAGTTCCGGGATGTCGCTCTCACGCACCAGCGCGAGCTTGGCCAGCCGCTGGAGCGAGCCGCGCAGATCCGGTACCTCATCGGGCGTGAGCTGCAGCTCGAAGGTCGGCCGATTCGAGGCCATGATCTGCCCGTCGCGGTCCACGATCAGGCCCCGGGCGGCCGGGATCGGCACGGTGCGCACGCCGTTGGCGACCGATAAGTCTTCGTAGTAGTGCCGGCGCAGCACCTGCAGGTAGTACAGCCGCGCGAACACGGCGATGGCCGCGATCACCATCAAGGCCGTGACGAACCAGACGCGGCGCACGAATATCCGCTGCTCGCGCCAATTATCCTTGATGCGGACGGGGGACATTCCGGGGCGGCGGCCGTCAGCCGCGGGGGCGGTAGGAGCGGGCCAGAAGCGGCGCGACGACCGGCCAGAGCAATGCGCCGGTGAGGGCCGGCACCCAGCGCAAAGCGGTGTTCAGCGGATGCCCGCTCCAGCCGTCGATGGCCCACAACACGAATTCATACAGTGCCAACACCGCCAGCACCGCCAGCGACTGCTGCAGGAGGGGCTTGGTGCGGATGCGCTGATGCTCGCGAATGCCGAGATAGGCAACCAGGGCCACGGCGAGCGCGTGCTCGCCCAGCACCGATCCCTGGAAGACATCGAGAATCAGTCCGAGCATCCAGCCGAGGCCGATCCCGCCGCTGCGCGGCGCCTGGATCGACCAATAGAGGACGGCCAGGACCACGAAGTCGGGCCGGATGATCGCCAGCCACGCGGGCAACGGCACCAGCGTCAGGATCAGTGCGATGAGCACCGATTTGAATATCGCCATGCGCGCAGAGGTGCTCATGGATGAGGCCGTTGCGCCGACCCGGCGGGTTGGGCGCTCGGTGGCGCTTGCGCGGCGCGCTTGCCGGGGGCTGGCGTCGCCGTCGCGGCCGGCAGCGGCGGCGCCGGCAGCGGCTGGGCGCCCGGGGTGCCCACGCGCAGCTGTCCGTCGCTCTCGCGCAGCGGCGCGGCCGGTGAGTCGCGACGGAACCAGAGCAACATCACTTCATGGTCCGTCTGCAGGTGCGCGAACGGTGTCGCCAGCACCTGGCTCATCGGCTGGACCGCGCCGCGCTGTATGCGGCTCACCCGGGCCACCGGATATCCGGCGGGGAAGACTCCGCCGAGGCCCGAGGTGACGAGCACGTCGCCCACCCGGACGTCGGCGTTCGCCGGCAGGTAGGGCAGTGCGATCCTATCCGGATCGCCCGTGCCGACGGCGATGGTGCGCAGTCCGGTACGCTCGTCCTGCACCGGCAGGTCGCTGTCCGGATCGGTGATCAGCAGTACCGTGGCGCTCCAGGGGCCGACCTGCATGGTCTGCCCGACGATGCCGTAGTCGTCGAGTACCGCCTGATTGCGGGAGACGCCGTTGACCGTGCCCCGGTCGATCAGGATCCGCTGGCGCAACCGGCTGAGCTGGATATCGACGATGTCGGCCGGCAGCCAGCGCTCGGCGACCGGCGGCAGCGCCTTCTTCAGGCCGATCAGCGCGGCGTTCTCCTGCGCGAGGGCATCGAAGCGCAAGGTGCGTATCTTCAGATTGCGCACTTGCGTGCGCAGGTGCCGATTCTCGGCCTCGAGCTCGCGGCGCGATGCGAACGAGCTCTCGAGCGAATGCCACGCGGCAATCGGGGAGTTCACCGCGACTTCGATCGGATACGCGAGTCCCTGCGACACGAAGCGGATGTGACGCAGCCAATCCGTGCGCTGGTCGAGCACCATGAGCGCGACGGAAGCCAGGGCGTAGAGCGTGAAGCGAAAGCCGGGGACGCCTCCGCGGCCATGCGGTGATCCGCTCCGGGTGCCGAAACCGGCCACGGCGTGCGCGGGCTACTCGAGCCCGAAGTGGCCGGATCCCATCTCGTCCATCAGCTCGAGGATGCGTCCTCCGCCGCGCGCGACGCAGGTGAGCGGGTCGTCGGCCACGATCACGGGCAGGCCCGTTTCCTCGGTGAGCAGCTTGTCGATGTCGCGCAGCAGCGCGCCACCGCCGGTGAGGACGATGCCGCGCTCGGCGACATCCGCGCCGAGCTCCGGCGGAGTCTGCTCGAGGGCCTGCTTGACGGCGCTGACGATGTTCTGCAGCGGCTCCTGCAGCGCCTCGAGGATTTCATTGCTGTTCAGTGTGAAGGCGCGCGGCACGCCCTCGGAGAGATTGCGGCCCTTGACCGAGAGTTCGCGCACCTGCTGGCCGGGATATGCCGAGCCGATCTCTATCTTGATCCGCTCGGCGGTCGCCTCGCCGATCAGGATGCCGTAATTGCGCCGCACGTAGCTCATGATCGCCTCATCGAAACGATCACCGCCGATGCGCGCGGAATTGGCGTAGACGACGCCATTGAGCGACAGCACGGCCACCTCCGAGGTACCGCCGCCGATATCGAGCACCATCGAGCCGCGCGCCTCGTGCACCGGGAGTCCCGCTCCGACCGCCGCGGCCATTGGCTCGCTCACGATCGCCACGTTGCGCGCCCCGGCGCCTTCGGCCGACTCGCGGATGGCGCGCCGCTCGACCTGGGTCGAGCCGAAGGGCACGCACACCAGCACGCGCGGGGAGGGCTTGAGCATGCGATTGCCGTGCACCTTGTTTATGAAGTACTGGAGCATCTTCTCCGTATAGGTGAAATCGGCGATGACCCCGTCCTTCATCGGCCGCACCGCGGTGATGTGCCCGGGGGTGCGGCCGAGCATCCCTTTGGCTTCGGACCCGACCGCGACGATGACCTTGCCGCCCCGGGACGGCTCGTCCTGCACGGCGACCACCGAGGGTTCATTGAGCACAATGCCCTTGTCGCGGACATAGATGAGAGTGTTGGCCGTCCCCAGGTCGATCGACAGATCGCTGGAGAAGTAGCCGCGCAAGCGTTTGAGCATGAAGCGTCCGGGTGCGGGTGAGGCGGTGGAGCGAAAGGCCCGGCGAAGGGCACTTCCGGGAACGGGGCCGTAATCTAGCAACCGACAGGACATTGAGCAAGGCAACATGTATGATTTCGAGCGGTAATTCACTCGCCGCCCGCACCACCCATGGCCCTGACCCGCGCACAAGTCGAAGGCATCGCACATCTGGCCCGCCTGGAGCTCGATCCGGCGGAGCTACCGCAGTACGAGCAGAGCCTCTCGCGGATCGTCGATTTCATCGGTGAACTCGAGCGCGCGAGCACCGCCGGCGTGGCGCCCATGGCCCATCCTCTGCCCGGACTCGCCCAGAGGCTGCGCGCCGACGAAGTCACCGAGCGGGACGAGCATGACCTCTATCAGCGCAACGCGCCCGCGGTCGCCTCGGGCCTGTACCTGGTGCCGAAGGTCATAGAATGACGATGGATCGCCGGACCGTGACGCAAATGGCCGCGGATTTGCGTGCCCGCAAGGTTTCCAGCGTCGAGCTGGTGCGCGCCTGCCTGCCGCGCATCGAAGCGAGCCAGTCGAGCCTGAACGCCTTCGTCACCGTTACCGCGGAGCAAGCCCTTGCGCAGGCGCAGGCCGCGGACCGGGAGCTCGCAGCCGGCCGCGGCGGTCCGCTGGCGGGAGTGCCCATCGGGCACAAGGACCTCTTTTGCACGGCCGGCGTGCGCACGACGTGCGGGTCGCGAATGCTGGAGAATTTCGTCGCGCCCTACGATGCCACCGTGGTCGCGCGCCTGCAGGCCGCCGGTGCGGTGATGCTCGGCAAGCTCAATATGGACGAGTTCGCCATGGGCTCCTCCAACGAGACCAGTTACTTCGGGCCCGTGCGCAATCCCTGGAACACCGATCTGGTACCGGGCGGGTCCTCCGGTGGCTGCGCTGCGGCGGTGGCCGCCCGCCTGCTGCCTGCCGCGACTGCCACGGATACCGGCGGGTCGATCCGCCAGCCGGCCGCGTTCTGCGGCGTGACCGGTATCAAGCCGACCTATGGGCGGGTCTCCCGCTACGGCATGATTGCCTTTGCCTCGAGCCTGGATCAGGGCGGGGTCATCGCCCAGACCGCCGAGGATTGCGCGCGCGTGCTGCGCTCGATGGCCGGCTTCGATCCGCGCGACTCGACCAGCGTCGATAATCCCGTGCCGGATTACCTCGCCGGGCTCGACGCGCCGCTCGCGGGCGTGAGAATCGGCTTGTTGAAGGAGTTCTTCGACACGGGGCTCGAGGCGGACTACGAGCGCCGCGTGCGTGAGGCGCTTGCGGTTTTCGAGCGGCTCGGCGCCCGGCTGTGCGAGCTGAGTCTGCCGAACATCCCGCGCTCGGTGCCGGCCTACTACGTGGTGGCGCCAGCGGAATGCTCGTCCAACCTCGCGCGCTACGATGGGGTGCGATTCGGCCATCGTTGCCGCAACCCGCGCGACCTGACGGACCTGTACAAGCGCTCGCGCTCGGAGGGCTTCGGGGCCGAGGTCAAACGGCGGATCATGACCGGCACATACGTGCTCTCGGCCGGTTACTACGATGCCTATTATCTCAAAGCGCAGCGCGTGCGCCGGCTGATCACCGCGGACTTCGAGCGCGCCTTCGCCGAGGTCGATCTGCTGATGGGACCGACCACGCCCACCCCGGCATTTGCCCTCGGCGCGAAGAGCGCCGATCCGATCACCATGTATCTGAACGACATCTACACCATCAGCGCGAACCTTGCCGGTCTGCCGGCGATGTCGGTACCGTGCGGTTTCGCCGGCGGGCTGCCGGTGGGGCTGCAGATCATCGGGCCGCACTTCGCCGAGCAGCGGCTGCTGCACGCGGCCCATCGCTTCCAGCTCGAGACGGACTGGCATACGCGGGTTCCGGAGCGCTGCGCATGACACGTTCGTCGGGAGCGACCGGGGTGGACACCGACGGCCGGCGCGCGGGGATTGCCCGATGAGCACCCCGCTCGGAACGTCGGTCTCGGCGGACGCGGGCAGGCGGCAGGGCGACGCATGGGAAACCGTGATCGGGCTGGAGATCCATGCCCAGCTGGCCACGCGCTCGAAGATCTTCTCCGGTGCCGCGACGGCCTATGGCGCGCCGCCCAACACCCAGGCTTGTCTGGTCGATCTCGGCTATCCCGGGGTGCTGCCCGTGCTCAATGCCGAGGCGGTGCGGATGGCGGTGCGCTTCGGGCTTGCCATCGGCGCGCAGATCGCGCGCCAGTCGGTATTCGCGCGCAAGAACTACTTCTACCCGGACTTGCCGAAGGGCTACCAGATCAGCCAGTACGAGCTGCCGATCGTGGCGGGGGGAACCCTCGAGATCGTGCTCGAGGACGGCTCGCGCAAGCGCATCGGAGTGACGCGCGCGCACCTGGAGGAAGATGCGGGCAAGTCGTTGCATGAGGGCCTCGCGGGCCTGACCGGCATCGATTTGAATCGCGCCGGGACGCCGCTGCTGGAGATCGTGTCGGAGCCGCAGATGCGCTCGGCCCGGGAGGCCGTCGCCTACATGAAGAAGGTGCACACGCTGGTGCGCTATCTCGAGATCTGCGATGGGAACATGCAGGAGGGCTCGTTCCGCTGCGACGCCAATGTCTCGGTGCGCCCGGCGGGGTCGGAGAAGCTCGGAACCCGCACCGAGATCAAGAACGTCAATTCGTTCCGCTATGTGGAGAAGGCGATCCAGTACGAGGTCGCGCGTCAGATCGAGCTGATCGAGTCCGGCGGCAAGGTGATTCAGGAAACGCGCCTGTTCGATCCGGACAGGGGCGAGACGCGCTCGATGCGCTCGAAGGAGGAGGCCAACGATTACCGTTACTTCCCCGATCCGGATCTGCTGCCGCTCGAGCTCGAGGCCGCGTATATCGAGGCCGTGCGCGCCGAGCTGCCCGAGCTGCCCGATGCGAAGGCGGCGCGCTTCAGCGCGCAGTACGGCCTGTCGGACTACGACGCGGGAGTGCTGACTGCCAGCCGCGAACTCGCCGATTATTACGAGGCCGTAACCCGCACAGTGCCCGGGCAGTCAAAGCTGGCGGCGAACTGGGTCATGGGCGAACTCGCCGCCGTGCTGCACAAGGACGGACTGGAGATCGGCGCCGGCAAGCTTCCCGCCGAGCGTCTGGCCGGCCTGCTGGCGCGCATCGCGGATGGGACGATTTCCGGCAAGATCGCCAAGGAAGTGTTCGAGGTGATGTGGGCGAGCGGGGCAAGTGCCGATGAGGTCATTGCTTCGAAGGGGCTGCAGCAGATCACCGACACCGGAGCGATCGAGCGCGCCATCGAAGAAGTCATGGCCCACCATCCGGCCCAGCTCGCCGAATTCCGCGCCGGGAAAGACAAGCTGTTCGGCTTCTTCGTCGGGCAGGTGATGAAGGCGACGCAGGGCAAGGCGAATCCGGCTCAGCTCAACGCTCTGCTGAAAAAGAAGCTTCCGGGTTGAGTCGCCGGGGCGGATGCCCCATCCTGGGGGCATGGATGCCGACTCCGGTTATGATGCGGTGCGCCGTTTCGTCGTCGAGAACCAGTCCGTGCGCGGCCAATGGGTGCGTTTGGGCGCGGCTTGGCGTGAGCTGTGCGCCAATGGCGAATACCCACCCGCGGTGCGGGCGCTGCTGGGCGAGGCGGTGGCCGCGTCGGTCCTCCTGGCGGCTACGCTGAAGTTCCAGGGCCGGCTGACTCTGCAACTGAACGGCGAGGGCGCGGTCCGCCTGATGGTGGCCCAATGCACGCATCAGTTTCGTGTGCGCGCCATCGCGCACCATGACCCAGCGCTTGCGGCGACGATCTCGGGCGAGCTTGCCCGAGGCGAGGGATTCCGGATGCTGACCGGCGGCGGCGGTCGATTCACGGTGACCGTCGAGGCCGATGAGCACAACCTGCGCTATCAGGGCATCGTGCCGCTCGCGGGCGCGTCGCTGGCCGAATCGCTGGAAGCCTATTTCAACGCCTCCGAGCAGTTGCCGACGCGCGTGCGTCTGGCGGGTGATGCGGGGCGCTGCGCCGGCCTGCTGGTGCAGAAGTTGCCCGGCATCGATCGCATCCCGTCATCCCCCGCGTGGCCCGCGGCGCAGCGAGCCGTGGCGCGGCTCGGATCGGCGGCGCTGCTCGATCAGCCGGCCGAGTCGTTGCTCGGCGGCTTGTTGCCGGCCTATGACGTGCGGCTGTTCCGCGCAAGTCCGGTCGTCTTCGAATGTCGCTGCGGTGAGGGCAGGGTGACCTCGCTGCTGCGTGCGCTCGGGGCGCAGGAAGTCCGGAGCATCTTGGCCGAGCAGGGCGCTGTGACCGTCACGTGTGAGTTCTGCGGCCGGCCGTACCGGTTCGACGCGGATGCCGTCGATGCACTGTTCACCCACCCGGGCACGGGCGAGGCGCCTGCACTGATCCACTGAGCCGTTTGCGGGGAACGCTGTTCAACCCTTTGAATTGAAATCTCATTTACAGCGTCGGATCAATGCATTAGACTGCAGTTAAAGATTTATGCAATTCTTGAATAACAGGTGACCGAGTCGCGCGAGTTGATGGGCTGGCTGCGGGCTGCCGCGGAGCCGACGCGGTTGCGTCTGTTGGGACTGTGTGCCGGGCAGGATCTCAGTGTGTGCGATCTGGCGCAGGTGCTCGCTCAGAGCGAGCCTCGAGTCTCTAGGCACCTGCGGATCCTGACCGAAGCCGGCCTCCTCGAGCGGGTTCGTCAGGGGCAGTGGGTGCACTACCGCATGGCCCACGGCACACCCGCGGCCAACTTTGCCCGGGGGCTGCTCGGACAGCTCGACCGCTCTGATCCGTCGCTGGTGCGCGATCGACAGCGTGCCCGCTCGCAGGGAAAGGCCGGTGGGGGCGCCGTGGCAGCCTCGCGCCTCGCCCGCGAGTTGCGCGCGGTCCTCGAGGTTGAAATGAATCCCCGGCCGGCAAGCGTGCTGTTCGTGGGCCTCGAGCACCCGCAGCTGCTCGAGGTGGCCCGCCAGAGCGGCCGGTGCGCGGTGCTGGTGCATTCACGGCGCGCGGCGCAGGCGGTCCGGGCCGCCGCCGAGGGCGCGCAGCGGATGTGCCGAATCGCTCAGGCCGCCAGCAGCGAAACGCTGACTCCAGGGGACTTGCAGCGCATGGGACAGCCGTTCGATGCGGTGGTGATCGATCAAATCACGCGCGCCGGCGGTGTGTCCGAGGCGCTGCTCGGCGCCGCGCGGGCCGCCCTGTCGGTGGGCGGCAGGCTGTGGCTGTTCGAGCGTTATGAGTCAGCGCTGCCGGGATCTGCGCGGGTCATCGAGCATCCGATTGCCCGACTGCGGCGGCGGCTCGTCGCGGCGGGACTGGAGTGTCGGCGCATCCGCCCGATCGAGGCCGACGGCGAGCACGTGCTGGCCGCGGCCGCCGTACCGGCCCAATCGAGCTTGGTCCTTGAACGTGCGAGCTGACGCCTGCGCGCGAGAGCGGCATATGCGGCGGTACTGATGAGGGAAAAGACATGATCAACGTTTCTTTCGAGTTCTTCCCGCCGAGCGATGCCAACATGGAGGCGACGCTGTGGTGCTCGATCGAGCGCCTGCGGCCGCTGGCGCCGAAATTCGTCTCCGTCACCTACGGCGCGGATGGCTCGACGCGCGCACGTACGCACGAGGTCGTCAGCCGCATCCAGGCCGAGACTGCGCTCACTGGCGCGCCGCACCTGACCTGCGTCGGGGCCGGCCGCGAGGAAGTGCTCGCCATCGCTCGCAAGTACTGGCAGCAGGGGATTCGCCATATCGTTGCGCTGCGGGGCGATCCGCCGCAGGGCGCACCGTGCTATCGGCCCCATCCCGACGGGTTCGCCTATGCGGCCGATCTGGTGGCCGGCCTGCGCAGCGTGGCGGATTTCGACATCTCCGTGGCGGCCTATCCCGAGACCCACCCGGAGGCGCCCTCGCCTCAGTTCGACCTCGACAATCTCAAGCGTAAACTCGAGGCGGGCGCCTCGCGTGCGATCACGCAGTTTTTTTTCGACACCGAGGCCTTTCTGCGCTTCCGAGACCAGTGCGCGGCCGCCGGCATCCGCGCGCCCATCGTGCCCGGTATTCTGCCGATCACCCGCTTCGAGCGAGTCCGCCGCATGGCCCAACGCTGCAGCACCAGCATTCCGCAGTGGCTCGAGCAGCGATTCGCCGGCCTGGAGGAGGATCCGGAGACGCGCCGTCTGATCGCCGCCAGCGTGGCGATCGAGCAGGTCAAGACGCTCGAGCGCCACGGCGTGTGCGATTTTCATTTCTACACGCTGAACCGCGCCGAGCTCACCTATGCCATCTGTCATGCGCTGGGGTTGCGCCCCGATGCGCAAGCCCCGGCCGCCGGGCGCACACGAGCCGCCGGAGACGTCAAATGACTCGCAGCGAGCACGCCGCGTGCCCCAGCGGATTGCACGGGCATGCCCCCGCACAGAGCCCGCGCGAAGCGCCCGCGGCGCTTGCGGCCACACCGTTTGCCATCGAGCCTCCCGATGAGGCTGCGCGCCGCGAACGGATCCGCCGTCTGCGCCATGCGCTCGATGAGCGTGTCGTGCTGCTCGATGGCGCCATGGGCACCATGGTGCAGCGCCATCGGCTCGACGAGGCGGCGTTCCGCGCCGAGCGTTTCGCCGCCCACGGCCGCGATCTGAAGGGCAACAACGACATCCTCACGCTCACCCAGCCCGAGATCATCGCCGCCATCCATCGGGCATACCTCGAGGCCGGAGCGGACATCATCGAGACGAACACGTTCAACTCCAACGCAATCTCCCAGGCCGACTACGGCACTGAGGCCCTGGTGCCGGAGCTGAACTATCGGGCGGCGCGCCTGGCGCGCGCGGTCGCCGACTCATTCGCCGCCGACACCGGCCGGCCGGCGTTCGTGGCCGGCTCGCTCGGCCCCACGAGCCGCATGACCTCGCTGTCCCCGGATGTCAACGATCCGGGCTTCCGCAGTGTCACCTTCGATGATCTGACCGCAACGTATACGGAATCGGCCCGGGCGCTGCTCGCCGGCGGCGCCGATGTGCTGCTGCTCGAAACGGTGATCGACACGCTCAACGCCAAGGCGGCCATCTATGCGCTGCTGCGGCTGTTCGAGCACAGCGGGATCGAAGTGCCGATCATCATCTCCGGGACCATCACCGATGCTTCCGGCCGGATTCTTTCGGGCCAGACCGCCGAGGCGTTCTGGAACTCGATCCGCCACGCGCGGCCGCTCGCCGTCGGTTTCAATTGCGCACTCGGCGGCCGGCAGCTGCGTCCGTACATCGAGGAGCTGGGGCGGCTCAGCGATACACGCGTGTGCGCATACCCGAACGCGGGGTTGCCGAACGCCTTCGGCGAGTACGACGAGCAGCCCCAGGAGACCGCCGAGATCATCGGCGAGTACGCCGCGACCGGGCTCGTCAACATCGTCGGGGGCTGCTGCGGCACCACGCCGGAGCACATCCGGCTGATTCGCGAAGCCGTGAGCGCGCACCGTCCGCGCGCCGTGGCTGCCGTCGCCCGCAAGTGTCGTCTCGCGGGTCTCGAGCCGCTCAACATCGATGCGCAGACGCTGTTCGTCAACGTCGGCGAACGCACCAACGTCACCGGCTCGGCCAGATTTCGCAAGCTCATCGAAGCCGGCGACTATGGCGTGGCGCTGGAGGTGGCGCGCCAGCAGGTGGCCAGCGGCGCGCAGATCATCGACATCAACATGGACGAGGGCATGCTCGATTCAGAGGCGGCCATGGTGCGTTTCCTCAACCTGGTGGCGGCCGAGCCCGATATCGCGCGGGTGCCCGTCATGCTCGATTCATCGAAGTGGTCGGTGATCGAGGCGGGGCTGAAGTGCCTGCAGGGCAAGGGTGTGGTCAACTCCATCAGTATGAAGGAGGGCGAGGAGATCTTTCTCGAGCGTGCCCGCGAGGTGCGCCGCTACGGTGCGGCCGTCGTGGTCATGGCGTTCGACGAGCAGGGGCAGGCCGATACGGTCGAGCGCCGCGTGGCGATCTGCGGGCGCGCCTACCACCTGCTCACGGAGCGGGCCGGCTTCTCGCCCGAGGACATCATCTTCGACCCCAATATCTTCGCCGTAGCCACCGGTATCGAGGAGCACAACGGTTACGCGCTCGCGTTCATCGAGGCGACGCGGCTGATCAAGGAGCGGTTGCCGTACGCGCTGGTGAGCGGCGGGGTGAGCAACGTCAGCTTTTCCTTCCGCGGGAACGACGCGGTGCGCGAAGCGATGCATTCGGTGTTTCTCTATCACGCCATCAAAGCCGGCATGGACATGGGCATCGTCAATGCCGGGCAGCTTGCGATCTACGAGCAGATCGATCCGCAGCTGCGCGAGATCGTCGAGGACGTGATCCTCAACCGGCGCGCGGACGGCACCGAGCAGCTGCTCGCCATCGCCGAGCGCTTCAAATCCGGCGGGGGCGTGAAGCGCAAGGACGACCTCGAGTGGCGCAAGCTCCCGGTCGCGAAGCGCCTGGAGCATGCGCTGATCAAGGGTATCGACGACTTCGTCGTCGCGGATGCCGAGGAGGCGCGGCTCGCCTTCCCGCACCCGCTGCAGGTGATCGAGGGGCCGCTGATGGACGGCATGAACACCGTCGGCGACTTGTTTGGGGCCGGGAAGATGTTCCTGCCGCAGGTGGTCAAGAGCGCCCGCGTGATGAAACGCGCCGTGGCGCATCTGGTGCCGTACATCGAGCAGAGCAAGGGGGCCGGGGCGCAGCGCTCGAACGGCCGGGTCGTCATGGCCACGGTCAAGGGCGACGTGCACGACATCGGCAAGAACATCGTCGGGGTCGTGCTGCAATGCAATAATTTCGAGGTGATCGACCTCGGAGTGATGGTGCCGTGCGAGCGGATCCTCGAGACCGCGCGCCGCGAAAATGCCGATTTCATCGGCCTGTCGGGGCTGATCACCCCGTCGCTCGATGAGATGGTGCACGTGGCGCACGAGATGCAGCGACAGGACTTCAAGGTGCCGCTGCTGATCGGCGGGGCGACCACCTCGCCGGCGCATACCTCGGTCAAGATTGCGCCCCAGTACGGCGCGGCGGTGGTGTATGTCAAGGACGCCTCGCGCTCGGTGAGCGTGTGCCAGACGCTCATCAGCCCGCAAGCGCGCCCGGCGTTCATCGAGAAGATCAACGCCGAGCACGAGCGCCGCCGCGAGCAGCATGCCGGGCGCAAGGTGAAGGCGCCGGCGCTGAAACTGTCCGCGGCGCGCTCCAACCGGCGTCGAATCGACTGGGCAAGCTATGCGGCTCCCGTGCCGCGTTCGCCCGGCGTGCAGAGCTTTGCGGAGTATCCGCTGACCGAGCTGCTCGGTTACATCGACTGGATGCCGTTTTTCAATGCCTGGGAATTCCGGGGAAAATTTCCCGATATCCTGACCGATCCGGTGGTGGGCGAGGCGGCGAGCAACCTCTATGCCGATGCCCGCGCCATGCTCGAGCGCATCGTCGCGGAGCGATGGCTGATCGCGCAGGCGGTCATCGGAGTGTTTCCCGCCAACTCGGTCGGCGATGACGTCGAGGTCTATGCCGATGAGCGGCGCGGCCAGCCGCTCGTGACGCTCGCGTTCCTGCGCCAGCAGAAGGACAAGCCGCAGGGCCAGCCGCACGAATCGCTCGCCGATTACATCGCGCCGAAATCAACCGGTGTGCGCGATTACATCGGCGCCTTCGCCGTCACCTCCGGCCTGGGCATCGAGGCGCATGTCGAGCGGTTCGAGCGCGCGCACGACGATTATTCCGCGATCATCCTCAAGGCGCTCGCCGACCGCCTGGCCGAGGCCGCCGCCGAGCACTTCCACGAGCGGGTGCGGCGCGAGTTGTGGGGATATGCCGGCGAGGAGCAGATGACGAGCGAGGAGTTGATCGGCGAGACATACCGCGGTATCCGTCCGGCACCGGGCTACCCCGCGTGTCCCGATCACACCGAGAAAGCCAAGCTCTGGCAGCTGCTCGATGTCGAACGCCGCGCGGGCATCCGTCTTACCGAGAGCTTCGCGATGTATCCGACCGCCGCGGTCAGCGGCTGGTATCTGGCCCATCCCGAGGCACATTATTTCGCGGTGGGCAAGATCGATCGCGACCAGGTGGAGGATTACGCGCGCCGCAAGGGTATGAGCGTCGCGGAGGCCGAGAGGTGGCTCGCGCCGAGCCTCGGCTATACGACCTGAGCCGCCGGGTTTGGCCGCCGGCTCAACCGATATGACCGGCGCGGCGCAGTTCGAGGTCGCCGAATACGCTCAGCAGGATGGCGGTGTAGAAGTTGAGTCCCATCGCGGCGACGGCCAGTGCCACCGCGGCCAGCACCGCCCGGGCGTCGGCATCGGCATGACCGGGATTTGGCAGGACCAGTGCCGCCATGACCGCCACGAGCAGGGACACCAGCGCGATGATCGCCACTCCCGCGATGTACATCACGGCGGCCCGCCACCAGTTACCGTGCACCAGACGCAGGCTATAGAGCAGGCTCTGCACCACCCCTTTGCCGATGAGCATGCGGGCGGGCAGGGCGAGCGAGAGCGCCACGGACAGGTAGATCGCCGGCACGAGCATCGCCCCGAAGACAATCGAGCGGTACGGCTCGGCGAGCGAGAGCGGGGGAAGAATGAGCAGCGCGACGGCGAGGCTGGCGATCAGGGAGATCGCCACGATGGCCGGAGCCTGCTTGAGCGCCTCGAGCAGGTCCCGCGCGCCGGGGGGATGGCCGGCGGCCACGGCGGATTGGCGCAGCAGCAGGGCCATCCAGACGACGAAAAAGAGCACGGAGCCGCCGCAATAGAGGGTGATCCACGTCGGGTCGTTCACGGCGCTGCGGGGCGTGAGCAGTTGGCCGCGCGCGAGGTCGTAGAGGGTGGAGAGCTCGCCGAACAGGATGGCGATCGTGGCATACGGCATGCACTTCGGCAGCGACACTCGGAAGATCTTCAGGCTGGCCTCGAGCAGTTCCGGGAAGGTGCGAGGACGCGCCGGGGGGTAAAGTGTGATGGACATCGGCAAATGATAGCTGTCTCATGACACGAACCGCCATCCGGTCTGCGTTCCAGACCGTCGGAGCGTTGCTCGCCGAGGGTGTGCGGCATCTGGAAGAGGCGCTCGCGTCCGATCCGGGCGCGACACCCGAACTGGACGCGCAGCTGCTGCTCGCGCACGCCTTGCGGATCTCGCGCACGTGCGTGTATTCGCACCCGGAGCAACCGGCGCACGAGCCGGCCGCGCAGCGCTTCAGAGCACTGATTGCACGCCGGGCCGCCGGGGTGCCCGTGGCGTATCTGCTCGAGCGCAAGGCATTCTGGACGCTCGAGCTCGCAGTCAGTTCCGCCGTGCTCGTGCCCCGACCCGAGACCGAGCTGCTCGTGGAGCGCGCGCTCGCCTTGCGCCCGGAGGCTTGCGCGAGCGCAGTCGATCTCGGTACGGGCTCGGGGGCCATTGCCTTGGCACTCGCGCATGAGCGTCCGGGCTGGCGGGTCAGTGCGACGGACATCTCGAGCGAGGCGCTGTCGGTGGCGCGCGCCAACGCCATTGCGCTCGGCCTGGAGCGCGTGAATTTCGCGCAGGGCAGCTGGTTCGCGGCCCTGCCTGCGTGCCGATTCGACCTGGTGGTGAGCAATCCACCCTATGTGGCCGCGACCGATGTGGCGCTCGCGGCGCTGGTACATGAGCCGCGGCGGGCGCTCACCCCAGGTCCCGACGCCCTCGCCTGCCTGCGAGAGATCATCGGCGATGCGCCGCGGTTCCTGGCAGCGGGTGGATGGCTGCTGCTCGAGCATGGCGCCGAGCAGGGGCCCCAGGTCGCCGGCGCGCTGACCGCCCGGGGCTTTGTTACAGTGCGCACCCACCGCGATCTGGCGGGACATGAGCGTGTGACGGAGGGCCAATGGCCGGCAATTCGCTGATTCGATTCGAGACGACCCACGGTGCCTATACCGTCGAGCTGTATCCGCACGAGGCACCGGCGACAGTGGAGAACTTTCTCGCCTATGTGGATGCGGAATTCTTCGACGGCACGATCTTCCATCGCATTGTGCCGGGCTTCGTGATCCAGGGCGGCGGGCTCGACCGGAATTTCCGCAGCAAGCAGACGCGCGCCGCGATCCGCAACGAGGCGAAGAACGGGCTGAAGAACCTGCGCGGCACGCTCTCAATGGCGCGCACCAACGTGGTGGACAGCGCGACCTCGCAGTTCTTCGTGAATCTCGCCGACAACGCCTTTCTCGATCACAGCGCGCGGGATTTCGGTTACGCGGTATTCGGTCGGGTGACCGAGGGCATGCAGGTCATCGACACGATCGCCGCCGTCGGTACCGGCCGGCGCGAGGGCTACACGGACGCGCCGATGGAGGATGTGGTGATCCTGTCGGCGCGCCGCCTCGGCGCGGCTTCTTGAGGGACTCCTCGGCTTGACGGGCCGCCGGCGCGCCCGATCGGGGCGGCGCTGCCGTGCGATGTGCCCGTCTGATCGGGCTCACTGGCGCATGGCGCGGCGTGCGCCGGCTGCGGCGGCGGATTCGCTCGCGGCGGGCCAGCTTCGCACCCGGCAGACCGATTGTGCGGCCGCGCGCGCCGTGCGGCTCGGCTCAGGCCTCGATTTCAGCCAGCAGCTCCGCCTGGTGCTCGTGGGCGAGCGCATCGAGCAGCTCGTCGAGCACGCCGCTCATGACTTGCGGCAGCTTGTACAGCGTCAGGTTGATGCGATGATCGGTGACCCGGCCTTGCGGAAAGTTGTACGTACGGATGCGCTCGGAGCGATCGCCGGTGCCGACCTGCAGGCGCCGCGCGCGCGCCTGGGCGCCTTGTTGCTTCGCCTGCTCGGCGGCCAGCAGCCGCGCCTGCAGCAGCGACATGGCCCGCGCACGGTTCTTGTGCTGCGAGCGCTCGTCCTGGCATTCCACGACGATGCCGGTGGGCAAGTGCGTGATGCGCACCGCCGAGTCGGTCTTGTTCACGTGCTGGCCGCCGGCTCCGGAGGATCGGTAGGTATCGATCCGCAGGTCCGCCGGGCTGATCGCGACGTCGGCGATCTGATCGAGTTCGGGCAGGATGGCCACGGTGCACGTCGAGGTGTGGATGCGGCCCTGTGCCTCGGTGGTCGGCACGCGCTGGACCCGATGAACTCCGGATTCGAACTTCAGGCGCGAGAACGCGCCTTGGCCGACGATGCGGCTGATGATTTCCTTGTAGCCGCCGTGCTCGCCCGGACTTTCGCTCAGGATTTCCACGCCGAAACCTTTCGATTCGGCATAACGGACGTACATGCGGAACAGATCCCCCGCAAACAGCGCGGCCTCGTCGCCGCCTGTGCCGGCGCGGATTTCCAGGAAGATGTTGCGCTCGTCACTCGGATCCTGGGGCAGCAGGAGCGCGTGCAGCCCGTCCTCGGCGGCGCTCATCGCGGCCGCGAGGCGATCGTGCTCCTCGGCGCCGAGTGCGCGCATGGACGAGTCCTGGTCTGCGAGCATCTCGCGCGCGGTGGCGAGGTCGCGCTCGAGAGTCCGATAGGCGCGCAGTCGCTCGGCCAAAGGCTGCAGGCGCGCGTACTCGACCGACAGATCGCGGAACTCGGCCGAGCCGCCCTCGAGATCGGGCGAGGCGAGCAGTCGTCCGACCTCCTCGTACCGGTCGGCGAGCTTCTCGAGGCGCTGTCGAATGGAGTCCTTCATGATGTGAGCCTGAACGGGGCGCGGCATTCTCCGGGATCGCCGCCAGCCCCACAAGGCGCCAGGCGTTCCGACCGGCGTGCGATATAGTGCTGCAGCATATGCCATCCCTTGCTGTGATCCGGCGGCGCTCGTGGACCGCCTGCGCCCTGCTCGCCGCCCTGGTCCTCAGTGCCTGCCAGACGGTGTCCGTGCCACCGGCACCGGTCACCGCCTGGCGGGTCCGGCGGCCGCTGCTGCAGTCCCTAAGCCGTTTCCGCCTGACAGGGCGCGTGGCCGTGGCGGTCGGACAGCAGGGCTTCAACGCCGATATTCTCTGGGTCCAGCACGGAACGCATACCCGTATGACGCTCAGTGGACCGCTCGGCGCCGACGCGGCCGAGGTGAGCGATAATCACGGCCATCTGGCCGTCATCACTTCGCAGGGGCGGCATCTGGGCAACGCCGCCGCGCGCGCGGTCCTGCGGCGTCAGCTCGGATTCGATCCGCCGCTGGCGAGCCTGCGCTATTGGATCCTCGGAGTGCCCGACCCGGCGCTGCCGGCCCACGCCTCGATCGACAAGGCGCAGCAACTGACGAGCCTGCAGCAGGCGGGGTGGTCGGTCCTGTACCACGCTTACCAGCCGGTCGGGGCCGACTGGCTGCCGCGGCTCCTGACGGTGCGACGCGCCGACGTGCGGCTGCGGATGGTGGTGGACGCATGGCACTTGCAATGAGGTCTGAGGAGAGCCTCTGGCCGGCACCGGCCAAGCTCAACCTGTTTTTGCACGTGACCGGCCGGCGGCCCGACGGCTATCACGAGCTGCAGACGTTGTTTCAGCTCATCGATCTGTGCGACACGGTGAGGATAGTGGTGCGCGAGGACGGCCGGATCGAGCGGCCCGAAGGTCCGGCGGAGATAGGTCCGGAGACGGATCTGACAGTGCGGGCGGCCCGGGCACTGCAGGTGGCCACCGGCTCGCGACGGGGGGCCTCGATCCGGGTGCAAAAGCGGATTCCGATCGGCGGCGGCCTCGGTGGCGGCAGTACCGATGCCGCCACGGTTCTGCTGGCCTTGAACCACCTGTGGGAGTGTGGGCTCGGAGTTGAGGATCTGGTGCGCATCGGGTTGCCGCTCGGCGCGGATGTGCCTGTATTCGTTAGAGGTTTTTCGGCCTGGGGGGAAGGGGTCGGGGATCGGCTCGAAGCGGTTGCGTTGCCGGAAAGGTGGTACGTGATCATCCGGCCCGAGGTGAGTGTGTCGACCCGGGACGTGTTCCAGAGCCCTGAATTGACACGAAATAGCCCCCTCATCACAATACGCGCCTTTCTCGATACCGGCGGACGCAACGACTGCGAGCCGGTGGTGCGCGCACGATGGTCCGAGGTGGCCGAGGCGCTCGACTGGCTGGCGCAGCACGCGCCGGCGCGCCTGACGGGAACCGGATCGTGCATTTTCGCACCTGCGGCAAGCTCCAGCGAGGCACAGCACATTGCCGCCCGCGTGCCCGATCGGTGGCGAAGCTTCATCGCGCGGGGTTTGAATGTTTCCCCGCTGCGCGCGCTTCTCCCAACATAGCGGTGGGCGGGCTTCGTCACGGTGGAATCGGCCATGACGGTCGGGATGTCGGGTTCGGGCAGGTGCGCAGGCGCGCGCCGCCGGGGGTCCGGAATCGACGCTGGCGCCGCGGGACCGGCGCTGTCGTGTGGGCAGTACGATGGGACCGGAGTTGAGGATTTTGGGGTGTAGCCAAGAGGTAAGGCAGCGGGTTTTGATCCCGCCATTCGGAGGTTCGAATCCTCCCACCCCAGCCAAATCGATCTGGACGGCGACGATTTGCTCGCCACGAATTACGGTTGACCTAGCGCAGTCATGAGCACCAACGACTTGCCAGCCTTGTTCACCGGCAACGCCAATCCGGATCTCGCGGCGGACATCGCGCGTCATCTGCAGACGCGGCTTGGGCGGGCGTACGTCGGTCGCTTCAGCGACGGGGAAATCAACGTCGAGCTGATGGAGAACGTGCGCGGGCGCGACGTGTTCATCGTGCAGCCGACCTGTCCGCCGGGCAACGACACTTTGATGGAGCTGCTGGTCATGGTGGATGCCTGCCGGCGCGCCTCGGCGGCCCGCATCACCGCGGTCGTGCCGTATTTCGGCTATTCGCGCCAGGATCGCCGGCCGCGCGCCACGCGCTCGGCGATCACCGCGCGGCTGGTGGCGAACATGCTGTCGATCGCGGGGGTCAACCGGATGCTGACGGTCGACCTGCACGCCGAGCAGATCCAGGGGTTCTTCGATATCCCGGTCGACAACGTGTATGCCTCTCCGGTGCTGCTCGGCGACGCCTGGAAGCAGACGTACACCAACGTGGTGATCGTCTCGCCGGACGTCGGGGGCGTGGTGCGCGCGCGCGCCTTCGCCAAGCGGCTCGACGACGCGGACCTGGCGATCATCGACAAGCGCCGGCCGCGGCCGAATGAGTCGAAGGTGATGAACATCATCGGCGACATCGATGGCAAGGTGTGCGTGCTCGTCGATGACATGATCGACACCGCGGGGACGCTGTGTCACGCGGCCAGGGCGTTGAAGGACGAAGGCGCGCAGAAGGTGGTGGCGTACATTACCCACCCCGTGCTCTCGGGCGATGCGGTGAGCCGTATCGCCGACTCGGTGCTCGATGAGCTGGTGGTGACCGACACCATCCCGCTGTCGCAGGCGGCGCGCGAGTGCACGCGCATCCGGCAGTTGTCGGTGGCGGGGCTGCTCGCCGAGACCATCCGTCGCATCCGCGACGAGGAGTCGGTGAGTTCGCTGTACGTCGATTGATTGGACCTGTTGAGGTTTTTGGTGTGCTGCGACCTGGTCGCGGGTCGCGGCGCGTTGTCAGTGTAGATTGGAGAACATCATGCGTATTGCATTCAGCTTCAGCGCCGAGCCGCGCGAGGCGCAAGGCAAAGGTGCGAGCCGCCGCCTGCGTCACATGCACAAGGTTCCGGCGATTCTGTACGGTGGCCACGCGCAGGCGGAGGCCCTCGCTCTAGAGCATCACAAGTTGCTCACGGTTATCGCCGATGAGCGTTTTTACTCCTCGATCGTGCAGCTCAAGATCGGCGAGCGGACACAGGAGGCCATCGTCAAGGACGTGCAGATGCACCCGGCGAAGAATCAGATCGTGCACGTCGATCTGCAGCGGGTGACCGAGAACGAGCCGATCCGCCTGCACGTGCCGATCCACTTTGCCGGTGAGGCGGGCAGCCCCGGCGTCAAGACCCAGGGTGGGGTCGTGTCGCACATGCTCACCGATGTGGAGATCGTCTGTCTGCCGAAGGACCTGCCGGAATACCTCGAGCTGGACCTGTCGCAGATGAGCATCAACGAGACGAAGTTTCTGGCGGATATTCCGTTGCCCTCCGGCGTGAGTATTCCTCACTTGGCGTATCGCAACGCTCCGGTGGTCTCGATCCACAGCCCGCGTGTCGCCGAGGCGGAGCCGCTCGCCGAGGCGGCGGCGACTGCGGCCGAAGGCGCGCCGGCTGCCGCGGGAGCGGCTGCGGCTACGGCGGCTCCGGCGGAAGCGGCTCCGGCGGAAACGGGCAAGGCCGGCCAGAAGAAGGAAGGCGGCAAGAAATAACCGCGGCGCATGGCGGGCACGCCGCTCAAGCTCGTGGTGGGGCTCGGCAATCCGGGCCCCACCTATGCTCACACCCGGCACAATGCGGGCTTCGCGTTCATCGACGAGCTTGCCCGGCGCGCAGGAGTCACTCTGAAGCGCGAATCGCGTCATCAGGGCGAGTTTGGCCGGACGGTCATCGCGGGACAGGAGCTGTGGCTGTTGAAGCCGCTCACTTACATGAATCTGAGCGGAAGCTCCGTGCAGAGCGTGATGAGCTTCTACAGAATCGCGCCGGCTGCAGTGCTGGTGGCGCACGATGACCTTGATTTTCCGCCGGGTGTCGTACGTCTCAAGGAGGGCGGAGGCGCCGGCGGCCACAACGGCTTGCGCGATATCATCGCGCGGCTCGGTGAGTCTTTCTGGCGGCTGCGGATCGGTATCGGACACCCGTTCGATCGCGCCATCGTGATGAATTATGTGCTCGGGCGGCCGAGCGCGCCGGAGGCCGGATTGATCGGCGAGGCGGTATGCGCGGCGGTCGATGCGCTGCCGGTGTTGCTCGACGAGGGCGCGCAGAAGGCGATGAATCGGCTGCACTCACGCGCCGCACCCGAATAATCCGCCGTTGCGGCCGGCGGCCGGACGGCTCGGAGGTTCAGTCATGTCTATCCGTTGCGGCATCGTCGGATTGCCGAACGTCGGCAAGTCGACGCTGTTCAACGCGCTGACGCAAGCGCAGAACGCGGCGGCGGCCAACTATCCGTTCTGCACCATCGATCCGAACGTGGGTATGGTGCCGGTGCCCGACAGCCGGCTCGAGACATTGGCGGCGATCGTGCGCCCCCAGCGTATCGTGCCGGCGACGGTGGAATTCCTCGACATCGCCGGTCTGGTGGCGGGGGCCTCCAAGGGCGAGGGTCTGGGTAACCAATTCCTCGCGCATATCCGCGAGGTCGACGCCATCGCGCACGTGGTGCGCTGCTTCGAGAGTTCGGACATCGTCCACGTGGCGGGTCGAGTCGATCCGAACAGTGACATGGAGGTGATCGACACCGAGCTCGCGCTGGCGGACCTCGCCACGGTGGACAAAGGCTTGGAGCGCGCCGCCAAGGCGGCCAAGGGTGGGGACAAGGAGGCGTTGCGCAGGAAGGCGCTGCTCGAGCGGATCAAGGCGCATCTGGACCAGGTGAAACCGGTTCGTGCAATGCAGCTCTCTGGGGAGGAACGCCATGAAGTGCGCGACTTGCAGCTGCTGACGGCGAAGCCCGTGATGTACGTGGCGAATGTGATCGAAGGGGGCTTCAAGGACAATCCGCTGCTGGCGGCGGTCGAGAAACGCGCCGCCGCTGAAGGGGCCGTGACGGTATCGATCTGCGCGTCCATCGAAGCGGAAATTGCCCAGCTCGAGGCCGCCGACCGGGCCGCATTTCTCGCCGAGCTCGGGTTGCGGGAGCCGAGTCTGGACCGAGTGATCCGGGCCGGGTACCGGTTGCTGGGCTTGCAGACCTTCTTCACCGCCGGGGAAAAGGAGGTGCGGGCATGGACCGTGCCGATCGGCGCCACGGCCCCGCAGGCCGCAGGCGTGATTCACACCGATTTCGAGCACGGCTTCATCCGTGCCGAGGTGATCGGCTATGCCGATTACGTCGCTTGCCAGGGGGAAGGAGGAGCCCGCGAGGCGGGCAAGCTTCGCCTCGAGGGCAAGGAATATGTGATGCAGGAGGGGGATGTGGTGCACTTCCGCTTCAACGTGTAGCGGTTGACACCCCCTGCGCACCCCGTCGACAATGCGCTCCCTTTTTCAGGCGACGGTTGCCGCACCAGCCTGGGGAGCGGGACCTGACGACTACGAGGAAAGGTAGCTCAGCCGGTTAGAGCACGGCACTCATAATGCCGGGGTCGAGGGTTCGAGTCCCTCCCTTTCCACCACTATCCGTCGGCATGTGGACGGCCCTTGATCTCACCAATGGCTCGTGCAGTGCGGAAGTCCATAAGCAATCCGCTCCATGCGCCTTTGAAGTCAGGCCGCCACAGCGCGTAGCTTCACTCCCAGTGCCAAGCATACCCGGCGGATAGTGTCGAATCGGGGAGATGCGTCAGGCCGTAGTGCCTTGTATAGACTCTCCCGGCCGAGCCCGCTCTTCTCCGCAATTTCCGTCATGCCTCGGGCTTTTGCGATGTTGCCGAGGGCGCGGATGAACTCCTCGCTGTCACCGTCCTCGATCACCTGAGAGAGGTATTCGGCGATGGCCTCGTCACTGTCAAGAATCGTCGCGATGTCGAACGGAATCAGCTTTTCGTGTTTGGATGGATGCTTGCGCATAAGTCAGACCTCTTTGGCGAGCGCATGGGCTCGTCGGATATCGGCCCGTTGAGAGGATTTGTCTCCCCCGGCGAGGAGGACAATGACCTCTCGGCCGCGGATGGTGAAGTAGACTCTGTAGCCCGGGCCGAGATCGATCTTCATCTCGGAAACACCGCTGCCGACCGAACGGGTCTTCCCCAAGTTGCCGCTCTCGGCCTGCTCGATCCGGCGCGCAATCGCGACCTTGGCACGCAGGTCTCGCAGTCCTATGTGCCAGATCGAGAAACCTACGGTCTGCTTCACGAGGTACCGCACGGCGGTACTGTATCCGAGTGGATACGCTTGGTCAAGAAGGTCGGCGAGTGGTTTTTGGGCGATTAGTCCCGACCCACAAGCTGGCGCGCGGGAATCTTGCGGGAATCAGTCGTGCTTGGTCGTGCTTCGTCGTGACAAACGCACCGGGCGCCGCGCGGTTAAGCTATTGAATATAATGCCTATTGTGAGCGAAGCAATCGGCTCATAATGCCGGGGTCGAGGGTTCGAGTCCCTCCCTTTCCACCGGCATTTTCAGCCACTTGCACACGCCCTGCGGATCGCACGATCGACAGTGCGGGAGATTTGCGGCGCTTTGCTTCTTACAGGAGATCAATCCGGCGTTTCGCTCCCACCGAAATCGATTCGGCAACTGCGGCGGGGAACGCGTCGGGCAGACCGGCAATCACCGCATTGATGCTGTCCTTCCCCGTATCACGGATTTCGTCGAGTACGGTGCGCACGAGTGTGGCGGGTAAGCCGCAGTGATCGCCTGTTTCGACAAAGTGTCGACCTGCAATTGTGTGTACGACGTAGTGTCGGTTCCTTCCAATCGCCATGGCCATCTTCATTTTGTTGAAACGGATCTGTTTCGCATCAACGCTCGGCTGTGCGGAAACAACGTCGTAAATCGGGGTTAGACGGTATCGACTGCCGGAGGCAAGCCGAATGCTGAAATTTTTGGCGTGTCCATCAGTTGCGCCAAGCAGCCAGAAGATGACCTGCGCTTTGAACAGAGTCTTCTGATCCTCCGCGGGTACATCGCTGCCCTTCAGAAGTTCGACGAGGTCGCAAATTCCGGGGCCGCCCTCCAACTCGTACTTGCGGGACGGTGGCACGGAGAGAGCTTGGCAGCAATCTTCCTGAGGAATCCGTAGGAGCCGACCGTCCTTCGTCCACAAACGGTCGAAACGTTCAATTACAAGTGCGCGCCTGTCTGCAAAGTCCGTTATGACGGATTTCGCGGCAGGAAGACCGAGCGCACGGACCAATTCCAAGCACAGATGTTCATTCTCTACGCTGTTCGATAAGTCGATCCCGCTGGGAAGGCGGCCGATTTTGGGTTTGAGAATATGCGTGGTTGCTGTGGTGCCGTGCGGGACATACCATTTGTCCTTCCAGTAGAGTAGGGCAGTCTTTTCCTGTGCTCCGGCTATTGAAATCCGGAATTCGCGATCATCCTCGCCGATGCCGAGCGGGTTGCGTGTTAAATGACTAATACGTTCCGCAATTTCCT
>DAHXNV010000140.1 GCA_027365225.1 Gammaproteobacteria bacterium
TCCCGTGCACACCTGGCCGGCGCTCCTCGAGCGCATCCGGCCGGTACCCGGGAAACTCGTGCGCCTCGGGGTGCGTCGCGGGCGGCACGTGCTGACGCTCCCGGTGCGCATCGGTCGGGAGAAACTTGCGGGCCGGTCGGTCGGGGCGCTCTGGGTGCGCGCGGAGGCTCCTGTGGTCCCGAAGGGCTGGACGGTGCGCATCAGCTATGGGCCTCTCGATGCGCTCGAGGGCGGGGCTCGAATGGCCATGCGGCTTTCGGGGATCGAGGCGCGCGGGATGTGGGATCTCATCACGCTGCGCTCTTCGGTGCGCGATTTCGCCGACGCGAGATGGATCGCGGCGCTCTCGGGCGAGTCCGCCGGCGGCCGCGGCTCGTTGCTCGCGTTCTCGCCGAAATCTCCCTCACCCTCGGTCTGGTGAACCTGCTGCCGGTGCCCCGTCTCGATGGCGCGCAGCTGCTCTACGAGCTCGTGCGGTGGGTTCGAGGGATATCAGAAGAACATTCGGAAATGCCGGTCGCGAGGGTTTCCCGGGGTGAAGTAGAGTGCGGACGGACGCCGGGCG
>DAHXNV010000141.1 GCA_027365225.1 Gammaproteobacteria bacterium
GGAATGCTGCGCAGGAACAGGAACATCACCATGACCACCAGCGCCACGGCAAGGGTGAGCTCGAACTGCACGTCGTCCACCGAGGCGCGGATCGTCTGGATTTTGTGACTCGAGAATACAGCCTGTTCCTACCGTCCCCGTCATTATAACGTCTCCAGCCCTGATCCACGACTCAAGGGAAGCCCACTCTATGAGTTTCTCAATATCCCAGTAGATGCTGTTAAGGTTCCCGGCAGAATACGTCACCCCATTTACTGTTGCAGTCATGTTCATATCAATTTTTCCCTCACCGTTTCTTCGTTTCAGGACCTCGTCTTTTGTAACGATCGCCGGGCCGAGGCTTGTGGCGAAATCCTTTCCCTTTGAAGGCCCGAGGCCTACTTTCATTTCTTCTCTCTGTATGTCTCTGGCGCTCCAGTCATTTGCCAGGGTAAAGCCGAAGATATGGTTCCACGCATCTCCTGCAGCTATGTTCTTTCCATTACGTGAAATGATGATGCCCATCTCAAGTTCATAATCCATCTCCCTTGTGTATGAAGGTATGGGGACATCGCTTCCAGATGG
>DAHXNV010000142.1 GCA_027365225.1 Gammaproteobacteria bacterium
CGGGCGGGGCAGGAGCCCCCGATCCAGCGCTTATCAATCACTAGCATCGCGAACGTTTGACAGGCACAGGGAGGTGCCCCGCCGCCGCAGGTGGCGGACGTTGAGCCAAAAACCACCCTTTGTGGGACGAATCAACCATTTGAGTGCCTCCGCCCCCGGAGGCGACATCAGCCTGCACCTGCACAACCGCGGGGAGCGGGCGCCGGCGGTGACCGTGCGCGATCAGGGCTACGGTCGAGGCGAGCGCCGCATGACCGTTGCGCCGGGGCGGGCGGTACGAGCTCATCTGGGACCTGCAGCCCAGTCACCACTGGTACGACCTCACGGTCACCGTGGAGCAGCACGAGTGGCGTCTTGCCGAACACATCGAGGACGGACGTGAGAGCATCTCCGATCCCGCAAACGTTGCACCCATTCTGACCTGACCGGGTCCGGCCGGTCGCCGCCAGCTCGATCTCAGCCTATCCCTGCGCGGCGGCGGCGGCGGCGTGCTCCGCCGCCATCGCCGCATCCTCCGCTGAAACGCGCTGAAACTTCGGACGGGAAGTGATGCGCTCCGAGTA
>DAHXNV010000143.1 GCA_027365225.1 Gammaproteobacteria bacterium
CCCTAAGAAAGACCAGGATCCCGAACCCCCTTGCGAAAGGAATGGCCCGTGCTCGGCGCCCTTGGAAGGGTGGCGGGCAAGCCCCTTGCGTTCGATCACTGCTTCCTTGTAGCACGAGTTCCTTGTAGCACGAAAAAAACGAGCGGGAGGAAACCATGCGGGACCGCTACCGCTTCGTCATCGCCGCTCTGCTCTTCGCCGCCGGCATGATCAATTACATGGATCGCGCTGCGCTCGCCGTGGTGGCGCCGCTGATCTCCCGCGATCTCGCGCTCTCGCCGCATCAACTGGGCGAGGTATTTTCCAGCTTCTTCCTCGGCTACGCGATTTTCTGCTTCATCGGCGGCCATCTCGCCGATCGTTTCGGGCCACGGCGCGTTTATGCCGGGGCGATGGCGCTGTGGTCGCTGTTTTGCGGCCTCACCGCGGCGGTCGGGGGCTTCGTCTCGCTGCTCGCAACCCGCATCGCCTTCGGTGTCGGCGAAGGTCCGATGTGCGCCACCACCAACAAATCGATCTGCAACTGGTTTCCGCGCGAAGAGACCGCCAGCATGATCGGCATC
>DAHXNV010000144.1 GCA_027365225.1 Gammaproteobacteria bacterium
CTATACAATTTACGAAAACATCACATTCACAATCTCTGTGTCCATAGGCATATTGCATTTCACTTCAAAGGAATATTCAATTCATAAGTCCTGGTGGGAGTTATGGGGGTATAATGATCAAAAGTACCTTACTCCTAATTTTTAGACTGTTAACACTATCTAATTTTTTTAGGTTTCTTCTAAGTATGGGTAAATTTAGTTAGCACCGTCTCTTCATATTTCACTGATAAAAACTCAATCTCGATAGAGTGCTTTCTAAAATAGCCGGTTAATTCTTTTTACTCCATATTATGGAAGCAGGAATTAGACTGTTCTATGGGAAGGTATGGAATTTAATATGAAAAAAGAGAAACGGGCATATCCATAAAGGACATTACGAAGGAATTGGGTTTAAGCAGATTTATTGACTAAAATTAAACTCAGAAAAGTTATCATTCAGCGTAACCACATTTATGACAGCCTACATGAAATGCAAACGTTGCAAATTTAAAGGACTGAAAGCGGATAAATTTGAATAGACCGGGTGCTGGTGGGGGAAGGTCAGCTGCTGGTGCTCGGCTT
>DAHXNV010000145.1 GCA_027365225.1 Gammaproteobacteria bacterium
GGAATATTCCCAGTGATACTGTGATAGTGAATGTTATGTTTTCATAAATAGTATAATTGCCGGGGATGATTACACGACCAAAAGCTGGACCGCATCCCCCGGGTTCCCCTAGGTTGTAAAAGTATTGGTTTGTGTTTCCACTGAAGTCTCCATTTGGATAAAGAGCTACGGCATTACCAAATGAATCTCCCCTGTTTGTAGTTTCATTGTAAAACATTGTCTTATTGAATGCTATTGAGAAATTTGTAACAGATATTACAATGTGGCTGAATAGAGGTGCATATGATTCATTACTGATATATAGTGAGGTGTATACGATTTGGTATGTCCTTCCCTGATTTGAAATATTACTTATTTGTGAAAGGTTAAAGATGTCCCCCAGTGAGAAAATCCACATCATGATATCTACCTTGTTTCCAAGATACGATACATTATCAGAATGGAGATAACCAACCAATCCATATTCCGGCAATTTTTGTGCATAGGAATAGTTTTCAGCATATATTCCATTGCATATCCCCTGCAATCCCTGCGGTTCTGTTGAATTTTCATAGTATG
>DAHXNV010000146.1 GCA_027365225.1 Gammaproteobacteria bacterium
GATTCACATATTTACAGCAATATTCTTTATTGGTGGATCATTCTTCATATGGCTTGTGGTTTACCCTGAATCATTCAAGATAACAGATGATGAAAAACTGCGAACAAGGATTGTTGGCAGAATAGGGAAGAGATTTGCAGTTTTTACCAATGCCTCAATCATAATTTTAATATTGACAGGGCTATACAATGCGACATGGTATCTTGGTCCTGATTTTATTAATGCACTCCTTTACACTTCTGGTGGTCAGATACTATTTGTAAAGGGAATTATAGTCGTAGCCATGGTTCTGCTGATGTACGCCAACAATATGTATCATGGAAAGCGAATAATGAAGATGGCGCTGGAGGGCAATATGGAAGGATTGAAGAGACTGAGAAAAACTTCCCATCTTCTCTCATACATTACGCTTCTTCTAATGGTTATAATCACAATTCTTGCGGTTGCATTACAGTTCTTCCATTAGATCCTTTAAATAAATAACTCTTCCTCTGTCTATGATTATATGCAGTTTGTGACTGGATGCTGCTGCTCGGCGCTGCGTCTCCTCGCGCAGG
>DAHXNV010000147.1 GCA_027365225.1 Gammaproteobacteria bacterium
GGATTTGACTGGGCACGATATGAGTAAGGAATTCAATATAGACTGGAGGATTTTCAAGGTAAAACTTGAGGATAAGAAATTTTTCAAGATTCTATATACCGGACCAAAGATAAATGGATTTCATCCTCATAACATGAAAAAAATACAGGATCATTTTGATACGATTTCCAGGTTGAGTTATAATGAGGTTATGACCAGATATAATAAACTGCTCAAGGAAGGATCAATAAAGAAAATTCCAATAAAAGAAATTGAAGAATCCTACGACCTGTGGCAGGATAAAATATGGCAATATATTTAATCAGAAAAAAATGTTTGAATCCGATTAATTATATTTCCTGAAGTTCACATAGATATCAAGCATTTCCAGACCTTTTGATACTCCCATGGAAACATCCGGGCCATTGAGCAGTGATGCAAGTTTTCTGGTCTTCTTTTCATTAACGATCCCCAGAAGAGGTATGGAAATCTGCATCGCCTGTGACCCGAAACCGGTTCCGGCAAACTCTTTTCTGATTGCACTTATAACATATTTAAATATACCAAGCATAAATTTT
>DAHXNV010000148.1 GCA_027365225.1 Gammaproteobacteria bacterium
GCCACACGGGGTCGTTGACGCTGTGTGCGTTCGGCATCCGGTTGCGCGAGAGGTCGTAGAGCGTGGAGAGCTCTCCGAGCACGATGGCTACCGTGGCATAGGGCATGCACTTCGGGAGCGATAGGCGAAAGATTTTCAGACTGGCCTCGAGCAGCTCCTTGAAGGTGCGCGGCCGGGCGGGCGGATAGAGCGTAATGGTCATCGATAAATGATAGCTGTCTCATGACGCGGATCGCCATTCAGTTTGAGCCGAACACAGTCGGGTCATTGCTGCGAGAGGGTATGCTGCACCTGCAACGGGCGCTGCGGTCCGATCCCGGCGCGACACCCGAGCTCGATGCTGAGCTGTTGCTCGCACATGCATTGCGGGTCGAGCGCACCGTGGTGCATTCGCACCCGGAGGCGCCGGTACCGCGCCGCACCGGGCAGCGATTCAAGGCGTTGATAGAGCGGCGCTGCGCCGGCGAGCCGGTGGCCTACCTGCTTGGGCGCAAGGCGTTCTGGACGATCGAGCTTACGGTCAATCACGCTGTGCTCGTGCCGCGGCCGGAAACCG
>DAHXNV010000149.1 GCA_027365225.1 Gammaproteobacteria bacterium
TCGGCACCAAGAGCGAGCGGCTGCGGGTGCTGGAGAACGCGCAGCAGTTGACGCTGGGTGAGATATTGGCGCCACCGCAGGAGCCGGCGGCGCGCAAGGAGCGGATGGTCAGTGCCCATAAGCGCCGTGAACGGCAAAACGATGGCGCCGCCGTAGGGGAAGCCGAGAGCGTTCCGTTCTTCGATGAGACGCGCGTGCCGATCGAGACGATCCACGTCCCGCATCCGGATGTGGCGGCAGGCCTGCAAGAGGGCCAATACGAGGTCATCGGCGAGAAGGTCAGCTATCGGCTCGCGCAGCGCCCGGGCAGCTATGTGGTCCTGAAGTACCTGCGCCCGCTGATCAAGCGGCGTGACACACAGACCATCAGCGCTGCCGCTGCCCCGCAGGGAGTGATCGAAGGCAGCCGGGCGGATGTGAGCTTCCTGGCCGGGCTCCTGGTCGACAAATTCGCCTGGCATCTGCCGTTGTACCGTCAGCACCAGCGGCTCGCGGATGCCGGGATTACGGTCAGCCGCCCGTGGCTGACCCAGCTGACGCAGGCCGCGGTGGGGCT
>DAHXNV010000014.1 GCA_027365225.1 Gammaproteobacteria bacterium
GGCCTCGCGCTGATGCGCCCCGGACGCAATGTGCGCGTTAAAAACGTCATTCCAGTGTGCAAAAATCCGCATGTTCCGCGCGGAGGGCGCGCCACGGTATTCCCCGGCAAGGACCGAGAGCATTGTCCTGTTATATCGGCCCGGTGAAAAATTGGCGCGCAGTTCTGCTATCGCCGTTGTAAATAGCTTCTTCGGCTTCCGGCCGCCCTGGTGCGCGGTCATTGCCGCACCAGCTCGGCGACGCGCTCGCCCCATTTCTGCCACGCTTCGAGCATTTCCTTGGCATAGCTGTGTTGGTCGTACACGGCTACCAGTCCGGGCTTAGCAACGTGCCCGAGACAGAGCTCTGCCACCATTTGAGAAACGCCGAGAGCCGCCATCCCGGAGCGCACCGTGCGGCGAATGTCATGCAGCCGCCACTCCGGGATCGGGAGTTTCGCGAGCCGCTGCATCATCGCGTGATGAAAATCGAACGGCCGGCGATCGCGCCGCCCCCAAAATACAAACGGTGAGCCCTCGAGCACGGGTTGCGCGCGCAGGAGGTCGACCACCGCCGGGTGCAGATGAATGACGAACGGCCGGGAATCCTTGTTTCCTGTCTTGCGGCGCTCCGGCGGCAATATCCAAGTCGCCGCGTCGAGGTCCAGTTCAGCCCAGCGCATCCCGGTCGCCTCGCGCCGCCGGCAGCCGGTGAAGATCAGCACCGCAGCGCTCGCACGCGCCGGGTCGCCTTCGGCCTCGAACGCACGCCAGAGCATCATCAGCTCATCGTCGGTGAGCGTCCGCGCACGCACGCGTCGGCCGCCGGTCACGCGCAGCCGATTGCGGGCCGGGTTGACCACTTCAACGCCCCGATCGTAGGACCAGTTATAGAACGAACTGACCAGCGCCATGAATTGGTCGGCAGTCCCGCGTTTGATCGCGTCCACTACCCGGAGCACGTCGGAACGGGTGACGGCTGTCACGGGCTTGCGGCCGAGGTCGTCAATCGCCTTGCGCGCCGCCGGGGTGAGCCTGACGTGCGGATTCTCCGCGCCCTCGACGTACGTCCGGATGATCGCGTCGACCTTCGCGCGGTAGCGCGGGCGCCAAGTCGATACCTCGCTCTGGCGCTCGTACCAACCTCGCATCGCCACTCTGAGAGGCTGGCCGCCGAGGGTGGCGCTCGTAGCCACAACCTGCGCAAGGCGCGCCCTGGCGGCCTCACGCGCCTTTACGGCGGCCATCTCGGGCCAGTGTGCCCGGAGCGTTTCCCGCTTCTTGCTGCCGTCGGCCTCGCGCCACTGAACGACGAAGGCCGCGCGGCTCGGGGTGAGTCGCACGCCGAAGCCGGAAACGAGGTCGTCCCAAAGAAACGTCTGCCCGCTCGCCGGGCGAGGCGCTCGCCTGATCGCATCGTCTGTAACCCGGGCCATTGTGTAAGTCGCCTTGTATCAGCTTGTAACCAAGTCCCCGGTTTCCGGCATGCCCCAAAAGGCTTGCCGAGGGGGTCTACAAGGCGTATCTTACTGAAGTTCCGAGAGAAAGCGAATAGGTGCGAAGGCTAGCGAGTAGGTCCGAATCAGCAGAATGTCACATGGTGTGCGTGGGCTTGTCGCCGGAGAGCGCCCCGGCCAGATACGTCTCGATCTTCTTCTGGGTCTGACCGTGATCCTGCTCGCTGAACTGTACGCCGATGCCGGCGGTGCGCTTGCCCTGCGCGCCCTTGGGCGTCACCCAGATGACTCGGCCGGCCACGGGCAGCTTCTCGTCCTCGCCCATCAGATTGAGCAGCATGAACACTTCATCCCCAAGACGGTAGTTGCTGTTGGTCGGAATGAACAAGCCGCCGTTCTTCACGAACGGCATATAGGCCAGATACAGGGCGCTCTTGTCCTTGATCGTCAGTGTCAGCAGACTCGGCTTGTTGCTACCGGCTCTCACGTTCTGGTCCTCGGCTTCGCGGTCGACACCTGCGCGGTGCGCTCAGGCGCTTGCGCGCACTGCCATGCGCCGCAGCAGCGCCTCGAGCGCCACACCCCGGTTGATCGGCACGTCCAATGATGACCGCAGCTCCCGCACGCCCTCCAGGAGCTCAAATGCGCCTCTTATAGTCAGCCCCGGCGCGCCCGAGTGCGCGCTGGCCCGCAATTCCGCCACCGCGCCCTCCCCGAGCAGTCCGCCGCGAATCCGTTCCGTGAGCCAATTCTCAAAACACCTCAGCCGCAACGCCGGCTCGCTGCGCGCCCAACGCTCGGCGCTGCCGGCCGGGTCGCCCGCGCCGCCGGCGAGCTGCTCGAGTTCGCGGCGCATCTCGGCTGCCGTCTGCGCGATCATCACCGGATCGAGCGTCGCGGCGATGAACGGCGCATCGCCGAGCACCGCGAGCGCCTCCTGCCAGTCGGCCGCGCCATGCGTCGCGGTGAGCCATTGCACGGCTTGGGCACGCGACGGCGCGGGCACGGGGAGACGTTGACAGCGGCTGAGAATGGTCGCCGGCAGACGCGAAGGCACACTCGCGACCAGCACCAGCAACGTACGCGGCGGCGGCTCCTCCAGCGTCTTCAGCAATGCATTGGCGGCGAAGCGGTTCAGGCTGTCGGCCGGCGATAGAATCCCGACCTTGTAGCCGCCCTGGTGCGCGGTCAGCGCCAGATCGGCCGCGAGCTCGCGCACCTGCTCGATGCGGATCTGCGTCGAGCGTTCCTGCAGGCCAAGCAGCGCCAAGTCCGGATGCTGCAACCGCCTCACGCGTTCACACGCCACACAAGCCCCGCAGGGCGCGCGCTGCGGATGCGCGCACAGCACAAGCTGCGCCGCCCAATACGCCAAGCACTCCCCGCCCGCGCCCGGCGCTTCGTGTATCAGCAGCGCATGCGGCATGCGCCCGGCCACGAAGGCCGCGCGCAGCCGCAGCGTCTGCGCCTCGAGCCACACCGGAGTCACGGCAAGCCTCCCGCCGCCGCGACGCATCGTTCCAGCGCCGCCCCGATCTGCCGCTGCACCGCCTCCAGGGGCGCGGCCGCGTCGATGACCTGGATGCGCTGCGGCGCGGCGCGCGCCAAGGCCAGATAACCGGCCCGCACGCGCTCGAAGAACGCTTGCGTTTCGCGCTCGAACCGGTCGCTCTCGGCGCACCGCGCCCGGGCACGCGCGAGGCCCACCGCCACGGGCAAATCCAGAAGCAACGTGCACGCCGGCGTCACATCCGGGTGCACGTGCTCGGCAAGCGCATCGATCCATGCCGCATCGATGCCGCGGCCGGCGCCCTGATAGGCGCGCGTCGCATCCGTGAACCGATCGCAAATCACCCATTCGCCCCGCTCGAGCGCCGGACGGATCAAGTTCGTCAGATGGATCGCGCGCGCGGCGAACATCAGCAGCGTCTCGGCATCGGCGGACACCCGCTCCGGTCCCGGCTCGAGCGCAACGCGCCGAACGCGCTCGGCGAGCGCCGTGCCGCCGGGCTCGCGCGTCAACCGTACGCGCGCCCCGCGGCTGCGCAGCCACTCGCCCGCCCAGGCCGCCAGTGTCGACTTGCCGGCCCCTTCGATACCCTCCAGGGTGATGAGCCCCGCGCCCATCAGGTGTGTCCCGCGGCGGCGCGCCGCGCCTTGGGCCGCTTCTCGAGGCGCGCCCGACGGCGTGTCTCGAGCTGCACCTTGCGACGCGCCTCGAGCCGGTCCTGACGCAATTGCCGGATGTAGCTCAGTACCTGCGCATCATGACGCGCCAGCGTCCGTGAGAACACATGGCCGCCCTTGCCCGTGGCGACGAAGTACAGATCCCGGGTCTTGGCCGGATGCACCGCGGCGTGCAGCGCCGCCTTGCTCGGCAGGCAGATCGGCGTCGGCGGCAGTCCGGTGTGCAGGTAAGTGTTGTACGGGGATTTGACACTCATGTCCGCGGCACTGAGTGTGCCGTGGTAACGCTTGCCCAGGGCGTAGATGACGGTCGGATCGGATTGCAAAGGCATACCGCGCCGCAATCGATTGACGAACACCCCCGCGATGCGCGCTCGCTCGCCTGCCAGTCCGGTTTCCTTCTCGATGATGGAGGCAAGGATCAGCGCCTGGTACGGGCTGTGCACGGGCAGATCGGCGCTGCGGTGCGCCCAGATCCGCTGCAGCTCCGCCGCCATCTTCCGATACGCCACGCGCAGTATGGTCAGATCGGTGGTTCCGGGTGCGAAACTGTAGGTGTCGGGAAAGAAGCGCCCCTCGGGATTCTCGCCCGGATGGCCGAGCGCGGCCATGATCTGCGCACCACTCTTGCCGCGCAGCGTTGCGCTCACATCCGGATCGGCATCGAGCTCGGCCAGGAAATCGGCGAATGTGACACCGTCGATCACCGTGATGTGGTCGAGCACGACCCTCCCCTGCTCGAACATGCGCACGATCTGCGCCGGGCTCGAGTACGGCGGAATATCGTACACGCCGATCTCCATGCGCGGCTGCTCGTCCCTGAGCCGCAGATACAGCTCGACCGCGCGCGGATAGGTCAGCGCGCCGAGCGCGCTCAGTCGGCTGAACACCCCATGCAGGCTGTCGCCGGCCCTCACCTGCACCCGAACGGTATGATCGGCCGGTCCGGCGGCATCATAGTTGTACTTCAACGCGGCAAATGCGCCCGCGGCGAGCAGCGCCAAGAGCGCGAGCAACGCCAGGAAATTGCGCCCGTGGCGGCGCGGCACCGCGCTCTCAGCCATCGGCCGGCGCCTCGAGCAGCGGCCGCATGAGCGCTGCGAGTCGGGCGGTGAGCGGGCCGGGCGCGAGCTCGCGCCCCGGCAGCGAGCGCACCGGCCACAGACCCACCCGCGCGTTCGTCAGGAATACCTCGCGCGCCGAGGACAGATCCTCGAGCCTCATGGCACACGCCTCGACCGCAAGCCCCGCGCGCGCCGCCTCGCGCATGACCACCCGCCGCATCACGCCCGCCACCCCGCAGGTGCGTATCTCGGGCGTGCGCACCCGCACCGCGTTCGCTTCACCGTCGATCAGGAACACGTTGGTCATGGTTCCGCAGATAAGCCGTCCCGAAGTGCTGAGCATCAACGCCTCATCGGCCTCGGCACTGCCCGGCTCATTGGCCGCGAGAACCTGCTCCAGGCGATTGCAGTGCTTCATGCCGGCAAGCGCCGGGTTCTCCCCGAGGCGGGTCGAGGCGATCCGCACCCGCGCGCCCGCGCGCCCCTGCGCCGCATCGGCATCGGACCACGGGAAGCGCATGATGACACAAGTGCCCGCCTCCCGGCCCCAACGATAGCCGCGCGACTCGCCCGGCCCGCGCGTCAGCAGCACCTTGATGATCGCGCGCGGCAGCGCGGCGGCGGCCTGCTCGATCCGCTCGCGCAGCCGCCCTGCCGCGGGCGCCGGCAGGCCGAGCCGCGCACAGCCGAGCGCCAGGCGCTCGAGGTGCAGCGCGAGAAAGCGCGGCCGCCGCTCGAGGCACGCGATGGTCTCGAACAGCCCCTCGCCGTAGTGCAACCCGCGATCGAGCGCCGAGACGCTCCCGCCCGAGTGGCCCTCCGACCAGATCACCTCGCCGCTCACGCCCGGACATCCCGTGCGGCCTGCGGCGCAAGCGCCGCCAGCAGGCCGCGCGCCTTGGCACGGGTTTCGGCGAGCTCGCGCTCGGGATCGGAGTCCGCGACGATGCCCGCTCCGGCGCGCAGCTCGAGCGCTGCGCCATCGGTCCACAGCGTGCGGATCAGGATGTTGAAATCCGCATCCCCGTCACGGCCGAGCCAGCCGAGCGAGCCTGTGAACGGGCCGCGGCCGGCCCCTTCGAGCTCGGCAATGATCTGCATGCAGCGGATCTTCGGACAGCCGGTGATCGTGCCGCCGGGAAACAGTGCGCGCAACGCGCCGATCGGCGTCAGACCCTCGGCGAGCTCCCCCGTCACGCTCGAGACGATGTGATGCACGTGGCGGTAGGACTCGATTTTCATCAGCTCCTCGACGCGCACGCTCCCGGCCCTGCACACCCGACCGAGATCGTTGCGCTCGAGGTCGACCAGCATGATGTGCTCGGCCCGCTCCTTCGGGTGCCCGAGCAGCTCATCGACCTCGCGCGCGTGCTGCTCGGGCTGTCCGCTGCGCGCACCGGTGCCCGCGATCGGCCGGGTGTGAATCCTCCCGTTCTCGATGCGCACCAGCCGCTCGGGCGATGAGCTCAGAATCGACGCTCCACCCCACTGAGCCCACGCGGCAAAGGGCGCCGGGTTAGCCGCGCGCAGCCGTTCGTAGAGCTCCGCGAGCACAGCGCCCGGGCGCAGCCGGGCGCGCCATGCCCGCGAGAGATTGGCCTGATAGATCTGTCCCTGCGCGATGTAGTGCTGAGCGCGGCGCACACGCGCAAGATACTGCGCGGCCGGCTCTGCTTCGATCGCCTCGACGAGCGAGGGCTCGGGGCTTGCGCCAAGGGCGGTCCCGGCAACGCGCTGCGCCTCGGCCGCGATGCGCCCGAGGCTGTCGGCAGCCTCGGGCTCGGCCAGAATACGCAGCGTGTCGTGCTGCCGGTCATGTACGAGCGCGCACGGACAGCGCAACGCAAAGGCGCGCCAGGGAAATGGCGGTGGCGGCAGAGCCAGCCGCGGCTCGATCTGCGCGGCGAGTTCGTACCCGAGGTACACCGCCCAACCGCAACCGAAGGCCGGCTCGCCGCGCGGCGCACGTTCGGTGAGCCACCATTGCTCGAGAGTATCGAGAAAGCCCGCGCCCGCGCGCAGCAGCCCCGGGGCGAGTCCCTCGCCGCCGAGCGTGCCGGTCCGATCGAGCCACAGCGCCGCGCGCGGTTCGGCCAATAAGATGCTGAAGCGGCTGAGCGAGCCGTCGGCGGCGCTGTCGAGCAGCAGCGGATAGCGCTGCGGATAGCGCGCCGCGAGCGCTCGCAGCACCCGGGGCGCAAGCTCTAGGTCCCGAACGATCAAGGCACGCTGCCGGCGGCGCTCACCCGCTGAAGCGCTTGAATATCACCGTGCCGTTCGTGCCCCCGAAACCGAAGGAGTTCGACAGTGCGACATCGATGGCCATCGGGCGGGCCACGTTCGGAACGTAATCCAGATCGCACTCGGGGTCGGGCGTGTCGTAGTTGATGGTCGGCGGAGCAACCTGATCGCGTATCGCCAGGATCGAGAAGATCGCCTCCACGACGCCCGCGGCGCCGAGCAGATGCCCGGTCATGGACTTGGTGGAACTGATCGCGAGGCGCTTGGCATGATCGCCGAAGGCGCGCTTGATGGCGATCGTCTCGGCCTTGTCGCCGGCCAACGTCGAGGTCGCATGCGCATTGACGTACTGCACGGCCTCGGGGCCGAGCGCCGCGTCCCGCAACGCATTGGCCATCGCCAGGCGCGCCCCCTCGCCATCCTCGGGCGGCAGCGTGATGTGATAGGCATCACCGCTCATCCCGAAGCCGATCAGCTCGGCATAGATATGCGCGCCGCGCGCGCGGGCATGCTCGAGCGACTCCAGGATCACGGCTCCACCGCCATCGCCGAGCACGAAGCCGTCACGATCGCGATCCCACGGACGACTCGCCCGCTGCGGGTCGTCGTTGCGCCGCGAAAGCGCCTTGGCCTGAGCAAAGCTCGCCAGTCCGCACACGGTCGTGGCCATCTCGCCGCCACCGGCGATCAACAGGTCCGCATCGCCGAATTGTATGGTGCGCATGGCCAGTCCGATCGCATGCGTCGAGGTCGTGCAGGCAGTCACGACCCCCAGGTTCGGTCCCCTCAACCCATACCGGATCGACAGGTGGCCCGAAATCATGTTGATGATGCTCGCCGGCACGAAGAACGGCGAGATCTTGCGCGGGTTGTCGGTTTTGACGTACTCGCCGTACTCCCGCTCGATCGTGCCGAGGCCGCCGATCCCCGCCCCGCACACCGCGCCACAGCGGGTCGCATCGAGTCTGGAAAAATCAAGGCCCGCGTCCTCGACCGCCTGCACCCCGGCGGCCACGCCGTAATGCATGAAATGGTCCATGCGGCGCAGATCCTTGCTGTCGAAATAGCGGTCCTGATCGAAGTCACGCACCTCCCCGGCAAAACGAACCGGGAAGGCCGACACATCGAAGCGCTGGACCGGCCCGATGCCGCTCTGGCCCGCCAGGATGGTCTTCCAAGCCGTCTCCACCGCGCTGCCCACCGGCGAGACGATACCCATGCCGGTCACGACGACTCGACGTTTGCTCACCTTAGTCTCCGCAATTTCCGCGCCCAAGCCGGCGCATTCGCATCGCGCCCAACCCCGCTCGTGGCGGCTCGATGCTCGCTCCGGAACCTGCCTGGCGATGCAGATCCTCGCTCCCCGGCGCCTCGCCTCCCGCAGGCACGTGGAGCAGGGAGCCTCCAGGGGCCGTCAAACGCTACCTGTCTGAAACGACGACACCGCACCCAACGCCACGCCGTCCGCCGTACGGCGGGCGCGCCGGTCGCGGCCGCTCAAGCCTTGTTGCGCCGCTCGTTGATGTAATCGATCGCCTGCTGGACCGTGGTGATTTTCTCGGCGTCCTCGTCGGGAATCTCGATCTCGAATTCCTCCTCCAGCGCCATGACCAGCTCGACCGTATCGAGCGAATCGGCACCGAGGTCATCCACGAAGGAGGCGTCATTGGTCACTTGCTCCTGCTTGACGCCCAGCTGCTCGGCCACGATGGCCTTGACCTGCTGCTCAACTGTGCTCATTAATCGGTCCTTATGTCTGAGTGATTGGACTTGCATGCCGCGCGCCGGCCGGGGCGCGACGCGGGCGCGGTATTTTAGGGGAACGCGCCAGCGCCTGCCACTCGCCTTCTGCGGCTCGGAGTCATTGATTTTCCAACGAAATGTCCCACCGGCGGTCGCGACCGCCCGCTGAGGCGCCTCAAGGCATGTACATCCCGCCGTTGACGTGCAGGGTCTCGCCCGTGATATAGGCGGCCTGGGACGAGGCCAGAAACAGCACCGCGGCGGCCACATCCTGCGCGCCGCCGAAGCGCGCGGCGGGAATCTGCCGCAGCAGCGCCGCGCGCTGCTCGTCCCCCAGCGAGCGGGTCATGTCGGTATCGATGAATCCGGGGGCGACGGCATTGACCGTGATGCCGCGCGAAGCGACCTCGCGGGCCAGCGACTTGGTGAACCCGATCAGTCCGGCCTTGGCCGCCGCGTAGTTCGTCTGCCCGGGATTGCCCGTCAGCCCCACCACCGAGGTCAGCGTGATGATCCGGCCGCGCCGCGCCTTCACCATCGCGCGCAGGCAGGCCTTGCTCAGGCGGAACACCGAGGTGAGGTCGGTCGCAATGACCTGATCCCAATCCTCGGACTTCATGCGCAGCAGCAGCGCATCACGCGTCACCGCGGCGTTGTTCACCAGGATGCTCGGCATCTCCCCGGCAGCCTCGAGAGCGGCCAGGAGCTCCTCGATCGAAGCTGCGGCCGAGACATCCAGCACCGCGCCGCGGCCCGAGCACCCGCAGGACTGGAGTGCCGCCGAGATCCCCGCGGCGCCCGCGGCCGTGGTTGCGGTGCCGATCACGCGCGCCCCGGCACGCCCGAGCCCCAGGGCGATCTCACGCCCGATGCCGCGCGAGGCGCCGGTGACCAGCGCACAATCGCCTTCGAATTCAAGCATTGTCATCCCCGCATGCGACGGCCGCGAGCGCCTGCTCGAGCGAACCGCTGTTCTCGAGTGCCAGGCACTCGAGATGCCCCTCGCGCCCGATGCGGCGGTTGAGCGCCGTCAGCACCTTGCCCGGACCACATTCGATGAGCGGACTTAAGCCGCGCGCAATCAGCGCCCGCACGGTGTCGCTCCAGCGAACCGGACTGGCCAGCTGGCGCGTCAGCAGCCCCGGCAACTCGCCGGGATCGCAATGCTCGCGCGCATCCACCGCGCTGATGAAGGCCAGCCGGGGTGCCCGCCAGCGCACCGCGCCGAGCCGCTCGGCGAGCCGCTCGGCGGCCGGACGCATCAGACTGCTGTGCGCGGGCACGCTGACCGGCAGGACCACCGCGCGCTTGGCCCCGAGCACCCCGGCGGCCCCGATGGCCCGCTGCACCGCGGTCCGCTCCCCGGCCACCACCACCTGCCCGGGCGCGTTGAAATTCACCGCCTCGAGGACTTGGCCCTCGGCACTGTCCCGGCACACCTGGACCACCGCGGCATCCTCCAGGCCGAGAATGGCGGCCATCGCGCCGCGGCCTCCCGGCACGGCCGCCTGCATCAGCTGCCCGCGCATGCGCACCAGGGCCAATGCCTCGGCAAACTCCAGCGCGTCCGCGGCGACCAGCGCGGTGAATTCCCCGAGACTGTGGCCGCACACAACCTCCGGCTCCGCGCCGCCGCGCTGGCGCCACAGCCGCCACAGCGCGACGCCGGCGGCGAGCAGGGCCGGCTGAGTGTACTCCGTGGCGTTCAGCTGCTCGGCCGGTCCCGCCGAGATCAGTCCCCACAGGTCATAGCCCAGCACCCCGGCGGCCTCGGTGAAGGTCTCCCGCAGCGGCGCCGCGTCGCTCGAGCCCGCCCATTCGTCGAGCATTCCCACCGACTGCGAGCCCTGTCCGGGAAAAACGAAGCCAAAACCCATGCGCACAACTCGAGTGGCCAAAAACGGCCGCGCAGTATAGCGTGCCCGCCCCGGGGCCGCCCGCGCCGGAACCCCGCCCCGGCGCCGCGGTCGAACCGCTTAATTGCGCACTCGTGCCGGCCGCGCGGCGCGCATTTGTTATTATCCTCTGATCGCGCCCCCGGGCGCACTCGGGCGAGTCTTGGAACCCGGATGAGAGATCAAATCGATCGATTGCGCGCAGGCCGCTACGCCGGCCGCCAGGCGCGCGGCTTCACCCTGATCGAGATCATGGTCGTGGTGGTCATCATCGGACTGCTCGCCGCGGTGATCGTGCCCGAGGTCGTCAACAAGGTGAGCGAGGCGCGCGTGGCCAAGGCCAAGGAGGACATCCAGAGCCTCGAGACGGCCCTAACCGAGTACCGGCTCGACAACTCGACCTATCCGACCACCCAACAGGGCCTCGAGGCGCTGGTCAAGAAACCGAGCGGCTCGTCGCTGTCCAATTGGCACGGCCCGTACATCGAGCGCTTGAGCCTCGATCCCTGGGGCCATCCGTACCACTATGTCTACCCCGGCACGCACGGACTGCCCTATGACCTCTACAGCCTCGGTCCGACCAATCGGCCGGGCGGCACGGGTAACGATGCCGAAATCGCCAATTGGAATCTCACCAACACCAACTGACGACGCGCCGGGGACCGCCGGGACGCGGCGCGGCGCGGCCGCCCGTGGCTTCACGCTCATGGAAATACTGGTGGTGCTGGCGATCATCACCATCGTCACCGCCGGAGTGCTGCTGTCGCTGAACCTCGGCGGGGGCGACTCGGCGCTGAAGACAGCCGGGCGGCGACTGGCATCGCTGATGCGCTACACGCGCAGTCAGGCGGAGCTGCAAACCCGCAATTACGGCATTCTCTTCGGCCCGCGGGGCTATCGGTTCCTGGTGTTCTCCGCGCAACGCAACCAGTGGCGCGCCGTCAGCGGCGATCCGGTTCTGCGCAAGCGCCGCCTGCCGCCGGGCGTGTCGGTGCAAGTCGCGCTCGAGGGCCGGCGGATCGTGCTGCGCGATCCGCACCGCCGGGACGGCGCCGCACTCACGCCCCAGGTGATGATCTACTCGAGCGGCGATCTGTCCTCCTTCAGCGTGACGCTCGAGCACACCGGAACGCATCATGGCCTGGTCATCAAGCCCGACGCCGACGGCCGCATCGTCGAGCGGCCCCTCGGCGCGGCGGCACATTGATGCGCGCGCGCGGCTTCACGTTGATCGAGGTGCTGGTGGCGCTGGCGATCGTGACGATCGGCATGGCGGCGGTGCTCGAGGCGCTCACCTCCTCGGCGAACGTGACACTGTTTCTGCGCCGCAAGACCTTCGCCGAATGGGTTGCGCTCAATCATCTCGAGCGCGTACGGCTCTCGGGCCAGTACCCGCGCAACGGCACCAGCACCGGCAAGGTCAAGTTTGCCAAGCGCACGTGGCGGTGGCGCCAGAAGGTGACCGACACGCCGGTGCCGGGCGTGCAGCGCATCGAAGTCATGGCGCGTCCGAAGAGCCAGTCGCGGGGCTGGACTGCCAGTGTCACCGGATATCTCGGCCGCGCCATCGCCGCGCCGAATCCACTGGCGCCGCAATGGATCCAAGGCACGATTGCCCCGATGGCGCCCGGGGTCCCCACCGCCCCCGGGGTCCCCGGCACAGCGGGCGCTCCCGGCGCAGCGGGCGCTCCCGGCGCCCCGGCCCAGCCCCCGCCGGGGGCAACCCAGTCACTGCCATGAGGCGCGCCCCGACGCCGCGCCCCGTGCGCGGATTCACGCTGATCGAGATGCTGGTGGCGATCTTCATCGCCGCCATCATGTTTGCCATCGGTTACGGTGTCATCATGCAGTCGCTGCGCGCACGCAAGGCAATCCGCGCCGATCAGCACCAACTGCTCGCACTGCAGAACGCTCTGCGCGTCATGGAGCAGGATTTCGTCCAGCTCGCGCCGCGCCCGATCCGCTCCCCCAACGGCCAGGGGTGGCAGCCGGCCCTGGAGGCGAGCCCGAGCACCCAGCCGATGGTGATGTTGACACGCGACGGCTGGAGCAACCCCCTCGGCCTGCAGCGCCCCGAACTCGAGCGGGTCGCCTACGAGTTCAAGAAGGGCACGCTGATCCGACTGCACTGGAACGTGCTCGATCCAACCCTCTCGGACAAACCGATCAAGCGTAATCTGCTCGAGCATCTCACCGGTGTGCAGCTGCGCTACCTGAACCTCGATCGCCAATGGCTGACGGCGTGGCCACCGCCGACACCGGGGGCGCAAGCCACCCTCGACGCGTACTACCGCATGCGCCCCCTGGCTGTCGAGGTGACTCTCGATACCCGGCGCTGGGGCAAGATCGTGCGGATCTTCGGGGTGCCGGGATGAGCCGCGCCGGCAAGCCCTGCGGGGCACCGCCCGCTCGCCAGCGTGGCATCGCGCTGCTGGTGGCGATCCTGCTGGTCGCGCTCGCCACGGTCATCGCCGCGGCCCTGGCTTACGACAATGCGATGACCGCGCGGCAGACCATCGCCACTTTGGACTACAACCAGGCGCTGCTGGTGACCGAGGGCACCGAGGCATTCGCCGCCTACGGGCTGCAGCAGACGTACCGCGCGCAACCCGACCTCACCGACACCGCGCAGCCCTGGGCCGAGCCGATCGGTCCGCTCACCGTTTCGCCCGGAGTGACGCTGCTGGCGCACCTGACGGATCTGCAGGGCCGCTTCAATCTCAACAACCTGGTCGCGAGCAACGGTATCACGATCAACGCCCAACAGCTGGTCGCCTTTCGCCGCCTGCTGACGCTGGTCGGACTTTCCCCGCGCTGGGCGGACGATTGGGTCAACTGGATCGACAAGAGCCCGACACCGGCGATCCCGGGCGCCCCCGCCGACAGTGCCTACGAGGAGATGGACCCGCCGTATCAAACGCCGAACCTCCCGGTGACCAGCTCGAGCGAGCTGCTGGCGCTGCCCGGCTTCGGGCGCGCGCGCTTCGAGCGCATCGCCCCGTACGTCACGGCGCTGCCGGTCGGCACGCCTCTGAACGTCTGCACGGCGTCGCCCTACGTGCTCGATGCCTACCTCGGGCACACTCAATTCAGCGCCAATGTCCGTCAGTTCGAGCAGGACCGGGCCGCCGCCGGCGGCTGCTTTCCGACCGTCAGCGAGTTCGAGACCGCCTACTCCAACATGATGCCCTCGACGTCCAACCCCGCCGGCGGCGCGGCTGGAGCGCCGCAGACGGACTTCCAGCAGCTGTTCAGCCAGAGTTCCCAGTGGTTTCGCCTCACCAGCCGCATCAGCTCCGGTCCCGCGCGATTCATCCTCTACACGGTGCTGTACCGCGATATGAACGGCATGGTGACACCCATTCTGCGCAGCGACACGCCCAACTGACTTAGGCTAGGATTGCCGCATGCCAGACCCGCTCCTGCTCAGGCTTCCCCACGGCGCCCAGCGGCAGGCCTGCTGGCTGCTGCCGGGCGAGGGTGCCGCGCACAGCGGACCGCTCAGCGGCGCAGCGGCGCACGCGGCCGGCCGCTCCGTGGTGGTCCTCGTGCCCGGCTCGGACGTGCTGTTGACGAGCGCCGATCTGCCCCCGACCCGCGCGGGCGCCAAGCTCCAACAGCTGGTGCCCTTCGCCCTGGAAGAGCAGCTCGCCGAAGACATCGATACGCTGCATTTCGCGATCGGCAAACGGCTGGCGAACGGGCGCCTGCCGGTTGCCGTGGTCGCGCGCAAGCGCATGAGCGAGTGGCTCGAGGCGCTGCGGGCCGCCGGCATCGAGCCGGCCGCCCTCTACGCCGACAGCGAGCTACTGCCGTGCAATCCGGCCCAGGCGGTCGCCCTGCTCGAGGACGATACGGTGACCGTGCGCACACCCTCCGGAGGCTACGTGGGGCTCTCGGCAGAGGCGCTCGGCGAGGCGCTGGAGCTGGCGCTGGCGGACCCGGCGGCCCGCGGACTGCTGGTGTACACGGGCGAGACCGAGTGGCAGCGCGCGCGAGCGCAGGTGGATGCGCTGCGTGAGCGCTTCGAGAGCGTCCAGGTCCAGCAGATCGCCGGCGACGCACTGCCGCTGTTTGCGCGCGCGCTGCCCGAAGCGCAGGCCATCAATCTGCTTCAGGGCAGCTATGCCCCGAAGCGCTCGAGGACCTCGGGCTCGTGGCGGTGGGCGGCGATGCTGCTCGGAGTACTGGTCGGGCTGCACCTGATCGGCCAGGTCGCCGAACTCGTGGTACTGCACCGGCGCGAGCGGGCGCTCGAAGGCGCCATCACCCGCGTGTTCCACCGCGCCATGCCCGGGGAGGGCGATCCGTACGAAGCACGCCGGCGCATGCAGGCGCGGCTGGCCGAGCTGCGCGCCCGCCGCAGCGGCGGCGGCTTCTTCACGGCGCTCGGGGCGCTCGCCGAGGCCCGTGCCCACGTGCCACAAACCCGATTCGAGACGCTCAGCTTCAACCGCGGCGCCCTCGATCTGCGACTCACCGCCCCATCGATCGAGGCCCTGAACGATCTTGTCCAGGCGCTCGGCCAGCAGGGCTGGAAGGCACGCCTGACGCGCGCAAACCCGGCGCACGGCGGGTTTCGCGGCAGCCTGCACATCTCCCGCGGGAGCTGACCGGTGCGCGCGCTGTCTTTGCCGTCCCTGCGCTCGCTCTCGCCTCGCGAGCGACGCACCGTCGGTATCGGCGGTGTGCTCGCCGCCCTGTTGTTCGTGATGGCCGTCGTCCTGCCCTTGGAACGGCACGTCACGCAATTGCGCCGGGCGGTCGAGCGCAAGCAGGCCAACCTCGCCTGGATGCGCCGGGTTGCCCCGGAGCTTGCCGCGGCCGGCACGCCGCCCGCGGCAGCGCGTGAGCCGCTGATCGTGCTGATCGACCAGTCGGCCCGCCAAGCCGGTCTCGGCGGGGCGCTCGTGGCCAGCGCCCCGAGCGGCACCGGCCTGAGCGTGCAACTGCACGACGCCCCCTTCGACCCGCTGGTCATCTGGCTGGCGCGCCTGCGCCAACAGGACGGGGTACAGGTCACGGGCGCGCAGCTGCGGGCCGCCGGCGGACCCGGTCGGGTCGACGCCTCACTCAAGCTCAAACAGTCCTGAACTTGAAACGCGTCTTGCCCATCCTGCTCGCCGCGCTCGTATTCATGACGGTGCTCATCGCGCGTCTGCCGGCGGCCTGGGTGCTGCCGGCACTGCGTGGCCGGCTGATATGCGCCAGTGCCGCCGGCACGGTGTGGAACGGGGACTGCACGGGCGTGAGCATCGGGGGGCTCTCCCTGGATCAGCTCACCTGGCACGTGCAAGCGCCGGCACTGCTGCGGGGCCGGCTCGTCGCTCGGCTGAGCGCGGTGCGGCGCGGCGCCTCGGCGAGCGGCGAGGTAAGCCTCCCGTGGCACGGTCCGATCGCGGCCCGTGATGTCTTCGCCCGCGTGCCGATCGATCCGGAGATCCTGCCGGCGGTGCCCGCCTATATCGCCGGCACGATCGAGGCGCACCTGGAGCGCGTCGTCATCGCACGCGATGGCGCGCTCGAGTATCTGCGCGGGCGCGTCACCCTGCTGCACCTGGTCGACAGCAGCGGTCAGGTCACGCCCCTTGGCAGCTTCACCGCGACGTTTCCCGGCAACCGCGGCGAGCCGATCGGCCACTTGCACGACCTGGGCGGACCGCTCGCACTACGGGGCACGCTGCGCCTGACCGCCGCGCCCGGCTATGCGCTGCGCGCCGAAGTGGCTCCCCGCGCGAGCGCTTCACCCTCGCTGGTGCAGGCGCTGCAGTATCTCGGCGCGCAGGATGCCGCGGGGCGTCGGCCCTTCGACCTGGAGGGCACTTATTAAGAGCGCTGGATTGGGGCTCCTACCCCGCCCCCTGCGGCGGCGGGGCACTTCCCTGTGCCTCTCAGACGTTCGTGATGCTTCATGGCTCGGGGTGGACGCGAGTCCATGGGGAACTGTTGGAAACGCGCTCAGACCTCGGTGAAGATCCGCATCAGCGGAAAGTAGAGCCCGGCCCGCACCGGCTCGGGTCCGAGCTCACGGGCCAGTGCCGCGTACACGGTCAGCTGCGCGCGGTAACGCTGTACTTCCCGATCGATGAAATCCTCGAGCCGGCCTCCCTCGTGCTCACCGGTCTTGAAGTCGATGACCCATCGCACGCCGTGCTCATCGACGAACGAGCGATCGATGACAACGCTGCGCAGGCGCCCATCGGCAAGACCCGTCAACGCCAGCTCGCTGCGCGCCTCGCGGTGGCCGTGGGCCAGGATCCAGCGGCCGCGCGGATCCTCCAGCGTGCCGGCAAGCGCCGCCACGACCCGCCGGGTCGCCCCTTCGAGCTCGCGCTGCGGCACACCGAGGCGGCGCAGCCGGGCGGCATAGTCGGCCGCATGGTCCGTGACCGCCGCGCGCGGCGGCAGGGCCTCGGCCTCGGCCCAGCGCTGCAGCTGCCCGTGCACGACCGTGCCGACATGCCGGGCGGTCTGCTGCACCCAGCTGAACTGCGGCGGCTCGAGCGACTCGCCCCCGAGCGGCAGATGCTCGAGCGCCGGCACCGCGGACAGCGACGGCGGCCGCCAGGGCTCGCGCAGGCGCATCCCGCCCTCGAGCGGCGGGCCCGGCGGGGCCGCCTGCGCCGGCGCTGCGGTGGGCGGCTCGAGCGTGGCCAGGAAATCCGGGCCCAGGGCCGACCACAGACGCGCCAGCGGGGTACCGCGCCGCGGACGCGCGGCACCATCGTCCTCAGAGGGATTCAGCGTCGCATACAGATGCAGCGAACGCCTGGCGCGCGTGGCCGCCACGTACAGCAGGCGCAACTGCTCATGCGCGGCGCGCTGCTCGCGCAGGCGCTTGATCAGCGCGCCGACCCCGCGCGGATCCTCCGCGCCGACCGGCGGTGCCGGCGCGAGCAACAGGTCGCTCGAGCCGGGCGCGACGCGCGGCAGATCGAGCCAGCGCAGCAGCGGCTCGCGATCGTGATTGCCGCGCCGGCCGAGCCCGGGAATCAGCACGTGGTCGAACTCGAGCCCCTTGGCATGATGGATGGTCAGGATCTGCACCGCCCGATCGCTGCGTGCCCTCGGCTCGGCATACAGTGCCCCGAGCAGCTCATCGAGCGCACCGGCACCCTCCCGCTCGATCGCCCCGGCGCGCTCGCTCACCGCCGTGAAATAGGCGCGCGCGTGCCGCAGCTGCTGGCGCGGGTAGGCATCCGCGCCGCCCAGGCGCAGCCAAGTCTGCTCGAGCCAATCGGCCAGCGGCAACCGACCGCGCGCCGCCAGGGACTCGGCCAGCACCGCGCGCACGCGCTGCACGCGCGCGCGCTCGGCGCTCTCGAGCCGCTCCAAGCGCTCGGGGTCGTGCAGCGCTTCCCACGGCAACTTGCAGTCCCGGCGGACCGACAGGTGGGTCAGGGTCGCAAGCGAGGCGCCGCACCAGGGCGCGCGCAGCACGGCAAGCCACGCGGTGCGATCGCCCAGATGGCACAGCGCGCGCGTCAGCGCGACGAGGTCGCGCACCACCGCCAGCGCCTGCAGCGGCACCAACTGCACGCCGATCGCCTCCACGCCCCGCGCCTGCAGCGCGGTGATGAGGTGCTCGGCATGACGGCGCGCGGTGACCAGGACCGCGATCGAGGCTTCCGGATCGGCACCCCTCAGAACAGCGATCCGCTCGACCACCGCGGCGATCTCGGCCCGGTGGTCCTGTGAGCTGAACAGACGCACCTCGACCGCAGCGCCGCTCGGCCCGTCCTGCAGCGCCGGGCTGCTCGGGCTGAAGGACACCGCGCTTTCGCGCAAATCATCCGTCGCCGGGAACAGCCGTCCGAACGTCCCGTTGCACCATTGCACCAATGCGGGCACCGAGCGGAAGTTGCACTGTAAATGCAACGGCGTCAGCCGCAGCGCGCCAATGCCCCGATCGCGCACGGCGAGAAAGCATCCCACCTCCGCTTCGCGGAACATGTAGATCGACTGCATCGGGTCGCCCACCACGAACAGCGTTCGGCCGTCGCCCGGCTCCCAGCCCGCCGTCAGCTTGAGCAGCAGCCCGATCTGCGCCGAGGAGGTGTCCTGGAATTCATCGACCAGGATGTGACGCAACCGAACACCGAGACGCAGCGCCAGATCGCTCGGCTCGCCCTCCTCGCTGAGGGCGGCCTGGGCCGCCCCCGCGATGCGCGTGTAGTCCACCTCCCCGGCGGCGGCAAAGCCGATCTCGAGCTCGGCGGCGGCGATGCGCAGCAGCCGCGACAGTGCCGCGAGCGCCGCCTCATCGCCGGCGGGAAGCCGCGGCGGGGGCAGCGCCGCGACCTCGAGCAACCGGGCCTGTGCGCCGGGCAGCGCCGCGAGCTGCCCGATGCACTCGAGCAGGGCCGCCTTGGCGGTCCGATCGGCGAACTCCACACCCAGGCGGCGATCGACCGAGCGGCGCCACTGTCCCTGGCGCGTGCAGCACAGCGCCGCAAGGCGTTGCCAAGCCGGCAGTGACGCCGGATCCGACCCGAGCACCCCGACGGTGGGCAGGGCCTCGAGCGCGGCCCGCAGCCGCGCATCGAGCCCGGCGCACGCAGCCGCGAGCCGCTCCCCGACAATGCGGCCGAGGCTCGCCTCGACCCGCGCGCTCAACCCCTCCGGAGCGGACCCCAGCACATGCGGCAGCCAGTGGGCCCGTTCTCTGAGCATCTCGGCAAGCAGCCGCTCGACATTGCCCCAGCGGTTATCCAGACGCTCGAACCACAGTCCCACGTCGGCCGCGAACTCAGGGTCCTGCTCGGCGCGCACCAGGGTCTCACGCGCCGCAAGGCGATAGAGCGCTTCGGGACGCTCCCCGAGCGTGAGCGGGCCGCCGCAGCGTGCGGCCAGCGGCAGCCGGTTCGCCAGACTGAGGTTGAACGCATCGATGGTCTGAATGCGCAAGCGCGCCGGATCCTCGCGCAGGCGCCACCCGCGCGCCTCGGAGCGCGCCAGCACACGCGCGGCGAGTGCCCCGAGCCGCCGCCCGAGCGGCCCCTCGCCCCCCTCAGCGGCAAGGGCCTGCAGCACCCGCTCGCGCATCTCGGCTGCCGCGCGCCGCGTGAAGGTGATCGCCAGGATCTCCTCCGGCTCATCGACCTCGGCGAGCAGCCGCAGCATCCGCTCGGTCAGTACGGCGGTCTTACCGGAACCGGCCGGGGCCTGCAAGATGATCGATTCGCGCGGGTCGCTCGCGCGCTCACGCGCCGCCGCGTCCGGCGCGGGCTCCTGCGCGAGCGCGCGCACCCCGCTCACATGCCCTCCGACGCCTCGGGCGCCTGGGATTGAAACTCGTCCTCGATGCGGCACAGCGCGCGCAGATGACAGTAGTCACAGGCGCCGGGCTTGGGGTCCACCGGCGCCTCACCGCGCGCGAAGGCCCCCGCCAGACGCTCGAGCACGGCCCCCCAGGCCGCGACCCGCTCGCCCCAGGGATCCCCCCCGCCGGCCGCGCCGCGCACCGTCTGCACCTGGAGAAGCAATCCCTCGCGCGCGGCAATGCCGTGGAAACCCACTTCGCGCGCCGTCAGGTTGACGGTTGCAAGGGCACGCACCGGCTCACCGAGAGCCGCAAGATACGCCAGCAGTTGGGGATGGGACGGACGCTCGCCGTACCAGTCGGGGCGCACCGCTCGTCCACTCTTGTAGTCGAGCACCGCGAGGCTCCCATCCCCGAGCGCATCGACCCGATCGATACGCACGCGCACCCTGGCCTCGCTCAGCGCGAGCTCGCAGGCATGCTCGGTGTAGCGCACCGTGAACGGTGCGCGCTGCCGCTCCGCCACGCACAGCACCGCGATCAACCGGACCGCGCGCCGGCACTCACGCTGCACCGCCGGCACCGTAGGGGGCGCGCGCTCCACCCCGATCAGCTCGGCCGCGGCGCGCTCGACGCACGTGCCGATGAGCGCCTCGAGCGCCGCCGGCGCAAGCGCGCACAACGCCCCCGAATCCCCGAGCGCTTCCCACAGATGCTGCAGCGCGGCATGCAGCAGCCGGCCCCGCAGGTCCGCGGCGATGCCGGGCTCGGCCACCGAGGATCGCTCACAGCCGAGGCGCAGCTCCGCATAGGCGCGGAACGGACAGTCATTCTGCAGCTCGAGACTGCGTGTTCCCGAGGGCAGCGGCGCCCCGAGCGCCCAGGCCACCCCCGCATCCCGCCATGACTCGAGCCGATCCTCCCGGTGCACGCGCTCGGGCAGCCACGGCGGCACCGTCGCTTGCGCCGCGTCGGCGCCGAGCCACGGGGCGAGCAGCGGACTCGGCAGCAATCGCACGTCCTCGGCGCGCAGCGGCATCGAGAGCACCAGGTGATCGGTCGCCGCCCGCCAGGCCGCCAGCAACCCTTGCGCTTCGCGCAAGCGTGCCGCGCTCGAGGCAGCGCCATGGCCCGCGGCGAGCTGCGCCGCAAGCGGTAGGAACGGATCGGGCGTGGGGGGTTTCGGGAGCGTCTCGGCATGCAGCCCCGCCACCCAGATGCCCTCGTACCGAGCCACCGGATCGGCGAGCTGCCCCGTGAGGGTGACTGCCGGATCCTCATCCGCCGGGCGATACGCGGTTCGGGCCGCCAGCTCACGCAGCCGCTCCAGCGCCGCCGTGCCGCTCAGCGCGCCCGCGGCGGCGGATAATTGGCCGAACTCATCGAGCAGCTCGCGCAGCCGCACCGCCGTCTGCTGGCTCGGACTGTCCAGCCCCGGCGGGCCCGGCCAGCCGAGCCCCTCGAGCGCGGCATGGAAACGCTCGGACCACTGGCGCGCCGAGCCGTCCGGCTCGAGCAACGGCTCGCCGGAGCGCTCGAGCCGCGCTCGCAGCGCCGCGGCGGCCGGCCCCGGCGCGGCCGCGAGTGCTCGAGCAAGCTCGCCGCACTCGAGCTGCGGTGCAGCGCGCTCGCGCAGCCACAGATCGAGGCGGGCTCGATCGGCCGCAGACTCCCGCAAAATGGTGCCGCGCAACCACTCGAGCAGGCTCTCGAGCGGCACGCCGGCCCCCGTCAACAGCCGCAACCCGAACAGCGCCTGGCTCACGGCCGGATGATCGGCGAGCGATGCGCCGCCTTCGATGCCGACGGCCGCCCCCGACGCGGCCGCATATGCGCCCCCGGGATCGAGCGACTGGCGGATCAGGGCGGCCAGGCGCTCGCGCCGGCCCATCGAGCCCGGCACCACCACCAGCAGCCGGCTCGCCGGCGCGCGCTCGAGCCGCTCGCGGCACCACTGCGCGATGCGATCCAGCTCTTCCGTCTCGTCCGCCGCGCGCACCACCGCCGCCGGGGGCGGCGCGGCCGGCGGCGCCATGATTTCCGTCGGCCAGCCGAGGGCGCGCCGCTCGTCGATCAGGGTGCGCAAGCGCGGCGTCGACTGCAACATGCCGCAAAATGCCACCGGCCGTTGCTCGCCGAGCGCTCCGCCCCGGCCGAGCAGCGCATCCCGCGAGGCGGCACCGATCGCACCGCAGCGTACGCCCACCCCCCGATGCACCGCTTGCAATAGCGCCGTCTCGGTGTGCGGCGCGGCGCGCAGTCGCGCCACATCGATCCCCAGCTCGGCGGCAAGCTGGCTCGCCCCGAGCAACCCGTCAGCGAGCCCGCCTGGATTGGCGAGTTCGAGTCCAGCGTGCTCCTGCGCGGCGCATTCACGCCACAGCAGCCACTCTTCGGCGTCCGTCAGCAGACGCGGAAGGTCCGCAGCCGGACGCTCCCGCTGCGCGCGCCGCTCGATGCCGCGTGTCAGCCAGCCCGCCAGCGGCAGGACATCCGGGCTCAACCACACTCGCCGCCCGCGACCGAGCTCGCGCGCGGCATACGCCAGGCGCAGCGCGTGCGCGCGCTGGCGGGTCGGTGTGACGATCGTGCCGCCCGCCTCGATGATCGCATCGATATAGGCAGGAATTCTAATCAAAACAATTTGTTATCAGGCTTTTAGAGAATTCACTCTAACTCATCTCCCCCACGCGTCATGCCAGCCGTTTCGGGACGGACACGACGTTGTCCGCCGCGGGCGGCGCGCCGGCGTAGGCACTGAGCAAATCATCGATCCGCGCAAAGACCTCCTGCAGCGTCGCGCTGTCCGGCAAGCTCGTGATCCGAAAATGATTACGGTACGGCACGTTGAAGCTGACGCCCGGAGCCACAAGGACATGCTTCTGCTCGAGCAGATCGAACGCGAAGCGCTGATCATCGAATGCCGGCAGCTCGGCGGTATCGACGCCGATGAACGCGTACATCGCGCCTCGCGGCGCCTCCTTGAGGCGCAGGAAGCGGCTGTGACTCACCGCGCCGTGAATGGTCCGGCGCGATTCGTACAGGCGCCCGCCGGGGCTGACCAGATCCCGGATGCTCTGATAGCCGCCGAGCGCGGTCTGCACGGCCCACTGGGCCAGCACGTTGCTGCACAGGCGCAGCGAACTCAGCAAATCGACCGCCGCCAGATACTCCGCCGCCGCGCGGGTCTGTCCCGAGAACACCGCCCAGCCCACGCGGTAGCCACAGGCGCGATAGACCTTGGACAATCCTGACAGCGTCGCGCACAGCGTCTCGTGCACCAGCGTCGCCATGGGGATGAATTCCGCCCCGTCGTAGACCATCTGGTCGTAGATCTCGTCGCTGAAGACCACCAGACCGGCTCGCTCCGCGAGGCGCGCGAGCGCCTCGAGCACCGCGCGCGGGTACACCGCGCCGGTCGGATTGTTGGGATTGATGATCACCAGCGCGCGGGTCCGAGGCGTGATCAGCCGTGCGATCTGCTCCGGATCGGGCACGAAGCCGCTCTCCGGGCGACAGGAATAGTGCACGGCGCGCCCGCCGTTGAGCGTCACCGCGGCGCTCCACAGCGGATAATCGGGGCTCGGCACCAGGACTTCGTCACCGTCGTCGAGCAGCGCGCGCAGCACCAGATTGATCAACTCGCTCACGCCGTTGCCGATGAACACCTCCTCGGCCGTGACACCCGTCACCCCGCGCGCCTGCTGCTGCATCACCACCGCTTCGCGGGCCGGGAAGATGCCCTTCTGGTGGCAATACCCGTCCGCCTCCGCGAGGTTTTCGATCATCGCCAGGCGCATCGTCTCGGGCGTGCGCAGGCCGAAAGCCCCGGGGTTGCCGATGTTGAGTGAGATGATCTCGTAGCCCTGGCGCTCGAGCTCGTGGGCGCGGTGCGCGAGCCGCCCGCGGATCTCATAGCGGACGTGGCGCAGACTCTCGCTCGGTCGAATGGGAGACTCGCTCATCGCGCAAGCATAGCATCGATGATTGCCCGCATGCCGCGCCGCCGGCCCGGCGCGAACCTCTGCTATATTGACCGCAGTCTGTGCAGGATGTGGCTGGATGATGAAACGCATCGTAGTGGGTATCAAGCGCGTTGTGGACTACAACGTGCGCATTCGCGTCAAGCCCGACGGTTCCGGTGTGGCGCTCGATGGGGTCAAAATGAGCGTCAACCCCTTCGACGAGATCGCGCTCGAGGAAGCGATCAGGATCAAGGAGCGTGGACTCGCCGAGGAGGTCGTGGTCGCGAGCGTCGGGCCGGCCGACTGCCAGGCCCAGTTGCGGACCTGCCTCGCCATGGGCGCCGACCGGGCGCTGCACGTGCACAGCGACACCCCCACCGAGCCGCTCACCACCGCGCGCATCCTGCTGAAGCTCATCGAGCGCGAGCAACCCTTTCTGGTGCTGCTCGGCAAGCAGGCGATCGACGACGACAACGGACAGACGGGTCAGATGCTCGCGGCGCTGTGGCAGCGGCCGCAGGCGACGTTCGCCTCCAAGATCGCCCTCGCCGAGGGCAAAGCGCAGGTGACGCGCGAGGTCGACGCCGGCCTCGAGACGCTCGAGGTGGACCTGCCGGCCGTGGTCACCGCCGATCTGCGCCTGAACGAGCCACGCTACGTGAAGCTACCGGAGATCATGAAGGCGAAGAAAAAGCCCCTCGAGACACTGTCGGTCGAATCCCTCGGCATCGCGCCGCGGGTGCACCTGCGGACCGTGCGCGTCGACCCGCCACCGCAGCGCCAAAAAGGCATGTGCGTCGAAAACGCCGCCGAGCTGGTCGCGGCATTGAAGGCAAAAGGACTGTTGGCATCATGAGCGCAGCCATCCTGATCGTCGCCGAGCATGACGGGTCAACCCTCGCGACCGGCACCGCCAAGTGTGTCGCTTGCGCCGCCACCGTGGCACAGGCGCAAATCACCGTCGTGGTGTGCGCCTCGGACGCCGCGGCAGTGGCCCGCCAGGCCGCGGACCTGCAGGGAGTCCACCGTGTGCTCACCGTGGAACATCCCGTCCACGCCCACCCGCTCGCGGCCGCCATCGCCCCGCAAATCGCGGCCCTCGCCGCCCCCTACACCCATGTGTTCGGTCCCTCGAGCACTTTTGGAAAGGATCTGATGCCGCGCATCGCGGCCCTGCTCGAGACGGCGCAGGTGAGCGACATCATGGCCGTAGAAAGCCCTCGGCGCTTCCGCCGCCCGATCTACGCCGGTAACGCGATCGTGACGGTCGAGATCCCCGAGGATGCGAAAGTGGTCGGCACCGTGCGTACCGCCTCGTTCCCCGCCGCCGGCACGGGCGGCACGGCGCGGATCGAGAAAGTCGCTGCACCGGCCGAGCCACCGCCCCACACCCGGTTCGTATCGAGTACGGCCGCCAAGAGCGACCGGCCGGATCTGCAGACCGCCGCGCGGGTGATCTCCGGGGGGCGCGCGCTCGGCAGTGCCGAGGCCTTCCAGATGCTGTATCGATTGGCCGACAAGCTCGGGGCGGCGGTGGGCGCTTCGCGCGCCGCCGTCGACGCCGGCTATGCTCCGAACGAGCTGCAAGTGGGTCAGACGGGCAAGATCATCGCCCCGGAACTGTACGTCGCCATCGGAATCTCAGGAGCCATCCAGCACCTGACGGGCATCAAGGATGCCCGCACCATCGTGGCGATCAACAAGGATCCGCAAGCCCCGATCTTCGAGGTCGCCGACCTCGGCCTGGTCGGCGACCTTTTCGAGATCGTGCCGCAGATCGAGAAACTGCTCTAGCGGCCCCCGAGACCCCTAGAGCTGGCCGAGGACGTGCTCGGCGGCGGACACCTTGAACTGGCCCGGCGCCTCGACGTTGAGCTGCCGCACGACGCCGTCCTCGATCACGAGCGCGAAGCGCTGGCTGCGCTGGCCCATGCCGAACCCGCTGGCATCCAGCGACAGTCCAAGGGCCTTGGTGTACTCCCCATTGCCATCGGCCAGCATCATCACTTTGTCGGCGACTCCCGAGGCCTTGCCCCAGGCATTCATGACGAACACGTCGTTCACGGCCATGCACGCGATCAGATCCACCCCCTTGGCACGGAGCTGATCGGCCAGCTGCACGAAACCCGGCAGATGCTTGGCATCGCAGGTCGGCGTGAAAGCCCCGGGCACCGAGAAGAGCACCACCTTCTTGCCTTTGAAGAGTTCCTCGGTCCGAACGTCCTTGGGTCCCTCCGCGCCCATTGTCTTCAGCACGCCCGAGGGCATGCGCTCACCGGCTTTGATCGCCATGGCTGTATCCTCCTATTGAATGAATGGTCCGTAACCGCTCAGCCGGCCACCGACCTCGCCTTCAGGCTCCACAGCTGCCCCAGACGCACCAGCGTCGGGTTGCCCTGGACTTGGGCGAAGTCGTGCAGCGCGACGGCCCGATTGCCGGCGGCAAGCTCGGCGATACCCAGCAGCAGATGCGCTTCCGCGGGCCGCTTCAGCCCACCCTTGGCGATGCCTTCCTGGTACAGCTTGATCGCCTGCGGGTATTCCTTGTATCCGTAGTAGGCCAGTCCGACCCGGATATCCGAGTTGCCCGTGGACTGCTCATTGGCCAGCACCGCGGTGTGCGCGAGCGAGGCGAACGACGCGGCCGTAGAGTGCTTCTCGGCGTCCTGCAGAATGCGCTCGGCCTTGGCCTTATTATTGGCGCTGGTGAACACACCGTCCTTCAGCGCCGTCTTGAGGACCGTCTCGGCTTCTCCCGGCGTACCGGCCTCGATCGCGAGTTCCGCATAGCTGATGAACTCGTGCGGCTCCTTCATCACGCCGACGGCGAACGCCAGGCGATACGCCTCGAGCAGATTCGCATTGCTCTTGACCGTCTTGAACGTGCGGTACAGCAGGTACTGCCAGTACTGGCGCTGCGGATAGTAGACGACCAGCTGCTCGAGCGAATTGAGCAGACAGGCCTGGTCGTGCAGCTTTTGACAGGAACTCTCGATCAGCTGCAGCTGATGCAGGGTGGGCTTGCCACCGGCCTTGATCTCCCCGGCCACCCGTTGCTTCACGAAGGCGATCGTGCCCCGCCAATCCCCGAGCAGATAGTAGGCCTGGGCCACCAGCGTGCCCAGCTGCGCCTCGGTGGCGTAGCCCTTGTTCAGGGCCTCGGTGCTGTACTTGATGGCCTGGTGATAATGGTGCAGCTGATAGTTGAGCTGCGCCAGCGCCACGACGAAGCTGCGGACATTGGCCGGCGTCTCGTACGGGTCCTTCAGCAGCGCCTCAAGCCGCGCCGGAAGTTTCGCGTCCTGATTCGATTTCTCGTACGCGAACACGTACAGCTGGTTGCGGACGTGCTGCGCGTAGGGACTCGCCTCCAGCTCCTTATTGCCCGCCATGGCATTGAGCTTGGCGATGCCCAGGGCATACTGACCCTTCTGGATGGCGACCTGCGCGGCCTTGAGCTGCAGCGCGATACCGCGCTTCATGGCCTGCGAGGGCCCCTTGGTCGCGGCATGCGCCGCCGGCGCCGCGATCATCCCCGCGCCACACACCAACAGAGCACCCAGCGCGGCCGTGACCGCGATCCCCTTGAATTTCATGAATCTGTCTCGCATAGCGGTTTGTATTACGGGCATCATTGTGAGAATTCGGAGGTGTTGACGAAGCCGATCTTGGTCATGTGATTGCGCTGGGCGGCCGCCAGCACCTTCAAGACGACGCTGTACTTGGACATGCCGTCTGGACTGAGATGAATCTCAGGCTGGGGGTTCTTCTGCGCCTCGCTTTGAAAATACCCATCGAGCACCTGCATGTTCGGCACCACCGTGCCGTTCCAGGTGATCGTGCCGTCGAATTCGATGGCCAGATTGATCACCTGCGGCGGAGTCTTCGGCGGCTGATGCTGCCGCTGCGGCAGGTCGATCTTGGTCGTATGCGTCATGATCGGCAGCGTGACGATCAAAGTCACCAGCAGCACGAGCATCACGTCGATCAACGGCGTGGTGTTGATCTCGATCATCGGGCCATCGCCGGACCCAAGCGACATAGCCATGGATTCAATACTCCTCGGACGCTCGGCGGCGTCCGTACAGAATGACCATCAGCGCGCTCCGAGCTCTTTGGCGCTCGGCTCGCTGATGAAGTCGACCTTCACCATGCCGCCGCGCTGCAGCTCATACATCACGTGCCCGATGTAGCGGTAGTCCGAATTGCGGTCGCCGCGGATCTTCACCGCCGGCTGCGGCACTTCCACCGCCACCTGCTCGATCTTCTGCAACAGTCGCCTGCTGCTCGGCACCAGTTCCGTACCCCAGTAGATCGAGCCGTTGCGCGTCACCGAGATGGTGATGTCGTGCGGCTTGGTCACCGTCGGGATGTTGTTCGCATGCGGCAGCTTCACCTTGACGTGCTGGGTGATCACGGGAATCGTGATGAGGAAGATGATCAGCAACACCAACATGACGTCCACCAGCGGCGTCGTATTGATGGTGGCCATCACGCTCGGCTCGCCCGAGTCGCCTCCGACATTCATCGCCATTTTCGACAGCTCCTCACATCAAACGTGCCCCGCGTCACCGCGGGGCACGCGCGCGCATCCGAGATCTCTGTTCAAGAAAGCGCAACGCTCACTTGCGCCCGGTGCCCGCCGGCGCCGCCGGTGCCGGCCGCGCCGCGGCGCTCTCCGCGCTCTCCATCCGCGCCCCGCCCACCAGGTAGGCGTGAAGATCGCTGGCGAAGTTGCGCAGCGCATCCTGCAGCGCCTTGTTGCGTCCGAGCAGCCAGTTGTAGCCCCACACCGCGGGCACGGCCGCCGCCAGACCGAGCGCGGTCATGATCAACGCCTCGCCGACCGGACCGGCGACCTTGTCGATGCTCGCCTGGCCGGCCAGACCGATGGCGATCAGGGCGCTCAACACGCCCCACACCGTGCCGAACAGTCCCACGAACGGCGCCGAAGAGCCGACCGTGGCCAGCAGTCCGAGGCCCTTGGACATGTTGTTGCTCGCCTGCTCGACCGAGCGCTGCAGCGACATCGTGATCCACTCGTTCAAGTCGATCCGGTCGGTCAGCCGCCCGTCGTGATGGGTCATCGCCCGCAGCCCGTCCTCGGCAATGGCGCGAAACTCGTTGCCCTTCTTCAGCTTCTCCACGCCTTCCTTGATCGAGGCGGCCTGCCAGAACTTCTTCTCGGCCTCGCGCGCGGACTTCTTCAGCCTGTGCTGATCCCACACCTTGGTGAAGATCACGTACCAAGTGGCGAGCGACATCGCCAGCAGCAGGATCATCACGAAACGGTCGATCAGACCGCCTCGGTTCCACAGGCCCGAGAGGCCGTATGGGTTGTTAACGGATGCGATAGCTTGCGTAGCCATAGATTTCCTCAGATCACAAGATCACAAAATAACCGCGATGCGGGGCGGAGATTGTAGTGGATGGAAACACGTTCATCAGAAGTCAGAGAGCCGGAACTTGATCGGCAGCTGAGCACAGGAATCGATCGGCACACCGTTGCGCTTCTCCGGTATCCAGTGTCCGGAAGTGGCCCTGGCATAACGCAACGCGGCGCGATCCAGACGCGGACTGCCCGAGGAGCGCATGAGGCGCGGCGCGCTCGTGAGCCGCCCGTTCGGTCCGATGCAGATCTGAACCGTGGCCGTCCCCTGCTCGCCCAGGCGACGCGAGGACTCCGGATAGTAGCTCTGCGTGTTCGGGAAACCCCGTCCGGCCATCGGCGGCGAAAAGACCGCGGGCGGCGCCGGCGGCGGCGCCGGTGGCGCGCTCACCACGTGCTTGGTCACCGTAATGGCATGGCTCTGGGCGGCCGGCACATTGATGCGAATGAGCGACGGCGGCACCTGCACCTGCTGCTGCACCAGCTGCGGCGGCGGCGGCGGCGGCGGCGGAAGATGCTTGCGCACCTGACGCACGATCTGCGTCTGGATCGGCGGCGCGGCCAGTTTGATTGCCTTTTGCATCAGCCCCGTGGCCAACGCGTAAAGGATCAATACGTGCAGCGCGATGATGCCGATCAGTACGGCCGTGCGCCGGGTGAAGAACTGCGTGTCTTGTACGTAAGCACTCATGTCTAATTGCAGAGGCGTCGCTGTTGCCTGTCTTAAAAAACCGAACCGAGACGATCACGGCCGAAGGTAGCGGGCTTCCTGCCCAGCCGCAATCCGCTCAATCCGGACCGGAGCTGGCCGGCGTCGCATCCGCCGGATGGTTCAAACTGTAGTCCACGCCCGGGCTCTGCTGCGAGGCCGGCACGCGCGTGACTCACTCCCCCTGTCAGAATCTGTTCCACGGCGACCGAAGGGCGGGTTGCCAAGCGCACGCCATGCGCATCCACGATGCAGGTACGAACTGTAACCGTTGCCTGTCGCGCTGACAACTGCAAGTGGCCCGCGCTGAGTGCGATGGGGTGGATCTCCATCAGTGCCATGCCTCAGCGCGAGCTCGGACGGGGCGAACTGGCGCCCGTCACCGCGCCCCGCGAGGCGCTGCCGACCAGCTGCGCGTACTTGGCCAGTACGCCCTCCGGGGGCGCCTTGCGCGGCTTCCATGCGGCACGGCGGCGGCGAAGCTCCGCGGCCGCAAGGTCGACGTTGATTTCCCTGCGCACCGCGTCGATGGTGATCGCATCGCCGGTGCGCAGCAGCCCGATGGGCCCGGCATTGGCCGCCTCCGGCGCGACGTGCCCGACGACGAAGCCGTGGCTGCCCCCGGAGAAGCGCCCATCGGTGATCAACGCCACCTGACCGTTCAGACCCCGGCCGACGATCGCGCCGGTGGGACCGAGCATCTCGCGCATTCCGGGCCCACCCCGGGGTCCCTCGTTGCGGATCACGACCACCTCGCCCGCCCGCACGCGGCCCGCGAGAATCGCCTCGGTCGCCGCCTCCTCGCCCTCGAACACGCGGGCTCGGCCGCTGAAACGCTCCCCTTCCTGGCCGGTGATCTTGGCCACGGCGCCCTCGGGGGCGAGGTTGCCGTACAGCACCACCAGATGACTGTCCTTGCGCAGCGGCGCGGTGAGCGGGCGCACCATGTCCTGCCCAGGGGGATACGCGGGCGCGCCCGCCAGATTCTCCTCGAGCGTCTGGCCGGTAACCGTCAGGCACTCCCCATGCAGCAAGCCGCCCTCGAGCAGCAGCTTCATCAGCGGTTGAATGCCCCCGATCGCCACCAGCTCGGACATCAGGTACCGACCGCTCGGCTTCAGATCCGCCAGCACCGGTACCCGGCGCCCGATGCGGGTGAAATCATCCAATGCCAACCGCACGCGCGCCTCGTGCGCGATTGCCAGCAGATGCAGCACCGCATTGGTCGAGCCGCCCAGGGCGATCGCCACCGTGATGGCATTCTCGAACGCCTTGCGCGTCAGGATATCGCGCGGCTTGAGGCCAGTGCCGATCAGGCGCATCACCGCTTCCCCGGCGCGGCGGCAGTCGCTGATCTTCGCCTCGCTCACGGCATCCTGCGCCGAGCTGCCCGGGAGCGAGAGGCCGAGCGCCTCGATGGCCGAGGCCATCGTATTGGCCGTGTACATGCCCCCGCAGCTGCCCGGCCCCGGAATCGCCGTGCGCTCGACCTCGAGCAGCTCCTCGGCGGAGATCTTGCCCGCCGCGCGCGCCCCGACCGCCTCGAACACGGCCACGATGTCGCGCCGCTGCGCGCCGGGGCGGATGGTGCCGCCGTAGACGAACACGGCGGGACGGTTCAGGCGCGCCATGGCCATGGCGCAGCCCGGCATGTTCTTGTCGCAACCGCCGACGGCGACGAACCCATCGAAGCCCTCCGCCCCGACCACCGCTTCGATCGAATCGGCGATCAGCTCGCGTGAGACCAGCGAGTAGCGCATCCCCGGGGAGCCCATGGAAATACCATCCGAGACCGTGATCGTGTTGAACAGCACGCTCTTGCCGCCGGCCGCATCGGCGCCCGCGGCCGCCGCCCGCGCCAGCTCGGCGATGTGCATGTTGCACGGGGTGAGATCGGCCCAGGTCGAGGCGATGCCGACCTGCGGCTTGCCGAAATCAGCGTCCCGGAAACCGACCGCGCGCAGCATCGCCCGCGCCGGCGCCCGCCTGTCCCCGTCGACCACCGGGCGCGAGTAGGCGCGCGGATCGATCGTCTCGTTCTTCTTCACGGTCATCTGTCGTTCCGTAGTGTCGACCTTAGCATCGAGCAAAATCCCCATGCGCCGTGACCGATGCGGCCCGGCGCGCGGTCCGATCAGCCGAAACGCTCGCGCAGCAAACGATACAACGTCCGAACGCACTGCGCCTCGGCGCCAAGCGGACGCCCGGGTCTATCCTTAGCATTCCACGCATACATGTCAACATGCAACCAATCGGTCGTGGCGGCGACGAACCGCTGCAGAAACAGCGCGGCGATGATCGAGCCGGCGAATGGCGTCGATGCCACATTGCCGAGATCGGCAATTCTGCTCGCCAGATCCTCCTCGTAGCCTGCCCACAACGGCATCGGCCACAGCGGATCGCCCTCCAGCGCACCGATCTCGCACACGCGCTGCGCCCAATGCGCGGGCCGGGCGTAGACCGCCGGCAATTCCGGTCCAAGCGCGGTGCGCGCCGCGCCCGTGAGGGTCGCCAGATCGATCAGCAGCGCCGGGCGCTCCTCGTCCGCCGCGGCGAGCGCGTCGGCCAGCACCAGCCGGCCCTCGGCGTCGGTGTTGCCCACCTCCACCGTCAGCCCCTTGCGCGAGCGCAGCACATCGCCGGGTCGGTACGCACAGGCTCCCACACTGTTCTCCACGGCGGGTATCAATACGCGCAACTGCACTTGCGCATCGAGCCGCATCAGCAGATCGGCGAGCGCGAGCGCGCAGGCCGCCCCACCCATGTCCTTCTTCATCAGCAACATGGCCGGCGCGGACTTCAGGTCGAGGCCGCCGGTGTCGAAGCACACGCCCTTGCCGACCAGCGTGACGCGCGCCGCCTGCGCACGCCCCCAGCGCAGATCGATCAGCCGCGGCGCGCGCGCGCTGCCGGCGCCGACGGCCCGCAGCAGCGGGAAGCCGGCAAGGTCTGCACCCTCGAGCACCTGGCAGCGCGCCCCATGCTCGCGCGCGAGCGCCACTGCCGCCTCGGCCAACTCCGCGGGCCCGAGGTCGTTGGCCGGTGTGTTGATCAAATCGCGGGCGAGCGCGCTGGCGCGCGCCGCCGCACTCGCATAGACCAGGTCGGCCTGCGGCGGAGCGATCAAGGCCGCCAGCGGCTCAAAGCGCGCCCCGCCGCGGTAGCGTGTCATGCGGTAGCCGCCGAGCAGCCAGCCGAGCACGAACTGCGTCGCGGCATGCGGCCCGAGCGGCGTCGCCAGCCGCCACGGCAGCGCCGGCAGGCGCTCCGGGGCCCCGGCGGCTTCCCACGGACCGAGGTCCTCCACCGAGTCGAGCCCGCCCAGGCCGAGCACCGCACCCGCCACGCCCTGCTCCCCGGGCAGCGTCACGACCCGATGCCGCTCGGCGTGAAAGCCGTGCGCGCGCACCCAATCGACCACCGCCGCGGGCTGCCCGGCGAGCCAGGGCTCGAGCTCCCCCTCGGTCAGCAGCCACAGCGGCCGGCTCTCGCCCGGATCTGCGCTCAGTAGCGTTTCATGCGACACGCCGCCGAGCATAGCGCCTGCGCGCCAATTGACAACAACGCACTGCTTGTGCTGACATCCCTCCCATCATCTCCACTTTGATCTCTCACCCTGGCACGAAGGCCCGTGGTACCCGCAGCACACATGACCCGAGTCGACCCGGCGCAGCGCGCACCGGGCGGGCGGCTCGCCCGACTGCCGGTACTTCTGATCGGACTGCCGCTCCTTGCGGGCAGCCGGTGCGGGGTGCCCGTGGCCGCCTGAGGACCCTCAGGTAGGAGCGAGCGAAGACACCAAGAAACCCCGCACCGGCCCGAAGGGCCGCTGCGGGGTTTTTTATGCGTGTCACGGCATGGCGTGTCATGCCGCGACTGTGATGTGACATCCGGGCCGATGGGCCGATTTGGAGAATCGAGATGAAGCTGTATTCGCACAAAGACGTCGACAAGAAGGCCCTGCGCGCGGCGCGCATCGCGGTCATGGGCTACGGCAGCCAGGGCCGCGCGCATGCGCTGAACCTCAAGGACAGCGGCTTTGACGTCGTGGTCGGCGCCCGCCGGGGCGGCCCGGGCTGGAAGAAAGCCAAGAAGGACGGGCTCGCGGTGGCCGAGCCGGCCCGCGCGGCCCGCGATGCGGACCTGGTGGCGATGCTGGTGCCGGACATGGCCCAGAAGTCGCTCTATCAGAGCATCGAGGCGCAGCTGAAGCCTGGCGCTACGCTGCTGTTCGCCCACGGTTTCAACATCCACTTCAAGCAGATCAAGCCGCGCAAGGATCTCGACGTGGTGCTCATCGCCCCGAAAGGCCCGGGCGATCTGGTCCGCCGGCAGTATCAGCAAGGCCGCGGCGTGCCGTGCCTGATCGCCGTGGCGCAGGATGCCACCGGCAAGGCGCATGCGCGCGCCCTCGCCTATGCGCACGGCATTGGCGGAACGCGCGGCGGGGTGCTCGAGACCACCTTCGCCGAGGAGACCGAGACGGATCTGTTCGGCGAGCAGGCGGTGCTCTGCGGCGGTGCGACCGAACTGGTGGTGCGTGGCTGGGAGACTCTGGTCGAGGCCGGCTACCAGCCCGAGGTCGCCTACTACGAGTGCCTGCACGAGCTGAAGCTGATCGTCGATCTGCTGCACGAGGGGGGCATCACCAAGATGCACCAGTTCATCAGCGAGACCGCTAAATACGGCGACTTGACGCGTGGCCCGCGCATCGTCGATGCGCGCATCAAGAAAGAGATGCGCAAGGTGCTGCAGGAGATCCAGGACGGCACGTTCGCCCGCCAGTGGATTCGCGAGAACGCCTCGGGCCGCAAGCGCTACGAGCAGCTGCTCAAGCGCGACATTCACCACCCGATCGAGAAGGTGGGCGCAGCGCTGCGCGCGCGCATGCCCTGGCTGAACGATCCGCGCGCCTGAGCAATCCGAGCAGGAGAGCCACCCATGGCAGCCGAACCCGACAAAGTCCTGATCTTCGATACCACGCTGCGCGACGGGGAGCAGGCCCCCGGCTGCAGCATGACGCGGCCGGAGAAGCTGCGCGTGGCGCGTGCGCTCGCCGAGCTCGGCGTGGATGTCATCGAGGCGGGTTTCCCGGCCGCCTCCAAGGGCGATTGGGAGAGCGTACAGGCCGTCGCGCGCGAAGTGCACGGTCCGGTGATCGCGGCGCTCGCGCGCTGCAATCGCGAGGACATCGAGCTCGCCGCGCGCGCGCTCGCCGACGCCCCGCACCCGCGCGTGCACGTATTTCTCGCCACCAGCGCCATCCACCGACAGTACAAGCTGAACATGGCCGAAGAGCAGATCCTGCGCGCGGCCATCGAGGGCGTACGCCGGGCGCGCGAGCTGTGCGAGGACGTGGAGTTCTCTCCCGAGGACGCCTCGCGCACGGAGCTGCCGTTCCTGGCGCAGGTCATCGAGGCGGCCATCGAGGCCGGCGCGAGCACCGTCAACATCCCGGACACCGTCGGCTATACCGTCCCGGATGAATTCGCCGAGCTGTTCCGCTATCTGCGCAAGAACGTACGCGGCATCGAGCGGGTGCGCCTCTCGGTGCACTGCCACGACGACCTCGGCATGGCGGTGGCGAACAGCCTGACCGCCGTGGTGGCCGGAGCCCGCCAGATCGAGTGCACCATCAATGGGATCGGCGAGCGCGCCGGCAACTGCTCGCTCGAGGAGGTGGTGATGGCGCTGAAGACCCGCGCAGCGTTCTTCAATGTCACCACCGGGATCCAAACCACCCGGCTGTACCCGACCTCGCGACTGGTCTCGAGCATCACCGCCATGCCCGTGCCGCGCAACAAGGCGGTGGTCGGGGAGAACGCCTTCGCCCACGAGGCCGGCATTCATCAGCATGGGGTGCTCAAGCACTATTCGACCTACGAGATCATGCGCCCGGAGGACGTCGGCCTCTCGCGCAGCCATCTGATCCTCGGCAAGCACAGCGGACGGCACGCCCTGCGTGAGCGCGTGCGTGCGCTCGGGTTCGAGCTGGCGGAGGAGGAATTCACCGAGGTGTTCGCGCAGTTCAAGGCGCTCGCGGACAAGAAGAAGGAGCTCTTCGACGGAGATATCGAGGCGCTGGTGCTGCGTGCGGAGGGCACGGCGGCCGGACCCTGGAGCCTCGCGGGACTCGAGACCCACGCGGTGACTCAGCGCGCCGCCAGTGCCCGCGTGCGTCTGCGCCACGCCGATGGTCGGATCGTGGAGCACAGCGCCGAGGGCGACGGGCCGGTGGATGCGGCCTTCAAGGCAATCGAGGCGGCCACTGGAATCGGCGTGATGTTGCGCAAATTCGAGATCCGCGGGGTCACCGAGGGCGAGGACGCCCAGGGCGAGGCGCTGGTGTACGTGGAGTACAATCAACGCACATACCGCGGCTCGAGCGTGAGCACCAACATCGTGGAATCGAGCACCCAGGCGTTCCTCGAGGTGATCAACCGCATCGAGCAGGCAGCCGCCGGCAACCGCTCGCGCGAGGAGCGCGCCGCGGGCGCCCCCGCGGACTCGACGCATTGACTGGCAGCGCATCCCGGGAGATCGTTCATGCCCATACCGGCTACGCAGTTCATCTGGTTCAACGGCGAGCTCGTTCCGTGGGAGAAAGCCACGGTGCACGTGCTCACGCACGCTCTGCACTACGGCTCCTCCGTATTCGAGGGGGTGCGCGCGTATGAGACGCCTCGGGGCGTGGCGATCTTCCGCCTGCGCGATCACACCCGGCGGCTGCTCGACTCGGCCAAGATCTACCGCATGAGCATGCCGTTCTCGGCCGAGCAGATCGACGACGCCTGCCGGCAGGTCATCGCCGCCAACGCGCTTGCCCGCGGGGCGTATATCCGGCCGATCGCCTTTCGCGGCTACGGCGAGATCGGCGTCACGCCGAAGATCGAGCCGCCGACCGAGGTGGCCGTGGCCGCGTGGGAATGGGGCAAGTACCTCGGGCACGAGAGCGAGGAACAAGGTGTGGATGTGTGCATCTCCTCCTGGCACCGGGTCGCACCCAACACCCTGCCGGCGCTCGCCAAGGCCGGCGGCAACTATCTCTCGAGTCAGCTCATCGGTGCCGAGGCGCGCCGCCTCGGCTTTCAGGAGGGCATCGGGCTGGCCCCCGACGGCACGGTGAGCGAGGGCTCCGGGGAGAATCTGTTCGTGGTCAAGGATCAGGTGCTGATGACCCCGGCATTGTCGCATTCGGTGCTCGGCGGCCTCACCCGCGACACGGTGATGCGTCTTGCCCGCGAGCGCGGCATCGAGGTGCGCGAGTGCGCCATCCCGCGTGAACTCCTTTATATAGCCGATGAAGCGTTCTTTACCGGCACCGCCGTCGAGATCACCCCCATCCGCTCCGTCGACCGCCTCGCGGTCGGCAACGGCGCGCGCGGCCCGGTGACGGCGGCTCTGCAGACGGCGTTCTTCGGACTGTTCAGCGGTGCAACGCCCGATCGCTGGGGCTGGCTCGATCACATCGACATGAACGCGCCGCGAAGCGCGGCGGCGCTCTGATGAGCGCGTCCCTGACTCTGTTCGAGAAGGTCTGGCGCGCCCACGAAGTGGTGCCCGAGACGGCCGACACGCCCGCGGTGCTCTACGTCGATCTGCACCTCATCCACGAGGTGACCTCCCCGCAGGCCTTCACGGTGCTGCGCGAGCGCGGCCTGCGCCTGCGGCGGCCCGAGCGAACCTTCGCCACCCTGGATCACTCGACGCCGACGCGAACCGAGCAGATCTTCGGCGGGGCGCCCATCACGGTCGATGCCGCCGCGCGGCAGGTGCGCGAGCTCGAGCGCAACTGCGCCGACATGGGCGTGGAGCTGCTCGGCCTGCGCGATGCCCGGCGCGGTATCGTGCACATCATCGGACCGGAACTCGGCGTGACGCAGCCCGGCAAGACCATCGTCTGCGGTGACAGCCACACGAGCACGCACGGCGCGCTCGGGGCCCTCGCCTTCGGCATCGGAACGACGGAGGTCGGGCACGTATTCGCCACCCAATGCCTGTTGCAGCGCAAGCCGCGCACCCTGGCCGTCACTGTACACGGCACGCTTCCCCCGGGTGTCGGCGCGAAGGATCTCATCCTCGCCATCATCGGCAAGATCGGGGTGGCGGGTGGAACCGGGCACGTCATCGAGTACCGCGGCGAGACCATCCGCGCGCTCGACATGGATGGGCGCATGACGGTGTGCAACATGTCGATCGAGGCCGGCGCACGCGCTGGAATGATCGCCCCCGACGAGACGACGTTTCGTTATCTGGCGGGCCGGCCGCGCGCCCCCGAGGGCGCGGCCTGGGAGGCCGCGCTCGAGCGCTGGCGGCAGCTGCCGAGCGATCCGGGCGCGCGCTTCGATCGGGAAATCGACATCGACGCCGCGGCGCTCGAGCCGATGGTCACCTACGGCACCAATCCCGGCATGGTCATACCGATCGGCGCAACCATCCCCGAGCGCTCCGATGATCCGGTGCTCGCCAAGTCACTGGCTTACATGGGCTTTACCCCCGGCGAGCCCATTCGCGAGCAATCGGTGAACGTCGTGTTCATCGGCAGCTGCACCAACGGCCGTCTGTCGGACCTGCGGGCCGCCGCATCGGTGCTGCGTGGGCGCAAGATCGCCTCCGGCGTGCAGATGCTCGTGGTGCCCGGCTCTCAGCAGGTCAAACGGGACGCGGAGGCCGAGGGACTCGACCGCATCTTCATCGATGCCGGCGCCGAATGGCGCGAGTCGGGCTGCTCGATGTGTCTTGGCATGAACGGCGATCTGGTGCCGAAGGGTCACTATGCCGTCAGCACCAGTAATCGCAATTTCGAGGGCCGCCAGGGCATCGGGGCCCGCACGCTGCTCGCGAGCCCGCTCACCGCGGCGGCGAGCGCCGTACGCGGCCGGGTAACCGATCCAAGGGAGTTTTTCTGATGGAAGCCCAGGGGCTGCTGCGCTCGCGCACCGTCGTGCTGCCGGTGCGCGACATCGACACCGATCAGATCATCCCGGCGCGATTCCTCACCACCACCACGCGCGAGGGGCTCGGAGCGCACCTGTTCGAGGACTGGCGCTATGGGCCCGATGGCGCGGCGCGCCCCGAGTTCGCGTTGAACCGGCCCGAGGCCGGCGGGTGCACCATCCTGGTTGCCGGCCACAACTTCGGCTGCGGCTCCTCGCGCGAGCACGCCGCGTGGGCACTGCGGGACTTCGGCGTGCGCGCCGTGGTGAGCACGCAGATCGCGGACATCTTCCGCAACAACGCGCTGAAGAACGGTCTGCTACCGGTCATCGTCGAGCCCGATGTGCACGCTTGGTTGCTCGAGCATCCGGGCGCGCAAGTGAGCATCGACGTTCAGTCCACCACGCTCACGCTGCCGAACGGCACGGCCGTGCGCTTTGCGCTTGAGCCCTTCGCGCGCTACTGCCTGCTGAACGGCACCGACGAGCTGGGCTTCCTGCTCGCACGCGAGAGCGAGATCGCCGCCTACGAAGCTCGACTGGGGAGCGTGTGACAGTGCGCATCGCGGTGCTGCCCGGCGATGGGATCGGGCCGGAGGTGATCGCCGAGGGCGTGCGCTGCCTGCGCGCACTCGCCGAGCGGGGCCGGCATGACCTCACGCTCATCGAGCTCCCCTTCGGCGGCGCCGCGATCGACCTGACGGGCGAGCCGCTGCCCAAGGAAACGCTCGCGGCCTGCCAGAGCGCGGACGCCGTGCTGCTCGGCGCGATCGGTGGACCGAAGTGGTCGGCGCCCCAGGCGAAGGTCCGCCCCGAACAGGGGTTGCTCGAGCTGCGCCGCGCACTCGGGGTATACGCCAATCTGCGGCCCGTGAAGGTTCACCCTGCCCTGCTCGGGGCCTCCACCCTGAAACCCGAGGTGTTGACGGGCGTCGATCTGATGTTCGTGCGCGAGCTGACCGGCGGCATCTATTTCGGCGAGAAGCGTCGCGATGCGGCATGCGCTTCGGACTTGTGCGCCTACTCGGTGCCGGAAATCGAGCGCATCGTGCGCACCGCGGCGCACTTGGCGCAGCAGCGGCGCGGCAAGCTCGTCTCGATCGACAAATCCAATGTGCTCGAGACTTCGCGCCTGTGGCGGGAAGTGGCCACGCGGGTCGTGCGCAGCGAATTCCCGCACGTCTCCCTCGAGCACCTGCTGGTCGACGCGGCCGCCATGCATTTGATCCGCCGGCCGCGCGATTTCGACGTCCTGGTCACCGAGAACATGTTCGGCGACATCCTCACCGACGAGGCCTCGATGCTGGCCGGATCGCTCGGACTGCTCCCCTCGGCCTCCCTCGGCGCGGGACGCCGTGGCCTCTACGAGCCCATTCACGGCTCGGCCCCCGATATCGCCGGGAAGGGCATCGCCAATCCCTACGGCACCCTGCTCAGTGTCGCGCTCCTGCTGCGCCATTCCCTGGGACTGACGGCGCAGGCCGAAGCGCTCGAGCAGGCCGTCTCGGCCGCCATCGACGCCGGCGCGCTCACCCCGGATATCGCCTCGGGCGGCCGCGCCGTCTCGACGCGCGAGGCTGGCGCTGCGGTGCTCGAGAGACTGGCGCGCTGAGGCGCGCGCGTCATCTACCGCACCTGCGCCGCCCGCGCCAGGCCGCCGGCCAGATCCGCGCGCAGATCCTCGAGCGCCTCGATGCCCACCGACAGGCGAATCAGCCCGTCGGTCAGGCCCGCACGCTCGCGTGCGCGGCTGTCCATCGCCGCGTGCGTCATGGTGGCCGGGTGGGCGAGCAGACTCTCCACGCCACCGAGCGATTCAGCGAGCGAGAAGTAGCGCAATCCGTCGGTGAAGGCGCGCACCGCCTCCAGGCCCGCGGCGAGCTCCAGCGAGACGATGGCCCCAAAACCGCGCTGCTGGCGGCACGCCACCTCGTGACCCGGATGGTGCGCCAACCCCGGATAGTAGACCCGGGTGACACCGTCGGCGCCGGCGAGCCACTCCGCGAGCGCCTGGGCGTTGCGGCCATGATGCTCGAGTCGCACGTGCAACGTGCGCAACCCACGCAGCGTCAAAAAGCTGTCGAACGGCGCGCCGGTAATTCCGAGGCAGTTTGCCCACCACGCCAACTGCTCGTACACGTCCTGATCGCGCGCGATGACCGCCCCGCCGACCACGTCGCTGTGCCCATTGAGGTACTTCGTCGTCGAGTGCACGACCAGGTCCGCCCCGAGCGCCAGGGGCTGCTGCCAGACCGGAGAGAGGAACGTGTTATCGACGACCACCTTGGCCCCGCAGGCGTGACCCAACGCGGCAAATCGCTCGATGTCGGTGATCCGCAGCAACGGGTTGCTCGGCGTCTCGATCCACAGCAGCGCCGCCGGACTGGCGAGCGCGCAGCGCACCGCCTCGGCATCCGCGTAATCGATGAACTCGACCTGTCGCTCGCCGCGGCGCCGCCACGCGTCGAACAGCCGGTAGGTGCCTCCGTAGCAGTCGTGCGGCGCCACGATCCGCGCGCCGGGCGCAACCAGGTAGCCGCACAGCGTGATGGCGGCCATGCCGGTAGCGGTGACCACCGCCCCGACGCCGCCTTCGAGCTCAGCGAGCGCCGCGCCGAGCAGATCGCGCGTGGGGTTGCCCGAGCGGGTGTAGTCGTAGCGGCCCTTCTCGCCGAAGCCATGGAAGGCGAACGTCGAGGTGAGGTGGATCGGCGGCACCACCGCCCCGGTGACCGGATCGGACTCCAGGCCCGCGCGCACGGTCTGGGTGATCGGGGAGGAGCGAGGGACGGATTGATTCATACGACCTTTCGTTGATATCGGGATTGGAGCGCGCTTGCCCGGGGATTCTGCGCGGCGGCCGCGCACCGATCCAGGGGGATGTTCGTGGCGCGAAGGGCCCGGCTCAGCAACTCTCCAGCACGGTCGCGAACGCGCCGCGCAACTGTTGCGATTCCTTGAGAAATGCGTCGTGGCCGTAGATCGAGGAAATCTCGTGCAGCCGGGCCGAGTGCAGCCGCGCAACCATCGCCCGCACTTCGGCCGGCGGGGCCAGCAGATCCTCGCGCACCGCCACCGCCACGGTGGACACGCAGATGCGGCTCGCCTCGACACGGTGCAGATCGATCGACTCGGACAGACACAGGAACGACTCGGGGCGGTGGCGAGCGGCATAATCGGCCCCGCGCGCCGCAAGGTAACGCTCGACCGGGAAACGCGCCCGACCCGCCTCGAACACCGCCGGACCGGCGAACCGAGCCGCGAATTCCTCGCCGCTGCGGTAGGTCGACATCGCCAACGCGCGCGCCAGCGCCAGCCCTTGACTCGTCCGCCCCGTCTCGGCGGCGAGGCGCACGATGTCGCGCTGCACCGCCCGCCAGGCGGTGCCGAGCGGATGGGGCCGATCGGCCGCGCACAGCACCAGCAGCCGCTCCACCCGCTCCGGATAGCGCTCGCCAAAGGCCAGCGCCACCATGCCGCCATACGAGCCGCCGGCAATCGCCCGCAGCGAGCTCACAGCCAGATGATCGAGCAGGCGGGCGAGCACTTCGGCCTGGTCGTAGGTGGAGACGCTGGGGAAGCACTCCCCGGGCCCCGGTCCCGTGGTCTCACCGCTGCCGCCGAGATAATCGAAACTCAGGATCCGGCAGCGCTCGGTATCGAGCGGCCGCCCCGGACCGGCCATCTCCGACCACCAGCTCTCGCGCGGCTGCTCGGTCAGACACACCCGGCGCGTGGCGGAGATGCCGCCGAGCGCGCAGATCACCGGCCCTTCGGCCGCCCCGACCAGACGCCAGGCGATGCGCACGCGCGCCAGAGTCCCGCCGTGATGCAGCGACAGACCGCCTGGAATATCGACGACTCCTTCACGCACGGTGTGCCCCGCCGTACCGCGTACGGGACGGTCCCGCTCGATGGGGCGAACCTCGGCAATGGCGCTCATGAATGACTCCGCATTCCTCAGTGTTCAGCCTCACCGAGAACTCCAGCGGAGCGCCCCGTCAGGGTCCTGACGGGTGGGCTGCGACCATCCCCGCGCCCCGGGCGCGAAGCTTCGCAGTTCGCTCATCTGTCGATCGGTCCGGACCCGCAGGCTCGGCCGCATCGCAGGAGTTGGCACCTTGTCCAGGCTGGTTGGGCCTGGCGGTTGCCCCGGCGTCTAAGGGCCTATTCCCTCAGCCGGTCTCGATGAGTGAGGAAAAGTCTAAGGCTGCGCATGCCCGCACGTCAAGCGCGAGCGCATCGGCCGCCCGGGCCCGGCCGGCAGGCCCGGGCGCGGCCGGCTGGAATCGGCCGGTGATTCATGCTATTGTAATAGCGCGCTATTACAGTAGATTGACATGAAGACACACCGAAGCCTCACCCCCCGCCAGGAAGCGCTCGCCGAGCGCAAGCTGTACACGGCAATCGCGGCGCTGCACGATGCCGAGGAGGTCCGCGCCTTCTTTCGCGACCTGTGCACGCCGGCGGAGCTGCAGGCGATGGCCGACCGCTGGTCGGTCGTCGACTACCTTGGCCGCGGCATGCCGTACCGCGAGATCCACTCCCTCACCGGTGTGAGCGTCACGACCATCGGACGCGTGGCGCGCTTTCTCGCCGCCGGAAACGGTGGCTACGGCCTGGTCGCCCAGCGCCTCGGCAAGTGGCACCTGCACGCCGCGCGTGCGGCCGCCTCCGCCAGCGGCGCACCCGAGGTGCGCCGGCGCGAGAGCGCGCGTCATGGATGAGCCGCGCCTGAAACTCGCCATCCAGAAGTCCGGCCGGCTGACCGATCCCTCCCTCGACGTGCTGGTGCGCTGCGGCCTGAAGATCTCCCGCGGCAAGGACCAGCTGATGGCCTACGGGGAGAACATGCCGCTCGATGTGCTGTTCGTGCGCGATGACGATATCCCGGATCTGGTGCAAGAGGACGTCTGCGATCTCGGCCTGGTCGGGCTGAACGTCCTGGAGGAAAAGCGCCTCGAGCTCGCCGCCCGTGGCCACCCGGTCCGCTTCCAGGCCCTGCGCACGCTCGATTTCGGGCGCTGCCGCCTCGTGCTCGCGGTGCCGCAGGAGCACCCCTACGAGGGCGTCGCGAGCCTGCAGGGCAAGCGCATTGCCACCACGTACCCCTATCTGCTCGAGCAGTATCTGCGCGAGCACGCTGTCAGCGCCGAGATCGTCACCCTTTCCGGCGCGGTCGAGATCGCCCCGCGCCTGGGACGCGCCGACCTGATCTGCGATCTGGTCTCGACCGGCTCGACGCTTCAGGCCAATCACCTGCGGGAGGTGCAGACCGTGCTCGAGAGCCATGCGGTACTGATTCGCACGCCGCTCGCGCTGGCGCCGCTGAAGAGCGAATGGGTGGAACGTCTGGTGATGCGCCTCGACGGCGTACAGCAGGTGCGCGAGAGCAAGTACATCATGCTGCACGCGCCACGCGCGGCGCTCGCCGAGATCCGCCGGCTCCTGCCCGGCAGCGAGTTCCCGACCATCATTCCGCTCGAAGGCTCGCCCGACAAGGTGGCCGTTCATGCCGTCTGCCGCGAGAACGTGTTCTGGGAGACGCTCGAGCGGCTGAAGAAAGCCGGCGCCAGCGCGCTGCTCGTGCTGCCGGTGGAAAAGATGCTGAGCTGAGCGCATGCGTATTCTCCATTGGAGCCGGCTCGATGCGCGCGAGCGCGCCGCGGCGCTCGAGCGTCCCGTCCAGCAATCCCGCGCGGAAGTGGCCGAGGTCGTCCGGGCGATCATCGCGGCCGTGCGCGCCCGCGGGGATGAGGCGCTGCGCGAATACACCCGCCGCTTCGACGGGGTCGAGCTGCGCGACGTGCAGGTCGGTGCGGCCGAGTTCGCTGCGGCCCACAGCGCACTCGGCGCAGCCGAGCGCACCGCTCTGGAGCGCGCCATCGAGAACGTCGAGCGCTTCCATCGCACGCAGAGCCTGGAGAGCGTCAGCATAGAGACCAGTCCGGGGGTACGCTGCGAGCGTATTTTCCGGCCCATTGGCGCGGTGGGGCTGTACGTCCCGGCTGGCTCCGCGCCGCTCCCCTCGGCCGTGGTGATGCTCGCGGTGCCGGCACGCATTGCCGGCTGCCCGCGCCGGGTGCTGTGCACACCGCCGGATCGCACCGGCCAGGCGCATCCGGCCGTGCTCTTCGCCGCGCAGCTGTGCGGCATCGAGCAGGTCTTCAAGGTCGGCGGCGCGCAGGCCATCGCCGCCCTGGCCTACGGTACCGAGACGGTGCCGAAGGTGGAGAAGATCTTCGGTCCCGGCAACGCCTGGGTCACGGCCGCCAAGCAGACCGCCGCGACCGATCCGCTCGGCGCGGCCTGCGACATGCCGGCCGGCCCCTCGGAGGTCATGGTGATCGCCGATGAGTCCGCGTCGGCGGAATTCGTCGCATCGGACCTGCTCGCCCAGGCCGAGCACGACGTCAACGCCCAGTCGATCCTGATCACACCGAGCGCGCAGCTCGCCCAGGCGGTCAGCAGCGCGATCGCCCACCAATCCCCCACCCTCTCGCGCCGCGCGATTCTCGACCGGTCCCTCGCCGCCAGCCGCTGCATCGTCGTCGCCGACCTCGCCACGGCGCTCGAGGTCGCCAATGCCTACGCGCCCGAGCATCTGATTCTGCAGGTACGCGAGCCACGCGCGCTGCTCGCCGGCGTGGCCAGTGCCGGCTCGGTGTTTCTCGGCGCCTGGTCGCCCGAGCCGATGGGCGATTACTGCTCGGGCACCAATCACGTGCTGCCGACCTACGGCTACGCCCGCAGCTACAGCGGCCTGTCGGTGCTCGATTACCTCAAGCGCATCACGGTGCAGGAGCTCACCGCGGCAGGACTGCGCGCGCTCGGACCGACGGCCGTGACGCTGGCGCGCCTGGAAGGGCTCGATGCGCATGCGGCCGCGGTGACCCGCCGCCTCGAGCGGCTCGGCGTCGAGCCGCAGTCATGAGCTGGGTCCGCGAGCTCGCGCGCCCCGACATCGCGGCGTTGAAAGCCTACGAGCATGCCGCCTGGCGCCCGCAGCTCGAGCGCCTGCATGCCAACGAGTTGCCCTGGAGCCCGCTCGGGGGCGATCCTGGCGCCGGATTGAACCGCTATCCGGAGCCGCAACCCCGCGCGCTGATCGATCGGCTCGCCGCGCTCTACGAGGTGACACCCGAGTCGGTGTTGGTCGGCCGGGGGAGCGACGAGGCCATCGACCTCATCTGTCGCGCGTTCTGCCGCGCCGGGCACGATCAGGTGCTGGTGTGTCCGCCGACTTTCGGCATGTACTCGGTCGCGGCGCGCATTCAGGGCGCGCAGGTGATCGAGGTGCCGCTGCGCTCGGAGCACGGCTTCGCCCTCGATGAGACCGCGGTACTCGAGCATTGCGCTCCCTCGACCAAAGTCGTGTTTCTGTGCTCCCCGAACAATCCCACCGGCAACCTGCTCGATGCGCAGGCGATGCGCCGCATCGCGCGCGCGCGCGATGCGCGCTCGCTGATCGTGGTCGATGAGGCATACATCGAGTTCGCCGACCGGGCGAGCCTGAGCGCAGCATTGCGCGAGCAGCCGAACCTCGCGGTGCTGCGCACCCTCTCCAAGGCGCACGGCCTCGCCGGCGCGCGCTGCGGGGCGCTGCTCGCCGATCCGCAGGTCATCGCCCTGCTGCGCAAGATCATCCCGCCGTATGCCGTGCCGCGCCTGACGCTCGAGGCGGCGCTCGCGGCTCTCGAGCCCGCGGCCCTCGCGGACACGCGCTCGCTGCTGACGACGCTGCGCGAGGAGCGCGCGCGGATGTTGCGCGAGCTGCCGGGGCTTGCCGGGGTGATCCGGGTCTGGCCAAGCGACGCCAACTTCGTGCTCGCCGAGTTCGCCGATCCGGGTACGGCCCTGGAGCGCGCCGCCGCGGCCGGTCTGTTGGTTCGCGACGCGCGGTCCTATTCGGGGCTTGCGCGCGCCTTGCGCATCAGCATCGGCACGCCACGGCAGAACAGCCGTTTATTGGAGGCGTGGTCATGACACCACCGGCGATCCTGTTCCTCGACCGTGACGGTACGCTCATCGAGGAGCCGCCCGATCACCAGGTCGATGCACTCGAGAAGGTGCGCTTCATGCCCGGGGTGTTCGCGGCCCTGCAGACGCTGCGGCGGCGCGGCTACCGGCTCGTCATGGTGACCAACCAGGACGGCCTCGGTACCGATTCGTTCCCGCACCAGAGCTTCCAGGCGGCCCAGACGTTCGTACTCGACACCTTTGCCGCCCAGGACATCGGGTTCGATGCCGTCTTCATCTGCCCGCATCGCGCGGCCGACGGTTGCGCCTGCCGCAAGCCCAACACGGCGCTGGTCAACGAGTACGTGCGCAGCCAGGGTGTCGATCTGACCGCCAGCGCCATGGTCGGCGACCGCGACACCGACTTGCAGTTCGCCGCCAACCTCGGTGTGCGCGCCGTGCGTGTGCGGCTCGGTGGCTCGCCCGAGGAGACTTGGCCGGCGGTGGTGCGTGAGCTGACCGCGCGCCGCGCGCGCATTGAGCGATGCACCCGTGAGACCCGCATCGAGGTCCGGGTCGATCTCGATGCCGGCGCGCCGATGCGCATCGCGAGCGGAATCGGCTTCTTCGATCACATGCTCGAGCAGCTGGCGCGCCACGGCGGCTTCGCGCTCGAGCTGGAATGTCACGGTGATCTGCACATCGACGAGCATCACACGGTCGAGGATTGCGCGCTTGCGCTCGGGGAGGCGCTGCGCAGCGCGCTCGGAACCAAGCTCGGGATCGCCCGCTACGGTTTCCTGCTGCCGATGGACGAATCCCTCGCCGAGGTGGCGATCGACCTGTCCGGGCGCGCCTTCGCCCGCTTCGAGGGCCGTTTCGCGCGCGAGAGCGTCGGCGGGCTGCCCACCGAGCTCGTGCCGCACTTCTTCCGCTCGCTCGCCGAGGCGCTGCGCGCGGCGATCCACGTCAGCGTCACCGGCGAGAACAGCCACCACATGGTCGAGGCTTGCTTCAAAGGCGTGGGCCGGGCGCTGCGCCAAGCGATGCGCCGCGAGGGCGATGAGCTACCGAGCACCAAAGGCTCGCTATGACCGATGCCCTGATCATCGACAGCGGGGGAGCCAACCTCGCCTCCCTGCAGTACGCGTTCGCGCGGCTCGGGGCCACCACCTGCGTGAGCGCCGCACCGGAGGCGGTCGTCGCGGCCCGCCGCGTCGTTCTGCCCGGAGTGGGCTCGGCCGCCGATGCCATGCGGCGGCTGCGCGCCGCGGGACTCGCCAGCGTCCTGCCGAAACTGACCCAGCCGCTGCTCGGGATCTGCCTCGGAATGCAGCTGCTGTTCGAGCACTCGGCCGAGGGCGAGGTCGAATGTCTCGGGATTCTGCCGCAACGCGTCCAGCGCCTGCAGCCGAGCCCCGCGCGCCCCGTGCCCCACATGGGTTGGAATTGCCTGCCCACGGCCGAGGCCGATCCACTGCTCGAGGGACTCGGCGCACTGCCCTACTTCTACTTCGTGCACGGCTATGCCGCGCCGGTCGGCCCCTTCACGCTCGCGCCCGTCGAATACGGCGAGTCGTTCTCCGCGGTGGTGCGGCGCGCGAACTTCTGGGGCGTGCAATTCCATCCCGAGCGCTCCGCCGCCGCCGGTGCGCGGGTGCTCACCAACTTTCTGCGCCTGTAACGCCATGCTGCTGATTCCAGCAATCGATCTGCGCGCGGGCCGTTGCGTGCGGCTCTATCAGGGTGACTTCGCCGCCGAGACACGCTACCCGCTCGAGCCGCTCGAGCTGCTCGCGCGCTATCGCGCCCTCGGAGCCTCCTGGGTGCACGTGGTCGATCTCGATGGCGCCCGTGCCGGAGCGCAGCAGAACCGCGCCGTGATCGGCGCGCTGGCCGCCGAGCCCGGCATGCGCATACAGGCCGGCGGCGGTGTGCGCTCGGCGCAAGTGATCGAGGATCTGCTGGCCGCCGGCGTGGCGCGCGTCATCGTCGGCAGCGCCGCCGTGGAGCAGCCGCAGATGGTGTGCGGCTGGCTCGAGCGCTTCGGTGCCGAACGCATCGGGCTCGCACTCGATGTGCGCATCGGCCCCGACGGCGAGCCACGGGTGCTGACGCGGGGCTGGCGCAACTCCGCTGCGCTCACGCTCTGGGAGGCGCTCGCGCGCTATCCGGCCGGGGCATTCAAGCACGTGTTATGCACCGATGCGGACCGCGACGGCGCGCTCGCGGGGCCGAGTCTCGATCTGTACCGCCGCGCCTGCGCCCGGCACGCCCGACTCGCCTGGCAGGCCTCCGGCGGCGTGCGCAACGCGGCCGACCTGCACGCGCTCGCCGCCCTCGGTGTGTCCGCCGCCATCAGCGGCAAGGCCCTGCTCGAGGGCCGCATCTCAGCCCAGGAGCTCAAGCCATTCTTGCCCGACGCATCATCCCCTGCCTAGACGTGCGCGACGGCCAGGTCGTCAAGGGCGTCACCTTCCGTGATCACCGCGTGGTCGGAGACATCATGTCGCTCGCCACGCGCTACCGCGAGGAAGGCGCCGATGAGCTGGTGTTCTATGACATCACCGCGAGCCCGCAAGGCCGCTCGGTCGATCGCGGCTGGGTGCAACGCGTGGCGCGCGTGCTCGATATCCCATTTTGCGTTGCCGGCGGCATCCGCACCGTCGCCGACGCCGAGGCCGTGCTCAACGCCGGCGCGGAGAAGATCTCGATCAACTCCCCGGCCCTCGCCGATCCCGATCTGATCGATGCGCTGAGCCAGCGCTTCGGTGCGCAGTGCGTGGTGGTCGGAATCGACAGCCAGCGCACGCCCGAGGGCTACCGAGCCTACCAGCTCACCGGTGATCCGACCCGCTCGCGCCCCTCCGGACGGGACGTGCTCGAGTGGGTGCGCGAGGTGCAGGCCCGCGGGGCCGGAGAAATCGTCCTCAACTGCATGGGGAGCGATGGCCTCAGGAACGGCTACGACATCGAGCAGCTGCGCGCCGTGCGCGCCGTGTGTCACGTGCCGCTGGTCGCCTCCGGCGGCGCCGGCGCGATCGAGCATTTCGCGGCGGCCTTCACGCAAGCCGGGGTCGATGCGGCGCTGGCGGCCAGCGTGTTCCACACCGGCGCCATCGCCATATCCGAGCTGAAGCGCGCGTTGCGCGGCTGCGGAATCGAGATCAGACCATGAGTGCGAACTTCCCGCCCGGCGCGCCGCTGACCGCGGCCGATATCGAGCACCTCGCCTTCGACAAACAGGGTGGATTGCTGCCGGCCATCATCGAGGACCCGGGCGGAAGCGTGCGCATGCTCGGTTACATGAGCCGCGAGGCGCTGCTCGAGACGTTCAAACGCCGCCGCGTCGTGTTCTACAGCCGCAGCCGCCAGCAGTTGTGGGAAAAGGGAGAAACCTCCGGCCACACGCTCGAATTCATTGCCGCGCGCACCGACTGCGACCGCGACACGCTGCTGATCACCGCCCGACCCACCGGTCCGGTCTGCCATCTCGGCACGGCGAGCTGCTTCGGCGAGCCGCACGCACCGCTTGGCTTTCTCACCGAGCTCGAGGCACTGATCGCGCAGCGGATCGCCGCGCGGCCCGAGGGCAGCTATACCGCCCGGCTGTACGCCGAGGGTGTGACGCGCATGGCGCAGAAAGTCGGCGAGGAGGGTATCGAGGTCGCGCTCGCGGCCGCGGTCGAATCCGCAGACAAACTGCTCGCCGAGTCGGCCGACCTCCTCTATCACCTCGCGCTGCTGCTGGCCAGCCGCGGCCTGTCGCTCGAGGACGTGAGCGCGGAGCTGCGCGCCCGGCACGCCGCCAAGCCCTAGCGGCCGCGCATCCCCGAGGCGCGCGCGGCGCCGGCCGAGCGCCCCGCGGGGGTCGTCCCGGGGCGCGCCCGCCGGCCACTCGGCTCGAGCTGCGCTCGCCGATCGAACTCGGCACGCGCGGCGTCGAGTTCCCCCAGATGGCTCCTTGCCCAACTGGCCAGCTGCGTCACCGGCTCGCGCAGCGACTGCCCGAGCGCCGTCAGCTCGTACTCGACGCGCGGGGGCACCACCGGGAAGACGGTGCGCTTCACCAGCCCGTCACGCTCCAGACCGCGCAGACACAGGGTCAGCATGCGCTGGGAGATGCCGCCGATCGAGCGCTTCAGATCCGAGAAGCGCCGCGGCGCATCGGCCAGCATGATGATGATGAGCACGCTCCATTTCTCTCCGACCCGTGCCAGCACCTGACTGATCTTGCGACACTCGGCGCTCTGGGGACGCTCGGTCCCCGCGCACGCCGCGGCAGTTACCCCCGTTTCACTCTGTCGCATCAGTGTGCCTTCTTGTGTTTCCGCCCCACGGACTTACATACTCAGCCTAAGTACCTATTTTATACCAAGGTGAGCCCCCCATGAATCTTCTGCACATCGATGCCAGCATCCTCGGCCCCAGTTCCATCAGCCGGCAATTGAGCGCCACCATCGTCGCGCGTCTGCGCGCCGCGCACCCCGAGCTGCACGTGCGCTATACGGATCTCGCCGCCGAGCCCATCGGCCATCTCTCCGGTGCCCATCTGGCGGCGGCACAGGGCGCCGCGCCGGATTCCCAGGCGCTGCAGACCGACCTCGAGCGCGGCCGGCAAGCCCTCGAGGACTTCCTCGCAGCGGACATCATCGTCGTCGGCGCGCCGATGTACAACTTTTCGATCGCCTCGCAGCTGAAGGCCTGGATCGACCGCATCGTCATAGCCGGCCGCACCTTCCGCTACACGGACCAGGGTCCCGAGGGCCTCGCCCGCGGCAAGCGCGTATTTGTCGCCTCCTCCCGCGGTGGACGCTACGGCCCGGATTCCCCGGCCCCCGGCCTGGATCACCAGGAGAGCTATCTGCGCGGTATCTTCGGCTTCCTCGGCATCACGGAACTGACGTTCGTGAGAGCCGAGGGCCTCAACATCGGCCCCGGCGAGCGCGAGGCGGCGCTTGCCGCCGCCACGGCTCAGGCGGCGCAGCTGGCCGCCTGACTCGTTTCGAACACGACAGACACGTGGAGAACGGCATGAACACAATAGCCCCCCGCGGCGTGGCGCGTCTGGTGCGCGGCATGCCGACCTCCGACGGCGCCGGCGTCAAGCTGACCCGCGTGATCGGCCAGCCGCAACTGCCGGATCTCGATCCCTTTCTGCTGCTCGATGAGTTCGGCACGGACAATCCGGGTGACTACATCGCCGGCTTCCCCGATCATCCGCATCGCGGCTTCGAGACCGTGACCTACATGCTCGATGGGCGGATGCGCCACCGTGACAACCACGGCCACGAGGGCGTGCTGGCGCCGGGCGCCGTGCAGTGGATGACCGCCGGACGCGGCATCGTGCACTCGGAGATGCCGGAGCAACAATCCGGGCGCATGCGCGGATTCCAGCTGTGGATCAACCTGCCCGCGCGCGAGAAACTGACTGCCCCGAAGTACCAGGAATTCACCGCGGAGAAGATCCCGCAACTCGATTCGCGGGGCCTGCGCGTGAAGGTGATCGCCGGCACGCTCGAGGGTCTGAGCGGTCCGATCGCCCAACCGGCCACCGACCCGACGTATCTCGACATCGAGCTGCCGCCCGGCCAGGTCTTCTCGCATGCGCTGCCGGCCGGGCATACCGCGTTCGTGTACGTGTATGAAGGCGAGGCGCTCATCGGCGAGGGTGATGCGCCCGCCACGACCCGCACGCGCGAGCTCGCGGTGCTCACCGACGGCGGCGCGATCCGCCTGGAGGGTCGCGCAGACTCCCCGACCCGCGCCATTCTGGTGGCCGGCCGGCCGCTGCGCGAGCCGGTGGCCAAGTACGGACCGTTCGTCATGAACACGCGCGAGGAGCTGAGGCAGGCGTTCGAGGACTTTCAGAACGGACGATTCTGACAACTGGGACGAGGCGCTCTTGTCCCCACCGAGAAAGATCCGGCAATCCGTCACAAAAGGCAGATGTTCCAGGTTATTTTTCGCGGCCGCGCCGAACCGCATGGGCCCGCTGGTGTGGGATTCGCGGCCGGCATTTGGCGAGCATCGTCGCACCACAGCTGTCCGAAGGACTCCTTCAGCACGTCGGCGGTGTTGAGCCGCTTGTTCGCCGACAGCAGCAGCTATGGTAGAAGGCGCAATACATCCACGGATTTTACAACCCTATCCGCCTGCACTCAGCACGCGGATACTTGTCACCCAACGAGTAGGCGCGCAGAATGCAACACATCGCTCAAGACCCGTCTAAGAGGTCCGCGGCGTAGGGAGCACTTCACGCTCGACTGGCCCCGGTGTGCGGCAGGTGTTGCATACGATAGTGGAGAGATCCTCCAGCGGAGTGCGCAAGCTGTGGGCAAGGGGTGCCGTCGGGCAGAGTGTGTGTGTGAGGACTTTCTGCAGCGGTCAGGGACGATCGAGCGACGTCGGCTGAGTGGATGTTCTGCCTCAAGCATGACGCGTCTTCGGGCCGCTCTCTTGACGAATTTCCTCCGCTGTATTACGATTTGTAATACCGGGAGGGATTTCAATGGCCATCCGCACGGTTCGATTCGACGAAGAGACGGAAAAGGCTTTGGAGGAAGTGCGCGCCGCGACCGGCTGGCCGATATCGGAAGTCTTGAAGCGGGGCGTAAGAGCGCTACGGGACCGAGCGCGAAACAAGCCTGCGCGCCTCCCCTACGATGTCTACAAGGAGCTCGACCTCGGCCCTGGAGGGTACGCGATCGCCTCATCGCAAGATACGCGCGCGGGCGTTCGACTCGCTCTGAAACGCAAGCACGGGCGATGATCCTGGTCGACACCGGTCCCCTCGTGGCCCTGTTCGATCCGAAGGACGAGCAACATTCCCGATGCAGGAAGACTCTGAGCTCGATACGGGAATCACTTTCTACGACGATCCCCGTACTGACCGAGGCATTCCACATACTCCAGCCTCAAAGCGCGGGCTCCGGCCGCTTGCGGGACTTCATCGCCAGGAAGGGCGCGTCCATCTGGAATTTCGATCGAGCTGCGCTATTGCGCGCGTTCGAATTGATGGAGACCTACGCTGATCGCCCAATGGATCTCGCCGACGCTTCGATCATCGTTGCGGCCGAGCAGCTCAAGACTCTCAGGGTCTTCACCATCGACCGCAATGACTTCCAGACATACCGGGTGCGTCGTGGCCACCGATATCACCCGCTGGAGGTCATCGAGTAATCCCGGCCGCTCGTGGTCTGGCGGAGAGGGTGGGATTCGAATACGTCGCTATCGCATTGATTCCTCAGGATTACGGAGCCGCCCGCCAAGCGCCATGCCGTCACTCCTTCCGTCACGGCATCAGCGCAACCTTCGAACGGATGACACAGGATGTCGTGCTGCGGGGATTGCGGAGTGGCCCTCCCCCACTACACACACGTATGTAAATTTCCTTCCAACTCACGCGTGACGGTCATAGAACCTCCGCAAACCCCGCAAACCCCGCAAACCGGCCATTCGATGTTCAAACTCAACGGTTTACGTTGCGGGGATCGATGCCGCGAAGCCCGCGAGAACTCCGCGGCCCCCCGCAATCCGCGCGGCCAGGCTTCGCCCAGGAAGTTTCACAGCGACTCAGCCGACCGCGCTTCGAGACAATGAGCGTGTCGTCGGTCTTGAGGGCGTTCACAAATTCTCCCAGCTCACGCCGCCCCCTCAATGCCGCCTGCCGGAAGGGCGTCGCCCCACCTGCGGGGGGATTGCAGGGCAGCCGTCTCCAGCGAGTCAGAACGACAGACCGCGGCAAGTTAAGCACGATTTGCGGATTGCCTGGCGGGCACCCTCTCCGCGTTGCGACTCGATAGGAAAAAACTGTTGTGATCTGCGCGTCTACCTGAGAATCAAAACGCCAGGTCCGAACATTTTCCAGAGCAGCGCGAGCGAAGATCCGGTCTGGCTCCCCCAGAATCTGGGTGTGCACGACTTTACCGTCTAGAATCGTCACAGAAATCCTGACGGTAGCTCGGGCCGCTGTGGCCCTATCCGGGAACTTTGGAACCTCCGCCTCCCGGACCGCCAAATTTGGCCGAACGACAATGTCTTTAACCGCGTCGACGGCAAAAAACATTCTATTTCCGCTACCTTGAAGGGATCCTCTTACCGTCACCCAAATCCGTCGCGCCGCAGAACTGCTTGGGCGCGGCTCGATCTCGGCATTGAAAAGGTCTTCGGATCCGGGGGCCGAACCATGCAGAATTAGTGCGATGCCATGCGGGCAGTTTCCCGCCAAAATTGGCGGAGGTGCCGCTTGACTGATCACGAAATCGAGCAGACCTCTTACAACTATTGGCTTCCCAGAATACTCTCCTGGGTGCGCCACCACCGAGCATACGTCCACCGGTGTCAACCGCGGGATCCCCGCTCGACATGCCCATCCTCCGAGGACCGAAACAAGAATGACTGAGTCGGCACCTATACGCAGCAGCACTAGCATCCACCCGTCGCGCAGTCGCGCGCGACGGCCCGCGCTACTGTCACGTCGATGAGCTTCCGATTGTACCCACCCTGACGGGACCACGTTCCGTACCTTGTGTTGTAATTCAGTTCCTTCGCTATCTCTGCCTGAGTCCAAGCACTTCTCCGTTCGAAGCTTTCATACCCCGCCCGACCGATCATCGGTATCCTCCCATGCGATGGCTACGGGGTCGCCAGGAAGCGGAAAACTACGCGCCGATACCTTGCGCGCTTGAAGGTCGCGGTCCGCGCAGCATCAAGGGATCATCAACAAAATGCGACCCTTGTACATCTACTGAGATGTTATTCTTGAGTGAGCCCTAAGGGCGCATGGAATTCATCTCAGACGTGATTGCGTGAATGTGGGTTATGCCGAAAGACTGGAAGGGGATCGAGTATGCGAAGAAGAGAAGTCCTCAAATGTCTTGCCGTCGCGTCCGCTCTTCCGCTTCTATCTCAAGCGGGATTTGCCGATCCAATTGCCAGTAAAGGGCTTATTCGGCGTGTACGGCCCTCCGATCCCACCTGGCCGAAGTCAGACGAATGGGCGGTGCTGAACAAGCAGGTAGAGGGGAATCTGATTCCGGTCACCTTTCCGATCGACCTGCTCAAGAGCGCACCGGAGAGCGCTGCTGCCCAGCAGCTCAAACGGGAAATCCACAACCCGTTTTACATCGCCGATCAGCCCGGCCTGACCGAGACGCTCGGCTGGGTCGACGCATGGGCCACGCGACCCAGCGTCTATGCTGTGGTGGCGCGCAATGCGGGCCACATCGCCGCGGCGATCGATTTCGCCCGGGATCATCGCGTGCGGCTGGTGGTGAAGGGACGGGGACACAGCTATGTTGGCGCCTCGAACGCGCCGGATTCGCTGCTGATCTGGACGCGTCATATGACCGATCTGCAGATGCATGAGGCGTTTGTTCCTCAGGGTTGCGCAGGCAAGATCGCGCCGCAGCCGGCCGTCACGATGGACGCCGGCAGCTACTGGCT
>DAHXNV010000150.1 GCA_027365225.1 Gammaproteobacteria bacterium
GTCGGCACGGTCGAGGGGGCGATCCAGGGAGGGATCGGTTTCGTCGTGGTCCAGCAGCTCCTCACCTACGCACCCGAGCGGCTCCAGGGGCTGACCTTCGTGCTCTTTGCCTTCGGGGCGCTCACCTACGTTGCCCACCCCGAGGGCGTGGTCGAGTACCAGAAGCGACGGTGGGGCGGACGGTTCGAACGCCTGGTGTTCAAGAGGGAACCAGAGCAGTTCCCTGGCGGCGCCTCGGACGCATCCACCGCCCTGGCCATGGCACCGTCGTCGCTCTCGGGCGCCAGAGGTGGGCCGCCGGATGGCTGAGCTGCTGGAGCTGCAGGGGGTGTCGAAGTCCTTCGGTGGCGTGAAGGCAGTCGACAACGTGACGTTCGGCGTCGGCGTCGGGGAGAGCGTGGGACTGGTCGGACCGAACGGCGCCGGCAAGACCACACTGTTCAACTGCGTGTGCGGGCAGCTCGAGGCCGACGACGGGGAGATCCTCTTGGACGGTCGGTCACTCGAGGGGCTCCCGACGTTCCGCCGGGCCCGCCTCGGCATCGGCCGCACCTAC
>DAHXNV010000151.1 GCA_027365225.1 Gammaproteobacteria bacterium
GGCCGGTGGCAGCGCGCGGAGCGCGGCGCGTTCTGTGGTCTGTCGCTTTTGCAGCGCTTCCGTTCTCTCGGCCGCACGTTTCGCGTGTAGCGCGAGGGCCATGCGTGGATCGATCCCATCCTTGCGAGCCTGCGAGCGTGCGGCCTGCCGTTCCTCGCGGATCAGCTTACGCAGGCCCGCACGCTCGGTCCGATGCCGCGCGGTGAGCGCGGCCCGCTCGTCGCGCCGCCGAACGCGCGCCGCGGCTTGCGCTTCCTTATATGTAGCGTGCAGCGCCTCGCGTTCCCGCGCGCGCTCGGCCCGCTGGCCAGCGCGCCGGTTCGGGTCGCGCTCCGTACGCCCGCCCCGCCGACCGTCGTCCTGGTCGTGGCGCGCGCCCGGGTCAGCATTCTCTTTGTCCGCGCGCCCGTCTCCTTGCCCGCCGGCCGCACGCGGCCGGTCGCGGTCGACGTCCGCCAGCGCCCGCTCGAGCGCCGTCTCGTAAGTCCGCTCAGTCTCAGGCGGCGGGAGCGCTCGCGCCGGGTCGGGCGGCGTGAAGGGACCCAAGCGCTTCTCC
>DAHXNV010000152.1 GCA_027365225.1 Gammaproteobacteria bacterium
AGATACAAGCTCGCCAGCTGCGCCAGAAACACACCGAGCACGGCCGCGGCGATGAGCCGCCCGAACAGGGAGCGTGGCCAAAGGCAACCGAGCACACGCACGCCGGCAGGGTGAATCAGCGCTGCGGCCAAGCGCCTGACCGATAAAGGCCGCGCTCCCCGGGCTGGACTTCCCCGCCGCGCTGCCGTATAAGGGCACCGGTATTTGGGGCAATGGGCGGGGTGTGAGTGCTCAAAGATATCCAGGTGCGGCGGGTACGGCCCGAGGAGAACGGACGCTACCAAGAGCTGATGCAGGCGCACCATTACCTCGGGGCGCTGGCGAAGATTGGCGAGACGCTGTGGTACGTGGCGACTTGGGGCCAGGAGTGGGTAGCGCTGCTGAGCTTTTCCGCCGCGGCATTGAAGATTGCCGCGCGGGAGCGCTGGATCGGCTGGAGCGCTCGGCAGCAGTACGCGCGCTTGCACCTGCTGGCGAACAACTCCCGATATTGCGTTTTGCCCGACTGGCACCGTCCGAATGTCGCCTCGCGCATTCTCGCGCTGTGCGAGCGAC
>DAHXNV010000153.1 GCA_027365225.1 Gammaproteobacteria bacterium
GTGGCGCTCGAGAGTCTCGGTTTCGGTTGTGACGATGTCGAGATCAATGGCGGCGACGCGGTGAATGTCATCAATGATCACCTCCCGGCGCTCCTCGCGGCGCTTGAAAGCGATGTGGGCAGTCAGCCGGCGCAATCGCTCGGGCCCACGCCGCTCGGGGACACCCCCGGCGAGCGGGACGCCTATTTGGCGGGCGATGAGGAGGACCTCGGGCGATGAGCAAGAAACTGACGTACGCCGAACTCGATGCCGAGCCGGCGCGGCTCGCGAAGTCCAAAGGACTTCTCGGCATCGCACTCTATTTGACGCTGCACGGCAAGCCGGACGCGACCGAGCAGTGTAGTCACGAAGGGGATCGGTGGAAGCTGCAGCTCTACGGCGCGCGCCGCGCCGAGGGTGGGATCGTGATCGAGACGTTCTACCACCCGGGGCAGTCTCCGCACTCCGCAGTGCATTATCTCGAGGACCTCACGCGGATTCCGGGGCGCTCGTCCGAAGGCGGGATGAAATATACGGAAGCGCTATCCAAGCTGCGCGTCGCGCGGGATCGCATC
>DAHXNV010000154.1 GCA_027365225.1 Gammaproteobacteria bacterium
GTGACCATGGTCCGGGATTGACCATGGCCGCCCTGGTGGCCCTTCAGGAGCGTCCACTCCGGCCCGCCAGTCCGGTGTCCTGGGTGCGCGCCTGGCTGGCACGACAGGGACGCGGACGGACGGACGCACAGGGCGCGCCCGAGCCCCGCGGCGGATTGGTGATCTGAGGCTGACCATCAGTCCATACATGGCGCGTGGCACACAAGCTTGCTTTTTTGGACGGACACATGCACCCTTCCCGTTTCCCGCCCCGGTTCCCCCCATGCGTCCGATCCACACCCATCTCGCTTTGGCTTTCACCTTGTTGATGGGCACCAGCAGCGCGATGGCGGCGGGCGTGCCCATCGGCCAGGCCATTCAGCAGGACCATGATGTTGCCTATCGGGCCACCTGCATCATCGTTCCTGGGCATTCCCCCCGAACGACGCTGCGGATTCTGGTCCTGCACGACCAGATGGTCATGCAGCGGCAAGCGAATGGCGACGTGGTTATTTCCATCCAGCGCCAGCGGGCCCATATGACCCCCTCCGCCATTGATGGGTGTACCATTGACC
>DAHXNV010000155.1 GCA_027365225.1 Gammaproteobacteria bacterium
TTCCATCGGCTCGATCAATGCCGCGCTGATCGCCGGCAATCCACCCGCGCAGCGCGTCAAGGCGTTGCGCGAATTCTGGCATCGCGTCACGCGGCAGCCGCTGTTGCCGCCCTCGCCGTGGGAGTGGTTCGAGGATGCGCTGGAATGGCCCGCGCCGCTGCGCGAGTGGCAGGGCCACATCGAGGGCCTGCGCGCGATCATGGAAGGCCAGCGCGGATTTTTTCATCCGCGCCCGAATCTGCTGCAGAGCCCGCATTTCACCAGTTTCTATGACACCGCGCCGCTGCGCGCCACGCTGGAAAGCCTGGTGGATTTCAAGTTGCTCAACGACGGCCCGATGCGCATCAGCGTGGCCGCGGTCAACGTGCAAAGCGGCAACTTCGAGATCTTCGACAGCGCCGAGCAGACGCTGAAGCCGGAGCACATCATGGCCTCCGGCGCGCTGCCGCCGGGATTTCCGCCGGTGCAGGTGGGAGACCAGTTCTACTGGGATGGCGGGCTGGTTTCCAACACGCCGCTGATGCAGGTGCTGGGCGGGCATCCCAAGCGGCACA
>DAHXNV010000156.1 GCA_027365225.1 Gammaproteobacteria bacterium
CATGTTCGAAGACACCAATATTTGGATTAATTTATTTATGCGATTGGACTCGATTAAATAACCTACCAGATCAATTGTTCCACAGAACTTAAAATTGCTTCCTTTAAAATGAATTCAAGTTTCCCTTTAATCATTTGTTACTCTCTTTCCTGAATTCTGATATTGCAGCCTTAATTTCATCAACTGAAGCGGAACTTTCCAATGTTGTAATATCCCCCGGCAACTGTCCCAGAAACACCGCTTTGACAACCCTCCTCATTATCTTCCCGCTTCTTGTTTTTGGCAGATTGTTTACAAGGCGTATTTCATCCGGCACGTATATCGGCCCAAGCTCTTCCCTTATTCTCTTCCTTAGTGTTCCAACGATCTCAGGCGTTCCCTTAAAATCATCCTTGATTACAACAAAGGCAACTATGCTTTCACCCTTAATGTCGTCAGGTCTTCCAAAAACTGCAGCCTCAGCGACCTCTCTTGATGAAATCAGGGCATCCTCTATTTCTATTGTACCCAGTCTGTGCCCTGAAACCTTAAGAACTTCATCAGCCCTTCCAAGG
>DAHXNV010000157.1 GCA_027365225.1 Gammaproteobacteria bacterium
CGCTCTTCCTCGAGGAGGGTCACTTCCGCGCGGATGAAGCGCTCGACCTGCTTCTCCTGAAGGATCTTCTGCGCTGCGGCGCTGACCTGCTCGAGGCTCTTTAGGCGCGAGCGCGGGGCGCCCACGCGCGCGGCGAGGGCCTGCAGAGCCTTGTCGGCCGCCTCGATCCGGTGCTCGCGCGCGAGACGGTCGAGGGTCTCCTTCTGCGAGCTCCAGTACCACAGGACCCGAAAGCCTTGGGCGCTGCGCAGCGGATGCTCGTAGCCGCGATAGACATCGGCCGGCCCATCCTTGCGTCGCAGGTTGGCCTTGCGCAGCACCTCGATCCAGGGGGCCGCGTGGCTGCGCAGCCAGGTGTGGAACTGCGCATGCTCGCGCCAAGTGGCCGGGATCACCGTCACAAAGCGTCCGCCGTGAGTGGCGATATACGATAGGTTTTGGACCGTACACAACTTGCAATCGGCCACGTACCGAAAGTCCGCAGTTCCGGTGAGCTTGCGCAGGCTCTCCCACGTGCGGATGTGCGTGGTGTCGTCGCTGGTGTTCCCGTG
>DAHXNV010000158.1 GCA_027365225.1 Gammaproteobacteria bacterium
TCTCATAATGTTCAGCAAGGTACAGATCCGTGAGATATAGAACAGGTAACTGATAAATTTCTGCTATGTTCAGGGCCTCACTCATCATATAGTATGCCTCTTCAACATTTCTAGGCGCAAGAATAACCTTTGGAAAATCTCCCTGAGACGCACCAAGAACCTGCAGAAGATCCCCCTGCTCAGTCTTGGTGGGCAATCCCGTTGAGGGCCCTGCTCTCTGTGCTTCATATACGACAAGAGGAACCTCCATCATACCAGACATGCCAACTGCTTCGGTCATCAGGGCAAATCCTCCGCCTGACGTTCCTGTCATAGCTCTCCCTCCTGCATAATTGGCTCCTATGGCCATGTTTATGGCTGAAATTTCATCCTCCGTGACCTTGACAAACACATCAAGCGATTTGCTGTGCTGTGCAAGAAAATGGAGAAAGGATGACGCCGGTGTCATGGGGTATCCAAAGAATGCCTTAAGGCCGCCTCTTACTGCACCAAGGCCTGCGGCATCTCCACCGGCAAGGAGATATTTCCTTTTCTTACTGTATTGTAACTTT
>DAHXNV010000159.1 GCA_027365225.1 Gammaproteobacteria bacterium
CTGGAGCGCTGGTTCCCTACTATTCTTTCATGTATGACGCGCGAGGCAGTTGATCCGTGAAAACCCCACGAAATCATCCCTTTCGGTCACCTCGATTGCGAAAGTAGGGCTAGGGGATGCGAAGCTCTTGCCCGGCAAGACCCTCGCCACCTTCGACTTCGAGGCCGTCCCGATGATCTCCAAGGCCCAGGCGATGGCGCTGTGTGCCGGGGACGCCTGGCTCGAGCAGGGAGCCAATCTGATCCTGCTTGGGCCTCCAGGGGGCGGGAAATCGCATCTGTCCTCGGCCATCGGGCTGGCGTTGCTCGAGAAAGGCTGGCGCGTGCTCTTCAGCCGCACCTCCGATCTGGTGCAAAAGCTGCAGGTCGCCCGGCGCGAGCTTGCCCTGGAATCTGCGATCCAGCGGCTCGAGCGCTTTGACCTGCTGATCCTCGATGACATTACCTACGTCAGCAAAGATCAGGCCGAGAGCTCGGTGCTGTTCGAGCTGATCAGCGCCCGCTACGAGCGGCGCTCGATGCTCATCACCGCGAACCAACCCTTTGGCG
>DAHXNV010000015.1 GCA_027365225.1 Gammaproteobacteria bacterium
AAGGTATGCCAGCGAGTGTGGCTACGCCGTCACCGGCGTCGATTCATCGCCCGCAATGATTGCCAAGTTTCGAGCGCGACTTCCTGGTCAGCAGACCCTTGTCTCAGACATGCGGACGCTGTGTCTCGGGCGGCTCTTTCATGGCGTTCTCGCCTGGGACAGCTTCTTCCATTTGAACCACGAAAATCAGAGGCGGATGTTCCCGGTATTCCGGGCGCACGCCGCGCCACGCGCCGCGCTGATGTTCACGAGTGGACCTGCGCATGGCGAGGCCATTGGTCGCGTTGAAGGAGAGCCCCTGTATCACGCCAGCCTTGATGCTGCCGAATACCAGAATTTGCTGGAAGCCGCAGGTTTTGGCGTCGTCGCCAAGGTGGCAGAAGACAAGACTTGCGGCGGCCGCACGGTTTGGCTCGCCCAGTTCCATTAAGCCGTTTCCAACTGGTCCCGGCTTTGAGCACCGCATGGTCGCGGGGCGCAGGTCCGGACAACCTCGCGTGAGTCTCCAACGACTGTTCGGATCCGCAACCCGCCCGTCAACTTCAGGCGGTCGCCCCGGTGGCTGCCGTATGTAAGGGTGGGAACCGGGGCAGGGCCGCAAGGGACGACAGTCGCAGGGAAGCCGGTCCTGCTGATGCGCAGGAAGACCTCCGTTCCCGCAGGTAGGAATGAATGCAGCCTTCCGCTGCCGATCAGCTCCGGCTGGTTAGCGCCTCGGATATCTCGATTGCCTCGCGAACGATGAGGAGGTCGTCGAACGCTGGCGCCAAGTCGGAGCCTGAAAAGGCGGGTCTGCCCGAGGTCGGAGTCGAACCGACACGCTTTTAAGGGCGGCGGATTTTCATCCCACTTCGACTTTCGTCGCCTCCGGGGCAAAGGCTGTCGGAGTTCGTGGGCTGGAGCACGCCTTCACCGTAGCCTTGCGGCCGTAGGTGCCCGCCGTCTGCTCTCTACACCTTCCCCGCATCACGTGGGGCTTGGCTCGGCATGAGCTCGAAATGCTTCAGGGCCTCTACCGAGTTTGACGGGCTTCACCTCGGGGATTTCTCCGCGAGGGCTCAAGTTGTCGTCTGAGTCCGCTGCGTCTACCAATTCCGCCACTCGGGCACGAAGCGGTGAGTATACGGCGGCGCGGGCAATGTGGATACCGGTGCAGGGTGCGGGAGGGCTGGGCGCTCCGTGTACCATGTGCGAGTGGAACGTAATGACTTCTCCTACGATCTTCCGGCCGATCGGATTGCCCAGTACCCGCTCGCGGAGCGCTCGGCCAGCCGCCTGCTGACACTCGATCGCACGAGCGGCGCATGGGCGGACCGTGCGATGCGCGACCTCCCCGATCTGCTACGCCCGGGTGATCTGCTGGTCCTGAACGACACTCGCGTCGTGGCCGCGAGGCTGCGCGGCGCCAAGCCCTCTGGCGGGCAGGTCGAGGTGCTGCTCGAGCGGGCGGTCGCTGAGCGCGAGGCGCTCGTGCAACTGCGGGCGAGCAAGCCGATCCGCCCGGGACTGCGGATCACGAGCGCCGGCGGGGTGCTGGAGGTGCTCGGGCGCGAGGCCGATCTGTGGCGCATCCGCCTGCCCGCCGCCGTGCTGGAATTCTTCGACCAGTGGGGAGAGATCCCGCTGCCCCCTTATATCCAGCGCGCCGCTGATGCGTCGGATCGCGAGAGGTATCAAAGCCTGTTTGCGCGCGAACCTGGCGCCGTCGCCGCGCCCACTGCGAGCCTGCACTTCGATGCGCCGCTCCTGCAGGCGATCGCCGCCCGAGGCGTCGAGCGGGCGTTCGTGACACTGCACGTCGGCGCAGGTACATTTCAGCCGGTGCGCGCCGAGCGCCTGGACGAGCACGTCATGCACGCCGAGCGGGTCACGGTGAGCGCGGCGACGTGTGAGGCGATTGGCCGGGTCCGCGCGGCGGGCGGCCGGGTAGTGGCCGTCGGGACGACTGTGGTTCGGGCGCTCGAATCGGCGGCGCTCGCCGCGGCCGAGCATGGCGCGGCAGCTCTCGAGCCCTGGTCCGGAGAGACCCGGCTGTTCATCCGTCCGGGCTTTCGCTTCAGGGTGATCGACGCGCTGCTGACCAATTTTCACTTGCCCGAATCGACGCTGCTGATGCTCGTGTGCGCCTTCGCGGCCCGCGAGCCCGTCCTGCGCGCCTATCGGCACGCCGTCGCGGCTGGCTATCGCTTCTTCAGCTATGGGGACGCGATGTTCCTGGCCGATGAGCCACGCGCCGCGGCCTTGTGAGCCGCCGGCCCCTGCGGAAGTTACCGAAAGTATTCTGGTGAATCCTTGAAACCGACGTTCGAACTGCTCGCCACCGATGGGGCAGCCCGCCGCGGGCGGCTTCAGCTGGCCCATGGCACGGTCGAGACGCCGGCATTCATGCCGGTGGGCACCTATGGCACTGTCAAGGCGATGACGACCGAGGAGCTCGAGGGGCTCGGCGCCGGTATCGTCTTGGGCAATACCTTCCACCTCATGCTCCGCCCCGGCGTCGAGGTCATTGCCGCCCATGGCGGGCTGCACGGGTTCATGCACTGGCCGCATCCGATCCTGACCGATTCCGGCGGCTTTCAGGTCTTCAGCCTCAAGAGTCTGCGCAAGATCAGCGAGGAGGGCGTTCGCTTCCGCTCGCCCATCGACGGTAGTGAGGTGCGGCTGACGCCGGAGGACTCGATGGCGGTGCAGATCGCCCTCAAATCCGATGTGGCCATGGCGTTCGATGAGTGCACGCCCTATCCGGCCGGCGAGGCCGAGGCGCGCCACTCCATGGAGCGCTCGATGCGTTGGGCCGAGCGCGCACACCGGCGCTATTACCGCGAGCCGCCTCCGGGCCAGCTGTTTGGGATCGTGCAGGGTGGAACCCATCCGGCGCTGCGCCTGGCCTCGCTCGCGGCACTTTCGCGCCTCGATTGGCCGGGTCTGGCGATCGGCGGGCTTGCAGTCGGAGAGCCGGAGGCGGAGCGCCTGCGCATCCTCGAGGCGCTGGTGCCGCATATGCCGGCAGATCGGCCGCGCTATCTGATGGGCGTGGGCCGTCCGCAGGACATCATTGCGGCGGTGCAGCGCGGCGTCGACATGTTCGATTGCGTGATGCCCACGCGGCACGCCCGCAACGGTCATCTGTTCACCGCCGCCGGCGTGATCAATATCCGCAATGCCGCACATCAGCGCGACCTCGGCCCCGTCGATCCGGAGTGCGGCTGCTACACCTGCCGCCACTACTCGCGGGCCTACCTGCGCCACCTCGACCGCTGCAACGAGATCTTGGGCAGCCGGCTTGCAACGTTGCACAACCTGGCGTTCTACCTGGGCCTGATGCACGGACTGCGCGCAGCGATCGCGGAGAGGCGGCTGGGGGCCTTCTGCACCGATTTTCTTGCCCGGCGGGCCGGCCCCGACGCTGTGGCATAATGCCGGCCCTTCGCTCCCGGGGCCCGCTCTCGCCTCCGGGGAGCCTTCCCGAGGATAAAACATGAATGCATTGATTCCCCTGGCCCGGGCGGCCGCCGCCGCCCCGGCATCGAGCGGTAGCCAGCTCGCGCCCCTGCTGGTGATGGGCGGCTTCATCGTCGTGTTCTACTTCCTGCTGATCCGCCCGCAGCAGAAGAAGGCCAAGCAGCACCAGATCCTGATCTCCAAGCTCGCTCCCGGCGATGAGGTCGTCAGCGGCGGCGGGCTGCTCGGGCGCATCACCGAGGTTGGCGAGCACTTCGTGACCCTCGAGGTCGCCGAGAACGTGCGCGTCAAAGTGCAGCGGGGCCAGATCACTACCCTGATGCCGAAGGGCACCCTCAAGAGTGCCTGATTTTCGCATTCCGTCCGTGTCTCGATAAACTCCGGAAAGTCCATGCTCGAGTACCCTCGCTGGAAGTACATCCTGATCGTCGTGGTGCTGCTCGTGGCGCTGCTGTTCGCGCTGCCCAACGTGTTCGGCCAGGCGCCGGCCTTGCAGCTGGTGCACGCGGACCACACTCCGGTGACCGCCGCCGAGGCGCGCAGCGTGTCGGCCTACCTCAAGAAGCAGAAGATTCCGTTCACGGGCACCTACCTGCAGAACGGGCGCCTGATCGTGCGGTTCGCCGCCGAGTCGGCGCAGTTTCGGGCCCAGGACGCGATCGACGGGCAGTTCAAGAAGGAATACCTCTCGGCGCTGACGCTGGTGCCGCGCACGCCGGCCTGGCTGCGTGATCTGGGCCTGAAGCCCATGCCGCTCGGGTTGGATTTGAGCGGTGGCCTGGAGCTGCTGTACCAGGTCGATACGCACAGCGCCGTCAAGCAGTTGGTGCGGATGTATACACAGGATGCCGCGCATGCGCTGGCCGCCGCGAATGTCCCGGTGACGAGCATCACGGACGTGGCCACGGGGGGCGGGGATCTGCCCAATACCGTGCGGATCACGCTCGGCCCCAAGGCGGATGCCAAGAAGGCCGCCACTGCGCTGGCCCATTCGCTGCAGGGACTGTCGGTGAGCTCCTCGACAGGATCCTCCGGCACCGTCCTCTCGGCGACCGTGCCGTCGGCGATGATCAACCAGCGCGAGAATTACGCGATCGAGCAGGCCATCACCATTCTGCGCAACCGGGTCAATGCGCTCGGGGTGTCCGAGCCGATCGTGCAGCGCCAGGGCAACGATCGCATCGACGTGCAGCTGCCCGGCGTGGAGAACATGGCTGAAGTCAAACATCTGCTCGGTCAGACCGCGATGCTCGAGTTCCACCTGAACGATACGGAGAACAGTCCGTACCAGGCGGAGCAGACCGGCAACGTGCCGCTCGGCGACAAGCTGTACACGAATACTCCGGACGGCCAGCCGATTCTGTTGAAACGCGAGGTGATCGCCACCGGCGATCAACTGACGGGCGCCACGGTCAGCGAGGGACCGCAGGGTCCGCAGGTCAATGTGACGCTCGACAGCCGCGCCGGCGAGAACATGCTGCGCACCACGAAGGAGAACGTTGGCAAGGCAATGGGCGTGGTGCTGATCACCAAGCGCGTGGTGACGCGCGAGGTGGACGGCAAAAAAGCGTCCCACGTGGTCACGACGGACAAGGTGATCAACGATGCCACCATCGACGGGGTCTTCAGCAACCAATTCATGATCACCGGCCTGACGCTCGGTGGTGCCCAGGATCTGGCGATCCTGCTGCGTTCGGGCTCGTTCCTCACGCCCATCAGTCTCGTCGGTCAGAGCGTCATAGGCCCGAGCCTCGGCGCGGAGAACATCAAGATGGGCATCGGGGCGCTGGTGCTCGGTATGGCCGGCGTGCTCATCTTCATGTTCGTTTATTACAAGGTCTTCGGCTTGGTCGCCGATGCGGTGCTCGTGTCGAACGTGGTCCTGCTGACGGCGTTGTTGTCGATGATGCATGCCTCGCTTTCGCTGCCGGGGATCGCCGGCATCATCCTCACGGTGGGCATCGCAGTGGATGCGAACGTGCTGATCTACGAGCGTATCCGCGAGGAGCTGCGCAAAGGTGTCTCGCCCCAGGCGGCGATCCGCGCCGGCTTCGACAAAGCGTTCTCGGCGATCCTCGACTCCAACGTCACCACCGGAATCGCCGGACTGGTCCTGTGGATCTTCGGCACCGGAGCGATCCGCGGCTTCGCGGTAGTGTTGACTCTCGGCATCGGCACGTCGATGTTCACCTCGTTGATGGGCAGCCGGGCCCTGGTGACGCTCATGTACGGCGGCCGGCGCAAGCTCGCGCGGTTGCACATCTAGTAGGGGCGCGGACGTGGAATTCTTCAGCCATCAAACAAACTTTCGGTTCATGGCCACACGCAAGGTGTGGTTCGCGCTGTCCATCGTGCTGATGATCGCCTCGCTTGCGCTGCTCGCCACGCGGGGCTTGAACTGGGCCGTCGATTTCACGGGCGGCGTGACCGCCCAGGCGAGCTTCCCGCAGTCGGCGGATCTGTCGACGGTGCGCTCGCAGCTTGCGGCCGCCGGCTTTCATGATGCCGTGGTGACCTATGTCGGCAGCGCTCGTGTCGTCTCCATACGCCTGCCGCCGGAGCGGGACCAGACTTCCACCGAGTTGAGCGGCCGCATCGAGCACGCCCTGCAGAAGGTCAACCCGGGGGCGACGGTCTCTTCGCTGTCGGTGGTCGGTCCGCAGGTCGGCTCGGAGCTGAAACACAGCGCGATGTGGGCGCTCGCCTTCACGCTGCTGTTCATCTTCCTGTACATTGCCTGGCGCTTCCACACCTGGCGGCTCTCCCTCGGCGCCATTCTCGCGGTGGTGCACGATCCCATCCTGGTGCTCGGCTTCTTCGCCCTGTCGCACATCTCGTTCGATCTGAATGTGGTGGCGGCGGTGTTGGCCGTGATCGGCTATTCGCTGAACGATACCGTCGTGGTATTCGATCGAATCCGCGAGCGCTTCGAAGGCAATCGCCGCCTGGCGCCGGAGGTGGTGCTCGATCAGGCGATCAACCAGACGCTGTCGCGAACGATCATGACCAAGGTGGTGACTTCCATCGTGGTGGTGGCGCTGCTGGTGCTCGGCGGACCGGTGCTGCGGGGCTTTTCCGCGGCGCTGCTGATCGGAATTCTCGCGGGAACCTACTCTTCGATCTACATCTCGAGCGCCATCGCGCTGCAGTGCGGGTTGACGGCCGAGCATATCTTCCCTACCGTCAGGAAGACCGCCGTCGATCATCTGCCCTGAGGCGCGCGCGGCGCCGTTATCGGAGGGACGCCCATGCAGGCACTGCTCAACATCGCCGTACGCGCCGCGCGGCGCGCCGGGGAAGTGATCGTGCGCAACCTGAACAATCTCGAGGCGCTGACGGTCACGGCCAAGAGCCGCAACGATTTCGTCTCCGAAGTCGATCGGGCGGCGGAGGCGCAGATCATCGCGATCATTCGCCGGCACTATCCTCAGCATGCGATTCTCGCCGAGGAGAGCGGGGCGATGGGCGAGAGCGACACCCGGTGGATCATCGATCCGCTCGATGGCACGACGAATTTCCTGCACGGCTTCCCGGTGTTCGCGGTGTCGATCGCCTGTGAGATCAAGGGTCGGATCGAGCACGCCGTCGTGTACGACCCGATGCGCCAGGAACTGTTCACCGCCTCGCGCGGCGGCGGAGCGCACCTCGACAACCGCCGCATCCGGGTGAGCAAGCAACGCTCGCTCGAGGGCGCGCTGATCGGTACGGGCTTCCCGTTCCGCGCCAATGACCGGTACATCGATGCGTATTTCGCCATGTTGAGGGCAGCGTCGCAGAGCACCGCGGGAATCCGCCGGCCGGGCGCAGCGGCGCTCGATCTGGCGTACGTGGCGGCGGGTCGCACCGACGGGTTCTGGGAACTCGGGCTTGCGCCCTGGGACACGGCGGCCGGCACACTGCTGGTGCAGGAAGCCGGTGGCCACATCGGCACGCTGACCGGGGAGCCCTACCGCCAGGGCGGCTACATCGTCGCCGGGACCCCGAAGGTCTATGCGGCGATGATCGAGTTGTTCGCCCCGCTCGTGCCGGAGGACTTGCGGGGCCGCTGATGCTCGTCTCCTGCAACGAGCGTCGCGGGTGCGCGGCGGCGCGCGCCGGTGCCGTCCACACAGAGTAACGCAGGCGCGGTCCGCCGGGCGGGAGTGGCCCGCTGGGCGGCACGGGAGCCGATCGATGAGTTCACCGGATATACGCATCATCCTGGTCGAGCCGACGCATCCGGGCAACATCGGAGCGGTGGCCCGGGCCATGAAGAACATGGCTCTGGAGCAGCTCGTGTTGGTGAGTCCCCGGCAGTTCCCGCACCCGCAGGCCACGGCGCGCGCCTCGGGGGCCGATGATCTGCTCGCGCGCGCCCGGGTGGTCGGGTCGCTGCCGGAGGCGCTCGCGGGTTGCGGCCTCGTTGCGGCCACTACCGCGCGCGCCCGCGATCAGTACTTTCGCGTGCTGGACGTGCGCGATGCGGCCGTGCGCTTGATGCGGGAGAGCGTGCGGGGCCCCGCGGCGGTGTTGTTCGGATCCGAGCGCACCGGATTGACCAACGAGCAGCTCGAGGCGGCGCATCTGCTCGTTCGAATTCCCGCGAGCGACGCCTATCCCTCGCTCAATCTGGCCATGGCCGTGCAGCTGGTGGCCTATGAGCTCTTTCGGGCGCGGGGCCTCGACACCGAACCTGTGCCCGAGGCGGGATCGCTCGCGGACCCCGCACAGCTCACGCGGCTGTACGAGCATTTCGCGACGGTGCTCGAGGAGGTCGATTTCCGCGATCGCACCCAAAGCGGTACTCACCTGATGGCGCGCATCCGTCGTCTCTTCCAGCGCGCCGAGTTGGACCGCAATGAAGTCAATATCTTGCGTGGCTTTCTCTCGGCCGTGCAGGGCCGGCGCCGGCATGCCGGGGAAGGTAACCCCCCGCAAGCCCGGGGCGAGTGATGCAGTGCGCTCAAGAGCGGCCTCGGGGTTGAGCAAGCGGTGTCAAGCCGGTCCGGACGTGCACAATGACGGGTGCACGACGATGAGCGCATCCCAGCCCATTTATCTCGATTATGCGGCCAGCACCCCGGTGGATCCCGCCGTGGCCGACGCCATGGCATCCTGCCTGCGGGAGGAGGGCGGGCGCGGCAATCCTTCCTCGCAGCACCTCTACGGCCGACGGGCGGCGCAGCGGATCGAGGCCGCGCGAGCTGAAGTCGCCGATCTGATCGGTGCGCACCCGCAGGAGATCGTGTTCACTTCCGGGGCCACGGAGTCGGACAACCTCGCCATACTCGGCGCGGCGCGCGCCGGTAGGGAACGCGGCCGCCACGTCGTCAGCTCCCGCATCGAGCACAAGGCGGGCCTCGATCCGTGCAAGCGCCTGGAGCAGGAGGGCTTCGCGGTCACACTGGTCTCGCCCGCGCGTACGGGTCGGATCGATCCGGACGCGGTCGCGGCGGCATTACGCGCCGATACGACCGTGGTGTCGATCATGTGGGTCAACAACGAGACCGGCGTGATTCAGGACGTCGCGGCGATCGGTGCGCTATGCCGTGAGCGCGGGGTGTTGTTTCATACCGATGCCGCACAGGCAGTGGGCAAATTTGCGCTCGAGGTGCGCACCTTGCCGATCGATCTGATGTCCTTCACGGCCCACAAGCTCTATGGCCCCAAGGGCATCGGCGCGCTGTACGTGCGCGCCGGCGTACGCCCGTGGGTGCTGCCGCTGACATTCGGGGGCGGACAGGAGCACGGCATGCGCCCGGGCACCCTGCCGACGCATCAGATCGTCGGCTTCGGCGCCGCGTGTGTCCGTGCGCGCTGCGCCCTGCAGCGCGAGGGCGAGGCGCAGCGGATCATGAGCCTGCGCGAGCGACTCTGGGGGGAGTTGAGCACGCTCGAGGGGGTGCTGCTCAACGGCGAGGGGACCGCGCGGGTCCCGGGTATTCTCAATGTGTCCTTCGAGGGCGTGGAAGGCGAGAGTCTGCTGCACGGCCTGTCCGAGCTGGCGCTCTCGAGCGGCTCGGCGTGCAACTCGGCCTCGGCCGAGCCGTCGTATGTGTTACGCGCCCTCGGCCGGGATCGCGAGCTGGCGCAAAGCTCGCTGCGCCTGAGTCTCGGGCGCTTCACCCGCGAAGCCGAAATCGATGCCGCCGCGGCGGCCATCCGGCGCGAGGTTCGGCGGCTGCGGGCCCTGTCACCGGCTGCCGACATCCCCGTCGGCCGCGGGGAGTGTGGCGCGCAAGTCCTCGGCGAAGCGGGCGGGCCGGGTCGCGAGGTGTGGATCCGCTTCCGGCTGCAGGTGCGGGGAGGAATCGTGCACGACGCGTCATACCGGGTTTACGGCTGTCCGCACACCCTGGCCGCGGCGGCCTGGCTTGCGGGGCTCGTGCGGGGGCGAAGCCGCGACAGCCTCATTCCGGGAACGCCAAGCGAGTGGGCGCGTGTGCTGGAGGTCCCGGTGGAGAAGCTCGGACGTTTGCTCACGCTCGAGGATGCGCTACGCGAGTGCCAACGCCAGTGGCCAGCGGTGTAGAATGTTGCTGTCCTCACAACGTTCCGAGTGAAATGGCCATCTCCCTGACCGAGTCCGCCGCCCATCGCATCCAGAGCTTCCTCGCCGCGCGCGGGCACGGGGTCGGCTTGCGGCTCGGCGTGCGCAAGACCGGCTGCTCCGGTTTCGCTTACGTCGTCAATTACGCGGAAGCGCAGCAGCCTGGGGACGTGGTGTTCGAGGATCGGGGCGTGCAGGTGTACGTCGATCCGGCAAGCCTGCCGCTGATCGATGGGACCGTCGTGGATTTCGTCAAGCAGGGCCTGAATGAGGCCTTTCGCTTCCGCAACCCCAACGTCAAGGGCGAGTGCGGCTGCGGCGAGAGCTTTTCGGTCTAGGCCGGCGGGAGGGCGGCGCTCGCCACGGCGCGGGCCGCGACCCCGGCGGATGTCAAAAAGCCGTTTGCAATCCGCTACTTCGGCGGATGCGGTAAATTGCCTAGGCCCGGTGACAGCAGGTACACTGTCGGACTTGATGACTGCCCGGTGCGCCCTTTGCGGGCACGATGCGCCGGCCAACCGTATCCGTATCGCATTCCGTTCCCGAAAGGTCACCGCATGGCGCTCGAGCGCACCCTGTCCATCGTCAAACCCGACGGCGTCGGCCGCAATCTCATCGGCGAGGTCTATCGGCGCTTCGAGACCGCCGGCCTGGCCGTCATCGCCGCCCGCATGCTGAGGCTTTCCCAGCGCGAGGCCGAGGCGTTTTACGCCGTGCACCGCGAGCGCCCGTTCTTCAACGACCTGGTGCTTTACATGACATCGGGTCCGGTGATGGTGCAGGTGCTCGAGGGGGAGCAGGCAATCGCGCGCAACCGCGAGATCATGGGTGCAACCGACCCGAAGAAGGCCGCGCCGGGCACCATTCGGGCGGATTTGGCCGAGAGCATCGAGCGCAACGTGGTGCACGGATCGGATGCGCCGCAGACCGCCGCGCGCGAGATCGGCTTTTTCTTCAGTGCCACGGAGCTGCACCCGCGCGGTTGAGGCCGCAGCAAGACCCATGAGCGTCTCCGCCACGACCACGAATCTGCTGGGTCTGCCCCGGCCCGAGCTCGAGCGGTTCGTTGCGGGACTCGGCAGCAAGCCGTTTCGGGCCCGGCAGCTGATGCACTGGGTGTACAAGCGGGCCGAGCCGTCTTTCGAGCTGATGACGGATCTCGCCAAGACCTTCCGCGCCGAGCTGCAGGAGCAGGCGTGCGTGCGCGCGCCGCAGATCATCACCGAGCACCGCTCGGCCGACGGTACGCGCAAATGGCTGCTGCGGGCCGACGGCAGCCAGGCGTTCGAGATGGTTTACATTCCGGAGCCCGACCGCGCGACGCTGTGCATCTCCTCGCAGGTCGGGTGCGCCCTCGATTGCGCCTTCTGCTCGACCGCGCAACAGGGCTTCAACCGGAATCTGACCACTGCGGAGATCGTCGGCCAGGTGTGGCTCGCGAACCGCCTGCTGGCCGGCACCGTGGCCGATCTGGCGCGCGAGCGCGCGGTCACCAACGTCGTGCTGATGGGTATGGGTGAGCCGCTGGCGAACTTCCGCAACGTGGTGCCGGCGCTCGATATATTTCTCGACGATTGCGCCTTCGATCTGTCGCGGCGCCGGGTGACACTGTCGACCTCGGGACTGGTGCCGCAGATCTACAAGCTTGCCGAGCACAGCAATGTGGCTTTGGCGGTGTCGCTGCATGCGCCCGACGATGCGCTGCGCAACGAGCTGGTGCCCATCAACCGCGTCCATCCGATTGCCGAGCTGCTGGCGGCCTGCTGGCACTATATCGATGAGCGCAACGGCCGCAGCGTCACGTTCGAGTACGTGATGCTCGAAGGGGTGAACGATTCGCGCGCCCAGGCGCGGGCGCTGGCCAAGCTGCTCGCCGGCCGTCCGGCCAAGGTGAACCTGATTCCGTTCAACCCGTTTCCCGGCACGCGCCTGCGGCGCTCGGGGCCCGAGGTGGTCCGTACGTTCCGCGACGAGCTGCTGCGGCACGGCGTACTGGCGACCGTGCGCCGCACGCGAGGCGATGATATCGACGCGGCCTGCGGGCAGCTGGCCGGACGCGTCATCGATCGCACGACCGTGCGCCTCGGCAGCCGCTCGGTCGGCATGGTGGTGCGGGCATGAGATCCATCCTGCGGGCAATGTTGCTCGGGTTGCTGGGCGCGCTGGTCCTGTACGGCTGCACCAATCCGCAGGTGATCCGGCGGCGGCATCGGGCGGCCGTATACAACACCGAGCTCGGCATCGCCTATCTGCAGCGCGGCGCGCTCGCCCTCGCCAAGGCGAGGCTGGATCAGGCGGAGCGGGAGAATCCGGACAGTCCGAACGTGCAGAGCGCCCGCGCGCTGCTGTTCGAGCGGCTGCGCGAGCCGGCGCGCGCCGACCGCGCCTTCCGGCGGGCGCTCGATCTTGCGCCGCATGACCCGGACTATCAGAACGATTACGCCGTGTACCTGTGCAGCACCGGCCATTACGCGCGGGGCGTGAAGTACTTCCTGGAGGCTGCGCGCAATCCGCTTTACCTGACCCCCGCCGACGCCTTCGACAATGCGGGAGTCTGTCTGCGCGCGGAACATCATGACGCCGCCGCGACCCGGATGTTCAAAGCGGCGCTCGCGATCAATCCGGGATTCTCGAGCGCGGTCTGGGAACTCGCCGATCTCGATTACAAGCACGGCCGGTTGCAGCAGGCGCACTCGGAGCTGGTTCGGTATCTGTCCACCCACCATGAGACGGCGGATCTGCTGCTGCTGGCCGTGCGGGTCATGCTTGCGCAGGGCGATACGCTCGATGCGGTGCTGTACGGGCGCCGGCTGCAATTGGACTATCCGGACTCGGCGCAGGCGCATGCCTTGTCCAAGCTCGGACTGAAGTCGGGCTGAGCGCGATGGCGGAGGAACTCGGCGGCGAGCCGCGCCGCGAGGCCGGCTGCGGGGTGGGCGCGCAGCTGCGCGCCGCGCGCGAACGCGCCGGATTGACGATCGGAGAGGCGGCGCGGAAATTGCTGGTGGGCGAGCAGGTGCTCGAGGCGCTCGAATCCGAGCGATTCGAGGCGCTCGGCGCGTCCATCTACGTCAAAAGCTACCTGCGCCGCTACGCGGACCTGCTGGACGAGCCGGCGGCGCCGCTGTACGAGCGGCTCGCCTCGCGCCTCGTCATGCCGACGCCGGATCTGACGCGCGCGCCGCGCGCCGCGCGGCCCAAGGCCGGCTTCGCGGGTCGCATTCTGGGCGCGCTCGCCGTGCTGGTGGTGGTGGGGCTGGCCTGGTGGGGCTGGTCGCATCGGCGCCAGGCGGAGGCGGTTCCGGTGGGCTCCCGGCGGGTTTCGAGGCGGTTGCTGGCCGTGCCGGTGGCGCGCGCGGGGGCAGGATCGGCGCGTGCGGCCCCTGAGCCGGTGGCGCCCGCGCCGGCGGTGAGCCCGCGCGCCGCCGTTGCACCGGGCGCAGCTACCGCCCGGATTACGCTGCGCTTCCCCGCGGCCAGCTGGGTCGCGGTGATCGACGCTGCCGGCCGCTCGATCTATCGCGGCATGGTCGCCGCCGGAGCGAGGCGCTCGTTCGAGGGACGTGCGCCGCTGCACGTGGTGCTCGGCTATGCCAGCGGCGTCGCGGTGCGGATCGACGGCCGCCCCGCATCCATTGCTTCCTACGTGGGACGGGATCATGCCGTCTCCTTCGACATCACCGCCGGCGGACGGGTGCTGCCCGCGCCGCCGGGTGCTGGAGGTTGAGTTGACAGAGCAGATTCAGCCGGTTCGGGGCATGAACGACGTGTTGCCGGCGGAGATGGCCGCATGGCATGTCATCGAGACGGCCGCGCGCGAGCTGCTGAGCGGCTACGGATATCAGGAAATCCGTGTGCCGGTGGTCGAGCGGACGGAGTTGTTCAAGCGGGCGATCGGCGAGCACACCGATGTGGTTGAGAAGGAGATGTATACCTTTGTCGATCAGGGCGGCGAGAGCCTGACGTTGCGCCCGGAGGGCACCGCGGGCGTGATGCGCGCAATCATCTCCAACGGCATGCTGCGCGGCCAGCGCCACAAGCTCTGGTGCGCCGGACCGATGTTCCGTCACGAGCGGCCGCAGCAGGGGCGCTACCGGCAATTTCACCAGATCAGTGTCGAGGCAGTCGGCTACCTCGGTCCGGATGTCGATGTCGAGCTGATCGCGCTGTGCGCGCGTCTGTGGCGCCGATTGGGACTGCAGCGCGTGCGCCTGGAAATCAATTCCCTGGGTACGGCCGAGTCGCGGCGCGCGTACCGCGAGCGGCTGGTGGAGTACCTGCAGGCCCATCAGGATCAGCTCGATGCCGACAGCCGGCGCCGGCTGCAGGGCAATCCGCTGCGCGTGCTCGACAGCAAGAACCCGCAGATGCGCGCGCTCATCGACGCTGCCCCGCTGCTGACCGAGCACCTCGATCCGCAGTCGCAGGAGCACTTTCAAGGCGTTTGCGCCGCGCTCGAGGGGCTCGGCATTGCCTTCCGGGTCAATCCGCGCCTGGTGCGCGGGCTCGATTACTACAGCCGCACGGTGTTCGAGTGGATCACCGATGCGCTCGGGGCCCAGGATGCCGTATGCTCCGGGGGCCGCTACGATGGGCTGATTGCCCAGCTCGGGGGTGAACCGACGCCGGGCATCGGATTCGCGATGGGCATCGAGCGGCTGGTGGCGCTGCTGAGGCAGGGCGCCCCGTGCGCCACCCCCTCGAGCGCGGATGTCTATATCGTTGTGAGCGGCCCGCATGCCTCGGGTTTCAGCCTCGGGCTGATCGAGCGGCTGCGTGATGAGCTGCCGGGCCGGCGTTTCGAGCTCAACCTCGGCGGTGGCACTCTCAAGACCCAATTCCGCCGGGCTGACCGCAGCGGTGCGGCCCTGGCGGTGATCCTGGGAGACGATGAGCTGCAGAGGGGCGTGGCGGCCTTGAAACCTTTGCGCCGTGAAGCCGGTCAGAGCGAGAGTCCGCTGTCCGCCCTGGCTGCGGCAATCGAATCGGCCTTGGCTGTGGCTGCCGCACAGACTTGAATTCGAGGAGGGGACGTGGACGCTTATCTTGACGAACGTGAACGATGGGAGGCGCTCCTAGGCTGGCTGCGCACGAACGGACCGGCCATCCTGGCGGGCGTGGCGATCGCGGCCTTGGGCTATGCCGGCCTGCGCTGGTGGGACGGGCGCCTCAACGGGCGCGACATGGCCGCCAGCGTGCTGTACGAGCGCATGGAGAGCGCCTTCTCAAGGGGGGATCAGTTGGCTGCGTTCGCCGCCGCCGGGCACTTGGAGCGTGATTACGGCGCCACCCCCTATGCGGATCAGGCGCGGCTCGCCTCGGCGGCCGCGTTCGTGCAGACCGGGCACCTGAAGCGGGCCGCTGCCGAGCTCGCCGTGGTCATGAATCATGCGCACGATCCGATCCTGAGCCTGATCGCCCGGTTGCGTCTGGCGCGCGTGCAGATCGCGCTGCATCAGGCGCAGGAGGCGCTCGATACCCTGGACGCGGTGAATCCTGGCGCCTTCGCGCCGCGCTATGACGTAGTGCGCGGCGATGCATACAATGCCATGGGCAACAAGAGCGAGGCGCTCGGGCAATACCGCCTGGCGCGCGCCAGCAATTCCGGGGGGGAGATCGACTCGCAGCTGCTCGGACTCGAGATCTCCGAGCTCGCCGCCAACCAGCCCCGCGCGCACTCTGCCGCGCATCAGACCCGCCCGAGCCCGCCGGTCGCCCGGCCGGGCATCCACTAGCCACCGGAACCGATACGCAGCGCGATGAGACTCTTGCACACGAACATCAAGCGATCCATGCGGGTCTGCGCGGCGGCGCTTCTGGCTGTCAGCCTCCTTGCCGCCTGCTCGCACAAGCAGATCGATCAACCCGCCAAGCTTGCCCCCATCAAGTCGACCTTGCGGGTCCACACGATCTGGACGGCCTCGGTCGGGGGCTTCCATCCCTTCGGCTTGTGGGAAGGCCAGACCGCCTACCTGTTGCTCGGCCTCGGGCTGACCGTGCAAGGCAACCGGCTGTTTGCCGCGGGCCACGACGGACTGGTCACGGCATTCAATGTGCACTCCGGTCGACGGCTCTGGAGCGTGGATGCGCACGCCCCGCTCGGCGGTGGACCGGGCGTGCACGGCAGCTTGCTGGTGCTCGGAGCGACCGACGGTCAAGTGATCGCTTTCGATGCCGCCAATGGCAAGCGGCTCTGGGGGGTACGCCTGCCCGCGGCGGTGATTTCCGCCCCCGCCGTGTCGGCCCATTTGGTCGCCGTCCGCACGATCGACGGCATCCTGCATGCCCTGTCGGCCAAGAACGGAAAGGAGCTGTGGGAGACCCCGCAACCCATACCTTCGCTGACGTTGCGCGGCGCAGCGGTGCCGGTCATCAGCCACGGCTTGGTGGTCAGCGGCTTTCCCAACGGCAAGGTGCTCGCGGTGGATGCGGCGGACGGCTCGACCAGATGGCTGGCGACCGTCTCCAATCCCAACGGGCGCACCGCCATCGCCCGGCTCGCCGATCTCGACGGCCCGGTGGCCGTGGCCGGCAAGAATGTGTACGCCGTGGGCTATCACGGCACGGTCGACATGTTGTCGCTCAAGAATGGTCATCCCTGGTGGACACACAAGGCGTCGAGTTTCCGGGGTGTGACGCTCGGCCGGCATGCGGTGTACATCGCGACGGCGGACGGCGCGGTCGAGGCGCTGAACCGCAAGAACGGCTCTGTCATCTGGCGGCAGCCCGCGCTGCGCTACCGCGCGGTCACCCAGCCGGCGGTGAGTAAAGATGGCGTGATCGTGGCGGACTATCAGGGCTATGTCAGTTGGATGAACAAGCGGACGGGAGCGTTCGAGGCGCGGCGGGGGACCGGGGGCGTGCGGGTCTCGAATCCGCCGGTGGTGGTCGGCAACGAAGTGATCGTGATCAACGACCTCGGCGAGATCACCGCATTTCGCGTCTCGCCCAAGTAGCCGTGAACGGACGCGGCGCCTGATGCTGCCCGTCGTCGCGCTGGTGGGTCGGCCCAATGTCGGCAAGTCGAGCCTGTTCAACGTTCTGACCGGGACGCGCGATGCCATCGTTGCCGATGTGCCGGGCCTGACCCGCGATCGTCAGTACGGTTTCGGCCGGGTCGGTCCCATGCCCAGCGTGCTGGTCGACACCGGCGGGCTCATCGAGAATCCCACGGGCCTGGAGGCGCAGATGCGCGCGCAGACCGAGCGGGCGGTCGAGGAAGCCGACCGTGTGGTGTTCGTGGTCGATGCGCGCTCGGGTCTGACGCCGCAGGATCAGTTTGTCGCGCGCGCGTTGCACCGCGCCGGCAAGCCCGTAACCGTGGCGCTGAACAAGAGCGAGGGACTCGACACCGAGGTGGCAGCCGCGGAATTCCACGCGCTCGGATTCGGCGAGCCGATCGGGATCTCGGCCAGCCACAGCCAGGGGTGTGACGAACTGATGGCGGCCGTGCTGCGCGACGTTGCCGCCGCGTCGGCCGATCGGGAGGCAGAGGATGCGGTGCGCATCGCCGTCATCGGTCGGCCTAACGTCGGCAAGTCGACGCTGGTCAACCGACTCATCGGCGAGGAGCGCGTAATCGCGAGCGACCAGCCCGGCACGACGCGCGACAGCATCCTCGTGCCCTTCGAGCGCGACGGCCGCCGGTTCACGTTGATCGATACGGCGGGCGTGCGGCGCCGGGCGCGGGTGGCGGACACGATCGAGCGGGCGAGCGTCGCGAAGACGCTGCAGGCGATCGACGAGGCCCACGTCGTCGTCATGGTGCTCGATGCGCACGAGACGGTCGCCGAGCAGGACGCGAGCGTGCTCGGCATCGCCCTCGAGCGCGGCCGGGCGTTGATCATCGCGGTCAACAAATGGGACGGTATCGCCGCCGAGCAGCGCGAGGCGGTCCGCAACCAGCTTGCCCTGAGGCTCGATTTCGTGCCGTTTGCACCGGTGCACTTCATTTCGGCACGGCACGGCACCGGCGTCGGGGAGCTCGTGCAGGCGACGGTGCGCGCCTATGAGGCCGCGATGCGGGAGATGCCCACCCGCGAGTTGACCCGTGCGCTCGAGCACGCCATTACGATGCATCAGCCGCCCCTGGTCCGGGGCCGGCGCATCAAGCTGCGCTATGCCCACCAGGGAGGGCGTAATCCACCGCGGGTGGTGATTCACGGGAATCAGACCGCCGCGGTGCCTGGCGCGTACACACGCTATCTCATCAACGTGTTTCGCAAGACGTTCGATCTGTTCGCCACGCCCGTGGTCATCGAGTACCGCACGGATCGGAATCCATACGACAGACCATCTGGAGGCAAGCGCTCCGGGGGATCGCGCCGGGGCCGCGAGCGGCGCTGAGGCGCGCTGCGCTGGAGCGTCTCAGAACGCGTTGTATCCGGTCAGCTCGCGACCGACCGAGAGCTGGTGGATGGTCTCCGTGCCCTCGTAGGTGATGACGCTCTCGAGGTTCAGCATGTGGCGGATCGGCACGTACTCGGCGCTGATGCCGGCCCCGCCGAGCAGATCGCGACTGTCACGCGCCACCTCGAGCGCCGCGCGACAGTTGTTCCACTTGGCGAGCGATACCTGCACGGGCTGCAGCGCGCCGCGATCCTTCAGGCGGCCGAGCTCGAGCGCCAGCAGTTGCGCGCCGGTGATCCGGCGGGCCATCTCGGCCAGCCGGATCTGCACGGCCTGATTCTGGGTCAGCGGACGGCCGAACAGCGCTCGGCCGCCGCCGTACTCCAGCGCCTGCGCCAAGCAGGCCTGCGCGGCTCCGACCACTCCCCAGGCGATGCCGTAGCGAGCTTGTGTCAGGCACGACAACGGCCCCTTCAGGCCCGTCACCCCGGGCAGCACGTTCTGCGGAGGAACCACCACGTCATCGAAGAACAGCGCCGAAGTGATCGAGGCGCGCAGCGAGAATTTGCGCTCGATCAGCTGGGTGGTGAACCCCGGCATGTTCTTCTCGAGGAGGAATCCGCGGATACCGTCGTCGGTTTGCGCCCACACCACGGCCAGGTCGGCGATCGAGCCGTTGGTGATCCACATCTTCGCGCCGTTCACAATCCAATCGCGGCCGCGCTGGCGGGCGTGGGTCTTCATGTTGGCCGGATCGGAGCCGCCTTGCGGCTCGGTCAGGCCGAAGCAGCCGATGAGCTCCCCGCGCGCCATGGCCGGCAGATACCGCTCCTTCTGTTCCGGGGAGCCGTACGCGTGGATCGGATACATGCACAGCGACGATTGCACCGATACGAAGCTGCGAATGCCCGAGTCGCCACGTTCCAGCTCCTGGCAGATCAGGCCATAGCAGATCGCATTCAAGCCCGCGCAACCGTACCCGCTCAGCGAGGGGCCGAGCAGACCGAGCGAGGCGAGCTCGGGCACGAGCTCGATTGGAAAGCGGTGCGACTCGAAGCATTCGCGGATGATGGGCAGTACGCGTGCATCGACGAGGCGGCGCACGGAGTCCTGCACCATCCGCTCCTCTTCGGTAAGCGAGGCGCGCACATCGTAGAGGTCCAGAGGATCGAGCGTTTGGGTCGACACGCGAATCCACTCCCAAAAAATGCCGGAGCGGCCCGGCGCGCAGGCCGCGGTGAAGCGGGCGATGATACCCTACTCGCCGGTAGATTCGCCCGCGCGATCGGCGCGGCGGCGGGGCGGGCACGTCCAGGATAAATACGTTGCGCGCTCGGACTTGCCGTTTCGACCGAAGTCGCCGACAGTATCGGCCATGACCGCGCGTCACTGTCCGGCCTTGTTCGTGAGCGCACCGGCCTCGGGTCAGGGCAAGACGATGGTGACCGCCGCGCTGGCACGCTTGCACAGCGCCCGCGGCCTGCGGGTCCGTGTCTTCAAAGTGGGTCCGGACTTCCTGGATCCGACCATCCTCGCATGCTCCGCCGGCGCGGCCGTCTACCAGCTCGACGGGTGGTTGGGGGGCGAGGCGCATTGCCGCCGGCTGCTGTACGAGGCGGCGCAGCGAGCCGATTTGATCCTGCTCGAAGGTGTCATGGGGTTGCACGACGGCACGCCGAGCAACGCCGAGTTCGCCCGCAGTCTCGGCGTTCCGGTCGTGGCAGTGATCGATGCCGAGGCCATGGCTCAGACCTTCGGTGCCGTGGCCCTGGGCCTGGCGAATTACCTCCCGCAGCTACCCTGGTACGGGGCGTTCGGCAATCGAGTGGCCAGCGAGCGTCACGCGCAGCTCCTGCGCGAGGGCATGCCGAGCGGGATGCGCTTGCTCGGCACGCTGGCGCGCGAGGACGCATGTGAGCTGCCGGACCGGCACCTCGGCTTGGTGCAGGCGCAGGAGGTCGATGATCTCGATGAGCGGCTGGCGGGCGCTGCGCGTCTGATCGCCGCCACAGAGCTCGCCGCCCTGCCGCCGGCGGTCGAGTTTCCGGCGGTGGAGCCCGTGGCGCTGACGCCGCTGCTGGCCGGGGTGCGCATCGGTATCGCGCGCGACCGCGCGTTCTCGTTCATTTATCAGGCCAACCTCGATCTGCTGGAGGCGCTGGGCGCGCGGCTGGAGTTCTTCTCGCCGCTCACGGACCCGATGTTGCCTGCCGTGGACAGCGTGTATCTGCCGGGCGGCTATCCGGAGCTGCATCTCGATGCGCTCAGCGCCAACCGTGCCTTCGCCGCCGCGCTCCTGCGTCACGCGCAGGCGGGCAAGCCGCTCTACGCCGAGTGTGGCGGGCTGCTCTATCTGCTCGAGTCGGTGACCGACATGCGCGGACGGCGCGCCATCATGAGCGGCATCCTGCCCGGCAACGCGCTGATGCACGCGCGCCTGAAAGGTCTCGGCTATCAATCCGCGCCGATGCCCGGCGGAATGCTGCGCGGCCATACCTTCCACCATTCGACCATCGAGACGAACCTGCCGCCGGCGGCGTGCGCCGAGCGGCGGGAAGACGGCGCCGCGGGGGAGCGCATTTACGTGCAACAGCGGGTGGTGGGCAGCTATTTTCACGCCTATTTCCCCTCCAACCCCATCGCCGCCGCGCGATTGTTTCAACCGTGACCCGGCGCGGGTGGCCGACCCCCGGGCCGTCGGCGCCGGCTCGCAGAGCGCCTCGGAACGGGAGTTCGCACCCATGTCTGCCACGGTCATAGGGCCGGATGGACGGCGCCGATGCGCCTTTTGCATTGCCGCCCCGCAATACGTGGCCTATCACGATACGGAATGGGGTTTCCCGGTTGCCGATGATCGCCGGGTGTTCGAGAAGCTGAGTCTCGAGGGTTTCCAGTCGGGTCTGAGCTGGTGGACCATTCTGCAGAAGCGCGACCGCTTCCGCGCCGTCTTTCATCAGTTCGACATCGCGCGGATCGCCCGATTCACCTCCCGGGATGTTGCCCGGCTGCTCGGGGATGCCGGCATCGTGCGTCACCGCGGCAAGATCGAGGCGGTGATCCACAATGCGCGGCGGGCCGAGGAACTCATCGGCCGCGAGGGGTCGCTTGCGGCGTTCGTGTGGCGGTATGCGCCGCCGCACACCGCCCGGGCGGCTCGCTCGCCGGTGTCGACATCGCCCGAGTCGATCGCGCTGTCGCAGGCCCTGAAGAGGCTCGGCTGGCGGTTCGTGGGCCCAACGACAGCGTACGCCTTCATGCAGGCGATGGGCTTGATCAATGACCATGCCGAAGCCTGCGTGGTCCGGGCGCAAGCGGAACACGCGCGCCGCCGATTCACTCGGCCAGGTCTCTAGGCTGCGCCGACCGACCCGTCTGCCGCCCGATTCGCGGGCGGGCCGCGCCGCGGCGCAAGCGCCTGGCAAACCCACCGAGATTGTCATGCCGGACCACGGCACCGAGCGCCGCGCTCTCGTCATCGGGCGCCTGATCGACGCCCCGCAGCCCCGCGGGTCCGTATTCGCGACGGCGGCGGGTAAAGCGTGGCGGTTCAACGGCCGGCGGGCGTCGGGTCCGCCGCGTTCCCAAGGGCCCGCATGCCCTCGCGAGGCGCGGGTCGGCCGAGACAGGACGGATTTCACTCCAGCGAGCGCGGTTTCGATGTCCGGGCTGTTCTCCCTGAAGAGGGATACCGCGACAGGTGGGGGTGCGTATGATGGTCAAGGTCGTAACGAGTTGGCGCGAGCACTCCCGCGCCGGCGGCGTCGCTGCGGCGGACGCCGGCCTCCTTGCGGAATAGACCCGGCGACCGACCTCGCGGGCTTGAATGGACGGCGTGGGCGTGAGCGGTGGCTTGCGCCCGTGGAGTGGAATACCGGCTGAACGAGGGCTGAATGCGGCGTTGCCCACTGACGGGCCTGCCGCCCGCGCGAAGAATTCTCGCGGCCGCGCGAGCCCGGCTCGCTTGATTGCACCACCGGTTTTGCTAAGGTCCCCACCGACATCCGCACCGCAATGTTTGCCATAAAGCGCCACACGGACGGCCGCAGGAGCAAGCGAGACATGACGACGAAACACTACATGCTGGCGTCAGACTTCGACCAGACGCTCAGTTTCAATGATTCCGGGCACGTGCTCGCGGAGCTGCTCGGTGTCGGTGATTTCCAACAGAAGGTGGACGGACTGGCGCGCAGCAACCTGGTGCAGCAGGGCGGCGAACTCGCCTACCTGATCCGACACGATCCGGATTTCCGCGGCGTGCGTCGCGAGCATTTGATCGAGGCGGGGCGGCGCGTGCGCCTGAAGGCCGCGTTGCCGACGCTGGTGAGCGTTCTGCGCAACGGGGTCGAGGAGAGTCGCTTCTCGTTCTTCGTCGTTTCCGCGGCGCCGCGCGAGGTAGTGGTATCGGCGCTCGCCGATGTCGTGCCGGCGGAGCACATCTACGGCACCGAGTTCGAATACGACCCGGTGTCGGGCGAGGTGAGCAGCATCAAGCGCGTGGTGGCCGGTTACGGCAAGGTGGCGGTGATCGACGAGTTGAGCCGGGAGCATGACATTCACCCGGACCGCGTCATCTACGTCGGGGACGGCAGTTCCGACGTGCATGTCATGCTGCATGTCAACAATGGCGAGGGCTTCACCATCGCGGTGTCGGAGAATCGCCAGCTTGCGCGCATCGCCCGCTGCACCGTGCTCAGCGACAACGCGTGCAGCGTGCTCGTTCCGGTGTTCGATCAGTTGCTCGACATGCGCATGCCCGAGATTCGGCGCGTGTTCGAGGCTAACGGCCTGCGCCTGGAGGAGTGGGAGCGGGCGCGCACCAACCGTGTGCTGATCCGCGAGACGCCGGGCGCCCCGGCGGCGGTGTAAGGCCCATGACCGTTTCCCCGGCGGATGTGCTTGGGTGGACTGCCACTGCGGTGTTCGTGGCGTCTTACTTCTTCTCCCGGCCGTCGCTGTTGCGCGGCCTGCAGATGGTCGGGGCGGCGCTTTGGATCTTGTACGGAATCCGCATCGCCGCGCTGCCCGTGATTGCCGCCAATGCGCTGGTGTTCTCCGCGGCGGCATGGACGCTGGCGCGGGGCCGGGCGCGCGCCCGACGCGAGGCATCGGCCGGCGCGGCGCCGTAGGCGCGCCGCGCAGGGGCCGAACGCGCGGCAGGAGCGAGCGCGCAGCCCGGGCTCGGTCAGCCGGTTTCGCTTGCCGGCGGGGTGATCGCCGGCTGGCGGCTGCGGCGCAGCACGCCGAGGGAGTATGCGAAGTAATAGGCGATGAACGTGCCGGAAATCGCGAACGTCAGCGGACTCTCGGGCGGCAACGGCGCGCCGTGCGGATTTACCGCCGTAGCGACCGCAAGCTGGTGGTATACGTCCAGAAAGTCGTAGACCATCCAGAGGAGAAACGACACCGTGACGATCAAGCCGACATACGTGTGCGGCGTATAGAAGCGGCCCTCGGGGGTGGACTCGAAGCGCGTATGCCGCACGCCGAGGCCAGCGAGCGCGGCCCCGCAGGCGCCCCCGGCGAGCAGGGCGGCCAGCGTGCGCAACTCGGCGCTCGCGAGCAGGATGGCCAGGACGCCGAAGACGGCAAAGAGCGCGATGCGCACCGTCAGGCGGCGCGGCTTTACGCGCTGGCGGCCGAACGCGCGCCGCACGCGCAGGTAGATCCGCACGCCGATCAGTGCCGCGACGAGGATCAGTACGATGACATTGGCATGCATGTGGGTTGCACGGTCCTGCCGGGTCGGATACTCATGCCCGCCGCCGCGGCGATCGGGCACGCAATGAGGACGGGTCGCTCGCGTGTCCGGTGCGAATACCCGCTGCGGTGGCGGTTCGCGCCGCCCACGGCCGCAGAGCCGGCGGCGCGCATCATCATGGGGCGCGCTGATGCTGCGGCGAAGATCGTTGCTCGAGTAGGCGGTTCCAACGTTACGCTACCGTGTGCATGCGGGCTGCCGGATGCTGCGAGTCCGGCCGTCAGGCTGGCGGTCACTCCCACTCGATCGTGGCAGGCGGTTTGCCGCTGATGTCGTAGACCACGCGCGAGATGCCCTCAACCTCGTTGACGATCCGCCGGGAGACGACGTCGAGGAAGTCATACGGCAGGCGCGCCCAGTGCGCGGTCATGAAGTCGATGGTCTCTACGGCGCGCAGTGCAATGACATAGTCATAACGGCGGCCATCGCCCATGACGCCGACCGAGCGCACGGGCAGGAATACCGCAAAGGCCTGGCTGGTGCGATCGTACAGATCGTGACGGCGCAGCTCCTCGATGAAGATCGCGTCCGCCCGGCGCAGCAGGTCGGCGTATTCCTTGCGCACTTCCCCGAGGATGCGTACGCCGAGGCCGGGCCCGGGGAACGGGTGGCGATGGACCATCTCGCGCGGCAGCCCGAGCTCGATGCCGAGCCGGCGCACCTCGTCCTTGAACAGCTCGCGCAGCGGCTCGAGCAACTCCAGGTGCATTGTCTCGGGCAAGCCGCCGACGTTGTGATGCGACTTGATCACGTGGGCTTTGCCGGTGCGCGCGCCGGCCGATTCGATGACGTCGGGGTAGATGGTGCCCTGGGCGAGGAAGTGCACTCCCTGCAGCGCACGCGCCTGCTCGTCGAAGACTTCGACGAAGGTGCGGCCGATGATCTTGCGCTTGGCTTCCGGGTCGGTGATGCCGGCGAGAGCGGCGAGGAAGCGCTGCTCGGCGTCCACGCGGATTACCCGCACGCCGAGGTGCTCGGCGAAGGTGCTCATGACCTGATCGCCCTCGCCGAGGCGCAGCAGGCCGTGATCGACGAAGACGCACACCAGCTGCTCGCCTATGGCGCGCTGCACGAGTGCCGCGACCACCGAGGAATCGACGCCGCCGGAGAGGCCAAGCAGCACCTTGCGCGCACCGACCCGCGCGCGTACGCGCGCGATCGCCTCCTCGATGATGTTGTCCGTGCTCCACAAGGCCGCGCAGCCGCAGATCTCCCGCACGAAGCGTTCGAGCAGGCGCGCCCCCTGTCTCGTGTGCGTCACCTCGGGATGAAACTGCACGCCGTAGAAACGCCGCTGCTCGTCGCACATCGCCGCATACGGGATCGAGCCCGTGCTCGCGCAGCCGATGAATCCGGCCGGCAGCGTCGCGACGCGATCACCATGACTCATCCACACCTCGAGCACCGCGCGGCCACGCGGGTCGCGCCGGTCCTGGAGCTCATCGAGCAGCCGGCAGGGAGCGGTGAGCGTCACTTCCGCGTACCCGAACTCCCGTTCGGCGGACCCGATCACCCGGCCGCCGAGCTGCTGGGCCATGGTCTGCATGCCGTAACAGATGCCGAGCACGGGCACGCCGAGCTGGAAGACCGCGGCCGGGGCTGCGGGGGCGGCGGCGCCGGTGACCGACTCGGGACCACCGGAGAGGATCACGCCCCGCGGCTTGAACCGCCGCACGCTCTCATCCGTGATGTCCCAGGGATGGATTTCGCAATAGACACCGAACTCCCGTACGCGGCGCGCGATGAGCTGGGTGTATTGGGCGCCGAAGTCCAGTACGAGGATGCGGTCGGCGTGGATGTCCGCGTGCGGCGCCTGGGCCGGAGTCGGGCTGGTCATGCGCGCTCGATCAGGACACCCGGTAGTTGGGCGCCTCCTTCGTGATGCTGACGTCGTGCACGTGGCTCTCGCGGATGCCGGCCGCGGTTACGCGCACGAATACCGGCTGGGTGCGCATTTCCGTGATGTTGTGACTGCCCGTATAGCCCATGGCCGCGCGCAGCCCGCCCGCCAGCTGCTGCAGGATCGCCACCAGGCTGCCTTTGTACGGCACCCGCCCCTCGACGCCCTCCGGCACGAGCTTCTCGAGCTCCGTGGCGGCATCCTGGAAGTAACGGTCCGCGGAACCGTGGCGCTCGGCCATGGCGCCGAGCGAGCCCATGCCGCGATATGACTTGTAGGAGGCGCCCTGGTAGAGTTCCACATCCCCGGGAGACTCCTCGGTGCCGGCAAACAGGCTGCCGATCATGACCGCGTGCGCGCCGGCGACGATCGCCTTGGCGAGGTCGCCCGAGAAGCGGATCCCGCCGTCGGAAATCAGCGTCACATCGCTGTCACGCAGTGCTTCGGCTATGTTGGCGACCGCCGAGATCTGCGGCACGCCCACACCGGCGACGATGCGCGTCGTGCAGATCGATCCCGGACCGATGCCGACCTTGACGGCGTCGGTCCCGGCAGCGACCAACGCCCGCGCCGCCTCGGCAGTGGCGATATTGCCGGCGATCACCTGCTGATCGGGCCAGCGCTTCTTGATGCGCTCGATCGTGCCGATCACTCCGCGGGAGTGGCCGTGAGCGGTGTCGACCACCACCACGTCCACGCCGGATTCGCGCAAGGCGGCCACGCGATCCAGGGTGTCGGCGGTCGTGCCGACGGCGGCCCCGACGCGCAGCCGGCCGCTCTCATCCTTGCAGGCGCGCGGGAATTCCCGCGCCTTCTGAATGTCCTTGACCGTGATCATCCCGGCCAGCTCCTGAGCGTCATTGACCACGAGCACCTTCTCGATGCGGTGCTTGTGCAGCAGAGCCAACACCTCTTCCTTGGGGGTCGTCTCGCGCACGGTGATCAGGCGCTCCCTCGGGGTCATGACCGAGGAGACCGGCGCGTCGAGCTTCTCTTCGAAGCGCAGATCGCGATGTGTGACGATGCCCACGACCTTCTTGCCGAGCACGACCGGAACGCCGGAGATGCCCCGCGAGCGCGTCAGGTCGAGGACTTCGCGGATGGTCATGGTCGGCGGCACCGTGATCGGATCCTTGATCAGGCCGCTCTCGAACTTCTTTACGCGTCCGACCTCGCGCGCCTGGGCTTCGATGCTCATGCTCTTGTGAACGATGCCGATGCCGCCCTCCTGGGCGATGGTGATCGCCAGCCGCGCCTCGGTGACGGTGTCCATGGCGGCCGAGAGCAGCGGCACGTTCAGGCGGATGCGCCGGGTCAGTTGCGTGGAGAGGTCCACCTCGCGGGGCAGAACCTCGGAATAGGCGGGCACGAGCAGGACGTCGTCGAACGTCAGAGCTTCTTCGAGGATTCGCATAGCTAATTCTACGCATGGGGCGCCTGGGGGTAAACCTCGGTGGTATCGTGGATCCCATATGTCGAGCGCAGATCCGAGCGGATTCGAGGCCAATACTCCCGTTCCGAGGGTTTTCACCGTTGCCCGCCTGAATCGGGAGGTACGCACACTGCTCGAGCGTGGCCTCGGGGTGGTGTGGGTCGAGGGGGAACTGTCGAACCTTGCCCAGCCCGTCTCGGGCCATTGGTACTTCTCGCTCAAGGACCGGGAGGCGCAGGTGCGCTGCGCGATGTTCCGCGCGCGCAATGCCGCCGTCGCGTTCGCACCGAAGGCAGGTCAGCAGGTGCTGGCGCGCGGGCGCGTCAGCCTGTACGAGCCGCGCGGGGATTACCAGCTGATCGTCGAGCAGCTCGAGGAGGCCGGTATCGGCGCCTTGCAGCGCGAGTTCGAGCGGCTCAAGGCAAAGCTCGCGGCCGAGGGGCTGTTCGCACGGGAGGTCAAGCGCCCCCTGCCGCGGTTTCCCCGCCGTATCGGCGTCGTCACGTCGCCGACCGGTGCGGCCATCCGGGACGTGCTCAATATCCTCGGGCGCCGGTTTCCCCCGGCCGAGGTGCGGGTGTATCCCGTGCCGGTGCAGGGTGCGGCGGCCGCGCCGGCAATCGTCGAGGCCCTCGCGCTCGCCTCCGAGCGAGCCGACTGCGATGTGCTGATCCTGGCGCGCGGTGGCGGCTCACTCGAGGATCTCTGGGCATTCAACGACGAGCGGGTCGCGCGCGCGATCCGCGCCTGCTCGCTTGCGGTCATCAGCGGCGTGGGACACGAAATCGATTTCACGATTGCCGATTTTGCCGCCGATGCGCGCGCGCCGACCCCGTCGGGCGCCGCGGAGATGGCCGTACCTGACCGCGCGGCGCTGCTCGAGGCCCTCGCCCGCACCGGGGCGCGTCTTGCCACCGGGATGCGTCGGGAGTTGCGTGTGGCCGTGAGCCGCATGGATTCCGTGGGCGCGCGGTTGAGGCTGGCACACCCTGGACTGCGGTTGGCGCATCAAGGGCAGCGACTCGACGACCTCGAGCTGCGGCTTGCGGCCGCCCTGCGGGGCAGCCTGCAGGGCGCGCAGCACCGCCTGTCCCGGCTGGAGGCGCGGCTCCAGCCGCACTCCCCGCAGCGCCTCGCCGGCGATCTACGGGTCCGTATCGAGCGCCTGACGACACGGCTGAAGTACGCAATGGACGGCGAGCTGTCGCGGCTGCTGCACAGGCTGGATCTGGCGCAGCGCACGCTCCAGACCGCCAGTGCGCTGGCAACCCTGGCACGCGGTTTTGCCATCGTGACGCGCGCCGACGGTACGCTCGTGACCGATGCGGCGGCAGTCTCTCCCGGCGAGCAGATCGAGACGCGTCTGGCGAGCGGGCGCCTGCGCTCGCGCGTCATCGCCGTGACGGGCCCGCGGACCGACTCGGGGTCCAAGACCTGACGGCATGTCGAGCGATGTACATTTCATGCGGCTGGCGCTGCAGCAGGCCGAGCGGGCCGGACGATGCGCGGAGGTGCCGGTGGGGGCGGTGCTGGTGCGGGACGGAGTGCTCGTCGCACAAGGGGCCAACTGCCCGATCGGCACGTGCGATCCGACGGCGCACGCGGAAATCATCGCGCTGCGCGCCGGCGGTCAGGCGCTCGGCACGTATCGGCTGAATGGTACCACGCTGTATGTCACCCTCGAGCCGTGCGCGATGTGCGCGGCGGCGATCGTACACGCCCGCGTGCGCCGGCTCGTGTTCGGCGCGTGGGATGCGCGTGCGGGAGCGGCCGGCAGCACCGTGAATCTGTTCGCGCTGCCGGCGCTGAACCACCGCGTCGACATCTTCGGGGGCGTGCTGATGGAGGAATGCGCGGCACTGCTGAAGGGCTTTTTCGACGCGCGCCGCCCTTGAGCCGCCGGCGCGCTGCGGCCCGCCGCCTCAGCTTCCCGACACGGTGGGCGAGCGCTCGACGGGCTTGGTGTCGGCGGTCTCGATGATGCCCTCCTCGGGCGGTTGCCACTCGAGCAGGTGCAGGAACTCGCGCACGCGCGCGACGTATATGACCGGCTGCCAGCCCTGAGCGTAGCCGTATTCGGTTTGCATGTACCAGCGTGGCACGGTGAGCAGCGGCAGCACGTGACTGACCTGCTTCCAGGAGTCGGGGTTCTTGCCGAGCCGCTGCGCGAGGACGCGCGCGTCTTCGACGTGTCCGAAACCAACATTGTAGGAGGCTACCGCGAACCAGATCCGATCGGGCTCGGGGATGTGATCGGGCCACATCTTGAGCACCTGGGCGAAGTAGCGCGCGCCGGCGAAGATGCTCGCCTTGGCGTTGGCGCGATCGGCCACGCCCATCTCCTGCGCCGTGTCGGCGGTGAGCATCATGACACCCTTGGCTCCAGTGGCCGAGATAGCCCTGGGATTCCAACGCGATTCCTGAAATCCCATCGCCGCGAGCAGCCGCCAGTCGAGGTGATAGCGCGCGGCGGCTTCCTTGAACCAAGGCTCATAGCGCGGCAGGCGCTCGAGGAAGTCGACCTCGAACAGGTGCGGCTGCCTGATCAGGAACGAAGTCGCGTTCCCGGAATCCTTGCGCATCAGCTTGTTGAGCTGCCCCGATCGGCGCAGCGAGTTGAAGAAGCCGTTAACCACGCGCAGCAGCTCGGGCGCATCCCGGCGCACGACCCACTGTACCGGACGTCGCTGAGGCAGCGTGAATGCGACGCGGACATCCGGGTACAAGTAATACGCGTAACCGTACGCCCGCGCATCCACGACGGCATATCCCGCCCGTCCGCTCGCGACGTCCTGCAGCGGCGATTCCTCGCCTGTCGTGCCTGCCCATTTCAGGAAGGGAGCGAGCCGTTTCAGCTTCTGGAGAACATCGACCTGCGGACTGCCGGCCCGGACCACGAGCTTGGCATATTGCAGCTGCGGCAGCCCGGTCGGGGCCTGCTCGCCCTGGCGGTAGATCACCAGCTGGGGAATCTGCGCATAAGGAGCGGCGGGTTCGCCGACGTGCTGCCACGCGGCATCGGCAGTGATCTGGGCGGCCGCGATATCGGCGCGGCCCGACGCCAGCGCAGCCTGCAAGGCCGCCTCGTCCGGTACCGTGAGGATCTTCAGGCGGACGCCGAGCTCATCGGCGAACTTGCGTGCCAAGTCGTAGTCGAGGCCCGTCGGTCCCTGCGGCCCGATGTAGTAGCAAGTAGGCAGATTGAGCGTGACCACCCGCAGCTCGCCCTGCGCACGAATCCGGTCCAAGAGCGTGCGCGTGGTCGAGCCCTGCACGAGCATCGCCATAGCCGAAACGGCCGCGATCGTCCCGAGCCGGTAGGCGGTACGTCCGAGGCGTGAGCCCATCCGTTTTGGCGCCAAGGGCATACTCCATGGAGGCAAAAAACCTGGCCTATAGTACCATCGCCCGCCCGGAGAGGTACCGAAGCGGTCATAACGGCGCCGACTCGAAATCGGATGGTCGGGTAAAACCGGCACGTGGGTTCGAATCCCACCCTCTCCGCCAGAATCAAAAATCCCTTATGAATCAATAGGGTGGGGTTCGAACCCACGTGCATGGACAAGCGGGTTCGACAAACGCGCAGGAGCGCGTTTGGACGGCGTCAGCCGGCCCGAAGGGCGCCGGCCAGGGAGGGCGCAGGCGCAATCCCACCCTCTCCGCCAGAATCAAAAATCCCTTATGAATCAATAGGGTGGGTTCGAGCTCCCGTGCATGGACGTAGGCTTTCGAGCAAGTCTAGGCGCGTAATCGTCGCCCGGCAGATTCGGCGAAGGATGCTCACTGTAGGTTCACCAGCGCCGCACCCCGCGGGCCGATGGGGGGACGCGGCGCGGCCCCCATCGCCCGGGCGGTCTGACCGTGCCGCCGGGCTCGCAAGCAGCGCCTGGGCCGCCCCTGCGCGGCGCCTCGCGGGACTGCGCTGGCCGACCGATGGCGGTGCCGGCTCCGGGCGCACTCAGCCGAGCGGTTTGTGCGCGGTCAGGTACAGCATGCGATCGGTGCTGATTCCCGTGGGATCCTCGACCAGCGGCCGCATGCTCCGCTCGAATAACTGCCGTTCTTCGGCGGTGAAATGCTCGGCCATGATGGCCGTCAGGGGCGGGGCGAGCGGATGCGGGGAGCTGTTGATGAACACGTCCCACGAGCGCACGATCGAGGGAAAGGTATCGATGTGCAGTTCCAGATGCAGCTCTGGGAAGCCGGCGCTCTTGGCGAACTGGATCACGTCGCGTTCCGAATAGTTGGCAATCGGGCTGCTGCGGATCTTTTCCTCCGTGTCCGGATATTGCGCGGCCTTCCAGCGATGCAGCAGCGTCATGAACGGGCTCACGCCTTCGGGCGGCTTGGACTCTATGACCGTGCGGATGGCAGATGCCGCCAGCGCTTCATCCATAAATACCGGCTCGGCGAGCGAGATTCGTCCGCCGGGCTTGAGGATCCGATGGAATTCACGCAGCGCGGCAGTTTTGTCCGCAACGTAGGCTAAAACGGAACGGGTGACGACGACGTCGACGGATGCGTCGGCTATGTCATCGAGCCGATCAGCCGGACAATGCAGAAAGGTGCACTGGTCGCGCACGCCACGCTCGAGCGCCTGTGCCTCGGCATGGCGCAGCATCGGCTCGGACACATCGGTCAGCAAGACCCGCAGCGTCGAGCCCACGCGCTCGATGGCTCGAAGAGCGACGACCCCCTCGCCCGTACCGACGTCCACCAGCGTCTGCCCGGGGCGAAGCTGTGCGCCGTCGAGCAATCGCTCGACATAACGGTCAACCGCCGCTCGCATGACCAGTTGGAACTGCGTGTCGTCCCCGTGCCGCCGGTGCAGCAGCCATTGCGACCACTGGTCTTCCGCCGGAATCTTGGCCTCACCGCCCATGCCCCGCCCCGAGCCGCCTATTGTGAAGCGCGCATTGTATTCGAGGGCGCGCGTGGATGTGACTGCGGCTGTGGCGGGGTCTCGCCGGGCAGCTCGTGCATCGAGCCGGTGGAGGCAGGCGTGCCGCGCTTGGCCGTCATGCGAAGCGTGCCAGTGCGTACCGTGAGCGCCGTGCCCTAGAAGTTCATCTGACGCTGGGGGAGGCACGCCATCGTGTCGGAGCGCAGATGACCGATGCGGTGGGCGCAGGTGCGCACAGTGCGCCGCTCAGGCGGCGTGCTGCGGCTGCGGCACGCGCAACAACAGCACGGGGACCGGCGAGTGATGCATGATGTATTCGGCGTTGCTGCCGAGCAGCAGGCGAGTGATGCCGCGCCGTCCATGCGTGCCGCAGACGATCAGGTCGGCGGGCCATTGTCGGGCGCGCCGCACGACGCACTCCCCGACCGGCACGCCGAGTTCCTCGATGAGCGCGGTGTGCACCGCAATGCCGCCGGCGCGTACCTGCTGCGCGGCCTGCTCGAGCAGCTCCGCGCCGACCTCGCGCAGCGCCTTCGCTCCGGCATCGAGATTGACCGCGGCGATGTCGCCGGCGGCGACCGGCCATTTGTCGACCACGTGCAGCAGCAGGATCTCGGCGCCTTGGTCGCGCGCCACGCTGATCGCTTCGCGCAGGCCGCGCTCGGAGGTCGAGCCGCTGCCGATCGGGACGAGGATTTTCTTATACATTCTCGGCCTCGCGATGATTGGAGCGGATACAGATTACCCTCGCTCGATCCGCGCGGCACGCCCCTGCTCGTGGATCCGGGTCCGCCAGCGCCGTATGGCCACGACGACCCAGATCGCCTCCACCACGCCGAACGGCCATGCGCCTTGTAGGAATCCGTAAACCGATGCCAGAGCGCAGCCGGCGGCGAACCCCAGGACGTAAATCGGGCGGCGCGCCTCGAGCGCGTAGAACACGAGCATCGCCGCCACCGCGAACAGTCCGAACAGGGTCAGGGGCCGCATCGATTCATTGTAGAGGGCGAGGGCATCGCGCGTGCGATGCCTTTATTATGTAAAAAAAGGCAGGGAGCCGGCAGGTCGAGGGGAAATGCCCTACGAACCGGCGGTTGCGGCGACTGTGAACGCCGTCGTCGTCTGGAGCGGACGGTTCTTATATGAACTGGGCTGGGCCAAGTTCGGCCATTGCGTGACCACGGTGTCGAGCGAGCGTGCCTTGAAGAGAGCGAGCCTGCGCGGCCTGAGCGCTGCCTGCGGCACGGTGTCCCGGGGGCTTGTGCCCGTAACCGGATTGCCCGGGCCATGATCGTCGCGACGATCGGGGCCGGGGTCGTCCTGCTGGGGGCAATGGCCGCGGCGGCGGTCGCGAGGCGCGCGCATCCGGCGCTTGAGCCGCAGCGGGGGACCGAACCGGCTGCCCCGGTCGAGCAGATCCTGTTCTTGAACCGCATGTACTCGACGCTCGCGCAGACCAATCAGCTCATCGCGCGCTGCGAGTGCGAGGCGGTTCTGTTCGATCGGCTCTGTCACATCGCCGTGCATTATGGGGAGCTGCGCCTCGCCTGGGTCGGGCGGGCCGAGCCGGACTCCGGGCAGATCAAGCCGCTCGCCCGCTGCAGCGCCTCGCCCGAATTCGAGCGCTACCTCGATGGCCTGACCGTGCATACCAGCGCTGCTCGGGCCGAAGGCCAAGGTCCGGGGGGCGAGGCGTGGCGGGAAGGCCATCCGGTGTTCGTCCAGGATTTTCGCGCCGACCCGCGCATGGCGCCGTGGCGCAGCGGCGGCGAGCGCGTTACGTGGGGCTCCTGCGCGGCGCTGCCGCTGCGCCGCGGCGGTGTGGTGTCCGCCGTGCTGTTGCTCTACGACACTCAGCCCCAGGCCTTCACGCACGCCGTCCGCGACCTGCTCGAGCGGATGGTGGCGGACATTGAATTCGCCCTCGACCGCTTCGATCTGGTGGCCGAGAAGGAGCGGGCGGCGGCGGAACTGCGCATCGCGGCGCTTGCCTTCGAGGCGAGCGGCGCGATGCTGGTGACGGACCCGCAGGGCAGGATATTGCGCGCCAATCCGGCGGTGTGCGCCGCGTGCGGGTACGCGCAGCAGGAGTTGATCGGTCAGGAACTGACTTTACTGCTGGTATCCGACCGCCCCTCGCCGGCGCTCGCGCAGTTGTTCGCCCAAGTGCGCGAGGGCGGGCGCTGGCAGGGCGAGTTGTGGGGCCGGCGCAGGAGCGGGGCGGAGTTTCCGCTGTGGATCTGCCTGACCGGCGTGAGCGACGGCGCGCGTTGGACGCATTACATCGCGAGCCTGACGGATCTGTCGGATCAGAGGGACACCGAGCAGCGTATCTCGCGGCTGCTGAACTTCGATGCCCTCACCGGATTGCCGAACCGGCGCCTGATGCTCGATCGGCTGCGCTCCGCCGTGCACTGGGCCGAGCACGCCGGCGGCCACGGCGCGGCGCTGTTGATCGGTCTGGACAACTTCCAGGCCGTCAATGACATTCTCGGGCACCAGGCGGGCGACATCCTGCTGCAGCAGACCGCCGAGCGGCTGCGGGGCGTGGTGCCCGGGGACGACCGGGTGGGGCGCGTCGGCGGCGATGAGTTCCTGGTGGTTCTGGAGGATCTCGGGACGCGCGGCGCCCTCGCCGAGGATGCCGCCCGGCGGGAGGCCGAGCATCTGCTCGCGGTGATCCTCCAGTCGCACCTGATCGGCGGCCAGATCGTCTCCTGCTCGGCCAGCATCGGCGTTGCGCCCTGGGGTGGCGCCGCCGGCGCCGGTTTCAACGAGCTGCTCAAGCAAGCCGACGTGGCGTTGCACGCGGCCAAGGACGGCGGCCGCAACGGTGTGCGGGTGTTCTGCCCGGGGATGCAGCTCGCGCTCGAGCGCCGCTCGCGGCTCGAGTCGCGCCTGCGGCACGAGTTCAGCACCGAGCAGCTGCAGTTGTATTTCCAGCGCCGGGTCGATGCGCACGGCAAGACCCTCGGGGCGGAGGCATTGCTGCGCTGGCACGATCCGCAGCGTGGCATCGTCTCGCCGCTCGAGCTGGTGCCCGTGGCCGAGGAAATCGGCCTGATTCATCAGATCGGCCGCTGGGTGCTCGAGGAGGCCTGCCGGCAGTTGCAGCAGTGGTCGCGCACCGGCGGCCGGCGCGCTCTGAAACTGGCGGTGAACATCAGTCCCAAACAGCTCGCCGCCGCGGATTTCGTCGCCCTGGTGTCGGACATCGTCGCCCGCGCGTCCATCGATCCGCGCCTGCTCGAGCTCGAGATCACCGAGGCGCTGCCGATTCACGATTTCGACGAGGTGATCCCCAAGCTGCAGGCGCTGCGGCGGCTGGGAATCTCCTTCGCGATCGATGACTTCGGCATCGGCTACTCGTCGCTGTCCTACCTGCGGCGATTGCCCGTGACGGTGCTGAAGATCGACCGCAGTTTCGTCGCCGGCATGTCGCACGCGAGCGGGGAGACTCTGGTGCACACCATCGTGCAGATGGCCCGCAGTCTGGAGTTGGAAGTCATCGCCGAGGGTGTCGAGACGCAATGGCAATGGGACACGCTGATCCGGCACAGCTGCGAGCAGTATCAGGGCTTTCTGTTCGGCCGGCCGGTGCCGATCGAAGTGTTTGAGCGTGAGTCGGCCGCGGGCGCCGCATGAGCGGCGCAGGATTCCGTGATCCGCATCACGCGCGCCCGGCCGTGCGGGCGCGCTGCCTTGGCGCGAACGCGACCGGATCGACAATTCCGCGGACACCGGTCGGCTAGGATGGCGGGCGAATGCAGACGACATCTTCAGAGCCGTACGTCGAGCCGGACTTGGGTGCCGGGGCGAGCTGCGCCCGGGGTCCGCCGGATCCGCTCGCGCCGGGCGATCGAGGCTGCCGGGGATCGCAGCCGGAGCTCGGTGCGCCGACCGAACATTCGGACGACCTGCAATGGTTGGTCGCGCTCGCCGCAGACGCGCAGCGCCCTCCCGCCGGACATTCGGGCGTGCACCTGCTGTTGGCGCGGGCGAGCACACGCCTGCACAGTGCGCTCGGGGCGCTCTATGTGCCTGAGCGCCACCTGTGCCTGGTGCACCGGACCGATTCCCCCGATGCCGGGGCGCTGGCCGCGTTGTGGGTGCGGGCGCGGGACAGGCTGAGCGTCTGGGCGTTGCAGAAGCGCGCGCCGCTGGTGCTCAATAATGCCGGAAAGTCCGGCGCGGCGGCGCCGCGCTGCAAGATTCTGCTCGTTCCTCTGTGCGCCGCAAGCGGTCCGTTGATCGGCGTGTTGGCATTCTTCAGGACTTCGGATTCGGGGGACTACCGCCGCCGCGATTGCGCTCTCGGGGCGCAGCTCGGCCGCCTGGCGCTCGCGAGGATCGAGACGCAGTTCGATGCCCTGACGGGGCTGTTGACGCGCGAAGCTCTGGAGCAGTACCAAGCGTGTGGGCAGACCGAGCGTGCGGACCTCGATCAGAGCGTGCTCTATTTCGACGTCGACCAGACCCATGTCGTCAATGATCTGTACGGCTTCGAAATCGGCAACGAGATGCTGGTGAAGGTGGCCAATGTGCTCGCCCCGCCGCGCTTGCCCGAGGGCGCGCTCGCGGCGCGCATCTCGGCGGACCGCTTCGCGGTCGTGCTGCCCGATGCCGACACGAGCGGCGCCGCGGCGCTTGCCGGGCATCTGCAGGCGTCGATTCGCGGCCTGACCATCGGACCGCTCGATGATCCGATCGGCGTCTCCGTCAGCTGTGGCGTCGCGCCGCTGCTGGCGATGCCGCAGGGACTGTCGCGGGCGCTCGCGGCGGCGGAATTCGCCTGCAAGACGGCCAAGCACGGCGGCCGCGACCGGTTGAAGATCGACAGTTGCGACGACGGAACCATGCTGCGCGGACATGTCGATGCGGTCACGGTGGGACAGCTGCGCACGGCGTTGAGGTCCGATCAGTTGCTGCTGTACGCCCAGCCGATCGTGCCGCTGCGCAATGCGGCGCTGCCGGGCGGCTACGAGGTGCTGCTGCGCCTGAACGATCCGTCCCAGGGTGTGGTGCTGCCGGGCATGCTGGTGCAGGTGGCGCACCGCTACCGGCTGCTGCCCATGATCGATCAGTGGGTGGTGCGCAAGACGCTACAGCTGCTCGCGGCGCACCGGGAGATGCTCGCGGCGCGCCGCCTCGGTATCTCGATCAATCTTTCCGGGCAGTCGATCGGCGATGAGGAATTCACGCGCGAGTTGGGTGAGATGCTGCGGGTCGCGCATCTGCCCGCCGGTTGCGTCACCTTCGAGATCACCGAGCAGGCCGCCGTGAGCAGCCTGGCGCGGGCCGAGGAGATGATCCGGCGTCTGGCGCCCTTGAACTGCCGCTTCGCCCTCGATGACTTCGGCACCGGGTCGAACTCCCTGGCCTATCTGAACGCCCTGCCCATCGCGCGGGTCAAGATCGATGGGACGTTCGTGCGCGATATCCTCACGAATTCACGCTCGCAGGCGACGGTACGCGGCATCGTCGAGCTCGCGCGCGGTTTCTCCATCGACACCGTGGCCGAGTTTGTCGAGAGTGACGCCATCGCCAAACGGGTGCGCGAGCTCGGCGTGGATTACGCGCAGGGCTACGCGTTCGGCGTGCCCGAGCCGCTCGAGACCGTTTTGGCCGGACTGCATCGCGAGGCGTCGCGGCAGTCGCCGAGGCTGCGCCTCGAGGCCTGATGCGCCCGGGGCGCTCGCCCGCCACGCCATCTGTCCGGTCGCCGCGGCCCGCGTCGCGGTATCCTGGCCGCACGGGAGCGCGGCACGGCGAGACGAGGGGGCGATGAGCGAGCGACGACTCTACGGGGCGATCGAGGCCGGCGGCACGAAGATCGTGTGTGCCGCCGGGTACGATGCGCAGGGCGCGGTCTATCGGGCGGTCATTCCAACCGCGGCGCCGCAAGCGACGCTCGAGGCGGTCACGACGTTTTTCGCCGGCGTGGAGCGTGAGGCCGGGCCGTTCGCGGGCATCGGTGTGGCGGCATTCGGTCCGATCGATGTCGTGTGCGGCTCGCCGACCTGGGGCTCTGTGCTCGCCACGCCCAAGCCCGGCTGGTCGGGCGTCTCCCTGGTCGAGCCGCTGCGGCGTTTCAATTGTCCGATCGCGCTCGACACCGATGTCAATGCCGCCGCGCTCGCCGAGGCGCGCCTCGGCGCCGGGCGCGGCGTGCGCACGCTGGCCTATGTGACGGTGGGCACCGGGATCGGCGGGGGGGCAGTGATCGAGGATCGGTCGGTGAGTGGATTCCTGCACCCCGAGATGGGCCACATCCGGGTCCGGCGCGATCCGCGCGATGAGGGGTTTGCCGGGGTCTGTCCCTTCCACGGCGACTGTCTCGAGGGGTTGGCCAGTGGACCGGCCGTGCTCGCGCGCTGGGCAAGCCCGATGAGTGCGCTGCCGCCGGAACATCCGGGACACGCGCTCATCGGCGGCTATCTGGGCGAGCTCGCCGCGGCGATCGCCCTGATGCTCTCGAGCGAGCGGATCGTCTTCGGGGGTGGGGTGATGAGCGATGAGTGTCTCATCGCCCACATTCGTGCGGGCGCCCGCCGCACGCTCGCGGGTTATCTCCCGATCGATGCGCGTGCCGGGGGATTTGACCGATGGATTACACGGGCCGAGCTGGGCGATCGGGCCGGCACGGCCGGTGCGTTCCTGCTGGCGCAGGAACGTGCGCCGCGTCCTTGAGGGCTGTGTTCTAACCCTCGTGCGTGCGCACGGGGCGTATGCTGCGCGGCATGTCCAGGGTCTGCGGATGCAGCGACTCCTTGTACGCAGCGGCAAAGCCTTCGACGAAAGTCGGCGGAAGGTGGTCGGCCGGACGGTCGAGCAGATTCCGATAAAAGCTCGTGAACAGCCCCCAATAGTGTGAGGGGTCGGGCTTTCCGCGCCGTCCCTGCGCGAAGCGGGTTTCCAGCTCGGCCGGATCGAGGCGGCCGAGGAATTCGATGAACGCGGCCCGGAAGGCCTGCACGAGCGCCAGCTCGTGCGCTTTGACTTCGTCGTGGCGCTCACGCAGCCAGCGGACCGCGTCAACCGCATGGGCTTCGTGCTGGGCGAACAGCGCGAGCAGCAGCTCCTCGACCGTCAGTTGCCCGAGCGGCGGGGTGTCGGGCTCCGATGGCGACAGCCGGATGTGGAAGCGGTCCCGGGCTTGAGCGCGCGAGCGCTCCAGGTCCTTCAGACCGACCAGCGCTTCGCGCAGCAATCGGCCGGCCAGATGCATCATCTGCGCCTGCGGCGGCATCTGTTCCGGCTTGACTCCGGCGCCTCGGCAGAACGCGCGCCATCCCGAATCGTCGGATGCAGGGTTGGCGCTTTCCTCGCGGGCGCCCGCCCGCGACGCTCGCCCCAGCCGCCGGGCCAGGGTGTCCTCGCCGCTGTCGGTTCGGGCACGAGCGCGCTCGGGCTCGGGAGCGGGAGGCGGCGGGTCTGGGCCGAAGACGCTCGCGGGCTGCGGCTGGCCCGTGCTTGCCGGCTCGGCGGCCAGCAGATCCTCCAGATTCAGCTCCGCCCCGATGTCGGTTTGCGCCGCCCCGAGCGGTTGCACCGCCATGATGCGTGAGGGCAGCACCGCCGAATCCGAGGTGTGCGCCTCGAGAGAGACCCCGATCTGATATTCCCCGAGACGCAGCACATCGCCGTCGCGCAGACGATAGCCCTCCGAGCCGCGCTGGGCGAGCGGCTCGGGCTTGTCGTTCACATAGACGCCGTTGGTGCTGAGGTCTTCGAGATAATAGCGTCCCTCGCGGCACGAGATGCGCGCATGCCGGGCCGAAACGTAGCGATGCGGATCGGGCAGAACCCAGTCGTTGTCGGCCGCGCGCCCGATGGAGCCGCCATCGGACCCGAACTCGGCGCTGTCCCGTCCGGACAGTTGCCGGCGCTGTCCGCTGATGACGCGCAGGCGAACCGTCATGGCGCAGTGCTGGGGCTAGTCATGGCTGCTGGCGCCCGCGCCGGCTCGAAGCGGGGCGGTTCGGCGCCGTATGCGGATCGATCCCACGAGTGCCTCGACTGATCGAACTGGCTATGCTTTCAGTGCGCCTCACCGCGCCGTGCGCGCCGAGGACGGAGCTCGCGGCGCACAGGAACCCGGGGCGCAACGATCGCACGACGCTGCTGGCGCCTCGCGAGCCGGCGTGACCCGAGAGAGCCTGCGCACCGGATCCTGCGAGCGCCGTCAGGAACGCGGTGCAATGCACGATCATGGTCGGACGCTGAACCCCTATAATGGTCACCTCCTCACTAAATTAGCAGCGCACTCCGGCCAATCCATGGCAGCCAGTCACATTTTCCGAATTCTCTTCGTCAATCAGGGCAAGGTGTACGAGGTCTACGCCCGCAAGGTCCATCACGGCGAACTGTTCGGCTTCATCGAAGTCGAGGATCTGGTCTTCGGCGAACGCTCCTCGGTGGTGCTCGATCCGTCCGAGGAGCGCATCAAGGGCGAGTTCAACGGGGTCAAGCGCACGTTTCTGCCGCTGCATTCGGTGTTGCGCATCGATGAGGTGAAGAAGCAGGGGGTGAGCAAGATTACGGCGCTCGAAGGCGGAGGGAACGTGGCGCAGTTTCCGATGCCGCTGTACTCCACGCCCCCGGTCGAGCCGAAATAGCAGCTCATGGACGGGCCGCCGGTCGTTGCGCTGTCGGGGCGCTCGGCGCTCTCGGGCTTCCGGATCGAGAAGCTGCTCGCACGGCTGCGGACGCTCGACCCGGCGGTGAGCGTTCTCAGCGCGCGGTTCGTGCATTTCGCCGCGCTCGATCGGTCGCTCACGGCCGATGAGCGGGAGCGCCTGGAGCGGCTGCTCACCTACGGTCCGCGGGACGTCCCGTCCGAGCTTGGCGGACAGACGCTGCTGGTGGTGCCGCGCGAAGGGACGATCTCGCCGTGGTCGAGTAAAGCCACCGACATCATCCGCGTGTGCGGCCTCGAGGCCGTCCAGCGCGTCGAACGGGGCGTCGAGTATCGGGTGAGGGCTGACCGCCCGCTCGCACCTGAGGCGCTCCAGCGCCTCGCGGGGGTCCTGCTCGACCGCATGACCGAAATGGCCCTGCTCGATACGGCGCAGGCGGCTCGCCTGTTCGAGCACTCGCCGCCGCGGCCCGCGCGCCGGGTGGCGCTCGCCGGCGGGCGCGCCGCGCTCGATCGGGTCAACCGCGAGATGGGTCTCGCGCTGTCGGGGGAGGAGCTCGACTATCTGCTCGCGAGCTTCCGCCAGCTCGGCCGCGATCCGACCGATGCCGAGCTGATGATGTTCGCGCAGGTGAACTCCGAGCATTGCCGCCACAAGATCTTCAATGCCCGCTGGATCATCGACGGGCAGGAACGCGCGCAGTCGCTGTTTGCGATGATTCGCCACACGCACGAGCGCCATCCGCAGGGCGTGCTGTCAGCCTACCGCGACAATGCCGCGGTGATGGAGGGATCGCACGGCTGGCGCTATTTCGCCGATCCGCGCACCGGCGCCTATGTCGAGAGCGCCGAGATGATCGACATTCTGATGAAGGTCGAGACGCACAATCATCCCACCGCGATCTCGCCGTTCCCGGGCGCGGCGACCGGCGCGGGCGGGGAGATCCGCGACGAGGGCGCGACGGGGCGCGGCGCCAAGCCCAAGGCGGGATTGACCGGGTTCACCGTATCCAATCTGCGTATCCCGGGGTACGAGCGGCCATGGGAGCGGCCGTTCGGGCAGCCCGAGCGCATCGCCTCGGCGCTCACCATCATGCTCGAGGCGCCGATCGGCGCGGCATCCTTCAACAACGAGTTCGGGCGGCCGGCGATCTGCGGATATTTCCGTACCTTCGAGCAGCGCTGTCCGGGTGATCCGCCCCACCGCGCGCGCGGTTACCACAAGCCCATCATGATCGCCGGCGGGTTGGGTAACGTGCGCCGCGCCCACGTTGAGAAATCCACCGTCCCGGTGGGCGGCCGGCTGATCGTACTCGGTGGGCCGGCCATGTTGATCGGCCTCGGCGGCGGGGCCGCCTCCTCGCTCGGCAGCGGCGCCTCGCACGCCGATCTGGACTTCGCGTCCGTGCAGCGCGGCAACGCCGAGATGCAGCGGCGGGCCCAGGAGGTGATCGACGGCTGCTGGGCGCTCGGCGCGGCCAACCCGATCCTGCTCATCCATGATGTCGGTGCGGGCGGATTGTCCAATGCGGTGCCCGAGGCGGCGGCGCACAGCCACCGCGGCGCGCGCATCGATTTGCGCGCCATTGCGAGCGCCGAGTCGGGTCTCTCGCCGCTCGAGCTGTGGTGCAACGAGGCCCAGGAGCGCTACGTCGTGGTGGTTGCCCCCGAGGATCTGCCCGTGCTCGGCGCCATCGCCGCGCGCGAGCGCTGTCCGCTCGCGGACATCGGCGCGCTCGATGCCACGGGCCGGCTGACGGTGCATGATCCGCTGCTCGGGGATGAGCCGATCGACGTGCCCCTCGAGGTGTTGTTCGGCAAGCCGCCGCGCATGACCCGCGCGGTGCGCAGTGTCCCGGGCGCCGCGGCGCCATGGGCTGCCGGCGCGCTCGATGTGCGCGCGGCGCTCTATCGCGTGCTGCGTCTGCCGGCGGTGGCGGACAAGACCTTTCTCGTCACCATCGGGGATCGCACGGTCGGCGGGCTGGTGAGCCGCGATCCGCTGGTCGGGCCCTGGCAGGTTCCGGTGAGCGACGTGGCGGTCACTCTGGCGGATCATCGCGGTCTGCGCGGCGAGGCGATGGCCATGGGCGAGCGCAGCCCGGTGGCGGTACTGGCCGCGCCGGCCTCGGGGCGCCTCGCCGTCGCCGAGGCGATCACCAACATCCTGGCGGCCGATGTCGCCACCCTCGCGCAGATCCGCCTGTCGGCGAACTGGATGGCCGCCTGCGGTGAAGCGGGGGAGGACGCGGCGCTCTACGAGACGGTGCGCGCCGTCGGGCTCGAGCTCTGTCCGGCGCTCGGGATCGCCATCCCGGTGGGCAAGGATTCGCTCTCGATGCGCACCCGCTGGAGCGAGGGGGGCGTGGAGAAAACCGTGGTCGCGCCCGTCTCGCTCATCGTCTCGGCGTTCGCTCCCGTCGGCGATGTGCGCAAGACCCTCACCCCGGTGCTGCAGAGCGGGCCGGAGACGGCGCTGTGGCTGATCGATCTCGGCCGCCAACGGCTCGGCGGCTCGGCGCTCGCGCAGGTCCACGGTGAGATCGGCACCGAGCCGGCCGACCTCGACGATCCGCACCTGCTGGTGGGGTTGGCCGCGGCGCTAGCCGAGCTGCGCCGGGAGTCGCTGCTGCTCGCCTATCACGACCGTTCCGACGGCGGACTGATCGTGACAGTGCTCGAGATGGCCTTCGCCGGACGCTGCGGTCTGGAGATCGACCTGCCGGCCGAGCGCGGTGATCCGCTCGCGCAGCTGTTTGCCGAGGAGCCGGGCGTGGTGGTGCAGGTCACCGTGCGCGACGAGCGGCGCCTGCAGGGGATTCTGGCGCGCTGCGGGCTCGCCGCGCACGCCGTGCGTCTCGGGATGCCGCAACAGCAGCTGCGCGTGCGCATCACCCATGGCGGCGCGCCGCTGCTCGATGAGTCCTGGGGGGATCTGCGCGCCGCGTGGTCCGAGACCTCCTGGCAGATGCGCCGGCTGCGCGATGATCCACAGTGCGCCGACGAGGAGTACGCCGCGCAGATCGCCGCGGACGATCCGGGCCTGCAGGTCGAACTCAGTTTCGATCCTGAGGACGACATTGCCGCCCCGTACATCGCCCGCGGCGTGCGCCCGCGGATCGCCGTGCTGCGCGAGCAGGGTGTCAACAGCCATGCGGAGACGGCGGCGTTCTTCGATCGCGCGGGCTTCGCGCCTTGCGACGTGCACATGACGGACCTGATCGTCGGCCGGCACGCGCTGAAGGATTTCGTCGGCGCGGTGGCCTGCGGCGGGTTCTCCTATGGTGATGTGCTCGGCGCCGGCGAGGGCTGGGCGAAGTCGATTCTGTTCAACGATAGGTTGCGCGAGCAGTTCCAGGCGTTCTTCGAGCGCCCCGACACGTTTGCGCTGGGCATCTGCAACGGCTGTCAGATGTTCGCGGCATTGAAGAGCATCATTCCAGGCACGGCGCATTGGCCGCGCTTCGTGCGCAACCGCAGCGAGCAGTATGAATCGCGCTTTACCCTGGTTGAGGTGCTGCGCTCGCCCTCGGTGCTGCTCGCCGGCATGGAAGGCTCGTTCCTGCCGATCGCGGTGGCGCACGGCGAGGGGCGCGCGGAGTTCGAGCACGATGCGGCGCTCGAGGCCTGCCGGGCGAGCGGCCTGATCGCGTTCCGATATGTCGATCATCAGCGGCGCATCGCCACCACCTATCCCGACAACCCCAACGGCTCGCCCCTCGGCATCGCCGCGCTCGCGAACGCCGCTGGCCGCGTGACCCTCACCATGCCGCATCCCGAGCGCTCGGCCCGCTGCGTGCAGAACTCGTGGCGGCCCGAGGGCGCGGGCGAGTACAGCGGCTGGATGCGCCTGTTCAGGAATGCCCGCGCTTTCGTGGGATGACGGCGCTCGCTCGGGGAACGCGGCAATTCCTCGCCGTGCAGTCCGCGGGGCCGGTTTCGGGCGCCGCGGATGGCGCGGGCCCTTCCGCGCACGCGTCGCGCCGCCGGGTCAGGCGGTCAGGTCCACCAGGGCGCTGTCGCCGTCGGCCCAGCTCTGCAGCAGCTCGGCCAGGTAGCGCAGGTCGCGGCTCGGAATCCGTTGCAGCACCTGACCGGTGGCGATGTTCGTCACCTCGGCCACGTGGACGCCGGTCTGTGGATCGAAGCGCAGGAACAGCGCGCGGTCGGCCGCGACCAAGCGGGCGTTGATCCGGCCCACCGATTGCTCGATGGGCGCCGGCGCTGCCGGCGAATCGTGCGAGCCCGGGTCGGCGGCGCGGGCCGCGGCCCCCCGGCGGGCTTTGCGCGAGGGACCTTGCTTCGCGCCGGCCGAGGACGACCCGAATCCGGGACCTTCCGCCGAGTTCAGCGGGCCGATCGAAACGCGCTCCTCCGACATCGCACACGCCTCTGAAAGCACGGCCGGCCCGCCGGATGCGCCCTCAGCGCGGCGGGGTCCCGGGCGATGTCTGAGCGCGCACTTGCGCTCCGGTGGCGGCCCAGGCCTCGCGGATCTCGCCGAGCAGACTCAGTACCTCCCCGAGCGCCCCGGTGTCATTGTTCAGATTGGCGTGCAGCACCCGGCGCACCATGTAGTCGTACAGGTCGCTCAGGTTGCGCGCCAGCTCACCGCCCTTGTCGAGATCGAGGCTGCCGCGCAGTTCCCCGAGCAGCGTGACGGCGCTGTGCAGCAGACTCGCCTTGCGTGCGATCGCGCCTTGCTCGATGCAGCAGCGGGCCGTGCTCAGGCGGCCGAGTATGGCGTCGAACAGCGTCAGCACCAGGGCGTGCGGGTCGGCATTCGCCACGACACCGTATGCATCGACACTGCGATATGCGGCCAGTTTCGCTTGCGGGGAGTAAAGGCTCACGTTTGCTCGCTCTCAGCCCTGATGCGCACTGTAGCGGCCCGGATCCCCGCCACTTGAGCCGCGCGAGTCCTCAGCCGCCGCTGGAGGTTCCTTTGGGGGCGTTCGGCAGCGCCGCGAATGCCTGGGTCAGATACGAGGAGGTCGTCTGCAGCTGCGAGAGCAGCACATTCAGCGACGCATACTGCTGGGTGAGGCTCGCCTGCAGCGCGCTCATCTGCTGGCTGAGCTGCTGGCTCTGCTGGGTGAGCGCGTTGTTCTGCTGAACCAGCGACTGGCTGAGCGAGGCGATCGGACCGTTGCCGCCGAGCTGGGCGGTGAGCACGGTGTTCAGGCCCGAGGCGATCCCGCCGGTGCCGCTGAACAGAGTGCTGACCGAGCTGAAATGCGTGCTCAGGGCCACCGCCAGCTGCGCCGTGTTGAGACTCAAGCTCCCATCGCTGTTGGCCGTGATGCCGATGCTCGCGAGCGACGTGTACGTCGCGGAGCCGGTATTCACCATGCCGTAGAGCGCGGCCTGGATCTGGCTCTGCGCGTCCGTCAAGGCCGAATTGCCCATCAGGGGGCCGGCGGTGTTCGTGGCCGCATCATAGCCCCCGAGCTGCGCGAGGTTCTGCTGCAGCGTATTGTAGGCCTTGACGAACGCCTGAATATTACCTTCGATCGTCGCGGTATTGTCCGCGATGGTCAGGGTCGCCGCCGAGGAGGTGGTGGCCTGCAGATTCAGCGTCACGCCGCTCAACGCGTCGGTGACGGTGTTGCTGGGACTGGTATAGGCAATGCCCGCGATGCTGAAGCTGGCGTCCTGAGCCGCGGTCTGCTGGGTGTAGTTGGTGCTGCCACTGCCATAGGTCAGCGCCGACAGGCCGGTGCCGCTGGTCTCGGTGACCGACATCGTGTTCGCGGCGCCGGTGAGTGTGGAGGTGAGCACCAGATAGGCGCCGCTCGTGCCGGTGACGACGCTGGCTTCAATGCCGGGGTTGCCGCTGGCGGAATTGATGGTCGCGGCGATGCCGGCCAGCGTGTCGTTGCCGCTGCCGATGGTGACGGAGAAGCTGCTGCCCCCGAGCGACAGCTGCAAC
>DAHXNV010000160.1 GCA_027365225.1 Gammaproteobacteria bacterium
AACCCAGGAAAGCGATACATCGCCTCTAAAAATGGGTGATAACAGCGGCGGACGGCATCGTCGATGACGTGGGGGAAGTTGCCGACCGGCTGATGGGCATGGACGCCCAGGAGAAGGGGGGTGCTGTGGGTCATTCAGTGTCCTTCCGTGTGGCTGCGGCGCATGGAACCACCGGCCTCTGCCGCACCGCCGCCATGGCTGATGGGGTTGCTGAGGGCATCGGGGGCGGGGAGTTGCATCAGGGAATAGAGCTTGCGGAGGTTGAGGCGGTACAGATGGTCGAAATCACGGACGGAGTCCGATGGGTTGTAGTCGCCGAACCACCAGAACCAGTCAGAACCTTCACAACGACCGAGTTGTTCAAGAATCTTGGTCTGCTGCTCCGCAGAGAATTGCCCGCGATGTTGATCCACGTCCTGTTTGGCGGTGCAGAGCAAATCCCATGCGCGGTTTTTAGCGGCGTCGCCAATCCAGGTGCTGAAGCTGCCGTAGACCCAACTCCCTGCGGCCAGCCGGGGTATGGCCTTCACGTCGTCTGGATGGTTGT
>DAHXNV010000161.1 GCA_027365225.1 Gammaproteobacteria bacterium
TGGCGAACGCACTCAGCACCTGGGTGGCGACGCGATCATGGAAGCTGTCAAAGCTGCCGCGGAGCGTCTTGCCATCCAGCGCGATGCTGCCCTGTCCGGGCGTTGCGCGTGCGGCCTGCAGCAAGGCGGCATGGCGGCGGAAGACCGCCTCCACCGCAGCCGGATCAAGCCCCTGGAGGATGTAGCGGATGGCCGTGTGCGCGGGCGCGCGACGCCATTTCAGCGCGAAGATGGCGTTCAGCCGATGGCGATGGACGTCGATGAAGGTGATGATGCCGCGATATGAATTGCAGCCGCTGACGATGGCGAGGATGGCGAATAGCAGCACGTAGGGCAGTTGGTAGAGCTTTCCTTCCGCCCGGCGCGGATCGGGAATCTCCGCCAGCACGTCCAGCAACGGTGAGAATATAGCCATGGCAACCTCCTCCTCGGTTGCCGCCCTATGAGTCAGACATTTCCCGATTGGGGAATCCCCTTCGTCTCAATGAATTCACTTTACCCGTCAGGTGTTGCAGATCGGACTCAGTCCAGCCGACAAGAGAG
>DAHXNV010000162.1 GCA_027365225.1 Gammaproteobacteria bacterium
GGCCCTGTGTCGGATCACGCACGGTGACGATCAGGCAGCGCGCGGTGTCGGCGCGGCCGAGCGCGATCTCGGTGGCCTGTGGGACGTGGCCACCTCGGCGCAACTGCGCCAGCAGGCGCATGGCCTCGCGTAAATTCCGGATTCCCGTGGTGTAATTTCCGAGTTCGCGCAGCGTCTCGGCATGCTCGATCAGCGCGAGGGCACCATAGCGAACAGTCTCGGGACTGCGCAGCTGCGCGGGGAGCGAACGAAAGTAGTTGATCTGTCGCTGCGTGAACTCAGCGATGACCCTCAGCTGTCCGAAGCTCTCGAGCTGGCGCTCGAAATCGTCGGCGAGATAGCCGAGGAGGTGTTCGGCGTGATTGCGCGCCTGCTCGGCAAGTGCCCGGTTCTGCTGCGCCAGGTGCTCGGCGCGGCGCGCACGCTCGGCGTTCACGTACGCGTAGCCGGCGGCTGAGAGCGCGAATCCCGCGAGCAGGATGCAGCCAAGTGCGACGGCACGCGCACGCCTCAGGGCATGGCGTGCGGCACGCTCGCGCGCCC
>DAHXNV010000163.1 GCA_027365225.1 Gammaproteobacteria bacterium
AAGCCAGTTGACAAGATTATAGGTCCAGGGAACAAATTTGTCAACGAAGCAAAGAGGCAGGTCTTTGGCCGCGTCGGAATAGACCTTCTGGCTGGGCCAAGTGAGGTATTAATTCTTGCAGACGAATCAGCATGTACTGAGAAAGTAGCATATGATCTCCTCGCCCAGGCTGAGCATGACACTGCTGCGAGAAGTTGCATTATAACAAATTCAAAAAGCCTTGCTGAAGACATAGCAGAGAAAATGGAATATTATATTAACACTCTGGAAACAAAGGAGATATTAAAAGAGTCGTGGGCAAATAAGGGTAGTATTATTCTCTGTGATACTATTAAAGAGGCAATAGAAGCCGCCAATGAATATGCTCCAGAGCATTTGGAATTGCATTTATCAAGTGAAAACAAAGAACTCGCGTTCAGCAAATTGCATAATTACGGCTCTCTTTTTATGAATGAAGATACGCCTGTTGTATTTTCAGATAAACTCATAGGTACCAATCATACTCTGCCTACAAACAGGGCTGCCAGATATACAGGAGGC
>DAHXNV010000164.1 GCA_027365225.1 Gammaproteobacteria bacterium
GCCTTCTCGAGCGTGGTGAGCTCCACGCCGCTTAAGCGCACACTGCCGGCGGTCACCGGAATCAACCGCAGAATCGCGCGCAGCAGCGTCGATTTGCCGCAGCCGGACTCGCCCACGACCCCGAGCACCTCCCCGGGACGCACCGCGAAGCTCACCTCGTCGACGGCACGCAGCGTCCGGTGGACCGGCAGCCACCCCCGGCCGCGCACCGGAAAGTGGACCGCGAGATCGCGCACCTCGAGCAACGCCGTCGCGCTCATGCGCCGCGCGCCTCGGACTTGAGCGCACCGCCGTAATGACACGCACGCAGGTGCTCGGGACCCAGGGCCACGAGCGGCGGCATCTGCTGCGCACAGATCGGAACCGCATATGCGCAGCGCGGCGCGAACGGACACCCCGGAGGCCGCTGCGCCAGATCCGGAGGCCGCCCCGGGATGGTTGCCAGGCGCTCGGCGCGCGCCTCGTCGAGACGCGGCACCGAGCGCAGGAGGCCCTCGGTGTACGGATGCCGATAGGCTCCATAGAGCGTGTGGACCTCGG
>DAHXNV010000165.1 GCA_027365225.1 Gammaproteobacteria bacterium
CGGGCAGCGCAGCAACGGGCCGATCCGCGCCGGGGCCTATGGCGAACCCGGCACCTATCAGGCGACCGCCAATGAGGAGACGCTCTGCATCCCGATGATCGAGACCCGCCAGGCGCTCGACAATCTCGACGCCATCCTCGCCGTGCCGGGGATCGATGCGATCTATATCGGGCCGAGCGATCTCGGCTTCTCCATGGGCCTGCCTCCCAAGCTCGACCGCGAGGAGCCGGAGATTCTGCGCATCTATGAGCGTCTGGTGGCCGAGACCGCGCGGCGAGGCATTTTCGCCGGTGTGCATAACGCGACCGCGGCCTATGCGCGGCACATCGTCGGCATGGGATTTCGCATGGTCACCATCGGCAGCGACAGCGGCCTGATGCTGAACGCCGCGCGCGCCGCCGTCGGCGAGATGCGGCGATGAACGCGATCGCGATCCGTCTGCACCCGGACGACAGCGTCGCGATCGCGCGCGCCACCCTGCTGCCCGGCGCGCCGGTGGCGGCCGGCGTTGCCGCCAGCGAGCGTATTCCGGCCGGGCA
>DAHXNV010000166.1 GCA_027365225.1 Gammaproteobacteria bacterium
CCAAGGCCGCGGTGCGCTCTTACCGCACCCTTTCACCCTTGCCGTCCCACACCCGCGCCGCATTCACGACTCGAGCGAGGGCTTGGGCGGTCTGCTCTCTGTTGCACTGTCCGTGAGTCTGCGTCGCGAACGAAGCCCATGCCTCGCCCATGCCACAGCTCCCCAGGCGTTACCTGGCACCCTGATCCGCCGGAGCCCGGACTTTCCTCCCCTCCGCACCCGAAGGTTCGAAGCAGCGATTGTCCGGCCGGCTCCCGATCTCCTAGATAGCAGAATCCCCACCGGGCTGCAAAGTGCTCGCGCCCGCATGATCTGAGGCTATCAGGATGCGACGGCGTGGCCCCGCTCAACCTGCGCCGCCCTGCACCGCGCTCAGCAGCCGCTGCGCACCGAGGACATAGGCCTGCGATCGGCGGGTTCACGCTCGCGCTGGCGCCTGACCGCGGCGGCGAGTCGCTCGAGCACCGGGACGGAACCGGCCCAATCCAGACATCCATCCGTGATGCTCTGACCGTAGACCAGCGCCTTGCCTGGAACG
>DAHXNV010000167.1 GCA_027365225.1 Gammaproteobacteria bacterium
CGAAATGTTCTTTGGACTGTAAAACGCAATTACTGCAGGGTTCCACTATTCCGTAGGTCTGATGGTCTTTCTCTATGGATATCATAAACGAGGTCTCGTTGTCAAATAAATAGTACCTGGAATTCAACCTGTCATATATTCTTGAGAATGGTATGAGATCATCTGGAATTTCTTTTGCTTCGCTGGAGGAAAATATCATTTTCAACTGCACACCAGTTTTTGTTTTGATATTTTCCTGCAATTTACCATCGAGTTTACTGACCTCCGGGTACATTACATAAATTGAACGTCGTGCTTTTTTTACCATGGTTTGGAGATAATACTGTACCTTACTGGAACCCACTATGCTCCATGACACTTTGAGATCTCTCGATCTGTGTTCGTTCCTCCTGACCACTGACAGGTAATTGGTTAAGTGTTCCTCAATCTCATCGATCCTGGACCTTCCCTCGTCACACAGGATACTGATAACAATTTCTGGTTCAGGGATTAAGAACATAGAAGGATTGCTCGAGACCGAGCAATCCGATCTGGTGG
>DAHXNV010000168.1 GCA_027365225.1 Gammaproteobacteria bacterium
CTGGGCGATCAGCTTTGTGAAGCGCGCCAAGGCCGAACCGTCCCTGTCGCTGGGCATGCTTCCCCTGCCGGTGCCGACGCAAGCTATTCTTGCCTTCAGCGACGGAATGGACTCCCGCGCTGTCGCGGGGATTGTCGGCGCACAGCTCGGCGATAGGCTCGTCCGGGTCCGTGTCGGCACCAAGACCTCGGACCGGCCCCACATCAAGGGCAACCGCGAGCCCTTCACCGCGGTGCCCTATGACGTCCTGTCCAGCATGCCGAACCGGGAGACGAGCGCCCGCAGCCGAGGGTTCAAGTTTGCGCTCATCAGCGGGATCGCCGCCTATCTCACCGACGCCGCCGAGATCGTCATTCCGGAGAGCGGCCAGGGTGCCGTTGGTCCGGCATTGATCACGGTAGGGCACGCTTATCCTGACTTCCGTAACCACCCGCTCTTCACCCGGCGCATGGAGCGTCTCCTAAAAGCCTTGTTGCAAAAGGAGGTGGGTTACGTGTTCCCTCGTATCTGGAACACGAAAGGCGAGACGCTACGGG
>DAHXNV010000169.1 GCA_027365225.1 Gammaproteobacteria bacterium
GAGCGCGGCGCCTCCACCTTTTCAGCCCCCTCGAACAGATCATCCTGGCGGTCCTCTGTCTGGGATACCCGCTCGGCGGACATCGCGCAGAAATAGCGCCCGCGCCCTTTTGCCACAACCACCTGGGATGAATCGACGAGGCCCGCCTTGACCAGCTTCGGAATCTCCTCCTCGATGATCTGGTGCTGCAGCAGCGTCGTTGCGGTTGCGACCACAACCGGAATCGGCTTCGGCTGCTCCTGCTGAGCGGCCAGCGCCGCAACAAGATAGGACAGCGTCTTGCCGGTGCCGGTCGGCGCCTCGGCCATCAAGGGCACACCCTCGCGGAAGGACTGTAGAATCTGCCGCGATAATTCCCGCTGAGTCGCGCGCTCGATGAAAAACGGCAGGCGCGCGAGCGCTGCGTATGCCTCATCGATAAACTCTCGGAAGTCCTCCCGCTTGACGCGGGCAGCGGCTCCGAAACTGACAACCTCACCCATGCGCAGAGTCCCCGATGAATTACTGGCCTCAGGCTCTAGCGTAGAGGTCCGCG
>DAHXNV010000016.1 GCA_027365225.1 Gammaproteobacteria bacterium
CAGCCACGCAGTCTGGGACTGCAAGTACCACCTGGTGTGGATCACGAAGTACCGGTACCCAGTCTTGGTAGGGGACGTCGGGCTGCGGGCCAGAGAGCTCTTGCGGGAGATTGCGCGGAGTCTTGAAATGACGATCTACGCTGGGGCCATCAATCGGGACCACATACATATGCTCGTGTCGATACCGCCGAATGTGTCGGTGTCTCGAGCCGTACAGTTTCCGAAGGAGAAGAGCTCGCATAGGCTGCTGAGCGAATTTACGGCCTTAAGGAAGCGCTACTGGGGCCAACACCTGTGGGCACGGGGCTACTGGGTGGCATCGAGCGGGAACGTGACTGACGAGGTCTGGCAGAAATACATTGAGGATCAGAAACCTGAGGAGCCGGATGACAACTTCAAAATTGTGTGACTCTGCCGGTCGGCCCTTGGCCGACGGACACCCGGCTTGAGCCGTATTCCGAAGCCACCGGCTTATAGCCGGTGGTCGTTCACCGTCTGTGCGCGCCATCATTGGCCGTCGTGGGGAACGTATGGGGAAAATCCCGTGCCGGACTCGCCCCGCGAATGGCCTCCCGCCTCATCCGTTGCGGCGGCCCGGAAGCGCCGCCCGGTCCGTGAATCAGACACGGCCCAGCGGCTCATCGCAACCGAACGAGCGAGATTCGATCAGTGCCAGGAGCGTCTGGCCGGCGAATGGGCGCTCGCTCTGCCGGAGCCCATCGCGAGGGAGTGGCTGCCGGTGGTGAAGGCTGGCGGCCTGGTGGGGGCGTGGCGGCTGGCGATGAAGCGGGAGCGGCGCCATGATCGCCCGTCTCCTCGTTCGTCTCGCCGCCCACCATAGATCGCTGTGAATGTTGGGGCGATCTGAAACGTCGAAGACTATCGGTGGATTTGCGCAGCCGGGCTTTGGGCCCGCATCGTCTTTCCCAACGGCAAAGATGCGCGCAAACTTGCGTGCCGTTTACGTTGCGAGGCAGCATCTCATGACAGAGCGAACCGAAAAGATTCAAACCTCAGACGGTATCATGGAGGTTTTCATTGCCCGTCCCGAAGGCACGGGACCATTCCCCCTCGTCATCCAGCTCATGGATGCGCTCGGTATGCGCGAGGAATTGCACGAGCACGCACGACGCACCGCCCGCTGGGGCTATTACGTGCTGGCGCCGGATCTTTTCTACCGCGCGGGTCTGAAAGGTCCCCTCGACTTTTCGGATCCGAAGGGACGGCAGCAGATCATGGCCGCGATGTCGGCATTGACCGATGCGCTCGCCACGCGTGATATCGAAGCCGCGCTCGAGCTTGCAGCGGCCGACAGTGCGGCCGCGGCCGGTAAGATCGGCCTGTATGGGTTCTGTATGGGCGGGCGGCTCGCTCTCGTGCTGTGCCAGGCTCTGGGCGAGCGCGTGGCCGCGGTCGCCTCGCTCCATCCCGGTGGCCTTGCGACCGATGCGCCTGATTCGCCGCATCGGCATCTCGATCGGGTGAAAGCCGAGCTTTACTTCGGCATCGCCGATCAGGACCCAGCGGCAACGCCCGAGCAGATGGCGGAACTCGAGAAGGCGCTGCAGGCGCACAACATCACCTACCGGCTCGAATGGCACCCCGGGGCGCGTCATGGCTATACGATGCAGAGCCGCAAGGACGTCTATCAGCAGGCCGCGGCGGACAAGGTCCGAGGTCGCATGGAGGCGCTGTTTGCGCTCACGCTCGGCTGAGCGGGTCTCGGCGTCGGCCGATTGCGGTCGGTCGTCCGCGCCGCCAGAGGCGGGTTCGCACTGCCATTCGGTGTCGCTCGGCCGGGCCGTTCACGCAACGTGCGCGTTCGCATCGGCGTTCCCGGCCATGCGCCGCCGTCCGGCCGCACAACGCGCACAGGCTCGAGCCTGTGCGCGGTATAATCTGCACCCGATCCACCCGCCGGGAAACCGCGAATGACCGATGACCTGCACGCGGAGCTGCAGAGGCTGCGAGCCGAGAACGATCGCCTGAAGCAGTCCGGGCGCGGCAAGCTTGCGATGAAAGTCAGCGAGAAGGGCGCACTGTCCGTCTACGGCATGGGACGGTTCCCCGTCACGCTGTACAAGGAGCAGTGGTTGCGGCTGCTGGCCGCCGCTGAGGACATCAAGGCTTTCATCGAGGCGAATCAGGCCAACCTGAAGACCAAGGAATAGTCCGGCCGGCACCGCCTTGCAGCCAGGATTTCGCGTGTGACAGTGCATACCGCGAACGCGGTGATCGATGCGCGGCAGCGGCAGCGTTTCGAGCTCGAGGTGACGGGCACGCAGGCGTTCATCGATTACCGCCGGGCCGGCAACGTGCTGACGCTGACGTACGCGTACGTCCCCCCCGATCTTCGCGGGCGTGGGGTGGGCGCGGCGCTCGTCGCGGGCGCCCTGGAGCTGGTGCGCCAGCGGGCCGAGAAAATCATTCCGCAATGCGCATATGTCGCGGCCTATATCGCCCGGCATCCGCACGATCAGGAGCTGCTTGCGGACCGCGCGGATGTGCGCTGAGGCCTCCGGCAGCGGCGGCCATCGGCCGGTTGGTACTCGAGTCCATCAACCCGGGCGCCGTGTTGGCCCCAGGTGTCGGCGGTCCGCGGACAGACCCGTCTGCAGATGACCGCCCGGATTGGTCGTCGCCGCCGTGTTGATTGAGCCGGTATGGCGGGCAGACTCCGCCGGCATTCGCCGGCGCAGGACGCCGAATCCGGGCTCGGCGCGGCGGACACGGCCGCCGTGGTCGAATGCTATCGACTTGCGCCAATTGATGTGTTAGAAGAGGCCACTGCTGTGAAACGCGTGACTTCACAATGTGCAAGCGCCGTGGCGGTCATGCTGGCGCTCGGTGCGGTTCTCGCTGGCGGGTCGTTCGGCCCGCGAGCGTGCGCCGAGGCGGGTGTGCGCGCGGCATCGAATCGCGTCAAGACGTCCAACAGTCAGCATTCCAGCCGACTGGAATCGACCGGCGCGGCTCGGCGAGCCAAGCTGAATCTGCAGCATGACGTGGCCTCGGCGATCGCAGCCGGCGGCGCGCCGCTCCTTGCCCCGGCAACCGGTCGCGATACCAGGCTGCACGAGGTGCGGACGTCGGCATCGTCCCGGCCGAAGCTGGGCGTGACCAGCCGTGGCAATGCTCACGCTGAACGGCAGCGGCCGAAGTCGGCGCCGAGGCGGCGTATCGCGTTGCGCCTGGATGACGTTTTCGACCCTAACTTCGCCGACGGACCGCAGCCGTTGCCCTACGAGCCGCGGGGATTTATCGAGCAGAGCTTCGGGACTGACGGCGAGGAATCCACCGCCGGCGCAGTCGCTCTGCCGATCTCGAATCACTGGGCCGCGAGCGTGGGCTTTATGCACGGGACGGGCGATATGTTCGAGTACGGCCTCGTCCCGGGCGGCTCGGGCAAGCCGCCGCGCCTCGATGCTCTGCCGGGCAGTGTGAGTTTCACCACGTTGCATGCCCAGGTGATGTATCACCCGAACAGCCACTTCACGGCAGTGTTCGGCGTCACCTCTACCCGGAGCAACCTGATGATCAACCCGGCCTCGAAGCCCAATCCCGTCAATTATTGACGGTCCATCGACCGCGCCGGTTTGATGGGTCTTGGGTCCCGATCAGCACCGGGACGAAACTCCGCGACTCCTCGATTCGATGCGCCCGGTGTTCCCTGTGTGCGCCCGGATGCGCTCGGCAGTCCGTGCGAGCGCTCGCCGGTGTGAAATTGACCCGGCGCCCCGAACTCGGGTGCGACGCCGGACCGGCCCCAGCAGTCTCGCGCCGCGCCGGTGCGGTGCGCCATGGCTCATTTGCGGCGGAACACGCCGCGAGCTTTGCTAGGATTAACTGTGTTTCGGCCGTGAGCGGGTTCACCGGCGCTGCGGGTCGGCTCTTGGATTCGCTCGATCCACCGATGGCACGCTCGTTCACGAGCCGCGCTCGAACTGATGAGGTCAATCGCTATGGGTGGGGCGCTGCTGACGTCCGTGGTTGCATTTTCGCGTGCCCATAGGGAGCTTGCGTATGGCCTGATCCTGCTCGTGTCCTTGTTGGAGGCGTTGCCCGCGGTCGGCGCCGTCATCCCCGGTGACGCGATAATTCTCGGCGTCAGCGCGCTGGTGCCGACCGGTGCCCTGGGCCTGTGGCCGCTGATGATCGCCGCCACCCTCGGCGCGATCCTCGGCGACGGGCTTTCTTTCTGGCTCGGACACCACTATCGGGAGTCGGTCGTCAGTCACTGGCCGTTCAACCGCCACCCCCGGATGGTGACGCGCGGCGAGGAGTTCCTGCGCCGCCACGGCGGCAAGAGCGTATTCATCGCTCGATTCACTCCGGGCGTCAGGGCCATCGTGCCGACGCTCGCCGGCACGCTGCGGATGCGGCCCAGACGCTTCTATGTCATGAACGTCCTGTCGGCGTTGTGCTGGGGGCCGGTACACATCCTGGCCGGGGTCGCCATCGGCGCAACGCTGGTCGTGCTTGGCGCCGTCGCGGGTCGCCTCGCCGTACTGGTGGGTGTCCTGGTCGTTTTTCTCGGGTTGGTCGTGTGGATCACGCGGTATGGCCTGAAGCGTCTGCCCGGCGTGATCGCAGCCGGTCAGGAGCGCGTTCGCGTGTGGGCCCAGGAGCGCGACACGTGGCTCGCTCGCGCACTCCTTTCGATCCTCGATCCGGCCCGCAAAGAGTTGCCGGGACTGACGCTGCTCGGGGCGATTCTGGTGGGAAGTCTGTGGTTGTTTCTCGGGGTGCTGCAGGACGCGCTGACCGGCGATCCGCTCATCCGGGCCAACCAGGCCGTGTTTCACTTTCTGCAGTCACTGCGGACCGAATGGTTCGATCATGTCATGGTGGTCGTGACCGAGCTCGGCGATGCGCAGGTCGTGATCGCGGTCGGTCTTGCGCTCGTTCTCTGGTTCGCGCTGCGCCGCAATTGGCGCGGCGCGGCGCATGCCGCAGGCGTCGTCGGGCTCTCGATTGCCTTGATGCTGCTCGTCGATGCCCTGCCGCACGTCGCGCAAGTCAATCCCCTCGACTTGCGCAGGAGCGCATTTGCTTTTCCGGGGGGGCACTCGGCGGCGAACGCGGCGCTCTATGGCTTTCTGGCCATGGTGGTGGCCTGGGAGCTGCCGACCCGCTGGAAGTTCCTGGCGGTGAGCCTGGCGGCGATCCTGGTCGCGGCGATCGCGTTCTCGCGCGTCTACCTCGGTGCGCGCTGGCTCTCCGGCGTGTTGGCCGGGATCGCCTTCGGCACCGCGTGGGCCGCGTTTCTCGCTATCGCGTATCTGCGCCGCAACCCGCCGCCGGTCAGGGCGGGCGGGCTGTGCGCGTTCGCCGGGACGGCCTTGCTCGTGGTCGGGGTGGCGCATGTGGAGCACTCATATGGAGCGGACATGCGCCGCTATGCCGTGCAGGAGCACACGCAGGCGATGTCCTGGGCGAGGTGGTGGCGCAGCGGCTGGTCCGAGCTGGCCGCCCGGCGGCTGAACCTCCTCGGGCAGGAGCGGGCGCCGCTCACGTTTCAGTGGGCGGGCAGCGATGTCAGACTTGCGCGCGACCTCGCCGCGCATGGCTGGCGCGCGCCGGTTCCCTGGACGGCGCGCTCGGCGCTGGCCTGGCTCAGGCCGCACGTGCGGCTCGCCAGTCTGCCGGTGCTGCCGCGCCTGGAGAACGGCCGTCCACAGGCGCTGGTCAGAATCCTGCCGCTCTGCGGTGGGGCCGGAACTTCGCGGCTCGTTCTGCGTCTCTGGAAATCGAATGTGCGGTTGACCACCCACGGTGGGACGACCGTCCCGCTGTTCGTCGGCATGGTGCAAGAGCAGCATATCGAGCCGTCCAACTTGCTTCTGACGCTCACCCGCTCAATACCGGACTATGACCGCGGGTTGGACGCGTTGGCCGCGGCGATTGCGACGAGACAGCTGGTGCGCCGGCAGGTTCCAGGGCGGGCGCCGGGCTGGGACGGCCGGGTGCTGCTCGGGTTCGATGTCGCAACGCGTTGAGGTGTCGTCTTTGTGTGGGCGACAGATCCTTGCAATCGCGGGGTAATGCTCGTAGCCTGCGCTCGTACGACGGCAGTCGTAAATGGAATTGACCGGATGTGTCCATCTGCCTCTGGCAACGTGCTCGGTTCCCCGGCAGCGGATTCGCCTGGCGAGCTCGAGCGGACGGTGACGCGCCCTGTGTGCCGCGCGCGCCTCGGATGCGCAAGCGGGACGCGGCGGCCCGTTCCTTCCGGGAGCAAAGTCGCGCGGCGCGCCCGATGGTACCGGCTCATCGTGGGTGTGCTCATGTGCCTGGTGCCGCTGCGCGCGGCGCTCGCGCGGGCGGGCGTAGCGGACGGCGGCAGACTCATGCTGCCGCTTCCGGCTGCGATCGCCACCGCGCTGCAAGTCTCGCCGCAGGTGCGACAGGCGCAGGATCTGCGCACGGCGGGTCGGTATGGCGCACGCGCCGGCCGTGCATCCCTGTTGCCGCGGCTGTCCGTGGTCGCGGGACGTTACTGGACGCAGACCCGCGCTGGGCAGCCGCTTTACGTCTCGGCCAATGGCCCGCAGGAGACCTTCGGCCTGCTGCAGCTGTCCCTGCCGCTGTATTCCCCGCAACTGCGGGCACTGGCGCGACTGGCCCGCGACCGAGCGGCGCTCGCACGCAGCGAGCAGGCGCAGGCGCGGCTCGGCGTGGCCGCACAGGTGGCCGACGGGTGGTATCAGCTTGCACTCCTGCGCGCCCGTGTTCGGATCTGGAAGAGTACGCTGCGATCGGTCGACATCCTGTATCGGGGGACGCAACAGAAGTACGCGGTCGGCGCGGCCGCCGTCCTCGATCTGGAGCAGACGAAGCTGTTGCGGCACACCGCCGAGAGCGGCTTGCAGCAGGCGCGCGCCGAGCGGCGCGCGGCGCAACGTGTCCTCGATGTGCTGCTCGGGCGCATCCCGTCGGCGCCCATCGTGTTGCCGGCGCTTCGCCCGGCATCCCGTCCGCTGCCGGCCGAGCCGCTGTGGATCGAGAAGGCCCGGCGCGCGCAGCCGCTGCTGCGCATCGCGGCGCGGCAGATCGCCGTCGGCAATGCTCAGGCGGGTACGCTGCGCGCCACGCGCTTGCCGACCGTCACCGCCAGCGTCGACTACGGGGTCGACACGGTGCCGACCCCGCGGGTCGGCGACCTCGGGTGGGAGGTGTTTCTCGGTGTGCGCATGCCCATCTTCAACTTCGGCGCGCAGCGCGACCGCATTGCGGATGCCGACGCGCGCGTTGCGGCATTGCGGGCGGCCCGGCGCTCGGTCCTGTTGCAGATCCGTATGACCATCGCGCACGACTACGGCAGTGCTCGGGCGACCGAGCGCGCCTACCGCCAAGCGCTCAAGCAACGCCGCGAGGCGCGTTCCGTGTATGACATGACGCGCGACGGCTACAAGGCCGGTACCCTGAACGCCCTGGATCTGGCTCAGGCGGAGAACGGCTGGCTGCAGGCTCGACTGCGGGTTGCGAGCACGCTGGTGTTGTTGCGCATGGCGCGCACCCAGTTGCGGCTCGACGCGGGCACCTATCCGGGAGTGCGATCGGCAACATGAAGGCAAAGTGCAAGTCTCCGGCCCGATTGGCCGGCACGGTCGGCCTCGTCGCGGCCGCATTGCTGTTTGCGCTGTCAGCCGCCGCGCACGCGGCGGTGCCGGTAGGGACTGCGCCCGTGCAGCGTTCAACCTGGCGGCCTTGGGTGCACGCCATCGCCCGGGTCCGCAGTGTCAACCATGCCACGCTGAGCGCCCCGCTGAGCGGGCGAGTCTGGGAGCCGGCGCGCCCCGTGGGTGAGGTTCGCGCCGGGACGCTGCTCGCGCGGATCACGCCACCGGGCCTGCAGGCCAGCCTGCAGGCGGCGCGCACGCAGCTGCGCCTGGCGCAGCTCAACGTGCAGCGCAATCGTACGCTGTATCACGATGGCGTGGTGTCGCTGCAGGTCCTGCAGGGCAGCCGCGCGACGGAGAAACAGATGCAGGCCCAGGTGCAGGCGCTGCAAGGAGAACTCGACAACCAGGCGATTATTGCGCCCTTTACCGGCATTCTCGACTATCGGGTGCCCTCCGGGGCGGTGGTCAACGCCGGTACGCCGATCGTGACGCTGGCTGGACGCGGTGCGCCCTGGATCGAAGCGCTGCTGTCGCCGATGAGCGCAATGCGCCTGTCCCGAGTCGCGCCCGTCGCGATTCGGTTCGCGGGCTGGTCGGGCAGCGGACGCATCCACAGTATCGGCCACAGCGCGCGGCAGTCGGGCCTCGTCACCGTGTACGTGACGCCGCCGCCGCGCGCGCCGCTGTTGCCCGGAGAGTGGGTACAGCTGCGTTTTGCGCAGCGTTCGGTGCCGGGTTTCGTCGTGCCCCTGCGGGCAGTGGTCATGCAGGGTGCCGACGCGTTTGTGTTCGTCGACCGGGCCGGCCGCGCGGTACGCGTGCTGGTCACGGTGCTCGGTACACGCGGGGTCCGCGCTTGGGTCACCGGCGGGCTGCGTAGCGGCGAGACCGTGGTCGTGCGCGGCGCCGGACGACTGGCCAACGGCACGCAACTGCGCCTCGCGCCATGATCCGCCATTACCTGCGGTTCCAATGGGAGAATCGTTACACGGTGGCGGTCCTCGCCGCGGTGATCCTGTTGGCCGGCTGGGTCGCATTCGAGCGTTTGCCACAGAGCATCTTCCCGCCCGTCGACTTCCCCAAGGTCGCGGTTCTGGTGCACACCAATGACCTGCCGGTGCGATACATGCTGCTGGCGGTGACCGAGCCGATGGAGCAGGCCGCCAAGGGCGAGCCGGGGGTGACGCGGGTACGTTCCCAGACGGGTGTCGGGCTGACCAAGCTGCACGTGTATTTCAGCTCCAGGACCAACCCCGAAACCGCATATCTGCTGCTGCAGGCGCGCCTCGCGCACATCCCGCTGCCGCCGGGTGCGAGCGTGAGCGTGCGCCTGATGCGACCCAACATCTATCCGCTGACCGAATACGCGCTGGTCTCGAACACGGTGGACAGTGCGGCGATGAAGCCGGTGTTCGCCTTCACGCTGCGTCCGGCGATTCTCGGGGTCCGGGGGGTATACCAGGCCAAGGACACGGGCCGAGGCTGGCCGGAAGTGCACCTCACCCTCAGCCCGCGGCGTCTTGCCCAATATCATCTGAGCGCGGCCCAGGTGGTCGCGGCACTGCGTGCCTACCAGGGGCCGTTCTTCGCCGGGATGCTGCACGCATTCCACCAGCAGTTCATCGCCGCCACGACGCCGCGTCCGATCGATACGGCCGCGCTGGCCCGACTGCCGCTGCCACTTGGCCCGATGAGCGCGCGCGGTGCGCGCACCGCATTGCCGCTCGATGCGCTCGGTTCGGTGAGCATCGGTTCGCCGCCGCTGATCCGCGCGGCCGCGGTGCCCGGTTACCGCCATGCTCTGCTCGTTGATATTTCGGCACAACAGGGGGCGAATCAAGTCACAGTCGCGGCGCGGGTGCGGGCGCGGCTGCGCGCCGTGGCGGCGCATCTGCCGCCGCATGTCCACCTGGTTCGCATCTATGATCTGAGCCGGCTCATCGGCTCGAGCCTGAGCGATGTATGGATCGCGCTCGGGCTCGGCAGCCTGATCGCCTTCGGGGTCGTGTATCTGTTTCTCGGCCGCATCGACGCCGCCGTGGCCACCGTGATTGTCGTGCCTCTGGCGGTTGCCGCGACGATGATCCTGCTTTTTTTCCTCGGGCTGGGGATCAACATCATGACGCTCGGCGGCATTACCGCCGCCATCGGCGCGCTGGTGGACCACGCGATCGTCATTGTCGAGCGCGGGGTGCATGGGCTCGAGGGTGATCTGGCGCAGCGGCGCGAGGCAGCGCTGCACAAGGTCGCCGACATCCTGCCGATGATGACCCTGGCCACGCTCACCTCCTGTGTCATTTTCGTCCCGCTCCTGTTCCTTTCGGGCACCATCGGGTTGCTGTTCCGCGGCATGGCTGCGGCGGTGGTCATCGCCCTGGTCACTTCCCAGCTCATCGCGATCGTGATCACGCCCGCGTTCGCGATGTGGGTGGCGCAGCGTCCCCGTCCGGTTCACCGGCTCCCCGGGGAGAAGTGGCTGCGCCACACGTATGGGCGCGCTTTGCTGCGCGGCATGCGCAAGCCCGTGTGGGCTGTGCCCGTCGTGGCGGCGTTGTTGATCGCGGCGGCCGTCGGGGCGTTGTGGCTGCCGACGGCCTTTCTGCCCCATTGGGACGAGGGCATTTTCGTGGTGCCGTACCGCACACCGGTCGGCACGGGCGTGCGCGAGACGACCCAGGTGGGGCGGGACATGATGCGTATCGCGCTGCGCAACCCTGCGGTCGCGCGCGCCTCCTTGGTGGTCGGCCGCGGTCTGGGCAACGCCTACGCCACGCCGAACAAAGGTGGCATCACGATCCTGCTCAAGCGGCACCGCGGCGCAAGCGTCTGGCAGGTGATGCAGCAGCTGCGGCAGCGGTACCGCGCGGCGTTCCCGGATCTGACTACGCTCGAGACGATGCAGGTCATGATCAATCGCCTGGGGAATCTGTCCGGATCGCACGCTCCGCTGGTCGTCGAGCTGTTCGGCAAGAGCGCGCTCGTGCTGCACCAGGCCGGTGAGCGGCTACTTTCGGCATTGCTCGCGAGCCACGACTTTCAGTCCGTGGTGTTCAAGGCCCCCTCGGCCGGACCGGAGGTGCAGGTCACGCCGAACAGCCTGGCCGCGATCCAGGGGCTCACGCCGGCGAGTCTGGCCGGTCAGCTCGTGACGCGCCACTGGGGCGAGCGGGCGGGATTCCTGTTGCGGGGGGAGCAGATCGTGCCGATTCGCGTCGAGGAAGCCCATGCCCCCGACCGTACTCCGGTGAACTATGCCGATACGCGCATACGCCTGCCCAATGGCCGCTTCGCGCCGTTGTCGCAGGTGGCGCATGTGCATCTGCAGGGTGTCGTGCCTTATGTTACCCATCAAAATCTCGTTCCCTACGCCACCATCAAGCTGAGCCCCGTGCCGGGGGAGGGACTGTCCGTGGCGGCGCGGCGCGCCGATGCGGTGATCGCGAAAGCCGCTCTGCCGCCGGGGGTCACCAGTCAGATCGGGGGCTACTATCGTGAGCAGCAGAAGAGCTTCCGGCAGATGCTGATCATCCTCGGCGCGGCGCTGTTGATCCTGCTGGTGCTGCTCGGCTATCAGTTCGGCAGCCAGAAGGCGGCGATCGTCGCCATCGTCGCCATTGCGCTCACGGCGGCCGGGACCCTGCTCGCGCTGCTGGCGAGCGGCTCGGATCTCGACAGCACGGCGTTTCTCGGCATGTTGCTGGTGTTCGCCATCGCGGTGAACAACGTGATCCTGATCTTCTCCCGCGCCCATCAGCTCGACGGCGGTGTGCCCAGGCCGGCGAGCGTGGCGCTGGCCGCGCACCAGCGGCTGCGTCCGATCCTCATGACGATGCTCGCGGACGTGTTGGGATTCCTGCCGATCGCTCTTGGCATCGGGCGTGGCACCGACTTGTTGCGGCCTCTGGCGATCGCCGTGATGGGGGGGCTCATCGTCGGCACAGCGATGACTCTGTGGTTGGCGCCGGTCCTGTATGCCGCGTGGTGGCGCCCACCGGGCGCCGGCCGGTCCGTCCCGCTGCGCCTCGAGCAGGCTTGAGGCCTAGCGTTGCGCCGGGGCGGCGCCCTCATCGAGCGCGATCTGCCCGCCCGTGATCTGCCCGTGCTCGTCCCGGGAGAGTTCGACGCGCCCCTGATTCTCCCAGTTCTTCAGCAGCGTGATCAGCGAGCGGGTGTAGCGCTCGGCCGCTTCGCGCTCTCGGCGGGCTTCGCGCAGCGCTTGGCGCGCATAGACGTGGGTCAGGAGCCAGGCAATCAACGCGCCGAGCAAGGTGCCCGAGAGCGTGCACACGAGATAGGGAAGGGCCTGATTCATGGAGTGCATTCCGCAAGCGAGCCGAAGCCCTTGGAAAACATCATCCGCCGGTTCGGGTGGCTTTGTCCACCGCTCGCGGCGCCCGCCCGCGCTTAGCGCGGCTTGATCGGGGTGGTGCGGGTGCGTGGATCCTGCAGGGGCTGCAGCAGCTTCGCCACGAGGATCTCGGTGTGTCTCGCCGGCAGCTGGCTTTCGGGCAGGCAACGCCGCACGGTGGCCGCATCGATCGCGCCGCTCGCCTGCAGCACCGCCAGAGCCCCGGCGAGACGTCCGAAGCGTAACGAGCGGCCGAGCGGCGTCGACGCCGGGCCGGGGCCGTATTGCTCGCCGAGCGCGCCGCGCGCGCTCTCGGACAGCTGCCAATCGGCCGCAATGCGCTCGGCGAGCACGCCCGCGTGGGCCTGCAGGAGCGCGCCGATCAGCGCCGCGGCGCTCGGCGTGCCGTGAGCCACGGCCGCGCACTGGGCGCGCGCGGCACGAAACAGCACGATTTCAGCCATGCCGCTGATGAGGCTGAGCAGTTCGCCGGCAAACGGCTCGGTCCGCTCGGCCACCGCGGCGTGAATCACGGCGGCCTGCGCCGAGCGCAGCGCATGTTCCCAGACGAGTGGGGCGAAGCGCGGAAAGTCCGCCGCGGCCGCGGCGTCGAAGATCGGCTGCAGCAGCGCGGTGGCGATCACCGAGCGCAGGCCGTCGCTGCCGAGTATCGCCACGGCCCGCTCGATCGACTCGACCGGATGGGGGCTGATCCGATAGAAGGAGCTGTTGGCCATGCGCAGCAGGTTGTCCACCAGCGCCGGATCGCGCGCGATGATGGCCACCAGTTGACGCCGCGCCGTGCTTTCGTCGTTGATCGCGTGCATCAGCTGCGGCAGCAGGTTGGGGCGGCGGGGGAAGTGGCGCCGTTCGCTCGCCGCGTCGCCGATGGCGGCGAGCGCTGCCGCCACCTGCTGCTCACGCTCTCGAGCGGGCAATTCAGCCGGGCTCATGCCCAACTCCACCTGGCGCAGCATCGCGAAGAGCTCGTGAGGCTCGAGCGCGCGGCTCGGCGCCGGCGCGGCCTTCGGGTCCGCCTCGGACTGCGGCGCGACCGCGGCCGTTATGGAGGCCGCGGCGGACTCCCCGCCTGCAGCCGGCCTGTTCTGCGGCGCTGTGGTGTCCGTGCCGAATGCCCGGCGCATCGCTGGCCTCATGAGCACGGCAGCCGCGGCAAGCGCCATTGGCAAGAGGAGCCAGATTTCCATGGATAGGGTCAACCCGGGCGCCGGTATCGTCACGGCACAGTCGATGCAGATGTCGGCTGCCGCGGGAAAAACTCGGGGGCGGAAGCTCAGATCTGTGACCGGCCGCACGTCGCGGCTGTGCCGCACGCCTGCGGGGATAGGCTCCCGGGGCATGGCGCTGCCGGCTCCCCGGCGGCGGCCCGTCAAGCCCGGGTGCGCTGCCGCCCGGTGCCGCTCGATGTACCCCCCCGTTCTGTGCGCTCGCGCACGCGGCGGCTCACGGCGCGCCCGAACGTACGCTCCATCGCTTGCGGCCAACTCGCGCTGCGGCACCGGACGGTGTGCATCGGTGAGGCGGCGGGCGGCATGCGGCCGGTGCACGGTGCCCATCGGGCCCGCTGCCCTGGCGGTACACTGCCCGGGTCAGCCTGGGCGCAACGGCGCGGGCATCTGTCACGAGGCGACCGACGAACCATGAAGATCTTATTGACCGGCGCGGCTGGATTCATCGGCTTTCATACGGCGCGCAAATTGCTTGCGGCCGGACACGAGGTGGTCGGACTCGACAACCTGAACGACTATTACGACGTCAGCCTCAAGCAGGCGCGCCTCGAGATCCTGGGACGGGAGCGCGGCTTTCGCTTCGTGCGGCTGGACCTGGCCGACGAGCCGGCGATCGCGCGGCTGTTCGCCGAGGAGCGCTTCGCGCGCGTCATCCATCTGGCCGCGCAAGCCGGGGTGCGCCATTCATTGAAGGATCCGTTCAGCTACGTGCGCAGCAATGTCACCGGCACGCTCACGGTGCTGGAGGGTTGCCGGCACAACGGCGTCGAGCATCTGGTGTACGCCTCGACCAGTTCCGTCTACGGCGCCAACACCGACATGCCGTTCTCCCCGCACCGCGGCGCGTCGCACCCGCTGTCGATCTACGCGGCCACCAAGCGGGCCGACGAGTTGATGGCACACAGCTATGCGGCGCTGTTCGGGTTGCCGAGCACGGGGCTGCGTTTCTTCACCGTGTACGGTCCGTGGGGCCGGCCGGACATGGCGCTGTTTCTGTTTGCGCGCAACATCCTCGAAGGCAAGCCCATCGACGTCTACAACAACGGGCATCACAAGCGCGATTTCACCTACGTCGATGACATCGCCGAGGGAGTGGTGCGGGCGTGCGAGCGCATCGCGCAACCCGATCCGACCTGGAGCGGCGCTGCGCCCGATCCGGCCACGAGCCGCGCGCCGTACCGGCTGTATAACATCGGCAATCGCCAGCCCGTCGAGCTGCTGCGCTACATCGAAGTGCTCGAGCAGTGTCTGGGGCGCAAGGCTCACAAGCGCTTCCTGCCGCTGCAGCCGGGGGATGTGCCGGACACCTGTGCCGACGTCGAGGACCTGGTGCGCGAGGTGGGATATCGCCCGGCCACCCCGGTCGAGGAGGGCGTACGCCGCTTCGTCGATTGGTTCTGCGAGTACTATGGCTATCGGCGCTGACCGTCGGCCCGCGGCTTGACGGCCAGCCGACGAATAATCAGACTAATCAGATGTATTTCCGGGAAATGCCTCCGAGGGGGACCGTGTGGCTGAATGATGGGCCGGCCGACCGCCACCTTCGGCCCGTGGCCAGCGCCCGGGGGCGGGCATGTTCGCCTGGGAATTGAGCGTGCAGGTGCGGCACGAGTGCGCGGTGGGCGCCGAGCTCGGCGAAGGCCCGGTGTGGGTCGCGCACGAATCGGCGCTCTGGTTCGTCGACATCAAAGGGCAGCGGCTGCATCGTCTGCAGCCGCGCACCGGGGAGCTGCGCAGTTGGCGCGCGCCGGGCCCGCCGGGCTTCCTGCTGCCGCGTGCGGGCGGCGGGTTCGTGGTGGGCTTGAAGGGCGGATTGCACCGCTTCGATCCGGCGAGCGGCACCTTTGCGCCCCTCGCCGAGGTCGAGGCGCATCGGCCGGACAATCGCTTGAACGATGGCTGTGTCAGCCCCGAAGGCGCACTGTGGTTCGGTTCGATGCACGATCCTGAGGTCCAGCCGAGCGGCGCGCTGTATCGGCTCGATGCCGCCGGCCGGTGCGTGGCGTTGGACGAGGGCTATGTGGTGACCAACGGTCCGGCCTTCAGTCCCGATGGGCGGATCTTCTATCACACGGACAGCGTCGCGCGGACCGTGTACGCCTTCGACCGTCCGGAGCCGCACGTGCTGCGCAACAAGCATGTGCTGCTGCGCATCGAGGCCGATGCGGGCTTTCCGGACGGCACCGCCGTCGACGCCGAGGGCTGCCTGTGGATCGCGCTTTGGGCGGGCGGATGCGTGCGGCGCTACTCGCCCGAGGGGCGGCTGCTTGCCAGCGTCTCGATGCCTTGCTCCCGGGTCACCAAGGTTGCTTTCGGAGGCGAGGATCTGCGCACCGCATATGTCACGACGGCTCGCCAGGGGCTCTCCGAGGCCGAGCGGGCCGCCGAGCCGCATGCCGGCGATCTGTTCAGCTTCATCGCGCCGGTCGCCGGGCTGCCGCAGCCACCGGTATCGGTGGCGTGCGGTTGACCGACGCGATGCACAGCGCCGGCGATCTTGCGGGCCGCGCGCCGGCAAGTGTGTTGTGCGATTGGGGCAGCAGTCGGCTGCGCGCCTTTCTCGAGGTTGAGGGGCGCGTGGCCGCGCGGGCCGACGGGCCGGGGATCGGGCTGCTCGGCGGGCAGGCGCCCGAGGAGGTGCTGCGCCGCACGCTGGCGCCGTGGCGCGCGAGCCATGAGTTCGAGCGGATCGTGCTGTGCGGGATGGTCGGCTCGCGCGCCGGCCTGGCCGAGGTATCCTACGTACGCGCCCCTGCGGCGCTGGCGCCGTGGCGGGCCGCGGTGCAGGCGGTGCGTTGGGACGAGGAGCGGGTCCATATTCTGCCGGGCATTCAGGCGCAGAACTTCCGCGACGTGCCGGACGTGATGCGCGGCGAGGAGACCCAGATCTTCGGTGCGCTGCGGCTGCGGGCCGCGCTCGGGGAAGGGCGGCGCATGATGGTGCTGCCCGGCACGCACAGCAAATGGGTGGAAGTGCGCGATGGACGCATTGCCCGACTGCAGACCTACTTCACCGGGGAGCTGTTCGAGCTGCTGTGCACCCGCTCATCGCTCCTGCGGCTCGGGGGGGGGCTCGAGCCGGATGAGGAGGCCTTTGAGATCGGGGTGCGCAACGCCGCACGCTACGATCTGGCGGCCAATCTGTTCGAGACGCGCAGCGCGCAGCTGATCGAGGGCCGCTCGGCCGGCTGGGCCCGCTCGTTCCTCTCGGGCGTTCTGATCGGCGCGGAGGTGCATAGCATGCTCGCGATGCCGAGCGCCCCGCGTGGCGAGGTCACGTTGATCGGCGATCCACGGCTGACGGATAGCTACCAACGCACGTTGGCCGCATTCAGTGTTGCAGCACAGTGCCTCGACGGCGATGAGTGCGTGCTCGCCGGATTGCGCGCGGCGGCGGAGAATTTGTAACGGAGTGGTGAGATGACGATCGGGCAATTGATCGAGGCGGGCGTCCCGCCGGTGGTGGCGATCCTGCGCGGCGTGACCCCCGAGCAGGCACCCGAGATCGGCCGCGCGCTGCTCGAGGGCGGCATTGGCGTGATGGAGGTGCCGCTGAACTCGCCGCGGCCGCTCGAGAGCATCGAGCGGCTGTGTGAGGCATTTGGCGGGCAGGCGCTGATCGGGGCCGGCACCGTGCTGTCGGCGGCGCAGGTCGAGGATGCCGCGGCCGCCGGCGCGCGGCTGATCGTCTCGCCGCATACGGATGCTGCGGTCATCGGCCGGGCTGTGGCGCTCGGTCTGGAGTGCCTGCCGGGGTTCATGAGCCCGAGCGAGGCGTTTGCGGCGCTGGCGGCCGGCGCACGGCAGCTGAAGCTCTTTCCGGCCACGAGTCTGGGACCGGGCTATCTGAAAGCGCTGTGCGAGGTGCTGCCCCGGGCGAGCGGTGTCTGGGCGGTCGGGGGGACCGGCGCGCACGATCTTGCGGCGTGGCTGCAAGCCGGTGCGACCGGCATCGGGGTGGGCGGTTCGCTGTACAAGGCGGGCGATGCGGCCGCGGTGGTCGAGGAGCGCGCGCGCGCCTTGCGCGCCGCCTGGCGCGCCTTGCAGGCCTCTGGTGCGCTCGGGGGCGGCTGAGGCGCGCCGAGGCAGCCGCAGGCGATCAACTGGGTTATGCTGGGAGCGCCGGCCGAACCAACTTGGTCATCGCTGCAGCGTGCGTCGGGGGGGGCTCGGGGTCTCCTGTGCCAATCTGGACGAACGTGATCGCGCGAGGCGGACGGGGCCGCCTGTGATGTTCCCGGCATTCGATGTGGTCAGTGAACGATCGATGCCACTACAATCGGCTGAGTCGGATATGGTCATGGGCATCGACAGATCGCGTGCAAAGCGTATCGGTTAGCGACGGCGCGAGCCTGCAGCCGACCAGAAATCAACGGAGACTCCATGAACGATACGGTGGAAGCGGTTGCCATCGAGGCCCGCCCGAAGGCGGCGGCGGTGTACATCGGCTTGCTGGCAGCCCTGGCGGGCTTGATGTTCGGCCTGGATATCGGCGTGATTTCAGGCGCCGAGCAGTTCATCAAGGCGGATTTCGGCATCTCCGACGTCGTCCTCGAGCACATCGTCAGCTGGATGATGCTGGGGGCGGCCGTGGGCGCGCTCGCGGGCGGCTGGATGGCCAGGAGCCTCGGACGCAAGCGATCGCTCTTGGTGGGATCGGCGATATTCGTCGCGGCCTCGATCCTGTGCGGCGTGTCGTGGTCCGTTGGGTCGCTCTTGGTCGGGCGCCTGATTCTGGGCGTGTCGATCGGAATGCTCTCCTTCACCTCGCCGATCTATCTGGCCGAGATTGCCCCGGAGAACATACGCGGCTCTATGGTGTCGTTCTATCAATTGATGATCACCATCGGCATTTTTGTGGCTTACCTTTCGGATCTCGCCTTCAGCTACTCCGGGAACTGGCACTGGATGCTGGGCATCATCGCCATTCCGGGGGTGCTGTTCTTCCTGGGTGTCTTTACGCTGCCCGACAGTCCGCGCTGGCTGATGATGCGTGGCCGTACCGAAGAGGCGACCCGAGTGCTGACCAGGCTGCGCGGCAACCCGCAAATCGTCGCGCAGGAAGAGCAGGAAATCGCCGCTCAATTGCGCATCCCGCAGCATGGGTGGCGCATGTTTCTCCAGAACTCGAATTTCCGCCGTTCGGTGGGGCTGGGAATTCTGCTGCAGATCGTGCAGCAATTCACCGGCATGAATGTGGTGATGTACTACGCGCCGATCATTTTCAAGGACATGGGATATCAGAAGGAAGCGCAGATGGTGTTTACCGCCATCGTTGGGCTCACCAATGTGTTGGCGACGTTCATTGCCATCTGGCTGGTCGACAAGTTGGGCCGCAAGCCGATCCTGTACATCGGATTCTCGGTGATGGCGATCGGCATGGCGTTCGTGGGCATCATGATGCATCTGGGCATCGACACCCGTGTAGAGCAGCTCTTCACCGTGGCCATGCTGCTGATCTTCATCATCGGCTTCGCGATGTCGGCGGGCCCGTTGATCTGGATTCTGTGCTCGGAGGTGCAGCCGATCAATGGCCGCGACTTCGGCATAGCGCTTTCCACCCTGACCAACTGGATTGCTAATTTCGTGGTGGGCGCGACCTTCCTGACGCTGCTGAACAGCTTCGGGCATGCGCAGACGTTCTGGCTGTACGCCGGATTCAATGCGGTGTTCCTGCTGATTACGGCAATGCTGGTGCCGGAGACCAAGAATGTCACCCTGGAATTCATCGAGCGCAACCTGATGGCCGGCAAGCCGCTGCGCAAGATCGGGCAATGAGTTCTTCCGCGAGGCGGCAACGAAAGCCGCACCCGAGGCGCGGGGCGATCAGTGATTGTCGCGCGGCACGCCGAAGCGCGCCTCGACCCGCTGATACTTCTCCGCGCCGTTGAGGATCATGCCATCGCCGAGCTGGCTCACCATGGCGCGCTGGATTTGCTGCCACGGCGTCTGCGAGGGCGGCGAGCGGTAGCCACCCGCCGCCTCGAGCGCTGCGCGCCGTGCGGCCAGCTCGCGCTCCTCCAGGAGCACCTCGACCGTGCGCTTGCGCAGATCGACGCGCACCCGGTCGCCGGTCTTGAGCAAGGCGAGGCCGCCGCCGGCGGCCGCCTCGGGGGAGGCATTGAGGATCGAGGGGGATCCGGAGGTGCCGGACTGGCGGCCGTCGCCGATGCACGGCAGCACCGTGACACCCTGTTTGATCAGATAGCTGGGCGGACGCATATTGACCACCTCGGCCGAGCCGGGATAGCCGATCGGACCGGTGCCGCGCATCACCAATATCGTGTGCCCGTCGATGCCGAGGGCCGGATCGTCGATGCGCGCGTGATAATCCTCGGGCCCGTCGAATACCGCGACCGGTCCCTCGAACGCGTCCGGATCCCGCGGATCGCTCAGATGGCGGGCGCGGAACTCCGAGGAGATCACGCTGGTTTTCATGATGGCCGAATCGAACAGGTTGCCGCGCATGACCAGAAACCCCGCATTGGCTTTCAGCGGCCGATCGATCGGGCGGATCACCTGCTCGTCGGCGATTGGGCGGCCACGGCAGTTCTCCCCGATGCTGTGGCCGTTCGCCGTCAGTGCCTGCTCGCGGATCAGGCCGGCCTGCATGAGTTGATTGACCACAGCCGGCACCCCGCCGGCGCGGTGAAAGTCCTCCGCCAGGTACTCCCCGGCGGGCTGCAGGTTCACCAGCAGCGGGACCTCGTAGCCGTGGCGCTGCCAGTCATCGAGCGTGAGCTCGGCGCCCATGTGCCGGGCAATCGCCTCGATGTGAATCGGCGCGTTGGTCGAGCCGCCGATGGCCGAGCTCACCACGATCGCGTTGAGGAATGCCTCGCGCGTCATGATCGCGGAGGGCCGCAGGTCCTCGCGCACCATCTCGACGATGCGCACGCCGGTTTCATAGGCGATCTGCCCGCGCTCCCGGTAGGGGGCCGGAATGTTCCCGGCGCCGGGCAGCTGCATCCCGAGAGCTTCGGCGAGCGAGTTCATGGTGCTGGCGGTGCCCATGGTGTTGCAATAGCCGGTCGAGGGGGTCGATGCGGCCACGCGCTCCATGAACCCCGCATAGTCGATCTCGCCGGCCGCCAGCAGTTGCCGGGCCTGCCACACGATGGTGCCGGAGCCGACCCGCTGGCCGTTGAACCAGCCGTTGGTCATCGGCCCGACCGAGAGCGCGATGGCCGGAATGTCCACGGTCGCCGCGGCCATCAGGCACGCCGGCGTGGTCTTGTCGCAGCCGATGGTGAGCACCACCCCATCGAGCGGATAGCCGTGCAGGATCTCCACCAGGCCGAGGTAGGCGAGATTGCGATCGAGCGCGGCGGTCGGACGGCGGCTGGTCTCCTGAATGGGATGAACCGGAAATTCGATCGGCACGCCCCCGGCGGTGCGGATGCCGGCGGCCACGCGCTCGGCGAGCACCACGTGATGGCGGTTGCAGGGCGAGAGGTCCGAGCCGGTCTGGGCGATGCCGATGATCGGCCGGCCCGACTGCAGCTCCGCGAGCGTCAGACCGTAGTTCAGATAGCGCTCGAGATGCAGGGCGGTCATGCCCGGATCATGCGGATCATCGAACCACGCGCGCGAGCGCAGCTTCGGTCCGGTGGCTTGCTTGCGGTCTGTTGCGCTCATGATGGCCCAATCGGTTCGGATGCTTTGAGAGTAATAATCATATAATATGTTCGCGCACGTGGGAACTCGCCGTGCGGCGGGGCAGAGCCTGCGACAGCCAAGCTGCAGATATAATCGATGCATACCGGACACCGGTGCGCCGAACGAGGCATTCGTGGCCCTCAGCAAGATCCCGCGTGATCGCAATTTGACCTATGGCCTGGTCGAATCCCTCGGCCAATTGATCGTGACCGGCGAGTTCGATGCCAAGGCTTTCCCCACCGAGGGGGAGTTGTCCCGGCAGCACGGCACCAGCCGTTCGGTGACGCGCGAGGCGGTGAAGATGCTCACCGCCAAGGGGTTGCTGCAGGCGCGGCCGCGCCAGGGCACGAGCGTCACGCCGGAGACGCAGTGGAATCTGCTCGATCCGGACGTCTTGCGCTGGCTGCTCGAGCGCAAGTTCTCGCTGCGCCTGCTTGCCGAGTTCACCGAGATGCGGCTGGCGATCGAGCCGGCCGCGGCGCGCCTCGCCGCGCGGCGCGCCGACCCCGAAGCCATCGCTCACATCCGCGATGGGCTGCGGCGGATGATTGCCGCCGGTGTGGGCGATGAGGAGCCGGTGACGGCCGACATCGCATTTCACACGGCCATCCTGGCGGCGACCGGCAATCGCTTCTATGCGCAGCTCGACCCGTTGATCAATACCGCGCTGCGAATCTCGATCCGCTTCACCAACCGGATCAAGGGCCGTGCGGCGGGCATTGCCGGCCACGACGAGGTTCTCGATGCGATCGCGGCCGGAGATGCCGAGCGTGCCGGCCTCGCCATGCACGCGTTGATTTCCGATGCGTTGCAGCTGATCGAGGCCGCGGCGGAAAATCCGGGCGCCACCGGCGCACGCCGCTCCCGCCGCGCCGGCTGATCGGACCCGCGGTGCGCACACCAGCGGCCCCGCGCACGGGGGGGGGCTGCGATGGGTATCAGGGCTTTCTGATCGCCAAACCCATGGACCAGCGCCTGCAGGGGTGGCTCAGCGGCCAGGCGATCGAGCCGTACCGGGTCTGAGCCGCTCCTGTGGCAAGGGCCGGCGCGGCTCTCAGTATCCGCAGCGCGTGCGGCTCGGATGCCACTGCAGAACGTTGGGCGCGTAGGTCGGGGGTCTGAAGGCGCGCGCGACCCGCTCAAATGCATAGGCGAAGCCGAGCAGCCGGGGTTCGGACCATTTTGGACCGATGAACGACAGGCCGACCGGCAGTCCATCGACCTCGCCCATCGGCACGGTGATGTAGGGATAGCCGGCGACCGCCGGCAGCGTGCTGTCGCCGCCGCCGATACCCACATCCCCGTTCACCAGATCGATCACCGAGGCCGGATTCTGTGTCGGAGAGATCAGTGCCGCGACGTGGTGCTCGGCCAGCAATCGATCGATGCCGTCCGGTCCGGCGAGGCGCAGATTCGTCGCGCGCGCGCGGATATAGGCCGGGTTGTCCAACCCCTTGGTGCGCTCGGCCTGCAGGAACAGGCTCTGGCCGAACCAGCGCATCTCGCGCGGGTGACTGTCATCGAAGGCGATCAGCCCGGCGAGCGTGCGACTCTTGACCGCCGGGGGCGATCCGGCCAGGTACGCGTTCATGTCGACTTTCAGCTCGGTGAGCAGCACCAGGTTCTCGTTCTTCTCGAGCGGCGCCATGTGATAGTCGTCGACTTTGACCAATACCGCGCCCTGGGCTTTCAGCAGGGCCAGCGCGTGGTGGAATACCGCGAGCGTCTTCGGCGAGAAATTCTTCAGCAGAAACTGCGCGATCCCGAGCCGCACGCCCGCGAGGGCGCGCGGATTGAGCGCCGCGACGTAGTTGGTGCGATGCGCATCGGCGTGCGCGGTGGCCGGGTCGGCCGGGTCCGAGCCGGCCATGGCGGTCAGCAGCATCGCCGCACCGCGCACGGTGTGGGTGATGGGGCCGGCGGTGTCCTGGGTGCGGCTGATCGGGACGATGCCGGTGCGCGACACCAACCCGACCGTCGGCTTCAGCCCCACCACGCCGTTCATCGACGCGGGGCAGCTGATCGAGCCGTCGGTCTCGGTGCCGATGGCCGCCGGCGCGAGGCCCGCGGCAACGCCCGCCGCAGGGCCCGAACTCGAGCCGCAGGCGGTGCGATCGAGCATGTAGGGATTGCGGGTCAGGCCGCCGACGGCGCTCCAACCGCTGACCGAGTGAGCCGAGCGGATATTGGCCCATTCCGAGAGATTTGCCCGGCCGAGAATCACCACGCCGGCGCGGCGCAGGTTGCGGATCACCGTGGCGCTGACCGAGCGAACGTTCTTCGCCAGCGCGAGCGATCCGGCGGTGGTGGGCAGTCCCGCGATGTCGATATTGTCCTTGACGAGCACCGGAATCCCATCGAGCGGTCCGAGAGGATGTCCGGCGGCGCGGCGCGCGTCCGAGGCGCGCGCTTCGGCCATGGCGCGCGGGTTCAGCGCGATGACCGCATGGATTTTCGGATTGATCCGGGCAATACGCGCCTCGTAGAGGCGCACCAGCGTCTGCGCGCTCACTCGGTGGGCGGCCAGATCGGCCGAGAGGCGCGGGACCGTGGCGCAGGTGAGATTGACGGCGTGTGCCGCACCGAACCCGAGGCAAGAGAGCGCCGCGGCGCTGATCGCGACTCTGCTGAGCATGCATCCCCCCGCGGAAAGTGGCCGCTGCCGCATTATCGTGCATTGCGGCCGCGGCGCAAACTCGCCCGAGCGCCCCCCGGGGGGCGAGCGCCGCAGGTCCGATCAGTCCGGCTGCTCGATCAGGATGCGGCCCGCCTCGATCCGCACCGCGTAGGTGCGCAGCGGCTCGTAGGCCGGAGGCGTCAGGGCCTCGCCGGTGCGCAGGCAGAAGCGCGCCCCATGGCGGGGGCAGATGATCTGGCAGGACTCGACCGCGGCACCCTCCAGGGGCTGCCCGTCGTGGGTGCAGAGGTCATCGACCGCATAGACGGTCTCGCCGCAGCGCACAACGAGCACGGGCTGGCCGTCGAGATCGGCCCCGAGGGGCACCTGATCGGCCAGCGTTTCGGCCGATCCGGCGTCGATCCAGCCCATCAGTACATCCCGGTCTGCAGCCGAGCCGCTTCCGACATCATGCTCTGGTCCCACGGCGGATCGAACGTCAGCTCCACTCTTGCCTCGTGCACCGTGGGGATGCGCTCGAGCTTGTCGCGCACGTCATCGACCAGGATCTCCCCCATGCCGCACCCCGGAGCGGTCAGGGTCAGTTTGACATCGACGCTGCGCGTGCCGTCCTCGTTCGCCACGACGTCGCACCCGTAGACCAGACCCAGATCGACGATGTTGACGGGAATCTCCGGGTCATAACAGGTGCGCATCTGTTCCCAGGCGAGCTGACGCACGTCCTCCTCGGTGGCGTTCGGCGGCAGCTCCGGCGGCTTGACCGGCTCGCGGCCGATCGACTCGGCATCTTCGCCGCTGATGCGAAACAGATTGCCTTCGATGTACACCGTGAAGCTGCCCCCGAGCGCCTGCGTGATGTAGCCGGACTGGCCCGGCTGCAGGGTGACTTCCGTGCCGGCCGGTACGATGACCGCGCGCACCTCGCGTTGCACGATGAACGGTTCGCTTTCATGGCCGCGCATGATCGTCCGCTCACTGCTCCGTCGAGACCGCGTCCGCGCTGTGCTCGAGCGCGGCGTTGAGCGTATGCCAGCACAGCGTGGCGCACTTGACGCGCGCGGGGAATTCACTGACACCGCCGAGGGCGGCAAGCTTGCCGAGCGAGGCATCCGCCGCGGCATGCGGCTCGGTCAGCAGCACATGGATGCGATCGTAGAGCTCCTTGATTGCCGCCTTGTCCCTGCCCTTGACCGCCTCGGTCATCAGCGAGGCCGAGGCGGTCGAGATCGCGCAGCCCTTGCCCTCGAAGCGGATGTCCGCGATGCGATCGCCGTCGAAGCGCAGCCACACGGTGAGGCGGTCGCCGCAGAGCGGATTGTGGCCCTCGGCGTGCGCATCGGAATGGGCCGGCGCGCCGAAATTGCGCGGCTGGCGGTTGTGATCCAGGATGACGTCGCGGTAGAGATCTTTCAGGTCCATCAACCGAATACCTCGCGGGCTTTCTCGAGCGCGGCCACCAGCGCGGCGACGTCCGCCTCGGTGTTGTAACAGCCGAAGGACGCGCGGGCCGTGGCCGGAATATCGAAGAAGGTCATCACCGGCATCGCGCAGTGATGGCCGGTGCGGATGGCGACGCCCTGGCTGTCGAGAACGGTGCCCAGGTCGTGCGGGTGGCAGCCGCGCATCGTGAACGAGATGACCGCCGCCTTGTGCGCCGCGGTGCCGATGATCTCGATCCCCGGCAGCCGCTCGAGCGCGGCGGTGGCCTGCGCGAGCAGGTGCTGCTCGTGCGCCGCGAGCGCCTCCAGGCCCAGGCTCTCGAGATAGTCCATCGCCGCGGCGAGGCCCACCGCACCGGAGATGTTCGGGGTGCCGGCCTCGAACTTCCACGGCAGGTCATTATACGTGGTGCGCTCGAACGAGACGGTGCGGATCATCTCCCCGCCGCCCTGCCAGGGGGGCATCTCCTCCAGCAGCTCCTCCCGGCCGTACAGCACGCCGATGCCCGTCGGACCGTAGAGCTTGTGGCCCGAGAAGGCGTAGAAATCACAGCCCAGCGCGCGTACGTCGATCGGCATGTGGGCGACGGCCTGGGCGCCGTCGAGCAACACGAGCGCGCCGCATGAATGCGCCGCTTGCACGATGCGCTCGACGGGCACGACGGTCCCGAGCGCATTCGATACCTGCGCCACCGCTACCAGGCGGGTGCGGGAGCTGAGCAGCCCGAGCAGTGCATCGAGCTCGATCTCCCCGCGCCGGTTGATCGGCGCCACCTTGAGTGTGCAGCCGGTCTGCTCACGGACCATCTGCCAGGGCACGATGTTGGCGTGATGTTCCAGCGCGCTGATCAGGATCTCATCGCCCCTGCCGAGGCGTGCGCGGCCGAAGGACTGCGCAACGAGATTGATGCCTTCTGTGGTGCCGCGCACGAACACGATCTCGCGAGTCGAGCGGGCGTTGAGGAAGCGCCGCGCCCGTTCGCGCGCCCCTTCGAACGCGTCGGTCGCGGCCTGACTGAGCGTGTGCACGCCGCGGTGCACGTTGGCGTGAGTGTGCGTCTCGTAGTGCTCCACCGCGCGCAGCACCGCGAGCGGGCGCTGGCCGGAGGCCGCGCTGTCGAGGTACACCAGTGCTCGCCCGTTGACGTGCTGCTGGAGGATGGGGAAGTCATGCCGTACGCGCTCGGCATCGAAGTTCCCGGGGGGCGCGGCAAGAGCGGTGGCCATCACAGCAGCTCCTTCAGGGTGGCGGCGGCGCTCATCTGGCTCGCCAGATCACGCTCGATCTGCCGGCGCAGCTCGGCGCACTCGATCTTCGCGACCACGTCCTCCAGGAACGCCCATTTGAGCAAGTGCTGGGCGGTCTGCGGCGCGATGCCGCGCGAGAGCAGGTAGAACAGCATGTTCTGATCGAGCTTGCCGGCGGTCGCGCCGTGGCTGCATCGGACCTCGTCGGTGTAGATCTCCAGCTGCGGGCGCAGGTCGACTTCCGCTTCCGGCCCGTCGAGCAACCCGCGCAGCGACTGCCGGGAGTCCGAGCCGCCGGCGCGCTCGCGCACGGCGATCTTGCCGTTGAACGCCACGCGCGCCCGTCCCGAGGCGATGCCCCGGAATGTCTCGGTCGTGCGCGTGTTCGGCGCTACGTGCTCGCTCAGGGCATACATGTCGTGGCTCTGCTGCCGATCCGCGAGCGCCGCGGCCGACAGCGCCAGCTCCGCGCCCGCGCCGGCGAGGCGCACGTGCACCGTCGAGCGCGCCGTCAGCGCGCCGGTGCCGACGGTGAGCAGGTGATAGCGGGCCTGCGCGGCGAGCTGCGCGGTGAGCGTGTCGAACCAGGCGGTGCGCGGTGCGCAGTGCTGCAGGCGGTAGTGAGTCAGGCGCGCGTTCTCGCCCACATCGGCGCGTACGGCGCTGTTGACCAGACTCGCCGCCTCCGGCGCACCCATGTGCCGCTCGAGCACGATCAGCTCGGCGCTGGCCTCGAGGACCACGTGCACGCGCGGATACGATGCGCCGGCTTGTGCGCCGGCGCTCGCCGCGAATACCAGCTCGATAGCCGCGGGCGCCGCGTTCGCGTGCGCCTCGATCAAGAGCGCATCGGTCGCAAAGGCCTCGTTGAGCAGGGCCAGGCGTGCCTCGGGGAAGTCCGGGCACGGGCCCCAGGTGGCGCTGCTCGAGGGCCCGGGCGTGCGCAGGCTGCGCACGGTGAGGCCCGGGTGCGAGCCCGCGGCGCCCGATCTGAGCAGTCCGTCCACGAACACATAGCGCACGAAGCCCGGCAGTGCCTCCGGCAGGGGCGGCACGGCTTGGCTCTGTGTTTCGATCGGCGCGAAGCGGACATGCTCGAGGACGCGCAGGTTCGTGTAGCGCCAGTTCTCCTCGCGCGTGGCCGGCAGACCCTGCGCACAGAGTCTCTCGATTGCTTCGGCCCGGCGCGCCGGCTCGATGACGCTCGCGGGCAGCGCGGCGTGTACCGCGCCGTATTCCTTGCGGATCTGTTCCGTCACCGCCGAACTCATGCCGCCTCGCCGATCAGCCAATCGTAGCCGCGCCGCTCGAGCTCCAGCGCAAGCGTGCGGTCGCCGCTGCGTACGATGCGGCCGTTGACCAGCACGTGCACGCGGTCCGGCACGATGTGCTCGAGCAGCCGTTGATAATGGGTGACAAGCACCAGCGAGCGTTGCGGGCCGCGCAAAGTGTTGACCCCGTGTGCGACGATCTTGAGCGCATCGATATCCAGGCCCGAGTCGGTCTCATCGAGCACCGCCAGGCGCGGTTCGAGCACCAGCATCTGCAGGATCTCATTGCGCTTCTTCTCGCCCCCGGAGAAGCCCTCGTTGACCCCGCGCGAGAGCATGCTTTCGTCCATGCGCATCAGCCGCATCTTCTCGCGTACCAGCGTGAGGAACTCGAACGCGTCGACCTCCGGCTCGCCGCGCTGCTTGCGCGCGGCGTTGATCGCCGCCTTGAGCAGATAGACGTTGTTGACGCCCGGGATCTCGACCGGATACTGAAAGCCAAGGAACACGCCCGCGCGCGCGCGCTCCTCGGGACTGAGCGCGAGCAGATCCTGCCCTTGGAAGCTGATCCGGCCGGCGGTGACGGCATAACCGGGGCGCCCGGCAAGCACGTATGCCAGGGTGCTCTTTCCCGAGCCGTTCGGCCCCATGACGGCGTGCACCTCGCCCGCGGGCACCTCGAGCTCGAGTCCCTTGAGAATTTCCTTGCCATCGACCGTGGCGTGAAGGTTTTCGATCTTAAGCATGCTGGTGACCTGCGTTTCTATCCGACTGCGCCTTCGAGGCTGACGGCGAGGAGCTTCTGCGCCTCGACCGCGAACTCCATCGGCAGCTCCTTGAATACCGACTTGCAGAAGCCGCTGACGATGAGATTGACCGCATCCTCGGCCGAGATGCCGCGCGCCAGACAATAGAAGAGTTCGTCCTCGCTGATCTTCGAGGTGCTCGCCTCGTGCTCGACCGTGGCCGAGGGGTTCTTCACCTCCACGTACGGGAAGGTATGTGCGCCGCATTGCCCGCCCATCAGCAGCGAGTCGCATTGGGTGAAGTTGCGCGCGTGGTGCGCGCTCGGCAGTACTTTCACCAGGCCGCGGTAGGTGTTCTGGCCGCGGCCGGCGGAGATGCCCTTGGAGATGATCGTGCTGCGCGTGTCGCGGCCGATGTGGATCATCTTCGTGCCCGTATCGGCCTGCTGCCGATTGTTGACGGTGGCCACCGAGTAGAACTCGCCCACCGAGCCTTCGCCGCGCAGCACGCAGCTCGGGTACTTCCAGGTGATCGCCGAGCCGGTCTCGACCTGTGTCCAGGAGATGTGCGAGTTGCGGCCGCGGCACTCGCCGCGCTTGGTGACGAAGTTGTAGATGCCGCCGACGCCTTGCTCGTCACCCGGATACCAGTTCTGCACCGTCGAGTACTTGATGTAGGCCTCCTCGAGTGCGACGAGCTCCACGACCGCGGCGTGCAGCTGGTTCTCGTCGCGCTGCGGGGCCGAGCAGCCTTCGAGATAGCTCACCGACGCACCCTCGTCGGCGATGATCAGGGTACGCTCGAACTGGCCGGTCTTCGCCGCGTTGATGCGGAAGTAGGTCGAGAGCTCCATCGGGCAGCGCACCCCTTTGGGCACGTACACGAACGAGCCGTCGGAGAACACCGCCGAGTTCAGCGCCGCGAAGAAGTTGTCGGTGTAGGGAACCACGCTGCCGAGGTAGCGCTCGATGAGCTCGGGGTGATCGGTCACCGCCTCGGAGAACGGACAAAAGATCACGCCCGCCTCGTGCAGGCGCTGCTTGAACGTCGTGGCGACCGAGACACTGTCGAACACCGCGTCTACCGCCACGCCCGCGAGCCGCGCCCGCTCGTGCAGCGGTACACCCAGCTTCTCGTAGGTCTCGAGCAGCTTCGGATCCACCTCGGCGAGGCTCTTCGGTCCCTCGCCGGTGCGCTTCGGCGCCGAATAGTAGGAGATCGCCTGATAGTCGATCGGCGGATAGTGTGCCTGCGGCCAGTGCGGTTCGCGCATCGTCAGCCAGTGCCGCAGCGCCTTCAGGCGCCACTCGGTGAGGAAGGCCGGCTCGGCCTTCTTGCGCGAGATCAGGCGGACCACGTCCTCATCGAGCCCCGGGGGGACGGTATCGGCGTCGATTTCGGTGACGAAGCCGTGCCGGTAGCCGCGGCCGAGCAGATCCTCGAGCTGTGTCGCTTCTTTCATGTCCGATAGGCTCATTGATGGATCAGGCGTTGGGGAGGCGCAGCAGTGCCGGAGACAGCGCCGTCTTTACGTCGCGCTCGAGCACCGGCAGGCGGGTGTGGATCGGATCGATGCCCGCGAGCTGCGCCAGGTTGACGTCCCCGAGGGAGCGCCGGATGGCCAGATTCAGCCGCTGCCAGGTGCGTCCGACGCGGCAGGTCGGCTCGATCTCGCAGTGGCCGTGGGCCACCGCGCAGTCGGTGAGCGCCACGGGGCCCTCGAGCGCATCGAGAATGGCCGCGGCGCTGATCTGCGCCGCGGGGCGCGCCAATTGATAGCCGCCGTGCAGCCCCCGGGTCGAGACGACCAGTCCGGCCCGCTGCAGCTGCTTCAGCAGCTTGCTCACGGTCGGTGCGGCAACGTGCGTCTGCTGCGCGAGCGCCGCGGCCGTGTGCAAGCGCTCCGGTTGCGTGGCAAGCACGGCGAGCAGCACCGTGGCGTAGTCTGTGAGCCGGCTGATACGGACCATCCGCAGTACCCTCTTTAACTAGGACCATTTTAGTACTAATTGGAGAAGGAACCAAGGGCATGGGGGGCCGGTCATTTGGTATTCTTGCCGCTCCCGCGGCGCGCGACAGAGCTAAACCCATGCATCCGCGCGCGCGGCTGAATTTTCTATCTGTCGCGGAGAATCGTCATGAATCGCAGTGAGCTTGCTCGAATCGCTCAGGCAATGGTGGTCACAGGCAAGGGACTTCTGGCGGCCGATGAGAGTACGGGAACCATCCGCAAGCGCTTCGAGGCCATCAAGCTCGAATCCACCGAGGAACATCGGCGGGCCTACCGTGAGCTGCTGTTCACCACGCCCGGGGCGGCCGAATGGATCAGCGGGGTCATTTTCTACGACGAGACGATCCGGCAGAAGACCGCCGACGGCCGGCCGTTTGCGCAGTACCTGACGCAGCAGGGCATCATTCCGGGCATCAAGGTCGATCTGGGCGCCAAGCCGCTCGCCGGCTTTGCCGGTGAGACCATCACCGAGGGGCTCGACGGTCTGCGGGAGCGGCTGGTCGAGTATCGCAGGCTCGGAGCACGCTTCGCCAAATGGCGCGCAGTCATCGATATCGGCGCGGGAATTCCCACGGCATTCGCTATCGAGGCGAATGCCCATGCGCTGGCGCGCTACGCCGCGCTCTGTCAAGAGAACGAGATCGTGCCGATTGTCGAGCCCGAGGTGCTGATGGATGGCGATCATTCGATCGAGCGCTGCGAGGAAGTGACGGACGCGACGTTGAGCTGCGTGTTCAAGCAACTGCAGGATCATCGGGTGGAGCTCGAAGGCATGGTGCTCAAGCCCAACATGGTGATCTCCGGCAAGAAGGCCGCGCACCGGGCGTCCCCCGAGGCGGTGGCGCAGGCCACGGTGCGCTGCCTGAAGCGTCACGTGCCCCCGGCCGTGCCGGGAATCGCCTTCCTCTCCGGCGGTCAGTCGCCGCAGGAGGCCACGTTGCATCTGTCGCTGATCAACCGTCTGGGGCCGCTGCCCTGGTCGTTGACCTTCAGCTACGGGCGGGCGCTGCAGGAGACGGCGATCTCGACCTGGGGCGGGCGCAGCGGCGACTTCAAGGCCGGACAGAAGGAGTTCGCGCGCCGGGCCCGCTTGAACGCGCTTGCGGCCACCGGCCGCTACAGCGCGGAGATGGAACAGCAAGCCGCTTGAGCCGGCAGGACGCGTACGAAAGATCCCGCGTGAGCGATTCCCAAAGCAACCCGAACTCGGATGTGACCGACGCGGTCATCGACGTCCACGGCGTGCATTATGCCATCGGCGATCGGCCGATCTTCGATGGACTCGATCTGACCGTGAAACGCGGCCTGATCACCGCCGTGATGGGGCCGAGCGGCACGGGCAAGACGACGCTGCTGCGGCTGATCACCGGCGAGATCTACGCCGGACGGGGCCGGGTGGCGGTGTTCGGCCGGGATATTGGCGCCCTCACGACCCGCGAGCTGTACGCGACCCGCCGGCGCATGGGTGTGCTGTTCCAGAACGGCGCGCTGTTGACCGACCTCAATGTGTACGAGAACGTGGCCTTCCCGGTTCGCGAGCACACGGACCTGCCCGAGCCGCTGATCCACAAGTTGGTGCTCACCAAGCTCGAGGCGGTGGGGCTGCGCGGGGCGGCGGAGCTGATGCCGGCGGAACTCTCCGGCGGCATGGCGCGGCGCGTGGCGCTGGCGCGCGCCATCGTCACGGATCCGGAGATACTGATCTACGACGAGCCGTTTGTCGGGCTCGATCCGATCTCCCTGGGGGTGATCTTGCGCCTGGTGAAGCAGATGAACGATGCGCTGAAGATCACCAGCGTGGTCGTCTCGCACGACGTACACGAGATCGCCACCATTGCCGATTACAGCTACCTGCTCTCGGAGGGCAAGGTGGTCGCCTCGGGCACGCCCGCGGAGCTGGCGAGCAGTGATTCGGCAACCGTGCGTCAGTTCATGACCGGCGGCCCCGAGGGGCCCGTGCGCTTTCATTATCCTGCGCCTGATTACGCCGAGCAGCTCATGGAGGTCTCGGGATGAGCAACGGAGCCCGGGTGGGCGTGCTCGAGCTCGTGCGCAAGAGCGGCGAGACCGGCATATTTTTCGTGCGGCTGCTTGCGGCATGCGGCCCGGCGCTCGGCCGGCCGCGACTGATCATTGCGCAGATCTACAATGCCGGGGCGCGCTCGCTCATCATCATCATGCTCTCGGGCTTGTTCACCGGCATGGTGTTGGGCCTGCAGTTCTACGATGTTCTCAACCGCTTCGGTGCCACCGAGGCGCTCGGCACGGCGGTGGCGCTGGCGCTGCTGAAGGAGCTCGGCCCGGTGCTGACGGCGCTGCTGTTCGCCGGCCGCGCCGGTACCGCGCTCACCTCGGAAATCGGCTTGATGCGCGCCACCGACCAGCTGACGGCCATGGACGTGATGGCCGTCGATCCGATCCGCCACGTGGCCGCGCCGCGTTTCCTCGGCGGATTGATCGCGGTGCCGCTGCTGACGGCGATCTTCACCGTCGTCGGGCTGTTCGGCGCGCAGCTGATCGGCGTGCAGTTTCTCGGCGTCGATCACGGCATATTCTGGTCGCAGGCGCAAAGCGCGGTGGCGCTCAAGGATGTGACCGAGGGAGTCGTCAAGAGCGTCGTGTTCGGCGCCGTCGTCAGCCTGATCGCGGTCAACGAGGGGTACCACTCCGAGCCGACCGCCGAGGGCATCGGCAGGGCCACCACGCGCACCGTGGTCGCCTCGTCGGTGATGATCTTGTTGCTCGATTACGTGCTGACCGCCGTATTTTTGTAAGAGGATTCAATCCGCCATGCGCGCCAACCGCTCTCTTGAAATCGGCACGGGCCTGTTCGTGCTGCTCGGATTCGCCGCGCTGCTGTTCCTCAGCATGCAGTTGCCGGCGAACGGTTTGAAGTTCTCCTTCAAAAAGCCGGCCGGCTACGCCGTGACCGCGCAGTTCGACAACATCGGCGATCTGAAGGTCGGGGCTCCCGTGCGCATGGCGGGGGTGCGCATCGGCCAGGTGACCAGAATCGATTTCGACACCAATACCGAGCGCGCCAAGGTCTGGCTGCGCATCGATCCGCGCTTCAACCAGATTCCGGCGGACAGCTCCGCCGCGATCGACACCGAGGGGCTGCTCGGCGGCCAGTACATCGCCATCAGTCCCGGGGCGATGCCGACCTATCTCAGCAACGGCAGCCGGATCCTGGAAACTCAATCGGCGCTGGTGCTGGAGAACCTGATCAACAAGTTCTTCGCCACCGAGGCGAACAAGAGCCACGGCTCCGGTGACGACGCAAAGGAGTCCAAATGATGAAATTCTCGACCGTCATCGCCGCGGCGGCGTGCGCCGCGGCGCTGCTGCTGCAGCCCGGACTTGCCTCCGCCGCAACGGCCCAGGCCGCGCCGGCGTCCTTCGAGCAGCCCTCACAGATGGTCCGCTCGGTTGCCGATGCGCTCTTGAAGGAGATCGACGGACACCGCGCCGAATTGCGCGCCCACCCACAGCAGATCTCGGCGATCATCGAGAAGTACCTGCTGCCGCATTTCGACGCGGCGCTCGCCGCCGATCTGGTTCTCGGACGCTTCGGACGGCACGTCTCGGCGCAGCAGAAGCAGCGTTTCATCACGGCCATGCGCAAGGCGCTGGTCAAGAGCTATGGCACCGCGCTGCTGGACTTCCACTCGCACATGCTGACGGTCTATCCGACCCATCTGCGGCCGGGCACGACTTCGGCCACCGTGCGCACGGTCCTGACGGAGACGAACGGGACGCGCTTGCCGCTCGACTTTTACGTCCTCATGACCCCGAGCGGCTGGAAGGTGTTTGATCTGGTGGTCGAAGGTGTCAGTTACGACATGAGCTATCGTGCCGAGCTGGCCCCGCAGCTGCAGCAGGACGGTCTGGATGCCGTGATCGAACGCCTCGAGGGCGGCGAGAAGCTGAACGCGCCGAAACCGCATCCCAAGAAGCACTGAGCGTGGCGAGCTTGGGCAATCCAACCGGATCTGCGGACGGGGGCTTCCAATTCACGGTCCGCGCGCCCGAGCGCAGCGAGGCGGGCGGACCGCTCGTCTTCGCCACGGCGCGGCGCGCACACGCGGCGGGCCTTGCGGCCGTGGGTGCCGCGCAGAGCGCGCTGGTGATCGATTGCGCGGCACTCGGCCCGACCGACAGCGCCGGGCTCGCTGTGCTGCTCGACTGGCTCGCCGAGGCGCGTCGGGCGGGGCGGCACCTGCGCTTCGAGCACCTGCCGGAGGACTTGCTGCGTCTGGCGCGCATCAGCGCCGTCGACGGATTGCTCCAGCAGGGTGTTTGAGCCGCGCCGCGCGCGGACGTCACTTGCCCGCGCTGTGCAGCGCCTTCAGCTCCGCGGCGGCCGGGTTGCCGCGGCTCGGGCCGTGCACCATGTAGTGCCGCTGCGACAGATAGGCGTGGCGCATGAACGCATATGGGTTGTACGAGTGCATGACCAGGTGCAGCGTCGGCTGCAGGCGCGCATCGTCGTTGAGGGCATCGACGGCATCGGGCGTGTACCAGATCAAAGTATTGGGCGTGTAGTGCGTCGGACTGGCGAAGACATCGATCGCCCGCCCGACGGCATCGCGCACGTCCGAGGGCCCGAGGATGGGCAGCACCAGATACGGGCCGGGCGGGATGCCCCATTTGCCGAAGGTCTGGCCGAAATCCCGGTCATCCCGCGGCAGACCGATCTGCGAGGCGGGGTTGAGCAGGCCGCCGAGGCCGAGCGTCGAGTTCACGACCAGCCGGCAGGTATCCTTGAGAAACCACTTGAATTGCCCCTGCAGCAGATCGTTCACGATGACGGCCGGGTACTCCAGGTTATCGAAGAAGTTCGTGATGCCCAGCCGTACCACATGAGGCACCGTCGCCTGGTAGCCGCTCGCCACCGGAGCGGCGACGTGCTTCTCGAATCCCATGTCGAACTTGAACGTCGCCCGGTTCATGCGCTGCCAGGGATCGCGCGGATCGCGCTGCGCGCGCGGGACCGCGGCGCAGCCGAACAGCGACAGTGAGAGAGCCGACAGAGCGAGGAGTCTGAGCGCTTTGTGTCGTGAGTCCATGGCATGTCCATGCGCGGTGCAATTGCGCAGTGTATCAGCAGTCGCTTGCATTGGCGCGCCGGCCCGGCCGGCGCCCCGGTCCTCAGTCCTTGTGCGCGCGCAGGATGGCGAGGTAATTCCTGACCTGTTTCAGTTGCGCGCTGATGCGGGCGCGTTGCACATTGTTCAGGTTCGGCATCGTCAGGGCGATTTCAAACTGTTTCGCGGCGAGGGGCAGATTGCCCACGGCGAGCTGGTATTGGCCCATGTCGGAGTAGGCGCCGCCGAGATCGCCGGCGGCGCCGGCGGCCCGCGCCGTGAGCCGGATCTCGCTCAGCGTCGGCTCCACGACGTTGAATAGACTGTTCAGCATCCGATGTGCCCGCGCATATTTCCCGGCGAGCATCAGCGTCTGGGCGTAGCGCACGGTGACCGGCACATTGAGGGGAAACAGCCGCTTGGCTTGTGCGAACGTCGCCAGCGCTTGCCTCATGTGGCCCGCCCGCGCCTGAGCTTGGCCCAGGGCCGAGTAGAGCAGATGCAGCTCGGAATGCTCCTGGAGCAGGCGTGTCAGGATCGGCACGGCGCGCCGGGCTTGATCGTTGCGCATCAGCGCCAGAGCATACCCGTACTCGGTGCCGATGCTGTGCATGCCCGCGGCGATGCGCCGTGCGTAGTAGCGCTCGACGTGCTGGCCGGGCCGGGCGGTGATGACCCGTATGCGGGCCTTGATGATGTAATAATCGGGCGAGCTGACGTCGGGTACCGGTGGGTATTGCGCCGCGTGCGCCTCGGAATAGGCGATGCGCGCGGCGGTCATCGGGTGGCCGATGAGTACCGCGGGAACCCAGGCGCCCTGCAGTCCCTGCAGCCTCATCAGCTTCTCGAACATCTGGGGCATGCCTTCAGGGTCGAAGCCCGCGGCGGCCATCAGCTCCAGACCGACGCGGTCGGCTTCCTCTTCCACGCTTCGGCTGTAATCGATCTGCTCCTGTTGAGCCAGGCCCTGCGAGGCAACCACGCCGCCCGCGATCGCCTGTCCGCCGCCGCCGCCGGCCACGCCGAGCAGAATGGCGGCGAACATGCCCGCGAGCGAATCGATATTGGCGTGCTGGGCGTTGAGGATCTTGCGCGCGATGTGGTTCTGCACTTCGTGCGCCGTCTCGTGGGCCATCACCGCGGCCAGTTGCGACTCGGTGTCGGTGAAGAGAATCAGGCCGGAGTTGATGAAGACGAAGTGGCCCAGGGCGGCCTCGGAGTTGACCACCGGCGTATTGATGCACAGGTAGTGAAACGTCGCCGCGCCGAGATGGCTTTGCGCGGCGAGGCGCCTGCCGATCGAGTTCAGGTACTCTTCGACCTCGGGGTCCTGCAGGAGACGATGCTGCGCGCGCAGCTGCAGCATCATCTCGTAGCCGATCTGGTACTGCTCGTGGAACGGCAGGGCCGCGGAGGCGGGACTTCCCAGGCCGGGCAGCTGCGACTCGAGCGCCGAGGGCAGATCGGTGGTGAGCGGGATCGGCGGCAGAGGCGGGGGAGCGGCCGCGGAGGCCGATGGCCGAGGAGCGGCCGCGCTCGGTGTAGGGGCCGCGGGAGAGGGGAGTGCCGCTGCAACGGCAGCGGGCGCGACCGTTGTGTTCAGGAAGGCGGCCAGCACCATCCATACGATTGCGCGCATGCAGGTTGGACCTGAGGCGGCCGCAGTCGGTTTCCTTGTCACAAGAGAAACTTGCCCATCGTGTCACGCGCCCGGAGACGCAGTGTACCCGATCCGCTTGGCGCGGTGAGCCCGGGCAGTGGACGCCGCGCGCCAATGGCGCCGGGCCGCGCCTGCGCGGGCAGAGCGCCACCAGCAGGAGCGGCAGCTGCGCGATTTGCGACAGGTGCGCCGCGCGCGGCAGTGCGTATCGGTCAGTTCGGAATGACGATCAGAGCGCGTCCGAGGCGAAATCCGCCAGGCGCGAGCGCTCGCCGCGGACCAGCGTGACGTGGCCCGCGTGCGGCCAGGCGCGAAAGCGGTTCACCACGTACGTCAGCCCGGAGGTCGTCTCGGTCAGATACGGGGTGTCGATCTGCGCGACATTGCCGAGACAGGCGAGCTTGGTTCCCGGGCCGGCCCGGGTGACCAGGGCCTTCATCTGTTTGGGGGTGAGGTTCTGTGCCTCATCCAGGATCAGGAAGCGGTTGAGAAAGGTGCGCCCGCGCATGAAATTGAGCGAGCGGATCTTGATGCGGTTGCGCAGCAGGTCCTGGGTGGCGGCCCGGCCCCAATTGCCGCCTTCCTGCCCGCCGGTGAGCACCTCCAGGTTGTCCATCAACGCCCCCATCCACGGCTCCATTTTCTCCTCCTCGGTGCCGGGCAGGAAGCCGATATCCTCGCCGATCGGGATGGTGAGGCGAGTCATGATGATCTCGGCGAAGCGGTTGCTCTCCAGCGTCTGCATCAGTCCGGCCGCCAGCGTCAGTAGAGTCTTGCCCGTGCCGGCCGGCCCGAGTATCGTGACGAAGTCGATCTGCGGATCCATCAGCAGATTCAGGGCGAAGTTCTGCTCGCGGTTGCGCGCGGTGATTCCCCAGATTCCGTGGCGCTCGTTGCGATGATCGCGCAACAGCTCGATCACCGCCCGGCCGTTCTCGATGCGCCGGACGATGCCCTCGATGCCCTGCTCGACGCTCTGATATACGCCCTGGTTGATCTGCCACTGCTCGACTTCGGGGCCGGAAATCTCGTAGAACGTGCGCTCGCCTTCCTTCCACGAGCGCATTCCCTGGCCATGGCGCTCCCAGAAGTCCGCCGGCAGCTCGGACATGCCGCCGAACAGCACGTCGGAATCCTCCAGAGTCTTGTCGCTGTAATAGTCCTCGACGTGCACGCCGAGCACGGCGGCCTTGATGCGCAGGTTGATGTCCTTGGACACCAGAATCACTTTCGTGTCCGCACGCTCGCGCTGCAGCGTCAACGTCTGGGCCAGGATGGCGTTGTCGTTCCCGCCGGCCGGCAGAACCGGCGCCACGGCGGGAAATCGTGTCTGGAAGTAGAGTCGCCCGGAACAGGGCGGCTTGCCGTGATTGCCGGTGAAGCTCGCGGGCAGCGGCAGGCCCCGATCGATCTGCTCCTTGGTGGCCCCACGCATCATGTCATCGAGGAACCGGCTCACTTGGCGCACGTTGCGCGAGGCTTCGGACATGCCTTTCTTGTGCGAGTCGAGTTCCTCGAGCACGATCATGGGCAGATAGACATCGTGCTCTTCGAAGCGAAAGATGCAGGCCGGATCATGCATCAACACGTTGGTGTCGAGCACGAATATGCGCCGCTCGCCGCGCGCCTTGGGCCTCTTCGGCATTGGTTGCGTGTCGATCGCGACGTGAGCGGCCGGACCCGAGGCCGTCGGTTCAGAGCGCGCGGGCTGCTTCAAGCACCTGCTCCACGTGTCCGGGAACCTTCACCTTGCGCCATTCGTGGCGCAGCACGCCGCGCTTGTCGATCAGGAAGGTGCTGCGCTCGATCCCGAAGTACTTGCGCCCGTACAAGCTCTTCTCGCGGATGACGTCGAACAGCCCGCAGACCCGCTCGTCGGCATCGCTCAGCAGCTCGAAGGGCAGGCGTTGCTGACTCTTGAACTTCTCGTGCGCGGCGAGGCTGTCGCGCGAGATGCCGACCACGCGCGCGCCGGCCGCGAGGAACGCGGCGTGCCGGTCGCGAAAGTCCTGCGCCTCGCGTGTGCACCCGGAGGTCATGTCCTTGGGATAAAAGTAGATGACGAGCGCCTTGCCGGCGGCGGCCTTGAGGCTGAAGGTCTCGCCGCCGGTCGAAGGGAGGGAGAAATCGGGGACTTTGGTCCCGAGCGCGACTTTGGGCATTCTAGGATTTCACCGGTTCGAGAATGGCGTCAAGATTGAGCGAATCGCAGTAATCCATGAACTCTTCGCGCAGGTGGGCCACCGGGATGCGGCTCGGGACGTTCACGATCATCTGGACGGAGAACATCGGCGCGCCGGTGTGGGCGGCCGGATAGCTGCGCGTGGACACCTCCGCGATGTCGATGTCACGGCTGGCGAAGAAGCCGGACAAGCCGGAAACGATCCCGCTCTGATCGAGGCTGACCACGTCGATCGAGTACGGCAGCATGTCGGTGCGGGAGGGGCGCAGCTCGGTGCGTTTCAATTGCACGTTGAACGTGCCATTGCCCGACAAGCGCGCCAACTCGGATTCGAGTTTGGCAAGGGCATGCCAGTTGCCCGACACGAGCAGGAGCATCGCGAATTCGGTTCCCAGGGCCGCCATGCGGCTCTCGGTGATGTTGCCCCCGCAGTCACTGATCACCCGGGTCAGCTCGTGGACCATCCCCGTCCTGTCGCTACCGATCGCCGAAACGGCCAGGTGCTGCTTCATCGTATGTATCGCGCGGGCATTGCTGTGCTCGGGACGAAGAGTGTACCGGGAGAGTACCGTGCTGGCGACCGCCGCATCGGGTCGGGCGCCTCGGTGCGCAAGGCGTCCGGGGCGCCTCGCAATCGGCTCGATAGCGGATATACTTCCAGGTGCTCCAAGCCCGTTCCCGCAGTCCCACGATCGAAGATCCTCTTGAGCCCGCTTATCCCCCCTGCGACAGACAGTCGCGTGATCGCCGCGGTGGCCACCGGAAGCCTGGTCGCCATCGTAACGCCCATGAGTGCCGATGGAACGGTTGATTTCTCCGCATGGAAGGGGTTGATCGACTGGCACATCGAAAGCGGTACCCGCGCTGTCGTGGTCGGCGGCACGACGGGTGAATCGCCCACCTTATCGGAATCGGAGCTGCGCGAGCTGACGGAGCGGGCCTGTGAGGCCGCATCCGGCCGCATCGCGATCATCGCCGGGGCGGGCTCGAGCAGTACCGCTGTCACCGTGGCGCGGGTTCAATGGCTCTCGGGGCTGCCTATCGATGCGCTTCTGGTGGTGACGCCCGCGTACAACCGGCCGACGCAGGAGGGGCTGTACAGGCACTTCGCCGCCGTCGCCGAGGCGGCGGACAAACCGCTGATTCTCTACAATGTTCCCGCCCGCACCGCCGTGGACATGCTGCCCGAGACAACTGGGCGGCTCGCGCAACTGCCGGGCGTCGTGGCGATCAAGGAGGCTGTGCCCGGTGCCGAGCGGGTGCGGCGACTGCTGGCCAGCAGCCCCGCCGGATTTGTCGTTCTGAGCGGTGATGATGCCACCGCGCAGGAAGCCATCGTTGCGGGCGCCCGGGGTGTCGTTTCGGTGACCGCCAATGTCGCCCCCGGGGCGATGGCCGAGATGGTCGCAGCGGCGCTTGCGGGGGATGGCCCGAGGGCCGCCGAGCTGGATGCCCCGCTGCAAAGATTGCATCGCGCGCTGTTTCTCGAGGCCAATCCGATCCCGGTCAAATGGGCGCTGGCCGAGCTCGGCCGCATCGGGCGCGGGATTCGGCTGCCGCTGACTGAGCTGTCGGAAGCCTATCGGCCGCAAGTGCGAGCGGCGCTGCAAGAGGCGGGGCTGATGGCCTGAGCCGCGGCGGGTCGGAGAGGACGGCGAGGATCTGTTGCATGATCCCTGGAATCTTGTGTATGGTTGACGGCTCGTATCGGCGAGACGGCTCGTTGAGCGCTCGGTCGTGCGGGGGAGTCGATCCTGCGGCACCAGACGAGCAGCGCTGTGCGCAATCCATGCGGAACCTGCGGCGCTGGAACAGGTCCGTGATGAGGCGCGAGACGATGCTCAAACCGCGCATGCCTGGGCCGGGTTTTGCGGCTCCCCTTCCGAGGGCTGCGCTTGCAGCGTGAGCGCTGCTCGGCTTGGGGGCTGCGGGACCCTCCCGCGGATCGCCATCACTACTGTTCAGGTGGCGTCTTGGAGATGCATTCCGATTCCGCCGGATCGGGTTTTTATGGATTGAGGAACGGCATTGATGCGATCGTCAGCGAGGAATTCGTTCGTGAAGTTCAGAGCTGCGTGGGTTCTAGCCGCCGTTGTGCCGGTGCTGTCGGGCTGTCAGACCTGGCGTGCCATCACCGCGAGGTCATGCACCAAGCCGCGGCATTACACGTTGGCCCGCACCATTCCACCGCTGAAGATCCCGATTGGCCTCGATGCGCCGGATACCCGTAACTCGCTGGTGGTGCCGTCACTGAAAGGGCCGACACCGCCGCCGCCGGCTGGGCGGCCTTGCCTGGACGCGCCGCCTTCGTACCTCGTGGCGCACGCTCAGCCCAGCCCGCGGGACTGAGCGGCGCGCGAATCGGGCGGTCCACCTGCGGGTGCCGGTCCCATCGCGTATCATTCCCGATCCGCTACGGGTCGCTTGTGAGGCACCGAGCAGAGGGCAGGCGTGAGCGCGGTGTCTTGCTCGAGCGCGCGGAAGGCGTGCACGTTCGGTACGCGAACGACCCTGCAGGCAAGCAGGAGCGGGGTGCACGTCCAGGGACGCATACGAGGTTTGGTGCGTGGAGAGGTGGCCGAGCGGTCGAAGGCGCTGGACTGGAATTCCAGTAACATCTTCACGGGTGTTCGTGGGTTCGAATCCCACCCTCTCCGCCAGAATCGAAGATCCCTTGTGAATCAATAGGGTGGGTTCGGACCCCCGAACATGGAAAAGCGGGTTCGACAGTCCATTTCCCCGGCGGGGGATGCGACTTGGGCGGGCCCCGCGCCGGTGCGGGGATGACCAGGACGCGCGGCAAGCTCCGGTATGCCGGAGGTCAGCATGTTCCCGTCGGTAGCACCCACCCGCCGGGCGGCTGACCGCGGGGCGCAGAATACGTCCAGCAGTAGCCGAGTCCTCGACGCACGCGAAGGCGGCGCCAGCCGGCCTCATTGCACCCAATGAAACGGTCTGGCCCGCCGAGCTGGGCATTGGCGGCATCCAGCGCATGCGTGTCGCGTCCCTGCCGACTCTCCGCCCATGCGAGGGTGCCGTGATGTCCGTCCAGCGCGTAGAGATAGCCGCCCGCGGCACCGAGCACGGTGAGCACCACGGAACCCGTCGCGGTGATCCACATGGCGCGCACCGGCGGGTCTGCTGCCCGCGGCGTGGAGCTGGCGGCTTCTCGCCGCTCGGCAGGAGCCCCTGCGCAGCAGACCCGAGGCAGGAAAGCTCGTGCCGCGTCGTCTATTGGAAGGGCCAGAAACTCGCGACTACCGCGATGCGGTTTAGTCCAATACCGCCCTTCACGCCACGCCGAGAACCACTG
>DAHXNV010000170.1 GCA_027365225.1 Gammaproteobacteria bacterium
TGAAATTTAGAGATATTTTTTTTAAACCTCTTTAAATACAATCGATAAAAAAATTATTTACCAAAATTTATGATACTTCCAGATTTAAATTTTCAGGAGCTTCTATCCGTGCAAATACTTAATAATAGAATGTATCTTGACTTTTACATCACCTGTTATTGATTTAACTCCGCTTCCAAACTCAACAAGCAGACCGGTCTGATCTCTGACCTCAAAATAGTATCCGGAAGACTTCATTATGTTTGCGATGCCTTTAATGAATGAGAATTTTAAGAACCTTTTAGGGATATATTTCCTTATCCGAACTATCTTTTCTTCATCTATAATTGTTAATTTCCCTTTTCCTTCTTCAAACCCCAATTCAACAAATCTCTGGTTATGGATAACAATTTTTACTTTTCCTCCTACCAGAGATCTAGATATTGGGGCAACTATATTTTTAAGGTTTGGTTCTTTCATGAACCCAGGCTCGCCCACACGGGACGATCGAGGGGAGTCGGATCGGACACGGCGGCCGACCGCGGGATCAGCGCCG
>DAHXNV010000171.1 GCA_027365225.1 Gammaproteobacteria bacterium
TAGGAGTTTAATTCTACGATATTCCTCATAATGTCTCCTAAAACAGTTTGAGGTGTTGATATTATAAGATTTGATTTCTGCCATATGTTTTTTCTTTCACTGATCTTGGTCTGTCCGGTGATACCTGAAATAATCAGGTTTTGTTCGCTGAATAATTCAGTAAATGTCTTTAGATGCTGATCTATCAGTGGTCTGGTTGGAGCAATCAGGATAACTCTTCTCCCATTATCTAGTGAAACCTTTGCCAGTATTGCAGCTATTATAGTTTTACCAAGACCTGTTGGCAATACTACTAAGGTGTTCTTACCTGATGCTTCCCTTGCAATGTTAATCTGATATTCCCTTGGCTTTATGCCTTTTAAATTATAAGGATTGGCAGTATCAGAATCCACAAGTACTAAATGCAAACAATATATTAATCGAATCGGTCATCTGCAGACCCGGAAATCCGCACGGATTGATGCGCTCGAACGGCCCCAGGTCGTTGCAGACATTGAGCGCGATACCGTGGTAGCTGGCGCCGCGACGCACGCGA
>DAHXNV010000172.1 GCA_027365225.1 Gammaproteobacteria bacterium
GTGGTGCCGGTGTTCATCAGCAAAAAACTGCCGGTGCCGTAGGTGTTCTTGGCCTCGCCGGGGGCGAAACAGGCCTGCCCGACGAGGGCCGCCTGCTGATCGCCGATCATCCCGGCGAGCGGAACGCCCTTGAGCGGGGCCCTGGCAATTGTGCCGAGCCGCGCCGAGGACGAGACGATGCGCGGCAGGCAGGCCGGCGGGATCGCGAAAATTTCCAGTAGCCCCTCATCCCAGGCGCAGCTGGCGAGGTCCATCAATTGCGTGCGGCTGGCGTTCGTCACATCCGTGATGTGCAGTCCGCCCGCCGGCCCGCCGGTGAGGTGCCAGGCGAGCCAGGAATCGAGGGTGCCGAACAGCACCTCACCCGCCTCCGCTCGCGCGCGCGCGCCCGCGACATGATGGAGCAGCCAATGGAGCTTGAGCGCCGAGAAATAGCTCGCGAGTGGCAGCCCGGTGCGCGCCCGGATGCGCGCGCCTTGCCCGCCCGCGGCGAAATGCGGGATCATCGGCGCCGTGCGGGTATCCTGCCAGACCA
>DAHXNV010000173.1 GCA_027365225.1 Gammaproteobacteria bacterium
AGACTTTATGACTATTGCAGAAAAGAAAGGCAGAACCAGTAACCTTAAATTTTCTTATGTGGGGGATGGAAATAATATGGTAAATTCTCTGGTTCTTGGTTGTGCACTCTTAGGAATGGATATGTCTATCGGTACACCTGAACAATACAAGCCCAATGAAAAATACATTGCAAAGGCAAGAGAGATAGCCAGATTGACAGGTGCCAAGATTTCAGCCACAACAAATCCAAAGGAAGCCGTTGCAGATGCAGATGTCATATACACCGATGTTTGGATATCCATGGGAGAGGAGAAGCAGAAAGAGATCAAGGAAAAGGCATTCAAACCATTTCAGGTAAACTCTGAACTTGTCTCAGAGGCTAAAAAAGACTACATCTTTATGCATTGCCTTCCTGCGCACAGAGGACTTGAAGTAACCGACGATGTTGCAGACAGTATTAACAGTGTCATATTTCAGGAAGCTGAGAATCGGCTGCACAGTGCAAAGGCCGCCTTCATCACACTTATTTCCTGAAATAAAACACTTTTTTATT
>DAHXNV010000174.1 GCA_027365225.1 Gammaproteobacteria bacterium
CGGCGCAGCAGGTCGGCGTATTCCTTGCGCACTGAGCATGAAGATCCCGTATCCTGAAGAGCACATTCCATTGAGCTGTATTTCAGATTTCGGTTATCCATGTATGTCTTCACATGATTCAGTGCAAGTTCAGGGGTATTGTTTTCCCTGCTGATATGGAGAAGAAGGATCTTTGATTTTCCGGATGCAATCTTTGTCAGAGCCTCTCCAGTCTGCTCATTTGAAAGGTGCCCGTATGGCCCTAGTATTCTCTTCTTCAGTTTCTCATGGTATTTTCCATTCCGGAGCATCTCAACATCATGATTTGATTCCAGAGCAAGAATATCGGAATTTGACATAGGTTCAATCAGATCATCTGGAAAATGCCCCATATCGGAAAAAACGGATATCTTCTTCCCCTTATATTCAATAACGTAACCAACAGGATCAACTGCGTCATGGGGAATTTTGTATGATCTGATCAAAAAATTTCCAATGGCAGTTTCACCATTCATGCGGTAGTATTTTTCAACGTTAAGTGCAAGGGCCGTCT
>DAHXNV010000175.1 GCA_027365225.1 Gammaproteobacteria bacterium
CTCGGCGATCTTTTGCAGCTCCTCGCCCAACGGACGCTGGATGCCGCCGAGCCGCGCCCCGTTCAGGCTCATGCCCTCGCGCACCACGCCGCGCCAGATCCGCGCATAGGAGAGTTTGCCGGCGTGCCCGGCATGCAGGGTCTTGAAAACCTGGGCGAGCGGCGCATCACCGTCGGCGACGCCGTGCCGACGCGCGGTCAGGGCCGGATCCGGCGCGTCGTGGCGGAGCGCCTTCCACAGCCGCCGCACCCCCTGGCGGCGATCGGCGGCGCCGAACAGCACCTCGGCGATCGCACCCATCGCCTCGCCGCGGCTGAGCTGGTGAAACACTTCCCCCGTCGTCGGCTCGATATCCTCGAGAAGTTTTTCCAACAAGGCGTCGTCATGGTCGGCGAGGGTCTCGAGCAAGCCGGCGCGAGCCTCCCGTTCGCGCGCGGCGATCGCGGCGGGGAGCGCGATCAGCTCCGAGGCCTCGCCGGGGCGATAGCGATAGGCGCGCTCGCTCACCACATCGACATAGCCGGTGATC
>DAHXNV010000176.1 GCA_027365225.1 Gammaproteobacteria bacterium
AGTTGTTCAGCGAGCACGACTTGGAGCAGCTGGCCGGAAGGGATCGCCTGGAGCGGGCCCGGCTGCTCGTCGGCACGATCGATGACCTGTACGAGGACGAGTGGAGCATCTGCGGGACGGTCCACGACGACAAGTCGTATCTGGCGATGGTCCACCACGTCGGAGGTCCACTGGGTAGCGAGTGCGAGTGTGCGGACGGCGACCCGGGGAGCTGGTGCGAGCACGCGCTCGCCGTTGGCTTGTGCTACCTGGGCGAGCCCTGATCGGCGCTGCCGCTCGACCACGTGCGCAGCCAGCGAGAAGAGCACGCTCCAGGTGAGGGCTCCGTCGCCGGGCGAGCAGCACCAGGTGACGACGGTGAGCGAACCGCCGGTAGCGGGCAGCCCGATGACCGGGGCGAGGGGTGGCTGGTACGGCAGGGCCAGGGGAACCTTGCCGGAGCGCATGGCCGCCGCCGAGGTCACCACCACCTTGGTGACCGGCAGCAACTTTCCGCTGCTGCTCGGCATCGCGGGCGCGTCCGCGCC
>DAHXNV010000177.1 GCA_027365225.1 Gammaproteobacteria bacterium
TCAGACTCTCAATTGTATGGCCGGGCGTTGCCCTGGCGTTGTTGGCGATCGCGGCCGCGCAGGCCGCGCCCTCCTCACCCCGGTCGCCGGCGACTCAAGGAGCCAAACCGGCTGCGATGGCCGCAAAGCATCTCAACGCGATGGAAGCTCGGATGAAACTCATGCAGGAGCAAATGCGGCGTATCCGTGCGACAAAGAGTCCCAAGGAGAGAGCGACGCTGCTGCGCGAGCACATGCACACCATGATGGAGCAGATGCAGGCCATGCGCGCCATGGGCGGGCGGATGATGTCTGGCATGATGCCTCGGGGAATGATAGGCGGTCCCTCGATGGGACACGGGATGATGGATAACGGCATGATGGGTGGCGGCAGTCGGAATGCACCCTCCGCGCAACAGTGCCAGCGGATGCACGACCGGATGCGGGATCAGATGCAGAACCGTCTCGACATGATGCAACTGATGATGGAGCAGATGATGGGCCAAATGCAGGCGATGCAGGGAATGCCTACGGCAGGGGAGGGGCC
>DAHXNV010000178.1 GCA_027365225.1 Gammaproteobacteria bacterium
CAGCTCCCGTCGGGCCACCATCCACAGGTCTGTGGGGTCGTTGGACCACCCGTATAGATCGGGGCGCCGATCCGGGCCTCTGCGGAACCCCTCCGCTGGGAACGTCCCATGATGCCCGCCGAGGATTGCGGCTACCCCGGTAGTTGCCCGGACCGGCCAGCCAAACTCATCGTGGACAAGCGCCCCGATGATCGCCGCCGACACCAATGCGTGCGGGGCCAGTTTGCGGTTAGGAAGAGCGGCGGGGAGATTGAACCCAGCGATTCGGAGTGGATCTGCCAGCCGCTCAACCTGGATCTGAAACGCCGGGCTGGCTTTCCCGAGGTCGTGGCAACCGGCAAGCCACGCAAGAAACGCTCGCCCCAGCTCCTCGTCACCAAATGGGGCAGCAAGCCATGCTTGGGTTCGAGGAGCCATCCATTCGTCCCAGAGCTTGGCGGCAGTCATGGCAGCGTCGACAAGATGTCCACCAAGCGAATGCCACGCATCCTCTGGGCCGGTCTTCGCCCAGAGAAGTGCCGTGG
>DAHXNV010000179.1 GCA_027365225.1 Gammaproteobacteria bacterium
GCCAGGCGGGGAGGGGTCGCATCAGCCGCCGCCGACGAGGGAGGCGAGGATGGACACGATGAGCGGGGCCAGGACGGCGAGCGCGTAGCCGACGGCCGCGGACTTGAGGGCGGTCTTGGCCTTTTCGACCTGTCCGGGGTCCCCGCCGGCGGTCAGGTAGCGCAGCCCGCCGATGGTGAGGAACAGCGTGGCGACCCCGGCCAGGATCCCGACGATCCAGGTGGTGAGGTTCGAGATCAGCCCGCTGAGGGTCTGGGTGCCCCCACCGGCCGCGTAGGCAGGCGAGGCGAGCACCACGGCGAGGGCACCGGCGAGCAGGCCGGCCACGACCAGCCGTCTCGCGATCTGCCGCCCGGGTCGTCGGCCGCCCGGGTGGACGGCGGCGTGGGTGGTCTCGTCGGCCCGTCGAGCGGTCGGATCTCCGGCGGCCTGTCTTGTGGTGGCCTGTCTTGCGGCGGGCGCTGCGTGGGTGGGCTGCATGGGGGTGGACTGTTTGCGGGCGAGATGTGTCGTGGTGGCCTCCT
>DAHXNV010000017.1 GCA_027365225.1 Gammaproteobacteria bacterium
CCGCCGCCGCGGGGCAAGTGGTACGTCGGAATCGAGCGACCGGATACCGAAAAGCAGGCCGCGGCGCTGCTCGAGCTCGAGCGTGGTGCGCTCGCCACCAGCGGGGACTCGTATCGGTTTGTTCTGAAGGATGGCGTGCGCTATGGGCACGTGCTCAACCCGCTTACCGGCTGGCCAATCGTTGGTGCGCCGCGCTCTGTAACGGTTGCCGGGGGCAGCTGCACGGAAGCCGGGTTGCTCGCCACGGCTGCCTTGCTTCAGGGTGTGAATGCGGAGCGATTTCTGCAGATGCAGGAGGTGCGCCATTGGGTGCTGCGCTAGTCTCCAGTCCCGGCGCACGGATCGACTCAGGGTTCCCCGAGGCGGGGCGGTCGTAACCGCGGCGCGGGATTTCGCGGCTGGCTGATGTTCCGCCTGCTCGAGTCGATGTGGCCGCGGTACAGAATCATTCGGACGGTCCGGATGCGGTCGGAGTTCTCTTTGTGCACGGATGGAGCGTGCCGCGAAGTCGCACGGAGGCACTGCGCTGATTTCGAGCGCGCTCGGCGCGGGGAACTTCGAGCTGCGCAATCAATCCATTCAGGTGCTCGAAGACCTCGTGCGCCGCGGGCTCGAGCGCAGGGTGTTCCGGATTGCGCACGTGGGGCTCGCGGTGGCGGCGATCGGCGCCATGGGTATACGCGTGGCGTATGGGTACACGCCGCGGTTCGAGCTCGCCGCGCAGCGGGTGGCCGACATCTACGCGCAATTCGCCGTGCGCCTGCTCGGAGCGGCCGAGCCGGCCCAGCCGCAGAGGCCGTGATGGCTCCGAGTCTGTGCCGCCGCGGTCTGCACCCGAACGGTGGCGCTACCCCGCGCAGCGCGGGCTGCGCGGGAATTGCCGGGCCCGGCACTTGCCGCCGGTCACAGGTCGATCAGGCGACGCGGTGCATCCGGAACAGAATCATGCCGCGGGTGACCCGATAGACGAACCACAGCCACACGGGTACGAATACCAGCAGGCCGAATCCGAACGGCACGCAGAACCCGGCGAGAATCGACCACACGAGAAACAGGAAGGCCGTGCGTAGACGCCATTGGCGATGGCTCTGCAGAACCGCATCGCGCCACGCCGCGGCATCCTTGCGCGTGTCGCCATAAACCTGATACCAGATGCTGAAGACGAACAGCACCGCGCCGAGCGCCAGCGCCGCATAGGCGCGCCACGACCGGCCTGTATCCAGCGCCACGGATGGCGCCGCGACACAACCTTCGGCGCCAAGGGCGTCCATCATTTCCCGACCTTCCACCACCGTTCCTCGCTGGTGATGACGCCTCGCCAATAGAGTCTGTATATCAGGTAGGTCAGCACCGACAGCAGCACGAACAGGCCGATGATCCACGGTCCGAGGCGCGCGCGTTCCTGCTCGTGCGAATGCGCCACGGCATAGAGAAACGTCACGATGTCGCGCGCCGTGCGATCAAACTGCGCCGGCGTCATGCTGCCTTTGGTCAGCGGCTCGACGCCAATGGCTACCCTGGCCGGGCTGCCGTAGCGCAGGCCCTCGATCATCACCGGCTTTTGCAGGCCCTGCAGCGGTGCGAACACGTCGGGCATCGCCACGTTGTTGAAGACGACGTTGTTCACCCCGTTCGGGCGCGATGGATCCACGTAAAATGAAGTCAGGTAGGTGTACAGCCACGCCGGCGAGTGACGCCGCGCAATATACGTCAGGTCCGGCGGCAGCATCTTGACGAACGCGTCAATCACCGAGGACGGCATGCTCGAGGTGATGACGTCGTGATAATGATGACCGTTGGTCCCTATGATCTCCTTGAAGCGGGCCTCGCTCATGCCCAGCATCGCGGGCAGGGAGCTGTAGCGGGTGCCTTGCAGGGAATGACAGGCCGTACACATGTGCAGCGTGTACAGCGCCCCATTGCGCAGCGCCGCCTTGTCCTGCAAGTTGATCGTTATCGGTTTCAGCGGCGGCTCGGTCGTGGCCACCGAGGCCCATGCAGCGGCGGCGCTGAATGAGGCCAGGAGCCCTGCGGTCAGCATGAGCGCAATGGGGTGCCTTCTGAGCGGCGAATTTTGCTTCGTCATCGCTTGTTCCTGCCGGATTGAACGCGTGAATCTTCTGTCCATGGTGAGCACTGAGAGGAGCATCGTTCCGCTGCGAGCCTGCGCTCAGTGGAGAATGCCGCCGGCCGTGAGCCGTTCCGGAAGCTTCGCCGCATCATGCGTCAAGGCCGGGAAGAGAATTGCAAGTCCGAACAGCAGCAGCGCGTACAGCGCCGGAATCCAGTCGGTCTGTAACATCAGGCCCCAGCTGTGGGCGTGAATGGAATACATCCACACGTCGACCAGCCACACCAGCGCTTCGGCCGCGACCAGCCAGATTATCCTGGTGCGAATGGGTCGCTCGCGATTGAAGAACGGCAGCGCGAGGAAAGTCATGTAGAACACTTCGGTGACGTGCAGCCCGTACACCATGTTGTGCTCGGTCGCGAGGCCATGGGCTATGAGGCCGAGCCACAGGAAGGAGAACGCCATCGACAGGATGTTGACCTTGTACAGCACCGATCGATAGCGAATCGAGCGAACGGGATTGCGGTCGAGAATGGGCAGGCATGCCAGCAGCACGAACGAGCCCGCGAACGCCATGATTCCATAGAGCTTGTCGGGTACGCCGCGCAACATCGCGTAGAACGGCAGGAAGAACCACAGAGGATGGATGTCCGCGGGAGTGTGCAGGATGTTCGCCGGCGTGTAGTTGAGCTTATCGAGCAGGAAGCCCCAGCCGCTGGGGTTGTAGAACACGAACCAGAAGAAGACCACGAAGAAGATGCTTACGGCGAACAGGTCCTTGACCGTGTAATACGGATGAAAGGGAACGGCGTCGCGCGGCCAGCCGGTCTCGTTGAGGTTATCGTGGATTTCGACGCCGTCGGGATTGTTCGATCCGACGTGATGCAGCGCGATCAGGTGCACCAGAACCAGAGCGAGCAGCAGCAGCGGCATCAGGAACACGTGAAAGACGAAGAAGCGATTGAGCGTCGGCAGGTCCACCACGAATGAGCCGCGCAGCCAGGTGGCGATCGGCTTGCCGATCACCGGCACGGCGGTGACGAAATTGGTCACCACGGCCGATCCCCAGTAGGACATCTGGCCCCAGGGCAGCAGATAGCCGAGGAACGCCTCGGCCGCGAGCGCCAGATAGATGAAGATTCCGACCAGCCACAGCAGCTCGCGCGGCTTTTTGTACGAGCCGTACATGATGCCGCGATACATGTGCAGGTAGACGAGCACGAAGAACGCGGATGCTCCGACGATGTGCATGTCGCGAATCAGCCAGCCCCAGTGGGAATCCTGCTGAATGCCGCGCAAGACCGACCAGTAGGCGAGGTGGGGATTCGGCTGGTAGTGGATCGCGAGGAACAGCCCGGTGGCCAGCTGCATGACCAGGACCAGCAGCGCCAGGGAGCCGAAGATGTACCAGAGATTGAAATTCTTCGGCGCCGGGTAGCGGCTCACCTGGCTGCGCCACATCGAGGAGATCGGCAGCCTCTCGTCGAACCAGCCGAACACGCCGCGCGCCCACGATCGTATCTTGCTATTCATGGAGTTTCAGCCCTTCCGGTACATGGATGGCGGCTCGAGCCGCCGTCTCGGCAAATTGGCACGTCGTGGCATCGCATCGGGACATGACTCAGTGCGCCGATTTGCCCGCGCGCGCCCCGGGGGCGCCCTGGGGGCTCTTGCCGGCCGACGCATGGCGCGCGATCACCGCCCTGGCATACGCGGCGAAGTCCTTCGGACCGATTCCAAGCGAGGTGGCCGGATCGAGCTGGCGCAGATAAGCCGCGAGCGCCGCCTCCTGCTTGGCGTTCAACTTCCGCGCGATCATGTGCATGACATGGCCCGGACTGTTGTGGCGCTTGCCGCTTGCGAATTGCTTCAGTTGCGTGACGAGGTAGGCGGCGTGCTGCCCGGCGAGCGCGGGGATCGCCATCGGTCCGTTACCTTCGCCGCCCAGTTCGTGGCAGGCCGCGCACGAGGGGATGCCCTCGCGGGCCACGCCGTGCTGGTAGATGCTCTTGCCGAGTTCGATCTGCGCGTGATCGGCGGCCGCTGCCGCCGGGGCATAGGTCCACATCGGCTTCAGCTGCGCGAAATATGCGGCGATGTCCTTCAGGTTCGCGTGATGCTTGGACGGCAGGATCGTCATGGCCATCGCGCTCATGATGCTGTTCGTTCGGGCGCCGCTGCGGAAGTCCTCCAGCTCCTTGAGGATGTAATTGAACTTCTGTCCGGCCAGATTCGGGTACACCGAGCTGGCACCGATGCCGTTGCTGCCGTGACAGGCGGCGCAGACCGCGGCCTGTGGCGCGCCGAGCGCCGCGGCGCCCGGCGCAGGGAGACCGTGATAGTCGCTCTTTGCCTGCGCGAGCGGTACGCCCAGAACAGCGATGATGAGTGCGGCCAAGACGGATTTCATTGTGGCTGTTTCCTTCATCTGTGTTCGGCTCGAAGTGCGGCCCGGCTGCGTCGCGGCGATCACCAGATGTCCGGCGACCAGTCCTTGTCGAGACCGGCGGCATTGATCTCACCGATGCGTGCCACGGTGTTGGTCTTCCAGTAATAAGGCGGTATCGGGATGTTGAGCGGCGCCGGTGAGCCCTCCACGACCCGTGCCGAGAAGTCGTACATCGACCCGTGGCAGGGGCAGTGAAATCCCCCCGGCCACCAGGGCGTTACGGTGTGCGGCGCGGGCCGGTAGGCGGGGATGCATTGCATGTGGGTGCACAGTGCAACCGCGATGAATATCTCGGGGCGCAACGCACGGTAATTGCCGTTGATGAATTGCGCGGCCGGCTGCTGATTCTGTTTGCTGCGCGGATCTTTCAGGCGCCGCAGGAGCGAGGGCTCCGAGAGCGTCTGCAGCATCCACGGCTCGCGCTTGAGGATCCAGATGGGTTTTTTCTTCCATTCGGCGAGGATCAATTGCCCCGGTTCCATCCGGCTCACATCCACCTCGATGGGGGCGCCCAGAGCCTCGACGGCCTTGCCGGGGTTCATGTTCTCGATCAGCGTATCGGCGAACAATCCCACCGCCCCGGCGCCAAGCACTCCGGCAGCGGCGATCAAGAAGTTCCGACGGCCCTTGTCCGTCTGCTGCTCGGGTCGGATCGAATCCATGACCACCACTTCTTCTGCTTGTCGCGTCTCATTTTTCATGGCTTGTGCCCTTGCTGCCACGTGTCAACCGCAATCCATTGAATCCAGACGGGATGGACCTGATTGCCCGTCTCAGCCGCCGGTCTCCCGGCGGCCTGATGCTCGAGTGAGTCTCGGCTCGGCTCGCTCCTCAGCCGTTTACGGCGGCACGAAGGGTTCCAGGAGCCATGACGGCCGGATGAGGCGCGCGCCCAAACAGCAGGCGAGGCACGCGCCGAACGTATCGCGAGGCTTTCGCAGCCGATACAGGCGCAGCGGCGCGCCGGCCGGCGCCGAGCCGCGCCGGTCGACCGGGTGTTCGAGGGGATGCTCAGCCGTGCCGCAGGCAGCCGCCGACCGCCAGGAGATGACTCGGCGGGAAAGTGCTCGCGGCGACGAATAAAATGGAAAGGCAGAAATCAGTGCTGCTTCCACAAGACCCCCGGGCTGGCGCGAATGACGCGAGCCACCCCGGTGTCCCGGCAGACAGCCCGCAACCGCCCGGTGCCCTGGGCATGATATAGAGCGCCTTTCCTTAGCGAGTATTGTACGCAAAATGCTCCAGCATCTCCACTGTTCGTCCCATGCGCCTCGTGGCATTGCCGGTGAAGAGTATCTATGCGGTTTGCGGCATCGCCATACGTACATCCCACGGGCTGCCCAGTGACTGCCATGCGACATACTGATTGCCCAGTGCCCGATTACCACGCATTGCTCGATTACGATGGGCCTGCCGATCTACTCGCGGACCGGGTCATCCTGATCACCGGCGCCGCCCATGGCATTGGGCGCGCGGTGGCCCTGCGCTATGCGCGCCACGGCGCTCGACTGGTCCTGCTCGACTTGGATCGCGCCGGGCTCGAAGCGCTCTCCGATCAGATCGTCGCGCAAGGCTCGGCCGAGCCCGTGTTATGCCCCGCTGATTTGTCCGGGATCACCATCGGCGGAGTTCGTGAGATCACCGATCGGCTTGGCGAGCGCTTCGGGCGGCTCGACGGGCTGCTCAACAATGCCGCCTGGGTAGGGGCTCTGGCGCCTTTCGAGCATTATCCCCCGGCGGCTTGGACCAAGGTGATGAACATCAACCTCGCCGCGCCGTTCTTCCTCACGCAGTGGTGCATGCCGCTGTTGCGCAAGGCTCCCGATCCGGTGGTGGGATTTTCCCTGCAGCAGGTGAGTCGCGCTTTCTGGGGCGCATTCGCCATGGCCAAAGCCGGTCAGCAGGCGCTGATCGGGATTCTGGCGGACGAGTATGGCCCCGATAGCGCCCATCCGGTGCGGGTGTTCGGCGTCGATACCGGCCCGGTGCTCACCCCGGGACGCCGTCAGCACTACCCCGGTGAGGCGGTCGACGCCCATCCGCAACCCGAGCGCGTCACCGGGCCGTACTTATATGCGGTCGGGCCCGAGGCGAGGGGACACAGCCCGCTGCTGCTCGGCGGCGGTGACGGATGAGGCACCGCCGCGACACCGGCGTCGCAAAATAGACTCAGTCGAGGCGGCTCGTCTGCGCTACGAGAGAGTTGCCCGCCCTGGACCGTTGCGCCCATACTTCGCCGTCCATTCGGAGAAGAGATGGTGAAGTATGTCTGAATCGAAGAGTAAAGCAGATCCCTCGCGCCGCGCGTTCCTTGCGGGCGCTACCGTGGCCGTGGCGGCCGTCGTCGTCGGAGGGCTGAAGCCGCGCACGGCCCGGGCCGCGGGCGGCAAGCTGCCGCATTTGACGGATGCCGACCCGCTGGCGAAGTCCCTCGGTTACACGCCGAACCACAACAAGGTCGACGCAGCCGCGCATCCGACGTACAAGCCCGGCGAGCACTGCTCGTTGTGCCGCTTCTTCCAAGGGACGCCGGGAGAGAAGTCCGGCTACGCGGGGTGTCAGATTTATCCTGGCTATTCCGTGAATGCCCAGGGCTGGTGCGCCTCGTTTAACCCGCGGTCCTGATCGGTCACGGATGGGTGCCCGCCCGGCTGCTGACGGCGGGCGGGCGGTGGCGGTGCCCGCGAGGACGGTGTGCGGGTGATCGCGGCGCGCCGCCGTGATCGGGATGTCGGAGCGCCGGCGGCAGTCTGTCCCGAACCGCGGTCCTCCTCGAGCCGACCGCGCCGCAAGCGTGCAGGTCCTGGGGCTGCTCGCGTGTTGAGGTCGCCGAGCGAGTCAACGCGTCCGCGATCGCCAGAGGCGAGTTCACACCTGGGGCGGGCTGTTCGATTGCGGCGCGACCCGCCGCCGCCTTGCTCGAGCCGGGCACGGCTGCGAGAATCCCTGCAAATCCCTTGAGGCCGGCCCATGCAAAGCGCGCAATTCGTCATTCTCGGGGCGGGCGCGCTCGGCTCGATCCTGGCGGCGCATCTGGCGCGCGCGGGACACTCCGTGGCGGTGCTGGCGCGCGGGCAGCGCGCCAGCCACATCGAGCAACACGGACTGCGAATCAGCGGGCTGGCCGAGTTCACCGTCCCAGTCGCAGTGCTCACCGATCCGTCCCGGCTGCGCAGCGCGGAGTGTCTGATCGTGGCCACGAAGACACCCGGAACCCGGGCCGCGCTCGCGAGCTTGCGGCACGTGCAGGTCGGTGTCGCTTTCTCGGTGCAGAACGGCCTGATCAAGGATGAGTTGCTCGCAGAGGCGTTCGGGGCCGGCCAGGTCCTCGGTGCGCTCGCCAATACCAGCGGCGAGCTGCTCGCGTCCGGCGAGGTTCTGTTCACACGCAACGTGAATCTGATGCTCGGGGAGCTCGACGGCACCGCCAGCGCGCGCGCCGGGCTGCTCGCGGCGACCCTCGACAGTGCCGGGGTGCGCGCGGGCGCCGTGAGCGGCATCCTCTCGTGGGAGTGGAGCAAGTTCGTCGCTTGGCTGGCGCTGATCGGCCTGGCCGTCACGACGCGGGCCGTCACTTGGCGTTATCTCGGTGATCCAGACGGCGCCTGGGTGCTGGTGCAGATGGTGCGGGAAGCGGCGCAGGTGGCCCAGGCGGCGGGCATAGAGCTGACGGAAGAAGGCGCCATCCTGCCGCTGCGGACCCTCCTGTCCGGGTCGGATTCGCAAGCCCTCGAGGCGGTGCGCGAAGCCGGTAAAGCGTTCGCCGTCAACGCGCCGCAGCACCGCATGTCGGCCCTCCAGGACCTCGAGGCCGGCCGGCGGCTCGAGGTGCACGAGACGTTCGGGGACGTGGTGCGCCGGGCCAAGGAGCGGGGCGTGCGCACCCCGCTGCTCGAGGCGGCCTATCACCTGCTCGCCGCCATCGATCGGATCAACTCCGGCTCGCCGCCGGATGATGGCCGGTGACTGCGGCTTCAGCGCACATTGACGGTGCGAGTTCCCTCGAATTGCATGATGTGGTAGTAGCCTTGCCAGCCGTTGTCGAGGAACGGTGCCGGCAGCGTCATGGTCGGGTCGTGCAGAAAGCGGATGAAATCGCCCACCAGGGCGCGCGTGCGGCGGATTCCGACCAGCCACTCGCCTCGATACCAGTGCTTCCACTTGCCGTATTCGGCCAGCCGCTCCATGTGGCGGATCTGCCTGAATAACGGCAGTGTGCCGCGGACCTCGCCAAGCGCGGCGGCCTTCTCGCCGTGACGGTAATCGCGCACCGCGCGCCCGACGCGGTACAGGATGCGCACGCCGTCGCGATTGATGGCGATCATGGTGAGCATCTCGGCCTGGTAGTACCGTCGGCGCGCGGGGGCGACCAGCGGCTCGGCCGCAAGTGCCGCTTTCCAGAGCGCCTGCCAGCGTGCCCGCGCGGGGCCGCAGAAGTCGATGTCACGTCGCAGCGCATGGGGCAGCCATTTCGGTCCCATGTGGATGAAAAACGGCTTGTGCAACCCGGCGTCGATGATGCGGATCGGCGTCCATTTCGGGGCCTGGCCGTCGAAGAAGTAGTAGGGCGGCTGCACCATCGTGCTGAGCAGCAGATGCTGGGTCTGATGAAAGAAGAATTCGTCGCCGTACGATTCGCCGGCGCGCGGGCCGGTGCGCACCGGATCGAACGCGCGGAAATACTGCGCGTAGATCCTGGCGAGCGTGGCGGCCGAGCGCGGGCCGAACTGCCGGCTCGCCCAGCGCCGGTAATAACCGGCGGCCCCGCCCGGCGGCACCCCGCCCCAGGCGACGTCCATGGCCGCTTCGGTGGTCATCGCCACCGGCCGGATGTTGCTCACGTTCAACAGGAAATACGCGGTTGCGTGCGCTTTGATGTAGCGCCCGAGCTGAGTGTAGATGCGGCTCACCGGAATCATCTCGCTGAGGTGATTGGCGGCGCCGTTGAGCATCGCGACGTGGTAGTAGACGCCTTCCCCGGGAGCGAGATCCCCCTTGTCCTGGGGGATGCCGTAGCCGCTGTCGGCCCACACCCGAATGACGCCGGGCGGGATCTTGAGATCTCCCGCGCGCTCCAGATGCGCACCCTCCTGCCAGAAGTTGGTGACGAACCGGGCATGCGGGTGCACGGCGCGCACGATCTTCATCTGCGCGGCGATCGCCCTGCTGATCAGCATCCCGAGCCGCGCGTTGTTGCCGCGCACGCTCGGGTCCACCGCCGCGTATGACTCGTCGGACAGTCCGCGCAGGCCGACCTCCCACAAGATCCGCTGGTGTGGTGCGTATTCGTGCACCGCGTTGCGCCAGGCGCGCTCGAGAATCTTCGGATGCTGGGTGAAGTTGTAAGGTACGTTCGGCGGCCAGCGCGCGACATTCACCCCGAGGGGTATCGCATGATGCTGCGTGACGATCAAGCCGCGCTCGGCGGCGAGCTTGATGCGCGGATCGTTCGGGAAGATCCACGTGCCCGGGATCACCATGTTGCCCTTCAAGCGCAGAATGGTCTCGTAGATCTCGTTCATCACCGCGAGCGAGATGCCGGTGTGCTCGCTCTTGGGCGCCGCAGCCCAGCCCGTGAGCAGATCCTCGTCGTTGATGAAAAAGCCGCGGTACTTGAACAGCGGGGGCGGGAATATCCGCCGCAGCCCCGCCGGCAACACGATGCGCTGGCGGCGCGGCGCTCGCGCGCCGGTCCAGTACGACATCGGCTCGACGCCGAGGTAGTCCTGCGAGAACTGATAGATCGCATAGATGGTTCCCAGTACATCCGGTCCGGTCAGCACGACCGCGCGCGCCGCGGGATTCCATGCGGCCGGCTCGACGGCAATCGCGAAGCTCTCCGGGGCCACGAGCCGGGCCGGGCGCATGGCGCGTGGAATCTGCGCTTCGGGCCCGATCATGAGCGTGACCGGGCCGGCAGCGCTCGGACGCGTGACGATGCGCGGCCTGACGCCGAACACTCTGCGCAAGTCGTTTTGCAGGTTCTTTGCCGCCAGTCGCACCGGCAGTGGCTCGCCCGGGCGCTCGAGCAGGGTGACCTGCGCGGTGAGGATCAGCGGCGCTGCGCGCGGCTGCGCCGGACAGGCGACGGATACGACGGCCGCGAGCAGCGCTGCGATGCGAGGCAGGACAGCGCGGGCGCCGGCGGGCGGACTTCGGGTCATGTCTGTCGTATCTCCGATCACGCACCGGTTGGACAGCGTGTCCGATCGGACGCGGACCGAGGATGATAGCGCTACCATGCGGGTGCCGCTACCGGACTGCGCAGGCCGTCTGCGATCGGGTCACTATTTGAGCTCGAGCTTCAGGCGGATGCGGCCTTTCCAGGGCTGCCCTTCGGTCCGGGTGGTGAGAAACACCCGTTTGACGTCGATGCGGTGGCCGGCGAGCAGAGCGCGCTCGATGCGCTCGGCGCGGGCCAATCCCAACGCGATGAGCGCCTTGCCCGAAGGGCGAACGGTCGGACGCAACTGTGCGCGCAGCCAGAGAATCTCGGCCTGCTCATGCATGAGCTTGCGTATTCGCCGCTGCACGCGCGCGCTGGCCGGGAACGAGTTCCCGAGGGCCGGTAGGCTTTCGGTCGGCAGGGGCAGATGCGCCGGATACACCGGTGGCTTGCCGAGCCGTGCGCGGTAGAGGGCCTCGAACCGGCGCAACCTCTCGGGCAGCGGCAGGGTGAAGATGCCGGCCGGATGCGGGTGCCGATCGCCCGCCATGACCAGCGTGTCGATTCGGGCATTCTCGATCGCGGCGGCATCCTTGGGGCCGGCCGGCCCCGCGGGAATGTCGACCTGCAACGCCGGGCGTGCGGCGAGGGCGCGGGCCAGGGCGGACAGGCTCGCCGCCGCTTCGGGCGGCAGCGCGGCCGAGCCCGGAATGAAATCGACGTGCTGCGCCCGTTGCGCGCCGGGGAACAACTGCCCGGCGAACTTGAAGGGCGCGAGCGCGGCCTTCTCGAGCAGGTGCTCGAGCATCGTCCAGACGATCGTGGCGATGTGGAAGTTCGGGTCGTTGAGCGAGCCGGTGACCGGCAGATCGATACGGATGACCCCGTTGGAGTTCTTCAGCAGCGCGGTCGCCAGCCGGATCGGCCATCCCACGCTTTGTTTGCTGGCGCTCTGACCGCCCCACTGCAGCTCGCGGACAATGATCTGGTGATCGGCATGCAGCTCGCGATCGACGATGCGGTAGTGGAACCGGGCGGTCAGCTCGCCCTTGGCGATGGCGTAGCCGGCGTACAGGTCGGAGTACGGATCGAAGAGGGGCAGCTGGATGTTTTTGAACGTGGCGCGGATGTTGGTGTCGCGGCCCAAGCCGTACACGTTGAACTTCCCGGCGATCGTGACGGGCGAGAACCGGTCGATCACCTCGCCGGCAAGCGCGATGCTCGCCAGCGCATTGGGCGCGCTCGAGAGGTTCACGATCAGTCCGTGCAACCGCCTGATCGGCACGCGGAAGTTCGGCTCGACGGATTCGTCCGCGAACGTGATCGATCCGTCGACGATGAGCAGGCGGTTCACCCGGGTGTGGAGCCTGGGCCCGGCGGCCTTCGGCGGCGGATGCGCCGCGCGCGGGCGGACCGGGCCCGCGGGCAGCAGCGCCGCCAGGTTCCAACTGCGATTCGGCAGGATCGCGATCAGCCCGGTCGGGGCGACCAGGCGTACGAACCGGATGCGCAGCCGATCGGGCCGATAGCGGATCTTGTGCGCCAGCAACGCCTGCCAGCCGATCAAGGGGCTGCCGTCCTTGCGCTCGAGCAGTTGCAGGTTGTACACGCCCACGTTCCCGGTGAAGCGTGTGAGCTTGCCCGCGGCGAACACGGCGGCGCCGGCGGCCCGAAGCGCGCCCGAATGGATCTCAAGCGCCACCGCCGGCGGGAGATACGCGCTAAACGGTGCCAGTGGCACGTACGCCATCGCGAGCGTGATCATGCCAGTTCTCGTGGCCGGCACGATGCGGCCGGTCAGCTGCACGGTTCCCTGCCGATCAATGTGCGCACTCAGGTGGAACGGAACGGCGCGCGACAGATGACCGCTCAGCGAGCGCATCGTGAAGGAGAGCGGCGCAATCTCCAGCCGCACCGCCGGCGAGACCGCGAGGTCCAGCACCGGCATCACCATGTCGTTTACGGCAAGGCGATCGAGCGCGACATGCCACTTCCGTGTCTGGGAAGCGGCGGCCGCGCGAGGCTGCGGGGGTGTGCCGGCCGGCAGCCAGCGGGTTAGATTCAAAGTGCCGTTCTTCTCGCGCGTCACCGGCAGCCGCACTCCGGTGAGGGTGAGCGAGGCGGCCGCGAGGCGCCGACGGCGCGCATCGAAACGAGCCTGCCGAAGCTGCAGGTGCGCCAGCTCGATCTGCTGGCCGCGCGCCGGGCCGACACCCGTCAGGCTCGCGTTGCGCACACTGAGGCGCCCGAGCGAGCCTTGCGCCGCGCCCCCTGCCGCAAGCTGCAGCACACCGCCCTGTGCCGTGGCAGCGCCGATGTACAGCCGGCCAGGCACGCGCCCGCCGCCGATGGTCAGCCCCCTGGCCGACAGTTGCAGGCCCGAGAGGCCGACCCTCAGGCCTTTGGCGCCATCTCGAACCGTATAGCCGCCGCGCAGGCTGATGCGGCCGGTGGCGGGCCTCATGGGCAGGCTGCGCGGCAGAAACTCCGCCAGCAGTCGGACGCCGAGGCCTGTGAGGGCAACCGTGCCGGCCGCGGCGATCGGGGAGATGCCGACCTTGCCCTGCCACAGCAGCCGTGCGCCATCCTGAGCACGCCCCTGGAGGGTGAACCGTCCCGCGGGAGCGCCCCAGGTGCGAAAGTGCCTCAGGCGCAAGGAGATCGGTGCGACAGTCACGTGCGCCGCCGGCCTGCGGCGCCGATCGGTGAGGTGGATCGCACCCTGTTCGAGCGTGAGCTGCTCGATGCGCACGGCAGGTGCCGCGGCGCGGTTGCGGCCCGATGAACTCCAGAGCGCATCGAGATTGATCGAACCGTTGCGACGGATGCGCGCATCGAGCACGGGCTGTTCGAGGTCGAGCCGCGTGATCCGATACGCCCGCTCGAATGCCGACAGCGGCGCGACGCCGACGCGCAGCTCGGCGATGCTCGCGAGCGGCCGGCCACGGGCCGTCAGGCCGATGGCGCGGATCGAGGCGGTGAAGCGGATCGGATCGACCTTGATCGGCCCGAGGGCGAGCGCCAGACCCGGGTGTGCGGCGGCCCAGCGCATCGCCGCGGAGCGAATCATGCGTGGTGCGAGCACATAACCGGCCCACAGGTAGGCGGCGGCGAGCAGCGCAACGGTCCCAAGGCCGATGAGCCATCGCCGCCGGGGCAGGCGGATCGCCATTCGCAAAGGCATGTAATGTGACTCCACGGCGTCTCGCCCGGCGCCGCGACCGCCGTGTCCGGGCGATGTAGCGGTCTGTTTCGGGCGGATCGAAGCGAGTCGCGCCGACTAGTCTAATCCGTCCTGTGGCCGGGAACGAGTCTGGTTAAGGGCGCGCCCTCTCGGGCGGGCGCGATTGCGCGGCCGACACCCCGAGTCGCCCGCTTGCGACGCCCATGCCCGGCGGCTGTTACGATTCGGCGCAATGGAGGCCTTTCTCGCCAGCCTCTCCGCGGTTGCGATCGCGGAGATCGGTGATCGCACACAACTGCTGTTGCTGACGCTGGCGGCCCGCCACCGCCGGCCGTGGCCGATCCTGGCCGCGATGCTCGTGGGCACGCTCGCCAGCAGTGTGCTCGCGGCCTTGATCGGGGAGCGGCTCGGCTCGGCACTGAATCCGCGGCTGATGAATCTCTTGGTCGGAGTCAGCTTGATCGCCATGGCATTGTGGGCGCTGCAGCCCGAGCGCGTACACGAGGCAGGCCTGTCCCGGCGCTCCCACGGACTGTTCTTCAGGACGCTGGTGAGCTTCCTTATCGCCGAGATGGGCGACAAGACCCAGATCGCCACGGCGGTGCTGGCGGCCGCATACGGCAAGGTCGCCGCGGTGGCGGCCGGCTCGAGCCTGGGGATCGTGCTCGCCTGCGCCCCGGCGGTGCTCATCGGCCATGCGCTTTCGGCCCGGTTGCCCTTGCGGGCGATCCGCGTCGTCTCGAGCCTGCTCTTTCTCGCACTCGGCGTGCTGTTTCTGGTGCGCGCTGCGCGCGGCACGCCCTGAGGAGCCTATCGCTGCGCTCCAAGCTCGGGACTGTGCGGCAGCTGCGATGCGCCGGGGCCCTCGCCGCCGAGGGCCTGGAGAATCGGGCAGTCGGCCGCATCGCCATGACCTGGACAGGCGGCGATGAGCGTCGCGAGTCCCTCCCGCACGCGGTGCAATGCGGCGATGCGCGCCTCGACGTCGGCAAGCTTCGTTTGCGCGGTGCGCTTGACTCGGGCGACGTCGCGTCCTTTGGACAGCGCCAGCAACTCGCGGATCTCCCGCAGCGAGAACCCGAGGGCCTGGGCGCGGCGGATGAACCGCAGCCGCGCGAGCTCGCCGGGGCCATAGCGGCGATAACCGGAGGGGAGACGCGATTTGGGCGCGAGCAGTCCGCTGCGCTCGTAGTAGCGAACCGTATCGATACGCACACCCGCCTTGCGGGCGAGCGCTCCGATGCCGAGGCTGTCCACCGTATGGCTCCCGTGTGCCCAATTGCTTCATCTTACACCCTGGACTATGGTGCAGGGTCATGGGTTGCGGGCATATCCCGCCCGAGGCTCCCCACGGCCGACACCGGCTTCCTCAGCGGGCCTCGGCGGCCTTTGCTATCCTTGATTCCGTAGAACCACCGCGCCCAATGCCGGTCCGCGCAGCCTGTCGGCTGGTCGGGACGGGCGTCATTCGCGGCGGTGGATTTTTTGGCTGTGGTGGCCCGCACCGGCTACTCCGCGACGACCAGTCGTGAACCCCGTCAGGGCCGGAAGGCAGCAGCGGCAGCGGCGATGTCGGGTGCCGGAGCACCCGCTGGTGCGGGCCGCCTCCCGATCCGGCTGAGGCGGCTCGCATGACCGATAGCTACATCGCGCTGGCGCGCAAATGGCGCCCCAAGGCGTTCAACGAGCTCGTGGGCCAGGACCATGTGCGCCAGGCACTGATCAACGCGCTGCGATCCGGGCGCGTGCATCACGCGTTCCTGTTCACCGGCACGCGCGGCGTCGGCAAGACCTCCATTGCGCGCATCCTCGCCAAATGCCTCAACTGCGAAGTCGGCGTCACCGATACCCCCTGTGGTCAGTGCGCCAGCTGCCGCGAGATCGAGACCGGGCGGTTCGTGGATCTGATCGAGGTCGATGCCGCCTCGCGCACCAAGGTCGACGACACCCGCGAGATCCTGGACAACGTGCAGTTCGCGCCCACGCGCGGGCGCTACAAGGTGTACCTCATCGACGAGGTGCACATGCTCTCGACGCACTCGTTCAACGCGCTGCTGAAGACACTGGAGGAGCCGCCGCCGCACGTGAAGTTCCTGCTGGCGACCACCGACCCGCAGAAGCTGCCCGTGACCGTGTTGTCGCGTTGTCTGCAATTCAATCTCAAGCGCATCGCGACCGGGCAGATCGCCGCGACGCTGCGCGCCGTGCTCGAGCAGGAGGGTGTCGCCTTCGAGCCGGCCGGCGTCGCGCTGGTGGCGCAGGCCGCCGATGGGAGCATGCGCGATGCGCTGTCGCTGCTCGATCAACTGATCGCTTTCGGCGGCGGGAGCGTCGCGGAGAGCGAGGCGCGCGCCATGCTCGGCACCGTGGCGCGCGATCACGTCGTGCAGCTCGCCGAGCGGCTGGCCGCCGGCGAGGGCCCCGGGCTGCTTCGCTGCGCGCGCTCGCTCGAGCAGTGGGCGCCCGATTACGCCCAGTTGCTCGATGAACTCGCCGCGCTGCTCACGCGCGTCGCGCTCCGGCAGGTCGTGGGGGAGGAGTACCAGAGCGACGAGCTGTACGCGCCGGAGCTGATCGCCCGTCTGGCGGGGGAGTTCGCGGCCGAGGACGTGCAGCTGTACTACCAGACGGCCATCACGGGCCGGCGCGATCTGCCGCTGGCACCCGATCCGCGCACGGGCTTCGAGATGACGCTGCTCAGAATGATCGCGTTCCGTCCGGGGGGTGAGCCGGGGATGCCGGGCGCCGCGCCGGCCGGGACGGCTGCGGCGAGCCCGAAGCGCGCGGCCGCAAGACCGGAGAGGTTCTCCGAGAGTCATTCGCCTCAGGCCGAGTCCTCGCCGGCAGCCGGGCAATCCGCCGGCGCCGAGCCGACGCTCGAGCAGCAGTGGAGCGCGCTGCTGGCACAGCTCGATCTGCAGGGTGCGGCGCGTCAGCTGGCCAGCCACTGCGTGCTCATCGCTCGGGAAGCGGGGCGCGTGCAGCTTGCGCTGGATCCGCGCAGCCGATCCCTGCGCGCCGCTTCCCTGGAGGAGAAGCTCGCGCAGGCGCTCTCACGCCACTTCGGCGAGCCGCTCCGATTGGAGTTCGTCGCCGCGGCCGAGGCCGGCGAGACACCGGCCGAGGCGCGCCAGCGCGCCTCGCGCGAGCGCTCCGAAGCCGCCCGCCGCGCGTTCGAGTCCGACCCGGGCGTGCAAAGCTTTCGCGAGCGCTTCGGAGCGGAAGTGATTTCCGAGACCGTCCGCCCCGTGAAATGATCCGGCGCAGCCGGCAACCCATTCGTGACCATCGAGGAGCGACCTCATGCGAGGCAATATCAACCAGCTGATGAAACAGGCCCAGGCCATGCAGGAATCCATGCAGAGGGCGCAGGAGGAAATCGCCCGCATGGAGGTGCTCGGGCAGTCCGGTGGCGGCATGGTCAAGGTCACCATGACCGGCCGGCACGAAGTGCGGCGCGTTCAGATCGAGCCCGCAGTGATCGGCGAGGATCGCGAGATGCTCGAAGACCTCGTGGCGGCAGCAGTGAACGACGCGGTGCACAAGGTCGAGGTGAGCACGCAGGAGAAGATGTCGTCGGTTACCGCCGGGCTGCAACTGCCCCCGGGAATGAAGCTGCCCTTCTGAGCGAGCCGTGAAGTATTCCCCGCGTCTCGCCCAGCTGATCGAGGCGCTGCGCGCGCTGCCCGGTGTGGGCCCGAAGAGTGCCCAACGCATGGCGTTTCAGCTCCTGCGGGACGGGCGATCGGCCGCCCAGACGCTCGCGCAATCGCTCGAGGCGGCACTGGCGGCCGTCAAGCCTTGCCGGCGCTGTCGCATGTTCGCCGAGGAGGATCTGTGCGCGATCTGCGCCTCGCCGCAGCGCGAGGCGGGGTTGTTGTGCGTGGTCGAGACGCCCGCCGATGTCGTCGCCGTCGAGCAGTCGGGCAGCTACCGGGGGCGCTACTTCGTGCTGATGGGGCATCTGTCGCCGCTCGATGGCATGGGACCTGAGCAGCTCGGTGTGCGCGAGCTCGAGGCGATCCTCGATGAGGGCGGGCTGCGCGAGCTGATTCTTGCCACCAACCCCACGGTCGAAGGCGAGGCGACCGCTCATTACCTGGCCGAGCTGGCCCTGCGCCGCGGCTTGCGCGCCAGCCGCATCGCCCACGGGGTGCCGATCGGAGGGGAGATCGAGTACGTTGACGGCGGTACGCTGGCGCGCGCGTTGAGCGGCCGGCAGAACATTTGATTGCGGGGCGTCCTCAGCCGCGGCGCGAGCCGTGCTCCTGCCCCGGCATGAGCGTCTCGCGCAGGCGGCGCAGGCGGCGGTAGCTCTCGTATCGGCGCGCGTGTATTTCGCCACGCTCGAGGGCTGCGCGGACCGCGCAATCGGGCTCGCGCAGATGCTGGCAGTCGAGAAAGCGGCAGCCGCCGGCCAGGCGCGCCACCTCGGTGAACCCGAGCGAGCGAGCATCGAGCGCGGCCAGTGCCGGGGCGAAATCGCGCACACCCGGGGAATCGGCCAGTTGACCGCCGCTGGCGAGCGCGTACAGGCGCGAGGCGGTGGTCGTGTGACGGCCCTCCTGCTCCCGTGCCAGCGACCCGACCGTGATGTTCGCATCCGGGACCAGTCGCGCCGCCAGCGATGACTTGCCTACGCCCGACTGGCCGACCAGTGCGGCCAGGCGTGCGCCGCAGGCCGTGCACAGCGCATCGAGGCCGGTTCCGGCGGCTGCCGAGACGGTGATCGGGCGGTAGCCGGCGATCGCATAGCCCGCAAGTTGAGCCTCGAGCGCGGCATCGATGCCGAGGTCGGCCTTATTGAGCACCAGCACCGCCTCGATGCCGGCCGATTCGGCGGCGGCGAGGTAGCGGTCTGCGACGAACAGATCGGGCTCGGGAAGCGGTGCGATCACGACCAGCAGCCGCTCGAGATTGGCCAGTACCGGCTCGGCGCCGCCGCGCGCATTGCTGCGGTACAGGGCGGTGCGCCGCGGCAGCACTTCCAGGACGTGTACCTCCGCATGGCGCTCATCCAGCCGGCAACGCACCGTGTCGCCGCAGACGATCGAAAGCGCACGACCGAGCGGCCGCCCCGGCAGCTCGCGTCCGTCCCCGAGGCGCAGGCGCACTTGGCGGCCAAAGGCGCCGATCACGCGAGCATCGAACATTGTTACACTCATCGCTCGCCGATTATCACCCACGACTATCGCCCACCGCGAGCCGAGCATGCGCAGCGCCGACAACCTGATCTGGATCGACCTGGAAATGACGGGCTTGAAGCCCGAGACCGACGCCATCCTGGAGATCGCCACCCTGGTCACGGACAAGTCGCTCAACGTGCTCGCCGAAGGACCGGTGATCGCCGTCCACCAGGACGAAGCGGTGCTCGCGGGCATGGACGAGTGGAACCAGAAGCAGCATGGCGGCTCGGGGTTGCTCGCGCGCGTGCGGGCCAGCACTCTCGACACTGCGCAGGCGGAGGCGCTTACGCTCGCATTCCTCATGCCGCTCGTGCCGCCGGGCGCCTCACCGATGTGCGGCAACAGCATTTGCCAGGATCGCAGATTTCTCGCCCGGCTCATGCCGCGTCTCGAGCGATTCTTTCATTATCGTAATCTCGACGTCAGCACGCTGAAGGAGCTGGCGCGCCGCTGGGCACCCGAGGTGCTCGAGGGACTGGTGAAACAGGAGGCGCACCTGGCGCTCGCCGACATCCAGGAATCCCTGGGCGAGCTGCGCCACTATCGCGCCAAGCTGTTCCGGCCCGCTTACGGCGGGCAGTCCGGTTGAGCGGCGCCGCCGCTACTGCCGCTCGCTCTCGCCGGCGAGCCGCAGCCAGGTCTCGACCACGGTGTCGGGGTTGAGCGAGATGCTCTCGATGCCCTGATCGAGCAGCCAGCGTGCGAAGTCAGGATGATCCGAGGGCCCCTGACCGCAGATTCCGATGTACTTGCCCTGGTTGCGGCAGGCGGTGATCGCCATGGCGATCAGACGGCGTACGGCCGGGTCACGCTCGTCGAATTGATGCGCCACGAGCGCCGAGTCGCGATCGATTCCGAGCGTCAGTTGGGTGAGGTCGTTGGAGCCGATCGACATGCCGTCGAAGTGCTCGAGGTACTCCTCGGCGAGCAGCGCGTTGGTCGGCAGCTCGCACATCATGATCACTTTCAGGCCCCGCTCGCCGCGCTCGATGCCATTGTCGGCGAGCAGCTCGGTCACTCTGCGGCCCTCGGCGACGGTGCGCACGAACGGCACCATGACCTGCACGTTCTCGAGCCCTTGCTGCTCGCGCACTCGTTTGATCGCTCGGCACTCGAGCTCGAAGCACGGCCGAAAGCGCTCATCGACATAGCGGGCCGCGCCGCGCAAACCCAGCATGGGATTCTCTTCGCGCGGCTCATAGCGGCTGCCGCCGATGAGGTTGGCGTATTCGTTCGATTTGAAATCGGAAAGGCGCACGATGACCGGTTCCGGGGCGAACGCCGCGGCGATCTGGGCGATTCCCTCGGCAAGCTTCTCGACGTAGAAGCTCACCGGGTCCGAGTAGCCGGCCATCAGCGGGACGATCTGCTCGCGCAGTCCGGCATCGAGCTGCGCGTATTCGAGCAGGGCCCGCGGGTGCACGCCGATCATCCGGCTGATGATGAATTCCAGCCGCGCCAGGCCGACGCCCCGGTTGGGTATCGCGGCGAATCCGAACGCCCGATCGGGGTTGGCGACGTTCATCATGATCTTCACGGGCAGCTTCGGCAGCGTGCCGAGCTCGATCTGGCGGTGCTCGAACTCGAGCAGCCCCTCGTAGACGTAGCCGGTGTCGCCTTCGGCGCACGAGACCGTCACGGGTTGACCCTCGCCGATGCGCGCGGTGGCGTCCGTGCACCCGACCACCGCGGGGATGCCGAGCTCGCGGGCGATGATCGCCGCATGACAGGTGCGTCCGCCGCGGTTGGTCACGATGGCCGCGGCCCGCTTCATCACCGGCTCCCAATCCGGGTCGGTCATGTCCGCCACCAGGACATCGCCACTGTGCACGCGGGCCATCTCCCGCACCTCGCGCACGATGCGCCCCGGACCGGCGCCGATGCGCTGGCCGATGCTGCGCCCGGTGGCGAGCACGCGGGTGCGGCTCGATTTGAGCGCAAAGCGCTCGATGGTGCGTCCGGAGCGGCTCTGCACGGTCTCGGGGCGGGCCTGCAGGATGTAGAGCTTGCCGCTCTCGCCGTCCTTGCCCCATTCGATATCCATCGGCTTGCCGTAGTGCGTCTCGATGATGAGCCCCTGGCGGGCGAGGTCGAGGACGTCGGCGTCGCTCAGGCAGAAGCGCGCGCGCTGCTCGGGGGCGACCTCGACGGTGCGCACCCGCGCCTGCTCCCCGGGCTCGGCGTAGATCATCTTGATCGCCTTGCCGCCGAGGTTGCGCCGCAACAGCGCCGCCTTGCCCTGGCGCAGCGCCGGCTTGTAGACGTAGAACTCATCGGGATTGACCGCTCCCTGGACCACGGTCTCGCCGAGTCCGTAGGCGGCGGTGATGAATACCACGTCGCGAAATCCCGAGTCCGTATCGAGCGTGAACATGACACCGCTCGCACCGCGGTCGCTGCGCACCATGTGCTGCACGCCGGCCGAGAGCGCCACCGCCGAATGATCGAATCCTTGGTGGACCCGATAGGCGATGGCGCGATCGTTGAACAGCGAGGCGAACACCGCGTGCATCGCGGCCAGCACCTGCGCCTCGCCGCGCACGTTCAGGAACGTCTCCTGCTGGCCTGCGAAGGAGGCCTCGGGCAGATCCTCGGCCGTGGCCGAGGAGCGCACCGCCACGGCGATCTGCCGCCCGCCGCCGAGCTGGCGCAGCGCATCCCGGACGGCCTGCTCGAGCGGCGGTGGCAAGCCGGTGGCGAGGATCCACTGGCGAATGCGCGCTCCGGTGGCCGCCAGACGCGCGATGTCGTTCACCTCGAGAGTGGCGAGCTCGGCGCGGATGCGGGCATCGAGTCCGTCCTGCCGGAGAAATTCACGATAGGCGTGCGCAGTGGTGGCGAAGCCGTCCGGAACGCTGATGCCGAGCGGCGCGAGCGCTCGGATCATCTCTCCAAGGGAGGCGTTCTTGCCGCCGACGGATTCGATGTCGTGTTGACCCACGCGCTCGAAGGGTACGACGTATGTGTCCATCGGAAATCCTGGTTGCTGCTTGCTCCGCGCCGCGCGCGGTGGAACACTGCGTGCCATGGGAATCGCTGCCGAGCCTCGCGCCGTGGGCCGACGAACCGTCTTCTTCGTCTCTGACCAGACGGGAGTGACCGCCGAGACGCTGGGTCACAGTCTGATGACCCAATTCGAGGGTCTGGAATTTCGCGCGGTGACTTTGCCATTTGTCTCGACCGTTGACAAGGCCGAGGAGGTGGTGCGCCGCATCGATCGCGCGGCGCTCGAGGACGGCCGGCGGCCGATCGTGTTCAGCACGATCGTGCACGATGAGTTGCGCGAAGTGGTACGGCGCTCGCACGGACTGTGCCTGGATTTCTTCGCCGCATTCGTCGGGCCGCTGGAGCGGGAACTCGATACCCGCTCGACGCACCGGACCGGACGCGCCCACGGCATCGCCGATCCGGCGGCTTACTCCGCGCGCATCAATGCCACCAACTTTGCGTTGGCCAACGACGACGGCGCCGGTGGGGACTATGCACATGCCGACATCGTGTTAATCGGCGTGTCACGCTGTGGCAAGACGCCAACGTGCCTGTATCTGGCGCTGCAGTACGGGATCTTCGCGGCCAACTATCCGCTGACGGAGGAGGATCTGGATTGCGGGCGGCTGCCGGCTCGAATCGACCCGTTTCGCACCAAGCTGTTTGCGCTCACCATCAAGCCCGAGCGGTTGCAGCAGATTCGCAACGAGCGCCGCCCGAACAGCCGCTATGCCTCCGCGCCGCAGGTGCGCTACGAGCTGCATTCAGCCGAGGCGCTGATCGCGCAGCATGGCATCCCCTCGCTGGATACCACCGAGTGCTCGATCGAGGAGATCGCCAGCCGCATCCTCAATACCACCGGCATCGAGCGGCGGTTGCGCGGCTGAGGTCGGCTGCTAGCACGAAAATTGCACACGTGATGGGCGTGGCGCCTTCGGGCGCCACGGCTTGCGCTGTCGTGCCCCTCCGCTATAGTCGGGGTGATGCGCAATGAGACATTGACCCCGGTTTCCTGGCGGGCCCGACCGCGCAGCTTCGTGGCGCTGATGAGTCTGTACGAGAGCAACTATATTCGACTCGGCCGGCTCGTCGGGACGCCTGGCGCGCTCATCGGAACCTATCGCTCGCGGGTGGCGGGTGACTGCGATCTGCTGCTCGCCGTGGTGGAGCGGTGCGCGTACACCAGCATCCTGGATCTCACGTACGAGCTGCTCGACGGGAGGGAGCCGGTGCGTTTTCCGCAGCTGCGCTTGCGCGTGTATCACGATGCGCGGCTGGTCGAGGCCGAGCGCTGCGCCGGCACCGCGGCTGAGGCTGCGCTTCAGGCCGGTCGATGCGCAGAGCGTGAACTGCATCAGCGCTGGATGCGAAACATGATGTTAAACAAATGGTTGGAGTATTGTGCGGAGCGTGGCCATCGCTTCGCGGCACCCATCATGTGATTCCCGGCGGCGCGTTCCGCACCGGCGATGAAGGCATTTCGACAACTGGGTTTTCTGAAGCTGCCATTCCAGCGCGCGCAGGCGTCGCCCGACGACCATCGCGTGCTCGCTTTGTTTCGCAATCGCGCCGAGCTGAAGAAGGCCTTTGGTGACCTCAAGGACGATCTGGAGCGGCTGAAGGATCGAATCAAGCAGCAGGAAGGCCTCACGCGGCGGGTGCGGGAGACCCTGGCGGGGTTGGAGAGCCGCCTTGGCGTGAACGAGACCGCATATCCGGCGCTGGTGTTCTATCAGCTGCGCCACCTGTGGCAGCGAGGCCATGAGCAGCTCGAGCGTTTCGGCGGGGAGCTGGCGGCCCAGCAGGACGCGCACGAGCGCCGCGCGCACCTGGCCGAGCACAACCGAGTGCAGTTCGCCAGGCGCCAGAGCGCCGAGCAGCATCTGCACGTCACGCGCCAGCTTGCCGTGCAGGCGGCCGAGCGGCTCGAGCATCTCGAGCACGAGCGTGCCCGGTTGCGCCGTCTGTGGCACTTCTTCAAGCGGCGCGCGCTCGAGCACACGATCGCGCGCGCGCGAGCCGAGTCCGCCGAGGCCGACGTGTCGCTCGGGTCGGCGCAGAAAGCCGCGGCCGAGGTTGCCGCGACGCCGGTCCCGCCGTTTCCGGGGCTCTCGCTGCAGGCCCGGCGCATGATCAATCTCACCGTCATCGCCTACGCACAGGTCATGTGCCAGCGCCTGACGGTCATGCCGTTGCTGCTCATGCGCGCCCGCGATGCGGTTCTCAGTCGCGACGTGATCGACGAGTATGGCAGCCGCACGGAGTGTCTTGCGCTGATGGGGCAGATCGAGCGCGCCGAAGCGTTGCTCGGCTCCAATGCCAGCGTCAGCCACGATATTCGCGTGCGCATCAAGGCGCTGCGCCTGCTGGCGCAGTACCGCGCTCCCGAGGACGCCGTCCCGACGGCCGATTCCATCGGCGGCGCCTCGGCACAGGCCGCCGGCTCCCCGGCCGGCATTCCGAATGTGCTGGCCGAGGACACCTGGCACATTCACGGCGTCCTGCTGCGTTGAGCGCGTCGCGGCGCTAGCCGCCCCTGAGGAGCGGCTGCTTGGCGTGGCCGGCGTGCTCCTCCAGGCGGACCATGTCGGCCACGATGTCCTTGGCCTGATCGAGAACCACGTCGGGGATCTTGTCGGTCTTGCCGCCGATCTGGTCGACCTTCTTCAGCGGCGGCAAGCCGAATGCGGCGCGGCGCTGATTGTCGAGCGCGAGGAGCTTCGCGTCCTGCTCGTGCCGCTCTTGGCGCCGTCTGGCGAGGTCGAGCGAGAGCACCTTCTGCGCCCGTATCGCCTCGATGTCGTGAATGTCCCCGACCAGCCAGCGGAAGTTCGGATCGCGCCGCTCGCGGGCCTGCTCTTCGGCGTTGAGCTTGGCGATCGACGGAACCGCCGCCGTCCCGGTGCTGAGCTCGAACGGCACGGGGCCGATCGTGTTGTACGGCAGCGCGCGCGGCATGCTGCTCTCGCCGACGGTCTTCGGATTGATCGCCGAGGGCAGCTCGATGTTGGGAATTACGCCGCGCAGCTGCGTGCTCTGACCGGTGATGCGGTAGAACTTGCCGATGGTCACGGCGATCTGGCCCTCGATCGGCCGGCTGCTCCAGCGGTCGAGCGGGATCAGGTTCTGCACCGTGCCTTTGCCGAAGGTGTTCTGCCCGATGATCACGCCGCGGTGGTAGTCCTGGATCGCTCCGGCGAAGATCTCCGAGGCCGAGGCGCTCAAGCGGTTGACCAGCACCGCAAGCGGCCCGGTGTAGATCGGCGCCTTTTCCGGATCGTCCAGCACCTCGATGTGCCCGGAGCGGCCGCGCAGCTGCACCACCGGACCATGGATGAACAGTCCGGTCAGAGCCGTCGCCTGCGGCAGGTAGCCGCCGCCGTCATTGCGCAGATCGAGCAACAGTCCCTGCATGTGCTCCTTCTCGAACTTCAGGATCAGCCGGCGTACGTCCCGGGTGGTGGACGGATAGTTGCTGTCCCCGTCGTCCTCGGCTCTGACGTCCTCGTAGAAGCTCGGCACGGTGATCACGCCGATCTTGTAGGTCTGGCCGTCCTGCTTGACGGTCTCGAGCTTGCCCTGCGCTTCCTGCGCCTTGAGGGTCACGCGGTTGCGCACGAGGCTCACCACCGTCTCCTTGCCGCCCGGATGTGCTCCGGCCGGCAGGATCTGCAAGCGCACCGTCGTGCCCGCCTTGCCGCGGATCAGCTGCACCACCTTGCCCAGGCGCCAGCCGACGACGTCGGTGATGTGCCCATGGGCGCCCTGACCGACCCCGGTAATGCGATCGTCGGGCTTCAATTTGCCGCTGATCGCCGCCGGTCCTCCGGGGATGACGTTGACCACCTTGATGTAGTTGCCGTCCATCTCGAGCGAGGCGCCGATGCCCTGGTAGTTCAGGCTCATCTCGATGTTGTACTCCTCGGAGTTCAGTGGCGAGAAGTACGTCGTATGCGGATCGAAGGTGAGCGCGTACGCGTTCATCAATTCTTCGAACACGTCCTCGGAGCTGAACCGCTTGATGCTGCGCAGCTCCGCCTCGAAGCGCTTGCGCAACGTGCCGGCCGCCTGCGGCCAGCTCTTGCCGGAGAGCATCAGCGAGATCGCATCGTTCATCACCCGCTCGTGCCACAGCGCGTTCATCTGCGCCTCGGTGGCCGGCCACGGGGCGTGCCTGCGGTCGTAGCGATAGGTCGCGTTCGTGCTGAAGTCGGGCTCCTTGGCGAGCAGGCCGATCGCGTACCGCAGGCGCTCGCTGCTCAACTGCTTGAATCGCTGGAAGATGAGGAACGCGGGATCGAGTTTTCCGGCCTCGAGCAGCTGAGCGAAATCATTGCCGTACTTGCGCTCGAAGCCGTGCACGTCGGGGGCGAGGAAATAGGCGTGCTCGGGATCGAGAAAGTGCAGATAGCGCGCGAAGACCAGCTGGGAGAAATGCGCGTTGATCTTCGGGTCGCTGTACTGATACGCGGTGAGTATCTGGCCGACTTTGCGTGCAACCGCGCGCTGCGTGGCGGTCGGGGCGAGCGCGCCGGGCGGCAGAATCGCCGCGCGTGCCGGGGTCCGGGGCATCAGCACGGCCGCGCCGAGCGCGACGAGCACCGCGGCGGCGGCCAGCCATCCAAGAAGGCGACGTAGAGGATGAGTCATCGTGAGATAGCTCGAGACAGTCCTAAGGAATGGAAGTTCGACACCGGCACATCAGCGCGGATCGGCCGCGTGCGCGCTGCGCGCACGGCTCAGCCCCGGGACATCAACCGCAGCAGCGCCAGCCACAGCCGCAAGATGAGCAGCAGCGGCACCGGGCCGAGTGCGGCCACCCAGTAAACCAATTGGCCCCGTGCCAGCTCCGTGAAATAGTTCCCATAGAGCGACAGCGGGCCGTAGCCGGGTCCGCTATCGCCATGCGTATACGGACCGAGCGTGAAGTGCCCCGCCAGCCAGATCAGCAGCGGCAGGATCAGCAGTCCGAAGGCGAATGCTGCCCCGAGCAGCAGCAGCTCACGCTTTAGATTGAACGGCGCGGATCGGGTCGCGGGTAATTCGGTGCGCAGCTCCGTCATGGGCGCCAGTGTAGCCGATCCGCAGGCCCGCCGGTCCCAATCTGCCCGCTCCCGGGGCGTCGACGGTGGTCCGCGGCCCACCCAGGCAGGTCATAATAGGCGCATGGAACCTATCAAGGCAGCCGTCATCGGCGTCGGCTATCTCGGGCGCTTCCATGCCCAAAAATACGCCGAGCTCCCGCGCTGCCGGCTCGAGGCGGTGGTCGATACCGGGCAGGAGCCGCGCGAGCGGGTGGCCGCCGAGCTCGGGGTTGCGGCGCTGGCGGACTATCGCCCGCTGCTTGGCAAAGTGGATGCGGTCAGCATCGTGACGCCGACTCCGCTGCATTTCGCGATCGCCCGCGATTTCCTCGAGGCTGGCGCCCACGTGCTGGTGGAGAAGCCGATCACCGAGACGCCCCGCGAGGCGCGCGTGCTGATCGACCTTGCCGCGCGCGAGGGCCGTGTCCTGCAGGTGGGCCACCTGGAACGGTTCAATTCGGCGATTCTCGCCGCCGAGCCGTATCTGCGCGCGCCGCGGTTCGTCGAGTGTCACCGCCTGGCGCCCTACCGCGCGCGCGGCACCGACGTGAACGTGGTGCTCGATTTGATGATCCACGACATCGATCTGGTGCAGGCCATCGTCGGGGCCCCGGTGCTGACCATCGATGCGATCGGTACACCGGTGTTTTCCGATGCCATCGATATAGCCAACGCCCGGATCCGCTTCGCCAACGGCTGCGTCGTCAACGCCACCGCGAGCAGAGTGAGTCTGAAGACCGAGCGCAAGATGCGGCTGTTCGAGGACGATGCCTATCTCTCGCTCGATCTGCAGCAGAAGGTCATGACGCTCATCCGCAAGCGCGACGGTGCATTCGGGGAGGCACAGCTGCCGGTGAGCATCGAGGAGCAGAGTCTGGAGCAGGGCGATGCGCTGAAGGCCGAGATCGAGTCGTTTCTCGAGTGCATCCGCACCGGCAAGCCGCCGGTGGTCAGCGGCGAGGACGGCCTGATGGCGCTCGATACGGCCATGCGCATCACCGAGCAGGTCAACGAGTCGCTGGCGACGCGTCAGCTGACCGAGCGTAGCGCGCATGGGTGAGCCTGTCGCGCAGCCGAGCGCTGCGCCGCGCCGCGTGGTGGTCGCGGCGATACAGATGGACTGCACCTGGGATGCGGATCGCAACATCGCCGTGGCCGAGCGCCTGGTTCGGCAGGCCGCCGCCGCCGGGGCGCAGATCATTCTCCCGCCCGAGCTGTTCCAGACGCCGTACTTCTGCATCGAGCAGGATCCGCGGCACCTGCAGCTCGCTCGGGCCGTCGGCGACGATCGCGCAGTGGGCCATTTCGCGGCGTTGGCGCGCGAGCTCGGCGTGGTGCTGCCGATCAGCTTCTTCGAACGAGCCGGTCCGGCGTATTTCAATTCGGTGGCCGTGCTCGATGCCGATGGCGCATTGCTCGGGGTGTATCGCAAGTCGCACATACCTGACGGGCCGGGGTATCAGGAGAAGTACTATTTCAGCCCCGGCGACACCGGTTTGAAAGTCTGGACCACCCGGTACGGACGGATCGGGGTCGGGATCTGTTGGGATCAATGGTTTCCCGAGGCCGCCCGCGCCATGGTGCTCGCCGGCGCCGAGCTGCTGTTCTATCCGACGGCGATCGGCACCGAGCCGCCGCCGGCGGCGCCGCTCGACTCGCGCGGGCACTGGCAACGCACCCAGCAGGGCCATGCGGCGGCCAATCTCACGCCGCTCATCGCCGCCAACCGCTACGGCCTCGAGCGTTCCCGGCAGGACCCGCAGCGGCTCCATATCCGCTTCTACGGCTCCTCGTTCATCACCGATGCGCTGGGGGACAAGGTGGCCGAGGCCCCGCAAGCCGACGATGCCGTGCTCATCGCCGAGTTCGATCTGGCGGAGAATGCCGGCCGGCGCGACAGCTGGTTCGTCTTCCGGGATCGCCGCCCGGATCTTTACGGCGCGCTCGTCACTCTGGACGGACGGAGCCGATGAGCGAGGCGGCGGTGCCGCGACGCGGTCCGGCCCGCGTCGCGTTGGTCAGTGCCCGCGCGGCGCGCGGACTCGACGCGGACATGGAGCCTCTGGCGACCGCACTGGCGGCGCGCGGCCTCGGCCGTGAGGTGGTCGATTGGGACGAGCCGAGTGTGCGCTGGGGGCAGTTCGACCTCGCGTTGCTGCGCTCGACCTGGGACTACACCGAGCGGCTCGGGGAGTTTCGCGGCTGGCTGCGGCGGATCGCGGGCCTCACCCGATTGCACAATCCGGCGCCGCTGCTCGAGTGGAACATCGACAAGCACTATCTGCGGGACTTGGCCGCCCTGGGGCTGCCGGTGGTCCCGAGCGCCTTCATCGAGCCGGGCGCGCCGCCGCGGCCGGCGATCGAGCGATTCCTCGCCGAGCATCCGTGTGCGGAATTCGTGATCAAGCCGGCCGTGGGCGCCGGCTCACGCGGAGCGCGGCGTCTGGGCCGCGCACAGCTCCCCGAGGCACAGGCGCACGCGGCGAGCCTGCTCGAGGCGGATCGCAGCGTGGTGCTGCAGCCTTATTTGGAGGCCGTCGATCGCGACGGGGAGACGGCGCTGCTGTTCTTCAGTGGCCGGTTCAGTCATGCCATCCGCAAGGGGCCGCTGCTGCGGCCCGACGCCGCTCCCACCCGCGCGCTGTTCGCCCCCGAGCACATCACCGCGCGAACGCCGGCGGCCGACGAGCGGGCGCTCGCCGAGGCTGTTCTGGCGGCCATCCATGACTCGGGACGAGCGCCGCGGACAGTGCTTTACGCGCGTGTCGATCTGTTGCGCGATCCGGCGGGCGCACCGCGGCTGCTCGAGCTCGAGCTCGCCGAGCCGTCGCTGTTTCTGACCTACGCCGATGGCGCGGCCGAGCGCTTCGCCGGGTCGATTGCCGAGACGCTGGCCATGCCCTGATTCCCTACCGGCGGCGCCCGCGGTCAGAAGGTTGCGCCACGGCGCGGATCGGTCTGGGGGCGGGCGGCGCAGGAGGGCCGTCAACCTGCAACTCGCCGAGCCCGGGACCGTGGCGCCCATTCCGGTCGGCCGCATCGCCGCGCTCCACGAGCGCGGATCGCTGCCGCGGGACGGACGGAACGTGGCCGATCATGGGGTCTGATCCGATGGGTGCGCCCGCTGCAGGCACTGCACGCTGAAGAGCCCGCCGGCATCCGTCCACACGTGCGAGACCCGCATCCCGGCGCGGGCCGCCAGCCGCGCGAACGACGCGCGAGAGTACTTGCAGCTGATCTCCACGAGCATCGCCTCGCCGGCGGCGAAGTGGAAGCGCTGTCCGGCGACCGAGACCCGTTGGTCGGCGCGGCTGACGATGTGCGTCTCGATTCGCTCCGCCTCGCTGACATAGCGGGCGTGGTGCTCGAATCTGTCCGGGGCGAAATCGCCGTGCAGCTCCCGGTTGAGGCGCTCGAGCAGGTTCAGGGTGAACTGCGCGGTCACCCCGGCCGCATCGTTGTAGGCCGATTCGATCAGCGCCGGCGGTTTGACCAGATCCACCCCGATCAGCGCCGCGCCATGGGGACCCATTTCCCGGCGCATGTGCGTGAGCAGCCGCACCGCCGCGTCGGGCGCGAAGTTGCCGAGCGTCGAGCCCGGAAAATAGATCACGCTGCGCCGCTGCGGCCGCACGGGCTCGGGCAAGCGGATCGGCTGGGTGAAATCGGCGCACACCGGCAGCATCTCGATGTGCGGAAACCGCCCGCTCAGCCGCTCGACGCTTGCCGTGAGGGCGCTGCGCGAGATTTCCACCGGCACGTACGCCACGGTGTCGGCGAGCCGCTCGAGCAGCAGCCCGGTCTTCACGGCGCTGCCGCTGCCGTACTCGACCAGCAGCACCTGCGGTCCGAGCGCCGCGGCCATCTGGGCCACGTGCATTTCCATCAGCGCCAGCTCCGCGCGCGTCAGGTAGTACTCCGGCAGCTCGCAGATGCGCTCGAACAGCTGCGAGCCGCGCGCATCGTACAGGTACTTCGAGGGCAGCCGTTTGGGGGTGCGCGCCAGTCCGGCGAGCACATCGGAGCGCATGTCGAGCGTGTCCGCGCTCAGGTCGTAGAGAAAGATCTCGCTCGGCAGCGTGCTCATGGCAGGTCCCGTGCCAGACGGATGCCGGAAAACTGCCAGCGGTCGTGCGGGTAGAAGAAGTTGCGGTAGCTCGCCCGCACGTGGCCGCGCGGGGTCGCGCACGAGCCGCCGCGCAGCACCCATTGCCCGCACATGAACTTGCCGTTGTATTCCCCGAGCGGACCGGGCAGGGGACGGAATCCCGGGTAGCCGACGTAGGGGCTCGCCGTCCACTCCCAGACATCGCCGAACAGCTGGCTCGGCTCGATGTCCGTGTCGGGCCCGCGCGGCTGCAATATGCCGTCATCGGCGAAATTGCCGCGGCGAGGATCGAGCGGCGCGGCGAGGGACTCCCATTCGGCCTCGAGCGGCAACCGGGCGAGGGCCCAGCGCGCGAACGCATCGGCCTCGAAGTAGCTGACATGACAAACCGGCGCATGCGGATCGAGCGGCCGCTCGCCGCCGAGCGTGAAGGCGTGCGCGAGGTCCTCGGACCAGTAGAGCGGACCGCTCCAGCCTGCCCGCTGCAGCGCGGTCCAACCCTCCGACAGCCACAGCCGCGGCTCGCGGTAGCCGCCGGCGCGGATGAACTCGGCATATTCGGCGTTGGTGACCGGCCGGTGCGCGATCGCGTGCGGGTGCAGTAACTCATGATGGCGCGGCAGCTCGTTGTCATAGGCGAATCCCTCGCCCGTGAAGCCGCTCGCCACGATGCCCGAGCGGCCTGGCAGGAACCGCAACGGCTCGGCGCGTCCGGCCGGTGCGCTCGGGGCCGCAACGTACTGCGGGCGCAGCGGATTGCGCCAGAACAGATGCTTGATGTCGGTGAGCATCAGCTCCTGGTGCTGCTGCTCGTGATTCAAACCGAGCAGGAGCGTGAAGGCGAGCTCGGCATCAACGCCGCTGCGCAGCCGCTCGAGCACCGCCTCGTCGATGCGCCGGCGGTAGTCGCGGATCTGCGCCAGTGTCGGGCGCGTGATCAGCCCGCGCTCGTCTCGAGCATGCATCGAGCCGGCGCTCTGATAATAGGAATTGAACAGGAAGTGCCACTGCGGATGCAGCGGCGGGCCGCCCTCGCCGCCGCGCCCGAGCACGAAGCGCTCGAAGAACCAGGTCGTGTGCGCCAGATGCCACTTGATGGGGCTGGCATCCGGCATTGACTGGACGACCGTATCCTCGGGGGCAAGCGGTGCGCACAGCCGCTCCGTCACGTCGCGCACCCGTTCGAATTGCGCGCCGAGATCAACCGGGGGCTCGCAATCGAGCATTTGAGGTGAACTCAGCGGCATATGCGCCTCGGTCCCGTGACGGCGCTGGATCGTTGCGATCCTGCGCGGCCGACCTCGGATCCTTCTGTGGCCTCAGGGACGTTCGATTATGTTGCAAGACGCGCGGATTTTCCACCCCGCGCTCACCGCGGTCCGTGCCGAGCCGCAGTGCGCCGAGCGTCCCTCGAGCGGCGCACTGCGGGGCGGCGGATGTCAACTCGAGAGGTAGGTGCGCTGCACGGCGAGCGGCGGGGGCGTGTACTGATACATCCAGGTCTCCGAGAGCGCCTGGCCGTGCAGGGCGAGATACAACCGCAGATCGATCGGTCCGGGCGCCCCGTCCGGCACCAGATCGAACATGGCCCGCCAGCCCTTGATCGGCACCAGCGGCCGCGCCGAGACGATCTCGACGTGCCCGTGCGAGGTGCTGATTACCGCGACCACCGGGTCGTCCTTGGTGAGCATGGGTATGTCGCCGCCGACGAAATCCACCACGAATCGCCAGGAGAATTTCGTGCGCTTGCGGCCCACCACGCCGCCGATCCCATCGCGCGTGGCGCGAACGAGCGCACGATCGGGGTTGAAGGGATTCTCCGCGCACCAGTAGAGACGATAACCGTAATCGTACGCCCGGCCCGGCACGATCTCCTCGGCGGGATTCCAGAACGCCACCATGTTGTCCATGGTTTCGGTCTCGGTGGGAATCTCGACCAGCATCACCGCGCCTTTGTTCCACGCGCCCTTCGGCGCCACCCAGCAGCTCGGGCGGCGGTTGTACCACGCGCCGTCGTCCTGGTAGTCCGAGAAGCGATGATCGCGCTGCATCAGGCCGAAGCCGCGCGGATTGTCGTCGAGATACGAGTTCACGCGCACCACGCTCGGGTTGGTGAGCGGTCGCCAGATCCACTCGCCCGCGCCGGTGTGCATCTGCAGGCCGTCGGAATCGTGAATCTGCGGCCGCCAGTCGTCGGCGACCCGATGATCGTTCTCGCCCACCAGGTACATGCTGGTGCCCGGCGCGATGCCGAGCCGGGTGATCTCTTTGCGCGGGTAAAGGGTGAGATCCACGTCCATGACCAGCGTGCTGGCGAGGTCGATGAGGAAGCGATACGCGCCGGATACGCTCGGGGAATCGAGCAGCGCGTAGAGCAGGAGCTGGGTGGACTCGGGCTGCGGCTTCTCGAGATAGAACTCGGTGAATTTCGGGAACTCCTCCGGCTGCGACATGCCCGTGTCGATCGCGAGTCCCCGCATCGACATGCCGTACTGGCCGGTGCCGTCGACGGCGCGGAAGTAGGATGCGCCCTGAAATACGACCCGGTCGTCCACCCAGTTGGTGTGAAACAGGATGTTGAATCCGGAGAAGCCGAGATTGTGCGGCACCTGGGCCGGCTTCAGTCCCGAGCCACTGTAATCGAACAGGCCCGGCTCGAACAGCACCTGCCGCGCCAGGCCGTTCTCGAGGGAATAGATGGTCACCGGTCGCTTCATGGTGTAACCGAGATGGTCGAAGCGGACGCGGAAGAACAGGTTATCGCCGTACCACAGCTCGCGATTGGGCCGATAGCTGATCGTCTCCCACTGATTCCAGCTGAGGTTGCGGATCGCCGCCGGCAGGGGCGGATACCGTCCGTCATACACGGTCAGGGACATCGCGTGCGCGCGGGCCTTCAGCTGCTCGAACGAGAACGGCTGCGCGGGGCCGAATTGCCGGATGCCTTTCGTGGGCGGCGGCTTGCCCGTTGTTTTCCGCTTGACCGCCATGGGCCAGGGGGCGATCGATGCGAGGCTCGCGGCGCCGGCGCGCAGAAAGCTGCGCCGCCGCATCACAGGACTCCCGCCGGTAGAACCGGCCAGCCGTTCGTCTTCTCCAGCATCACAAGGTCTCCGTTCGCCGACCGATGAGATTCAAGGTGTCACGTACGCTCCAGCAGCGCAGGGGTTGCGTCGGCATATCCAACGGTGCGCGGGGCGGTACTCGCGGCGCCGGCTCCTCGGCCGGGCCGCCCCCGGAGCCGTCGGGGCGCTCCAGGCGCCGGCGCCGCTCGGCGAGTTCCGTCGGCGGTTCGTTCTCCTCCGGCGTCAGCAGCAGGCGGCGCCGGCGCAACCAGCGGCCGATCGAGGTGCTGCTGGTGAGCATCGTCAGCGGCACCGACAGCACCATCCCGAGCAGCACCGGCGCCAGCCAGCCGGTGTAGCGCGGCGCGAGCTTGAGGATCAACAGGCCCCAGACCACGCCGATCAACAGGTGCCCGGCGTGCCGGCGCAGCGCCTCGAGCAGGCCGACGCCGCGATCGCCGCGCTCCTGCGCATGCCAGCCCACCGAGCGGCCGGCGAGGATGGTGATGACGAAGGCGGTATGGAACAACATCATCGCCGGTGCGAGCAGTATGCTGAAGGTTTGCTCCAGCAGTACGCTCACGCCGAGACGCAGCCCCCCGCCGAAGCCCCGCCGCAGCGCCGGGTCGCGCAGCGCGAGCACCGTGGCGAGCACTTTCGGCAGGAACAGCACCACGCCCGTGAGGGTCAGCAGCGCCGCGATCTCCCCGTCGTGGTAATGCGGCCAGTTGGGAAACAGGCCGTGGCTGCCGGGGACGAAGTACTGGTGGCCGTGCAGCGCCTGGAGAATGATGACGGTCGAGCTCAACAGCAGCTCGAGCAGCCACAGCGGCGAGGCCACGTAGGAGAGCACTCCGCACACGAGGTTCACCCGGCTCAGCCAGTGCAGGCCGCGCGCCCGCAGCAGCCCGAGGTGCTGGATGTTGCCTTGTGCCCAGCGCCGGTCGCGCGCCGCGTAGTCGATGAGGTTGGAGGGGATCTCTTCCCAACTGCCCCGATCGATCGGCAGCAGCCACACCTGGAATCCGGCGCGGCGCATGAACGCCGCCTCGGCGAAGTCGTGGCTGAGGATATCGCCGCCGAGCGGCGCGGAGCCCGGCAGGCGCGGCAGACCGCAGTGGGCCGCGAACGCGCGCAGACGCACGATGGCATTGTGGCCCCAGTAATTGCTCTCCCCGAGCTGCCAGTACGCCAGGCCGCTGGCGAGCATCGGGCTCGACAGGCGGGTGGCGAACTGAAGCAGGCGGGCGAACAGCGTATCGCGGCCCGCCGGCAGCGGCAGCGCCTGGATGATGCCGACGCGGGGGTGCGCGTCCATCAGGCGCACCAGTTCGCGAAGCGCCTCACCGGACATGATGCTGTCGGCGTCGAGCACGATCGCGTAATCGTAGGCGCCGCCCCAGGTGGTGATGAAATCGGCGATGTTGCCGGCCTTGCGGCCGCGGTTCTCCGCGCGGCGCCGGTAGAAGATGCGCCCGAGGGCATCGTGACGCGTCACCAACTCGGCCCAGGCGCGCTCCTCGGCCGCGCCGATGGCCGCGTCGCGGGTGTCCGAGAGAATGAACAGGTCGAAGGCGGAATTCTCCGGCAGACGCTGGATCGAGGACCAGATGCTCTCGAGCCCGGCTGCCACGCGCACGGTCTCCTCGTTGTAGATGGGCATCACCACTGCGGTGCGCGAGCGCAGCGGGCCGGCCGTGGCCGGCGCGGTCAGCTGGGCCGGGTCGCGCCCGCACAACCGCACCACGAAACCGGCGACCGCGGTCCAGAAGGACAGGGCGATCCACAGGAACAGAACGAAGAACAGCACCAGCCCGGCGCGATCGAGAGCATTGAGACCGTTGGCCGCGAGGATGTTCCACATCATCCCCGTGGCGGTCGCGGCGGTGAGCACCGTCAGACCGAGCAAGATCGTCCGGCGCAGGCGCGCGATGCCGGCGGTTTGCGAGGAGCCGGCGCTCACGTGCGGGGCGTCCACTGGTACGTCCAGGTCTCGCTCAGCGCCGCCCCATCGAGTTCCAGATAGCAGGTCAGATCGATCGGTCCGCCGGTCGGATGCACCGTGAAGCGTGCCCGCCAGTCGCCATCCTCCGGCACACGCTGCACGCTCACCCCCGAGACCGTGGCACCCGTGGCCGTCACCACGGCGCGCACGGGCTGATCCGGGCGCAGGCCCTCGAGGTCGCCGCCGGAGAAGTCGATGAGGGTCCGGCGCCACCCCCGCAGCTCGTGCGTGCCGTGGAACACCGGTCCGAAGCGGGTGGCCACGGCCTTGCCGCCCGGCGGCCAGCGTTCGCCGGAGTGCAGATACGCCGATAACACGTACGAGAAGGTGAGCGGCTGACCGGCGCGCACCGGAGCGCTCGGTACCCAGTAGGCGTCGACGTTGTAGTCGATATCCGCGCTGGCCGGGATCTCGACCAGCTCGACCCCGCCATATCCCCAGCGCCCGAGCGGCTCGATCCAGTAGCTCGGGCGCCGCTCGAAGCGCGCCGCCGGATCCTGATAGTCGGCGAAATCGCGGTCACGCTGGATGAGCCCGAAACCGCGCGGATCGTGGTCCATGAAACGGTTCACCTCGAGCCGCGGCGGGTTCTGCAGCGGTCGCCACAGCCACGCGCCACTGCCGGTGTGCATCAGCAGTCCGTCGCTGTCATGTACCTGCGGGCGCCAGTTGTCGAAGCGCCGTCGCGCCGAGTTTACGCCGTAGAGGAACATGGAGGTCAGCGGTGCGATGCCGAGCTGGGTGATATTGCGGCGCGGAAAGAGCACGGCGCTCACCGTCACCCGCGTGATGGTTCCCGCGGTGAGCACGAAGCGGTACGCTCCGCTGATGCTCCGGCTCTGCAGCAGCGCATAGATCGTCATCGTACGCGCCTGCGGCGCCGGGCGCACCAGCCAGAAATCCGTGAAGTAGGGGAATTCCTCGCCGCTGACCGCGGCGGTGTCGATCGTCAGCCCGCGCGCCGTCACCCCGGGGACCTGATTGCGTCCGAGCACGCGGAAGTAGGTTCCGCCGAGGAAGGCAATGACGGCGGTGCGGTGGTTGGGCGAGTTCAGCGGATAGTGGACCGAGACGCCCGCGAAGCCGATATTTTGCGCCAGCCGCAGCCGCAGCCGCGCCAGCGCCGGCGGAAACGCGAACATCGAGGGCCGATAGTGCACCTCGCGCACGCCCGCCTGCGACACAGTGTAGATGTGCACCTCGTGCGTGAAGGCGAAACCCCGATCATAGAACTGCACGTCGAACATCGAGCCGGCATGCCACAGGGCATCCTTTGGCTTGAACCGGATCGACCGGTATTGCGCGTAGGTGAGCCGCGTGAGCGCGCGCGGCAGGGCGCTGGAGCGTACCGCGTAGGGCGCTCTGGCGCGCAGGGCCGCCATATGCTCGACGGCGGCGAAGCTGAACGGCCGCGGCGCCGGCGGTTGCGCCGCGGCGAGTGCGGGCATGCAGGCGAGGCAGAGGAGCGACAGCGCGGCGAGAAGCGGGGTTCGATGAGCGATGGGTGCCAATGTGTCCTGCAGTCCTACGTGCGAAGTTGCTCTTGGAACCGGATGTTCGGCCCACGGTTCAAGCGCGCCTGTCGCCGCCTGGCGACAGGCTCTTGCTTCAGCCAACATCATGATCGGCCGGGAAGCGTAGCGCATTTGTCGCGAGAGAGAAACACGTGGCCACGATCCATGCGCACATTCTCGCCGCGGCGGTGTCCGTTGGCGTTCGAGGCGCGTACATCGCGTTCAGGGGCGCGGGCCGACCGCCGGTGACCTAACATGCCGGCGGGTTCCGCGAGATGACCCGATGACATCGGCGGTACCGGACGTTCCCGCGCGCAACGTGCCCCCGACGGGGGCACGCTGGATCGTGAGCCGGGGAGCTGATGCCGGCGCACGGCGTTACGCTGCTCCTGACGGTGTGCGCCGTGCCTCGGCGCTGGAGCGCGCGGACCGAGACTGGTGCTCTCACCTGCGCCGCGCAGCGCGTGGATGCGCGGGTCCTTGGTCCGCAGGGACTGCGCGCGGCTCTCCCCGCGCGCCTGAGCGCCGGCTCAAACCGGCGGGGGCGCGCACATCCGTGTGGGCTCCTCTGGTGGAGGCGGGGGGAATCGAAGGTACCCAACGGAATGCCTATTTCGATAGGCTTTCGTGAATCCGATGCAATCTAACTGCCCCCATTTATGCCCCCATCGGGCACGCTCTCGCAAGGTCCGGGTGGTGCGGGAATCCACCGCACCGCGCCGCGCAGTGCGCAGCGCACATGGTCATAGAGCGGCAGGGGCTGCTGGGCCAGCGCGACCTCGCAAAATGCTGGTGCGCAGTGGCGCGGTGCAGGTGCAATTCTCATCGCGCTCTTCGCACTTCGCGGGGCGGCCTGGAAAACGTGAAAGCCACGCGGGGGGGGTGCTGGTTTCCGGTGCCGACGGGCGCGAGGCGGCCGGGAGCTCGGCGCGCGTGCA
>DAHXNV010000180.1 GCA_027365225.1 Gammaproteobacteria bacterium
GTTGCGCAACGGCGGCCGCAAGCAGGTCGTTCCGGCGCATTGACCCGTGGCGCGTGGCGCGCGCAGGGACGTGCCGTTTACCCTGGGCGGGATCTGTGGTTTGACGGCATCAATGACGCCCGGTAAATCGAAATATGGCGTCGCTGCACTCGTCGTGACGAGCCAGGCGAGGCGCAGCCGGCAAAAACCGCGCTTTTTGACGGCGGAAGTTGCGTAGGGTCTCGCTGAAATCGTCTTGACGATTTCAGCCAATAAAAGAGGGTGCTTAGCTCAGCTGGTAGAGCGTCGCCTTTACACGGCGAATGTCGGGGGTTCGAGCCCCTCAGCACCCACCAATGTAATCAATCAGTTACGAGTGATATTCGGTCCGACGGAATTCTGTACGGAATGCTATACGGAAAGCCGGAAGAACCGACGCCGGTACGCGCGCGTGCACGGTGTTGCACACAATCGGGTCTGGCATCGCCAAGATGTGCTCCGGCCCGAAGCTGTGTATTCGATCATGGTGACGAACCCGGTCACGG
>DAHXNV010000181.1 GCA_027365225.1 Gammaproteobacteria bacterium
CGTTCTCGTGATGCGGAAACTTCAGGTCCATGCCGCCACCATAGATGGTCTAAGAAATCTGGAAGAGTTTGAATATTTTAAATCCAAAGACACAGACCTGATCCTCATTGCCATATATACTGAAAGAGAAGAGAGACTTAAGAGAATATTAAGGAGAAATAGGCCTGACGACGTGCACACCCATGACGAACTTGTTTCCAGGGATGACCGGGAATTATCCTGGGGTATCGGCAACGCAATATCTCTTGCGAATTATATGATAGTAAATGATTCTTCGTTAGAGGAGTTTAAAAAGAGGTCCCGGGAATTACTGCTTAAAATTAATAAAAATAATTAAAACGGAAAATAAACCAAACCCATTAAAAAATCCATATACTTCATGATTTAGAACTTGCATTGACTGACTAAATAAGTAATATTACTGAAAATATCTAAATTGCATGACTCTTGATGTATTCAATTATTGATGCGAAGAATAGTTTACCGGTAGATATTTTTCCCTCTCTTTCCCTTCCGCTCATATT
>DAHXNV010000182.1 GCA_027365225.1 Gammaproteobacteria bacterium
GTACTTGTTGACCACGCGTCCGACACGCAGGCCGATCTTGTCCCTGCCCTTCAGCCGCCCGGCCTCAACGCTCGCGCGCACCTTCTCGAGCTCCTTTTGGGTCGCCTCCAGAAGCGCGCGCCGCTTGTGTGCGCGTAGTTTCGCGAGCTGCGGATTGCGGCAGGCCACGAGGCGCTCGCCGGGGTAGTCCGGGTGTGCGAGCTCCATCAGATTGCGCTCATCGAACAGCCCCAGCTGCAGCGTCTCGCCCTCCACCAGGGAGCGGATCTGAGTGCTCTTGAGCGCGGTGATCCAGCTAAGCCCCTCGAGCTCGCGCAGTTCCTTGATCGCCTTGTGCGAGATCATGCCCCGGTCGCCCACCAGCACCACCTGCGTAAGGCCAAATTCCTCGCGCAGCTTCTTCACCTGCGGCATCAGGGTCTTGGCATCCCCGGTATTGCCTTCATACACCGACACCGCCACCGGGCAACCGGCCTGGCTCGTCAGCAGGCCATAGTTGACTTGGAGCTTGTGCTTCTTCCCG
>DAHXNV010000183.1 GCA_027365225.1 Gammaproteobacteria bacterium
GTCGCTGGGTCTCCTGCGGTTGAACCGCTGAAGGAGCCGTCACGATGAATGCCGTCCCCAAGGTCGTCGCGGATTCGTTACCCGCGTCACGTAAGATCCACGTACCCGGCACACTGCATCCCACGGTGCGCGTGCCGATGCGACAGATCACGCTGCAGCCGGCAAGCGGCGAGCCGCCGGTCACCGTTTATGATTGCTCCGGGCCGTACACCGACCCGAATACGGACATCGACATCGAGCGCGGCTTGCCGCCGCTGCGCGAGGCCTGGATCAATGCCCGTGGTGATGTCGAGCGCATCAGGGGGCGCGACGCGCAGCCCGAGGACGATGGGCTCACTTCTGGGCAACTGGCGGTAAAGACTTTTCCGAATGTGCGCCGGCCGTTGCGGGCCGGTGTCGGCCGCGCGCCGACGCAGCTCGCCTACGCGCGCGCGGGCATCATCACCCCGGAGATGGAATTCGTCGCGATCCGCGAGAATCTCGGGCGCCGGCCCGGGCAGCACACGCCGCGTGACGGCGAGG
>DAHXNV010000184.1 GCA_027365225.1 Gammaproteobacteria bacterium
TGTTCGACCTCGACGCGGATGACGCTGCCGCGGATGATCGGCGGAAGGCCGTCGCCAGCCCAGCGCCCCCGACCGTGGAGCTTGGGGTGCAGCCCGTGCCACGCGGTGACCCGCACCTTGCCGCAGCGCAGGTCGTGCACATCGAGCTCGGCGTCGGGCGTGGTCCAGGTAGCGGGATCGGAGAGGGCGAAGCGGTCCCCGTGGCGCCGGGGACGGCCTGCACCGCCGGGACGCGGCGCGGGGTCAGGGTGGAACACCCGCTTGGAGCTGATACGGACCAGCACCTGGGCTCGGCAGCTCGAAAGCCCGGCACCGAGCGCGACCCCGTCGTAACCGGCGTCGAAGACGAACAGCGGGATCTCGCGATCGGTTGGGAGCAGGCCGACCAGCCCCTTCACCTGGGCGATGGTCGCCACAGTGGCGTCCATGCACGGCGCGATCCGCATCGCGTCGAGCGGCGCGGTCCAGCTGTCCGGCGCCCACGAGAGCTGACTGATCCACCGCTAGGTGGTTGGTGTCTTT
>DAHXNV010000185.1 GCA_027365225.1 Gammaproteobacteria bacterium
GCTACGCGTGGAATGCCCAGGGACAGCTCCTGACCGGGTTCCCGGTGCAAACCAACCCGACATTTTCGGGTCCGTCGGCAGCAAACCAGGACAACCGCGTGCTCCCGGGGATTGCCTCCGCGCCGGCACTGGCCGACCTGACCGGGAATGGCAGCCTCGACGTGGTGGCGGCGTCCGAGGACAGCCACGTCTACGCCTGGGGACCCACCGGCCAGGCGGTGCCGGGCTGGCCGGCGAACGCCATGTAGTTCTCTGCTGTGGTGACGGCGGTGGCCGGGTCGAGGGCGAGGTTGCCGGCGTGGAGCTGGCCGACGTCGAGGGAGCTCGCACCCGCCCGGGCGGCCTGTTCGGCTTCGGAAGTAGCGGCCTGTTTCGCGTCGAAGTAGTGGCCGCCGTCTGCGACGAGGCCGGCGAGGGCCAAGAACATGGTCATGAACACGCACGTCATGGCAAGGAGCTGTCCATCCTCGGAACGGCTGCGGGCTCTCCAACGGGTTGCCAGTCGGTGGCGGAGGCCGGTC
>DAHXNV010000186.1 GCA_027365225.1 Gammaproteobacteria bacterium
GTTTCAGCAGAGGATCGCGAGAGGATGCGTCAACGCCACCCTCTGGCCGGATTGTTCCGTGGGAGAACTCCTCGTCCTCCCACTCCGTATCGGAGTTAAATAGGTTACAAGTTACTTATTGTCTCTAGGGGGAACAAAGTGGGTTATGGACTTCGAATACCGGTAGAGAGTTTCGCGGCTGACGCCCAGGTCGCGGGCCACCGTCGCTTTCGACTCGCCGGCCTCGATGCGCTTTTTCATCGCGGCGATCTGCTTTTCGGTGAGGGAGGGCTTCCGGCCGCGGTAGACCCCGCGTTCCCTGGCCATGGCAATTCCCTCCCGCTGGCGTTCCCGGAGGAGGGCGCGCTCGAACTCGGCGAAGGCGCCCATCACGGAGAGCATCAGGTTGGCCATAGGAGAGTCTTCTCCGGTGAAGGTCAGCGATTCCTTCACGAACTCGATCCGGACGCCGCGTTGGGCCATCCCTGAGACCAGGCGGCGCAGGTCGTCGAGGTTCCTGGCCAGGCGGTCGAGGCTGTGG
>DAHXNV010000187.1 GCA_027365225.1 Gammaproteobacteria bacterium
CACCATCGACCACAGTATTAATTCCAGAAATAGCAGCTGAAATCTATCCCGGTGAGAATTCAGAAGGGGGGATAATTTCAATAGAAGGTCTTCTGGACAGTCTCAGGGAAAGGTTTAACACCATGATGCAGGACTTTGAAGGGGATCAGGAAGAACTTAAAAAAATATTGAGTTTCTTTGACGCAATAGAAAAGAAGGAAGATGAATCATTCACACTTATCCTTGAGGACAAGTCGGGAAAATGCAGAATTAACAGCTCAAAGGCACTTATTGATCGACTTGACACATTGGAATCATGAATAACTGCTCAATCAACCGAGTAGCCAAGGAATTCACCAAGCGGACCGGCTTTCCTGACCTCAACATTTCCCTCACCAAGGCTTTTCAGATCTGCCATAACATTCTTGAGGTAATTGTTGTAAAATGATGTCATTACAATGGAATCGAAATACATAACGCCATCTTCATTTTTCTGACATTCCATGATTACAGGTTCCAGATAATCTATGGTATTCAGCAT
>DAHXNV010000188.1 GCA_027365225.1 Gammaproteobacteria bacterium
GACTTGCGTCGCGGCTGGCGCTTCAACAATCCCAATCTCGATCAGCTCGGGTTGCTGGCCATCCGCTATCGCGAGCTCGATGCGTTCTGCGCTGACGACACCGTCTTCGCCCACCATGCGGCGCTCGTCAAGCTCAGTGGCGCCGACCGCGCACGCTTGTGTCAGATCATCTTCGATGCCATGCGCGGTGGCTTGTGCCTGGAAAGCCGCTATCTCGATCACGTCGAGCACGACAAGACCCGGACCAGCGCCTATGCCTACCTGAATGATCGCTGGGCGTTCGCGGCCGATGAACAACTGGAAACAGCCAGGTATCTGATCACCGGCAAGCGTCCCGAATTCAAGGGCAAGCCGCGCGGCGATCTGGTCACCGGTGGCCCCCGTTCGCGCCTGTTGCGTCAGGTCAAAACCACGGCGTTTTGGAAGAACAGTGCGCTGGCAAGTGACACCACGCGCTGGAAATCCGCGCAATGGGTCGAGCTGATCGAATCGGTGCTGCACGCTGCCAGCCTCTACGGTT
>DAHXNV010000189.1 GCA_027365225.1 Gammaproteobacteria bacterium
ACCGGCAGATCGCCACCGGGCTCATCCCCTTGATCCGCCGGCCGAGGAAGCGCACCGTGCCGGCGCTCGGGCGCAGGAAACCGGCCAACATCTGGAAGGTGGTGGTCTTGCCGGCGCCGTTGGGGCCGATCAGCCCGACGATCTCGCCGCGCCGCACCTGCAGCGAGACGTTGTCCACCGCGCGCAACCCGCCGAACTGCATGGTCAGCCCGCTGGCCAGCAGGATGACGTCCCCGGCGGGCGGGGGGGCGACCCCGTCCGCCGGCCGCATTGTGCTGGCTGCGGCGATCACCGCGCCTTCTCGAACACCGGCTGCGCCGAAGCGACGGCTTCCGGAAATACGATTGCCTTCTTGCCGTCATGCCACTGGACGAAGAGCGGGCTGGTGCCCTCAAGGATGCCGTTCCTGTCGAAGCTGAGATCGCCGACGATGAACGGCAGCACGATCTCGGGCGCCTTGGCAGGGAATTTCAACGCATGGAGCGCCGTGTTGACCCGCTCGGGGTCGGCGGAGCCGGCG
>DAHXNV010000018.1 GCA_027365225.1 Gammaproteobacteria bacterium
GGTTTCGTACGTCAAACTCAACGTGTCCGCGCCGGTGGCGGTGGCCCTCAATGCGCATCCGGCGCTGTCCTGGCTGCGCTCGCTGGTCATCCTCGGGACGATCATCGGCATGACCTCGGTGATCCTCACTTCCATCCTGGGTCAGCCGCGCATCCTGCTGTCGATGGCCGACGACGGCCTGCTGCCGCCGGCCATGAGCCGCTGTCATCCGCGCTTCAAGACCCCTTACGTGTCGACGGCGATCACGGGTATCGGCGCGGCGCTGATCGCCGCGGTCTTTCCGCTCGATGTGCTGGCGGATCTGATCTCGATCGGCATCCTGTTGGCGTTTGCGGTCGTGTGCATCGGCGTTCTGGTTATGCGCCACACCCGTCCGGACGTGCATCGCCCGTTCCGGGTCCCGTGGGCGGCGGTGCTGTGCCCGCTCGGGGCGGGCGTGTGTCTGGTCATGACTTACTTCCTCTCGGATGCGACCTGGATCCGGCTGGTGGTCTGGACGTTCCTCGGGGGCCTGATCTACGTCCTGTACGGCTTCAGGCACAGCAAGCAACGGCCCCGATGAGCGCACCGCAGGCCGACGTCCTGGCGCAGACCCCCGCGGCCGACGGCTGGTGGATGCCGGCGGAGTTCGAGCCGCACGAGCGCTGCTGGATGCTCTGGCCGGAGCGGCCGGACAACTGGCGCGAGCGAGCCGGACCGGCGCAGGCGGCATTCGCGGCGGTGGCCGCGGCGATTGCGCGCTTCGAGCCGGTGTCGGTCGGGGTCTCGGCGCCGCAGGTTGCGGCGGCGCGCGCGCTGCTGCCGGCGGGGGTCGACATCCAGGTCGTGGCGCACGACGACTGTTGGATGCGGGACGTCGGGCCGACCTATCTGGTCAGCGGACGGCCGGAACTGCGCGGCGTGCAGTGGCGTTTCAACGCCTGGGGCGGGCTCGCTGGCGGGCTCTACCATCCCTGGGATCGGGACGAGCGGGTGGCTCTCGAGGTGCTCGCGCGCGAGGGCCGCGCCCGCTACCGCGCGCCGATCGTGATCGAGGGAGGCGCACTCCACGTCGACGGGCAGGGCACCGCGCTGCTCACCGAGGAGTGCGTCCTGAATCCGAACCGCAATCCCGGGATGACGCGCGAGCGCATGGAGACGGTGCTGCGCGAGTATCTGGGCGTGAAACATTGCATCTGGCTCGGGCTGGGTGTGTACAACGACGAGACGGGCGGGCACATCGACAATCTCGCTTGTTTCCTCGGACCGGGTAGGGTGTGCCTGATCTGGACCGAGGATCGCGCCGATCCACAGTACGAGCGCTCGCAGGCCGCCTGGGCGCGTCTCGCCGCGGCGCGCGATGCGCTCGGCCGCAGGCTCGAGATCATCAAGCTGCCGATGCCGGGGCCGCTGTACATGACGGCGGGGGAAGCGCGCGGCATCGAGCCGAGCCCGGCGTGCAAGCCGCGTCGCGCCGGGGAGCGCCTGGCGGGCAGCTACGTGAATTTCTACTTCGCCAACGGCGGCATCGTGATGCCGCTGCTCGATGCGCGCGCCGACGCTCAGGCGGCCGAGATACTGCGGCGGGCGTGCCCCGATCGCGCGGTGGTCGGGGTGCCGGCGCGCGAAATCCTGCTCGGCGGCGGCGGCATCCATTGCATCACGCAGCAGGTGCCCGATCCGCGCGCCGCGCGCGTCCGGCCCGACTCACTCCTCGCCCGCGCCGGTGGGCCGTAGCAGCGCGCCCTCGCGCGGGATGCCCGCGGCGAGCAGCGCCGCATAGCGCTCCGGGTCGATGTTGCCGCCGGAGAGAATGATCCCGACGCGCTTGCCGCGGAGGTCGAGCTCCTCGCCGAATGCGGCCGCAACCGCGAGCGCTCCGGTCGGCTCGATCACGATCTTCATGCGCTCGGCACAGAATGCCATGGCGGCCACCAGCTGTGCGTCGCTCGCCGTGACGATGGCCTGGACATGCGCCTGGATCACCGGAAACGTGTACCGCCCCAGATGTTGGGTCTGGGCGCCGTCGGCGATCGTTTCGGGCGTCTCGATGTGCACGATGCGCCCGGCGCGCAGGCTCCGGAGGCCGTCGTCGCCCGCCGCGGGCTCGACCCCGATCACGGCGCAGCCCGGGCACAGCGCGCCCGCCGCCACGGCGCTGCCGCAGAGCAGTCCGCCGCCGCCGAGCGGCGCGAGCAGCACATCGAGGGGACCGGCCTGCTCGATCAGCTCGCAGGCCGCGGTGCCCTGGCCGGCCATGACGTCGGGATGATCGTAGGGGGGAATGAGCGTCAGGCCCCGCTCGGCGGCGAGGCGCTGGCCGATCGCCTCGCGGTCCTCGCCATATCGATCGTACAGCACGACCTCCCCGCCATAGCCGCGCGTGGCTGCGAGCTTGCCGCGCGGGGCGTCCCGCGGCATCACGATGACCGCGTGGCTGCCGAGCAGCCGGCAGGCGAGCGCAATGGCCTGCGCGTGGTTGCCCGAAGAGTAGGCGACGACGCCGGCGGCCCGGTGCGCCGGATCGAGCCGGGCCACGGCGTTGTAGGCGCCGCGAAATTTGAACGCCCCCATGCGCTGAAAATTCTCGCACTTGAAGTAGAGGCGTGCGCCGCTCAACGCGTCAGCGGTGGCTGAGGTGAGCACCGGTGTGCGGTGCGCCACGCCATCGAGCCGGCGGCGCGCGGCCTCGATGGCGGGGAAGTCCAGGGCGAGCGCGCTCACGACCTGGCCCGCAGTCAGGTCGACTCCGGCAACGGGATGAACTCGAGGTCATCGCCCGGTACCTTCGGGAAGTGGCCCTCGCGCCAGTCGCGCTTGGCCTGCTCGATGCGCTCGCGGGAGCTGGCGACGAAATTCCAATAGATGTGGCGCTCCCCCACCGGCTCCCCGCCGATCAGCACGAGCCGGGCCCCATGGGTGGTGCGCAGCGCGACGGCCGCCCCGGCAGCGAACAACAGCATCCGGCCGGGACCGGCCTGCTCACGTGCGCACGTGACATCGCCCTGCACGACGTAGGCGGCCCGCTCGCTGTACTCGTCGGGTACGGGGAACTCCGCTCCCGCCAGGAGCGAGACATCGGCATAGAACAGCGGCGAGAAGGTCGTCACCGGCGCGCGGCGTCCGTAGGCCTCGCCGGCCAGGAGCCGGACCTCGGCGCCAGCGTGCTCCAGGGTGGGCAGGGTTTCGGCGGCGTGGTGCTGGAAGTGCGGGGCCGTCTGCTCGTATTGCGCGGGCAGCGCGACCCACAGCTGCAGGCCATGCAAGCGGGAGCCTCGGGCGCGCTGCTCGGGACCGGTGCGCTCGGAGTGCACGATGCCGGCCCCGGCGGTCATCCAATTGATGTCGCCGGGCCGGATCGCCTGCTGCGATCCGAGGCTGTCGCGATGGATGATCTCGCCCTCGAACAGATACGTGACCGTGGCGAGCCCGATGTGCGGATGCGGACGGACGTCGAGGCCGCTGCCGGCCGGCAGCACCGCCGGGCCGATGTGATCGAAGAAGATGAATGGACCGAGCATGCGGTGCGCTATCGCGGGCAAGACCCGCCCGACCGTCACGCCGCCGATATCGTGCGATCGTGCCTCGAGAATCGTCGCGATCGCGGACGCTGCGGGACAATCCGCGCGGACCGGTTCGGTTGTGGGCATGGGACTCATACGCGCCTGCCTCGGGAACCGCTGGATGGAAGCGATGCTAGCATGACGCGCAGCGAATCAACGGAGGCGGATCATGAACATCGGATTCATCGGCCTGGGGAACATGGGCGGCGCCATCGCCGCGCGGCTGATCGCGGCGGGACATGCGCTGACCGTATGGAATCGCTCCCCGGAGCCGGCTCGCCGGCTCGCCGAGCGGGGCGCGAGCGTGGCCGCGACCGCGCGCGAAGCCTGCGCCGCGCCGGTGGTGTTCTCCATTCTGAGCGACGATCGGGCCGTGCGCGAGGTGCTGCTCGAGGCGGCACTGCCGGCCAGGCCCGGCACGGTGCACGTCAACATGGCGACGATCTCCCCGGAACTGAGCGACGAGCTTGCCGCCCGGCTCGCCGATCAGGGCTGCGGCTACATTGCCGCGCCGGTTCTGGGCCGGCCGGACGTCGCGGCGGCGGGCAAGCTCAACATCGTCGCGGCCGGCGCGACGGCCGATCTCGATCGCGTGCAGCCCCTGTTGGACGTGATCGGACAGAAGACCTGGCGGTTCGGCGAGCGCGCCGCTCAGGCGAACGTGGTCAAGCTGGCCATGAACTTCATGCTGGCCGCGGCGATCGAGTCGATGGGCGAGGCGGCGGCGCTGGGCAGCGGCTACGGCATCGAGCCGGCGGCGCTGTTCGCGCTGGTGAGCCAGACGTTCTTTCCCGGTCCGGTGTATCAGGGCTACGGAGGGCTGATCGCGGCGGCACGCGACGAGCCGGCCGGATTCAAGGCGCGGCTCGGGCTGAAGGACGTGAGATTGGCGCTTGCGGCGGCCGAGGCGGTGAACGCCCCGATGCCGTTCGCGAGCGTAATGCGGGATGCGATGCTCGAGGCGCTTGCCCACGGACAGGGCGAGAAGGAGTTTGGCGTCGTGTTGGGTCGTTCGGCGATGCACCGCGCGGGGCGTTCGAGTCGGTGAGTCGCCGGACGATCGCTCGCCTGCGCCGAGGCCGCCGCCGGCCTGCATCCGAGGCGTGTTACAGCAGCCGCGCGGCCTCGTCGAGCCAGGCGCGCTGCGCCCGGCGATAGTGCGAGGGCGCCAGGCGCGCCCGCTCGAGCAGTTCGCGGGCTACCTCGCGCGCCTCCTCCCGCTGGCCCTGTTTCTGCAGAAGCTGCGCGTAGCGCACCGCCGCCTCGGCGCCGGGATAGGCGTGCGCCAGGGCGCGATACTCTTCCAACGCGCGCTGCACGCTGCCCTCGGCTTCGAGGGACCGCGCATACAGCAAGTGCCGCTCCGGGGAGTTGAACTCGGGATTGTGCTGCATGAGCGCCTCGAGGGTGGCGCGGGCGGCGGATGCCTCGCCGTTGCCGAACTGTGCGCGCGCCAGGCCGAGCATCAGATTCGGGTCGTGCTCGTACAGTCCGGTCAGCGTCTGGCGGTACTGCTCGGCCGATTCGGCATAGCGGCCGTGCCGGGCGAGCTCATCGGCGTAGCGCTGGCGGTTCGCCACATTGCCGGTGAGCTCGGCCTCCTGCTGGAACCGGCGCAGATCCCCGAACGGATCGATGGCTTTCTTCAGCCCGCGCGCGGCGCGGTGCCCGGACTGCCCGCGCACCAGCTCCGGCAGGATCTCCACGGCGGTGTAGGCCAGGGCCCCGAGCAGCGGCAGGAACAACATCACGAAGACCCAGATCCAGCTGCGGCCGGTCTTGATGCAATGGATGATCAAGGCCAGCGAGAGGATATAGGGGAGTGCGGCGTACAGCAGATACGTCATGGAGCCTGATATCCTACCGCATCGGGCGTGCCGTATCGCGCTGCCGTCTTTGGCGGACGGGATGGGGCGGGATGCTGATACTCTCGTCCGAATCGACGCATTTTCTCGCCGGAACACTGAATGAAGCGCTCGGAGACGGCTGGCATTCGGCTCGGGATGCTGGGTGTTGTGGCTTGCCTGTGGCTGGTGCCCGCGGCGCACGCCGCGGCGCCAACGGGCGCGGTTTGCCCCGGCGCGCCAGTGCGTTGCCGCCCGGCGCTGCGCGCCGGGGTGTATGTCGCCGACCCGCGCGCGCTGCGGCCCGGTGCGCCGCGCCGCCCGCGCATCGGATTGGTGCTCTCCGGCGGCGGGGCCCGCGGCATTGCCCAGATCGGCGTGCTCGAGGTGCTGCAGAAGCTGCGCGTGCCCATCGACGCGATCGCCGGCACGAGCATGGGTGCGGTGGTCGGCGGCCTGTATGCAAGCGGTATGACGGCACGGCAGATTGCCGCAATGGTGCGCTCGCTCAATTGGCAGGAGGCCTTCCGCGATCAGCCCCCGCGTCAGGATCTGACCCTGCGGCGCAAGGAGGAGGATGAGAACTTCCTGGTCCATTTCCGGATCGGGGTCAAGGACTGGCATCTGGTGCTCCCGCAGGGGTTGATCGAGGGGCAGAGCCTGACCGAGTTGCTGCGCCGCCTGACGCTGCCCGTCGCGCGCATCACGAATTTCAACGATCTGCCCACGCCGTTTCGCGCCGTGGCCACCAACCTCGCCACGGGCAAGGAAGTGGTGATGAGCTCGGGCGATCTGACCAGCGCCATGCGCGCGAGCATGTCGGCCCCGGGGGTGTTCGCGCCCGTGCCGCGCGACGGCCGGCTGTTGGTCGATGGCGGCTTATCGGACAACGTGCCGATCGACGTCGCCCGCGCGATGGGCGTGGACGTGCTGATCGTGGTCGACGTGAGTTATCCGCTGCAGCCGGTGTCGCGACTGAACGGTGTGGCGGGAATCAGCGCTCAGGCATTGGCGATCCTGATGGCGCGCAAGTCCGAGCGCGAGCTCGCGACCCTCGGGCCGCGCGACATATTGATTCGCCCGCAGCTGCACGCCATCTCTTCGTTCGACTTCGGCAACGTGCACCGGCTGCTCGCCCTCGGGCAGAGCGCGGCCTGGCGGATGCGCAAGCGGCTCGAGGCGCTGTCGGTGAGCCCGGCGGCGTATCGGCGCTACCAGCGCCGCCGCGCGGCGCTGCGCCGCCCGCCGCCGCGCATCGCGTTCGTGGAGGTCGAGACCGGCTCTCAGCGTATCTCGGCGCCGATCGAGAGTCTCTTTGGCGACATGGTCGGCAAGCGGCTCAATCCCGATGCGATCGCCCGGCGCATCACCACGCTGTACGGGCTGGGGGGGCTCGACACGCTCGATTACCAGCTCGTGCGCCGCGGCCCGCGCTATGGGCTGCTGATCGACGCGCGCGGCGCCTCGATCGGGCCGAATTACCTGCGCTTTGGCCTGAGCCTGCGCGATGACTTCGCGGGCGACGCCACCTACGAGGCCGGGGCCCGCTACGTCATGTCGGAGATCACTCGCTCGGGCGGGGCATGGGTGACGGACGCGGAGATCGGCCAGACCACGCGCCTGGCGAGCGAGGTGTTTCTGCCGTTCTCGAAATTCTCGGGCTGGTTCGTCATGCCGCGCGTGTCGGTCCGGGCGAGCGATCTGCCGTACCTGGTCGGCCAGACCATGCGGGCCGACTACCGCGTGCACGCGTTCCGCTACGGCCTGGATCTCGGCAGGCAGTTCGGCGACTGGGGCGAGGTGCGCGCCGGGGTGTACCGGGAGGAGGGTCACTCGCAGCTGAACGACGGGGATCCCTCCGATCCGCTGTTGCCATTCCCGGCGCGCCAGCCGCTCGGCTCGGTCACCTATTTCCTGCGCTTCAGCTACGACACCCTCGACAACATCGATTTCCCGCACTCCGGCGAGCAGGTGGCGCTGCAGTGGAGCAGCGCGCACCAGGTGGTCGGTGGTGAATCGAGCTACAACCGGGTGACGTTCAACTTCCTGGCGGCGCACACCTGGCGTGGTCGCGACACCGTGGCGTTCTCCGCCTCCGCCGGCAGCCTGCTCGACCGCCCGGTCAATCTGGAGATGGAGTTTCCGCTCGGCGGCTTTCTCAATCTGTCGGGGCTGCAGCAGTATTCGCTGTACGGGCCGCACTACGGCATCGCGCGCCTGCTGCTGTATCGGGAAATCGACCGCGGCGGGCCGGGTTATCTCGGCGTGCCGGTGTACCTCGGCATGTCGCTCGAGGCCGGCAACGTGTGGCGGAACATGAGCGACATCCGCTGGAGTTCGCTGCGCGAGGACCAGAGTATCTTTCTCGGGCTCGACACGTTTCTCGGACCGGTGTACCTCGGCACCGGCTTCGACGATCGCGGCGACCAGTCGTTCTACCTGTTCCTCGGCCGCACGTTCTGAGCGCGGCGAGCCGCGGAAATCCCCCCTAGACGCCGCGGCTCTCGATGAGGTTCTCGACCTTCTCGAACCGCAGCGCGGGCTTGTCCCCGGAGCGCGAGTACAGGTGGCGCCGGCTCATCTCGGCGAGCGCCGCATCGCGCTCGGCCGCGGTGGCGTACCGGTGCAGGCGGTGCCACTCGGCACCGAGGAGCTTGCGAAAGGGATCCCCGGGCAGCAGGCTCACGCGCAACCCGTAGGGCCGCTGCCGTTCCTCGGGGACTGTACTGAGGTTTTGTGGCTGACTGATTCCCATGGCGCGCGAAGCTTACGGCGGCGGCTGCACCGCGTGCAAGCGAGGCGGGCGCAGGCGGTATCATTCGGGCCGGAGGACACAGGCCATGGCGTCATTGCACAAGAGACTCACCCTGCCGAGCGCGAGCGAGGCGCTGCCCGGGCGCACCGCCGCGCTGGAGGTTACCGCCGAGCACTACGTCAACGGCCGTCGCGTCGTGCCGCCTTTTCCGGCGGGGCTGCGCGCGGCGGTGTTCGGGCTGGGCTGCTTCTGGGGCGCCGAGCGGCTCTTCTGGGAAATGCCCGGCGTCTATTCGACCGCCGTCGGCTACGCGGGCGGCCTGACGCCGAATCCCACTTACCGGGAGGTCTGCACGGGCCTGACCGGGCACGCCGAGGTCGTGCGGGTCATCTACGATCCGGCCCGCATCCGCTACGAGGAGCTGCTGAAGACCTTCTGGGAGTCCCACGATCCGACCCAGGGCATGCGCCAGGGGGGCGACGAAGGCACGCAGTATCGATCGGTCATCTTCACCGCGGACGAGGCGCAGCACGAGGCGGCGCAAGACTCGCGCCGCGCGTACCAGGCGCGCCTCACGGCCGCCGGGCTGGGGCGCATCACGACCGAGATCGCACCGGCGCCCGCGTTCTATTACGCCGAGGCGTATCACCAGCAGTATCTGGCGAAGAACCCGGACGGGTATTGCGGGCTCGGCGGCTGCGGCGTCGCTTGTTCCCATGCGGTCTGAGCGGTCGCGTATCATGCCGTCGGCGGGCGCAATTCATATCAAGCCGAGGTTCGAATCATGGCCATCCTGGTGATGATCCTGTTGTCCGTGCATGCGCTCGCCGGAGTGTTCTGGGTCGGCTCGACTCTGGCGCTCACGCACTCGTATTTCGAGGTCACCCCGAAGCTGTTTCGGGCGCAGATGGGTGCCGCTGTGCTTGCGTTCGCGGCGGGTTTGGCGCTGTGGGGTCTGGTGATCCGGGGCGCGCAGGGCCCCATGGCCGACACGCTCGCCTTCGGAGCACTGCTTGCGGTGATTGCCGCGGGCGTGCAGGGTGGGATGCACCGCAGCAACCCGGTGCGCGCCCAGCGCATCGCCGCGGTGCTGCTCTCGGTTACGGTGATCTGCATGGTAATCGCGCCGTACGTACGCTGAGGCGGCCTGAGCGCTGGCGCGAACCGGCGCCGCCGCGCCGGGTCTATGACTGCAGCGATAGACGATCTGGAGGAAGCCGCCATGCAAGTCCCCGGCGTGTCTCGATCCGTTCTCGCGGCGCTGGTCGCGATGATGCTCTCGGCGCCCGTCTTTGCGGCCTCGGCCTCGGCGCCGGTGCAGGCCGTCTGGGTGCCCCGCCACGTGTACTTCGTCTACAGAGGCTTCACGGTGCACTACAGCTGCAGCGGCCTGCGCGATGAAATCGTGCGGCTGCTGACCCGGCTCGGCGCACGGGATCTGAACGTCCGCTCCGTGGGTTGCATGCGCCCCGAGGGTCCGGCGCGTTTCCCCGGAGTGGATGTGAGCATGCGGGTGCTGGCGCCGGCCGCTCGGGCCGCCGCAGGGGCGCCGCGTCTCGCGGCCCACTGGAAGAAGGTGGTGCTGCTGTCGGGCAGCGGCTACCGCGCAGGCGGACAATGCGAGCTGATGACGCAGTTTCGTCATACGTTCCTGCCGGTTTTCGACGCCCGGGCCATCCACCTGCGGGCGACATGCGTACCGCACCAGATCACCCCGGGCACTCACCTCAGCGCCGAGGTTCTCTTCCCGCACGCCGCGCGGTCCCGGGCGCACTGAGCGCAAGGCCGCTGCCGCCGGGCGGGGTTATACTGCCAGGGTCGGGGGGATTTTGGAGGAAGCCGCTATGCGCGTCGCCACCGTATCTCGATCCGTTCTCGCGGCCCTGGCCGCGATGGCTCTGTCCACCCTCGCACCCGCCTTCGCAGCACCGCCGCCGGTGCAGGCCGCCTGGGTGACGCGCCACGTGCAGCTCTTCTATCAGAGCTTTACGACGCACTACACCTGTGGCGGTCTGCGCAGTGAGATCACGCACCTGTTGAGCCGGCTCGGCGCCCGGGATCTGAAGGTCCGCAGCGTCGGCTGTGTGCGGGCCGTGGGTCCGGAGCCTTCCCCCGGGGTGGATGTGACCATGCAGGTGCTGGTGCCGGCCGCCCGGGCGGCCGCAGGCGCTCCGCACGTCGAGGCCCACTGGCGCAAGGTCGTGCTGATCTCGGGCATGGCCCACTTCAGCCAGGCGGGCGATTGCGACCTTGCCGAGCAGTTCCGCCGCACGTTTCTTCCGGTTTTCGCCACCCGCAAGGTGGTTCTGCACGCCAGTTGCGTGCCGCATCAGATGGATCTAGGGACTTACCTCAGCGCGGAGGTGTTGGTCGCGGACTCGCCGGCGCCTCCGAGCCATTGAGGGCCCGCGCGCGGCCGAATCAAACCCCGAGTCAATTCGGCGGGTTGCTGCCTGGGTTCTGATCCTGCAACGGGAAGGCTTGAGCCCCGGAGTTCGTCTGCGGCTGCGCGGCGGGTGTCGCCGGGGTCGCCGGGGCGGTGGCCTGCGCCGGTCCTGGCGCCAAGCTGGCGGCCGCGTCCACCGCGTCGACGAAGCTGGTCGCGGCCGAGTTGCCGGTGGTGACCGCGCCGGAGAGAATCTGCGAGACCCGTACGTGCGGCTCGTGATAGAACGCGGCGTCCGCGCTGTGATCGGCGGTCAGCTCCGCGCCGTTGACCGAGACTCCCGCGAACAGGCCCTCGGTGTGGGAGTAAGAATACACGGCGGCGTTGAACGTCTGAACTGTGGCCGCGGATGCTTCCCGCCCGACCGGGCCGGCCGCCACGGAGGCGTCGGCGCCGAGGGTGACCTTGCCGCCACTCAGGCCGGCCACGCCCTTGCGCGAGGTGAACACCAGCACCAAGTCGGTCTTCTGCACGCCCCATTGGAAGCCGAAGCTGCCGCCGGCGAGGGTGATGAACACCGGGCTGGAGAAACCGCCGTTCGGCGTGCGCGCCACGAGCACGCCATGGCCGAAGCGGCCCCCGAAGAAGAACGCCACCTTGGTCAGACCGGGGATCACGGCGACCGCGTAGGCGCGCTGCAGCAGCCAGCGCGGGATACCCTGGTCGCGCGGACCCCTCAGATCGTTCAGGACCTGAGTCGCCAGCAGCAGGCGACCCTCCTGCCGCGCCTGGGCGTGTGCCACGACGGTCGCCAGCGCGAACAGCATCCCGGCCAGCGCTGGAAGTACACGGGAACGAATGCGCATGTCAGGGTTACTCCGAGGCTCGGGCGGATCGATCACGGCTCGTGGCTCAGGCGGTACAAACAACCACGACCGTCCTGATGCGCGCAGCTTACCTCAGAAGCCGCGGCGATGGGAGTTGACCGCGCACGCGCCGCGCGGTTCAGCGCTCGTTCAGACCCCGGAGTCTGTGCGCCTCATCCGCCGTCCGGACCGGCGAGTTGCTCGAGCGGCGCTCCGGTGAGCCGGAATACTCGCCAATCCTCGAGCGGTTGCGCGCCGAGACCGCGGTAGAAGGCGATCGCGCTCGTATTCCAGGCGAGGGCGGCCCAGTCCACGCGGGCGCACCGTCGCTCGATGGCTACACGCGCCAGGTGGCGCAGCAGCTGGCGGCCTATCCCGCGCCCGCGCGCCTGGGGTGTGACGTAGAGGTCCTCGAGGTACAGCCCGGGCCGCCCAGTGAATGTCGAGAAGTTTTGAAAGTACAGCGCGAAGCCGACCGGCACGCCCTCGAGGCGGGCGAGCAGCGCCTGCGCGCTCGGGCGCTCGCCAAACAAGGCCGCGCGCAGGTCGGCCTCGGTGGCGATGACCTCGTGCTCGAGGCGCTCGTAGCGGGCCAGCTCGCGGATGAACCGCAGGATCTGGGGCACGTCGGCCTCGCAGGCCGGTTGGATCGCGAGCATTGGCGTGTCTACCCCGTGCTTTGCAGGCCTTGGGCGATGCCCGCGATGCTGACCAACAACGCCTCGAACAGCTCGCGCTCGGCGCGCTCGCCGGCGCGCCACCGCCCCAGCAGGTCGACCTGCATCAGGTTCATCGGGTCGATGTACGGATTGCGCAAGCGGATGCTGCGCTGCAGCGTCGGGTCGTCGTCGAGCAACTCGGCGGCGCCCTTGAGCTTAAGCACCTGTTCGCGTGTCAGCAGGTACTCGGCGCGGATGAGCTCGGCGAACCGCAGCAGCTCCGCGGGCACGAGCGTGTGGTAGGCCGCGGCGATGTCCAGATCGGCGCGCGCCAGCATCGATTCGACCTCGTCGACGAGATTGCGCAGGAAGTACCACTGTTCGTACGCGGCGCGCACCGCGGGCGCGCCGTGGCGCTCGCTCGCGGCCCGCAAGCCCGAGCCGGCGCCGAACCAAGCCGGCAGCAGATGGCGCGTCTGCGTCCAGGCGAATACCCACGGCACCGGCAACAGCTTGGCGATGCCTTCACCCTCGTGACGGTGCACGGTGCGCGAGCCGACCTGCATGCGCTCGATGACGTCGATCGGCGTCACGGCGCGAAAGAACTCGTGGAAGCCGCGCTGCTCGTACACGAGCGAACGGTAGACCTCGCGACTGACCGCGGCGATGGTTGCGGCGCAGGCGATGTGTTCGGGCGCGGTGGGGCGCGCGGGGCGCTCGGCCGTCGCCAGGCTGAGCGCATGGAAGGCCCGCTCCAGGGTGCGCATGGCGATCGGTCGCAGGCCGTAGCCCTGGCGGATGGTCTCGCCCTGCTCGCGCAGGCGTAGCACCTGGTCGATGACTCCGGGAGGGGCGGAGCGCACCAGCCGGTCCACGCGCCCTCCGCCCCGTGCCAGGCTGGCGCCGCGCACGTGCATGAGCGTGAACTGCTGGCGGGCGGCTCCGAGCGTCTCGGCGAGCGCATGTTGCGCCTGATGAATCGCGAAGCGCGAGGCGCAGGGTCCGGCATCCATGTTGCTGTCGGAGTAGCCGATCAGCACATGCTGGTTGCCGCCACGGTTCTTGAGGTGACGCCGGTACACCGGCTCGGCGAGCAGCTGCTGCATGATCGCGCCGCTGCGCTCGAGCGCGGCGATCGATTCCAGCTGCGGGGCCACATCCAGCGCGACCTCGCCGGTGTCGCGGTCGAACACCGACGCCCAGCGGGCGAGCAGCAGGGCCGCGAGCACGTCGTCTACGCCTTCCGTGCCGCTCACCACGAACGAGCCGATTGCCTCGGCGCCGTAGCGGTGGCGCATTTGCGCGAAGGTCTCGAACACCGCGAGGTTGCGCCGCGCGAGCGCATCGAGCGCCACGCGTGGTCCGAGGTCTCTCTCGAGCGCCTCGATCAGCAGCCGGGTGCGCTCGGCGCTCGGGCGCCGCGCCCAGAGCGCATCGTCGCTGCCTTGCGCGATGATCCGATGCAGGACGCTGGCGTGCTGGCGCACATCCAGGCAGGCGAGGTGAAAGCCGAAGGTATCGATGCGGCGCAGCAGCCGGCGGATCTGAAACAGGCCGGCGTGCGCGCCCTGGTTGGCCTGCAGGCTGTCGGCGATCAGCTGTACGTCGTCGCGGAACTGGCGCGCGCTGCCGTAACCGTTGCCCCGGCCGTCCTGGGTTTCGCGCAGGCGCAGGGCGAGCTGCGAGAGGAACAGCCGGTAAGGCATCCGATCGCGGCGCCCGAGCGTGGCTGGGCGCGCCCCGGGGGCGAGCCGCGTGTAGTCCTCGATCCGCTGGCTCAGCTTGCGCGAGACCCCGATGCGTCGCTCACCCTGCGAGAGCCGCTCGGCGAGCTTCTGACACTCGGCAATGTACGCGCCGAGGAGGATGTGTTGGTGGCGGGCCAGGGTCTCGCGGATCGTCTTGGCGTGCACGTCGGTATGGCCGTCCATGTCCCCGCCCACCCACGAGCCGAAGCGCACGATGCAGGGCAAGTCGAACGAGTCGCTCGGCACCGCGAAGACCTTGGCGAGCGCGAGCGCGATTTCCTCGTAGAGCGCCGGCACCACGCGATACAGGATCTCGACCAGGTAGAACACGACCTGCTCGCGCTCATCGCCCACCGTGAGTTGCTTGCGCGGCAGCTCCTCGGTCTGCCACGCGGTGGTGAGCTCGAAGCGGATCGCATTCCACAGGCTGCGCAGCTCTGGCGGTATCAGCGTCGGGTCGAGGCGCTCGAGCAATCGCTCGGCGATCCGGTGCTGCTTGCGCAGCAGCGTGCGCCGCACCGCGTGCAGGGCATGGGCGGCGAACACCGGCTCGATGTGCAGCGAGCCGATGAGCGCGAGCGTTTCCTCGAGACTCATGCCGCGCTCGCGCAACTCGGCGATGGCGCTCTCCACGCCACCGGGTTGCGGATGCTCGGTGTCGCGGAAATACTCGCGGCGCCGGCGGATGCGGTGCACGCTCTCGGCGAGATTCATCGTGCGAAACCAGGTGGAGAAGGCGCGCAGCAGATCCCGGGCAAGCGCCGGGGAGCGCTCGCGAACGGAGGCGCAAAGCTCGGCAGCGGCCTGTGGATCGCCCTCGCGCCGGGCGATGGCCGCGCGGCGGTCGAGCTCGACCAGCTCGAACAGAGCCTCCCCGCCTTGCTCGCGCAGGACCTGTCCGATCAGCTCCCCGAGTGTATGCACGTCGGCGCGCAGGGCCGAGTGCTCGGGCGGAAATTGAATGTCACTTCGGTTCACCGGTGCGCACGATTGTAGCGTAAGCGGCGGCCCGTCCGGTCAGCGCGACGCTCACGCCGCTCACACCGGACGGCGCGGCGCGCGGAGACGCCCGCCGTGCCACGTTGATCAGACTTAAAACGAAAGAGCCCCGCGCGATGGCGGGGCTCTCGAGTCATCAGCACTGCCGCTTAGGCCGCTTTCTTCTTTTTCATCATCATCATCGTGTGTTTCATGGTCTTCTTCGGCGCCCACTTCTTGTGCATGGCACCCTGGTGAGCCCATTTCTTATGAGCCCAGGTCTTCTTGTGGGCCCACTTTTTCTGCAAGGCGCCCTTCTTGTGGGCCCAGGCCTTGTGCATGGCTTTATTCACGACATGCTGCGGGGCCGCGGCCGGAGCCGCGACGGCTGCAACGGGGGCCGCCATCAGAGAGCCGGCGACCAGCAACGCGCCGAGGACAGGGCCGAGCTTCTTGAACATCGACGTCGCCAAGCGAGAGATTGAGCGGTTGACGAGTGCTCCGGGCGGTCGGCGCCGGAACGGTACTGATTATCGCAGCAAAGGTTGCACCGCGACCGTGGATGACCAGAACGTAATGTTGTGGCGCCTTACTGTCCCTGAAAAGCGACAAGGCTGTGGACGGGTACGTCGAGGGCTTGCAGGCGGCGGGCGCCGCCGAGCTCCGGCAGGTCGATGACGAAGCAAGCCGCGAGGATTTCGGCGCCGAGCCCGCGCAACAGCTTGACGGCGGCCTCGGCGGTTCCGCCAGTGGCGATGAGATCGTCGATCAGGAGCACCTGTTCGCCGGGCTCGATGGCATCGCGGTGCATTTCCATCTCGTCGAGACCGTACTCGAGCGAGTACGCCACGCGCACCGTCTCGTGCGGGAGCTTGCCCTTCTTGCGAATGGGAATGAAGCCGGCGCCGACCCGGTGCGCAACCGCGCCGCCGAGGATGAATCCGCGTGCCTCGATGCCGGCGACGTGGCCGATCTGCCGATCGGCCCAGGGCCGCGAGAGCTCCGCGACAGCCAGTTGGAACATCGGCGCGTTGCCGAGCAGTGTGGTGATGTCGCGAAACAGAATGCCGGGCTTTGGGTAGTCCGGAACGCAGCGAATGGCGGTGCGCAGCGCTTGCAGGTCAGCGGAATCCATAGCGGGACTGTACACGGATTGGGCCTGAATTGTGTCATGATCGATCCATGGAGGCGATCGATCTTCTTTTGAGCCGCCGCTCGGCGACGGCCCTGCATGAGCCTGGACCCGACGCGGCAACTCTGGAGTTGCTGCTGGCCAGCGCAGCGCGGGCCCCCGATCACGGCCGGCTGCGCCCCTGGCGCTTCATCGTGATCCGGGACGCGGCGCGCGAGCGCTTTGGCGCGCTGCTCGCCGATCAGCTGCGCCGCGTGCGGCCCGCCGCCAGTCTCGAAGCGCTCGAGCAGGAGCGCTTGAAGGCGTTTCGCGCCCCGCTCATCATCGCCGTGGCGGCCGTGAAGGATCCACGTTCCAAGGTGCCGATGATCGAGCAGGTACTGTCGGCGGGAGCGGCGGCGCAGAACATTCTATTGGCGGCGCGCGCCCTGGGGTTCAATGCCGTATGGAAGACCGGAGGGGCCGCGTACGACGCTGAGGTCAAATGCGCCCTGGGCATCGCGCCTGCCGATGCACTGGTGGCCTTTCTCTACATCGGCACCGAGCCGCAGGGTCGGGACGCGCAAGCGCCCCGACTCGATTGGCAGGATCGGGTGTCTTACTGGCAGGGGCCGGTGCTGAACGGCTAACGCGGCGGCACCGGATAGTGGGCGAAGATCTCCTGCACGGATCGCTCGATCGAGTGCCCCGGGTGGCTCATCATGCTGTGCGAGAGCGTCGAAGTGGCCGTGCCGCTCCAGACGACGGCGCGATCCGCGCGGTCGATCACCGAGATGGTCAGCGCTGACTTGGTCACGGTGTAGACGCCATTGTAGAAACCGCCGCCCCAGCCCCAGCCGCCTCCCCAGCCGCCTCCCCAGCCGCCGCCCCAGCCCCACGGGCCGTCGTCATCGCCCCAGCCGCCCCAGCCCCAAGGGCCGCCCCAGGCGCCCCAGTAGGGTCCCATGGGGTATCCACCTTCGACGCGGCTGTGCACGCTGACTCGGAAATCCACCAGCAGGTCAGGGTGAGCATTGGCGGACACCAGCGTATAGCCACGCGATTCCATCTCGCCCATGACATCCTGCTCGAGCAGCTGGGTCGTCAGCGATTTGTACGGCCCGTGATCGGTGCCCGGATGGGCCACGTACGCGAACGTACGCGCGCTGGCGAGATTGGCCCCCAGGGCCATGCGCGTACGGATCACCGGTCCGGTCGCACATGCCGCCAGCATCAATGTGGCCCCGGCGGCCGCCAGCAGCCCGATGACTCTCGTTACTCGCATCACGGCCCTTGCGTCCATTGTCTCTGCCTCTGGTAGATATGGACCCTTGAAACGTCCGAGGGTTCCGCCGGTTGACGCCGATCGGAGACGTGCCGGAATTGGTACCGTACGTTCCGCGACCGATCGTCCAAGGACGACTCTACACCGCCGGACCCGAAGTCGATAGCCGAGCCGCTGCGGTGGGCGAGCGTCGGAAACCGGGCCGCCGACAGGCCCGGGACTCGCCCGGCGCGCTCGTGAGTCGCTCAGGCCGGCGCTGTGACCGTGACGCAGTAGTCCTGGCCGGCCCACTGGCCGTCTGCCTGGCGCCGGTAGGTCAGGTCAATCTTTTGTCCCGCTCGGAGCCTGCGGGTATCGATGTCGACCAGGTGCAGGCCGAGCGGATTGGCCGCGGTGGCGCGTTCCTGCGTGTCGTGCCAGCCGTCGAATCCCCAGCGGAACACTCCCGGCTCCGTCAGCGCAAGCGTCAGCGAGGCCCCTTCAGGGAACTCGCTGGGCGGGGCATGGGGCAGCCAGAATACGCGTTTCAGGGCGGGGCGCTTGCCGCCATAGCGACGCCACAGCAGCTCGGGTCGGTCGAAGGGTCGGCCAATGGCGCGCGAGGCAGCGAGCTTGATGAACTCGGCGTGCGCCCACACCAGGGGCATGGCGCTGCCGGTCGGTCGTCCGGGCTCGAGGAAGCGATTGGGGATGGGTGCGGCATCCCAGATCTGCTCGGGCAACATCCCGCCGCTGGAGGCCATGCGGACCATCGCTTGCAGCAGGGGCAGCGGGTCGCGCCCGGCGGCGAGCTCGTAGTGCCCGCGCTCGCCGGTGAGCAGCGGCCAAGCCCGCCCCCGGCCGGTGCCGTCGAAGGCCGAGCCGTCATCGTGCTCGCCGTAGCCGTCGTCGTTGTAGCGGCGCCAGCTCGGCCCGCTCGGCGTGTCGACTTTCAACAGAGCATCGACGAGCGTGAGCGTGCCGAGGATCAGCGGATCATCCGGGGCGCGCAGGCCGAAGCGCACCAGCTGCAGGAAGTCGACGCCGACCTGGGCATAGGCCGGCAGATTTGGATCGAGGGCCTGATTGCGGATCGGCAGGGTGTTGCGCAACGCGCTGCGGTCATGCAGCGCATCGGCCGGTGCCACGCGCACGTAATACCCGGGAATGCCGTGCTCCCGGGCGAGCGGCGTGTCGCACACCGCCGTCCAGTCCTCGAGGCTCGCGTTCCAATAGTCCGCGATCGCGAGCGCAAGCTCGCGCGCAGCGGGCTCGAGGTGCGAGGCGCCGCACACCAGGGCCGCGATGCATGCCGAGAGCGTGAACGTGTTGATGCCCGCGTCCTCTTCCCACCGGTCCTGGTCCGAGACCGGTCCGTTGCGCACGATGAACGAGAGCGCGTTGTGAATCATGCCCGCCACATGCATCCCGTCGAGCGCCTTGTGCGCGTGCAGCGCGCCGGCGAGCAGCACCGGGAAGGCGGTCTCATCGAGCTGCACGCCGGTCCAGAACGGTGTGCCGCCAAGCCACTGATTCTGATTCCAATGGCCATCGGCCAGTTGCGTCGCCCGCAGGTAGCGCAGCGTGTCGAGCGCCTCCTGCGTGGCGCCGTAGGCGAGCAGCGCGCCGGCGCACTCGCACAAGTCGCGCGGCCAGACCAGGTGATATCCGGGGCGCTCATCCTTGGTATTGCCCCAGGGCACGCTCAGACTGGCGACCATCGCGCCGGGGAACGTCTTGCAGTGGTGTGCCCGCAGCACCATGGTCGAGATCTGAAACTGCTCGCGGCAGTGCGGCGGCAGCGAGCCGGCGAGCGTGGCGCGCTCGGCGCACTCCTTTTGCCACAGAGTCCAGTCGCTGATTTGCCGCTGCCAGCTCGCCTCGAACGGCTCGAACAGCGCCGACAGCGCCAGGGTCGCGGCAGATTCGGTGCTGCTGCTGATACCGAGGGCGAGAACCGCCTTGCGCGGCAGCTCGCCGAGCACCGCGACGGTGCCCGGACCCGCGCACTCATACTCCCAGCGCATCGCGCCGTTGCACGCGAAGTCCTGCCAGCCGTCGCTGGTGCCGACGTAGCCGCAGCTCGCACGTCCCCAGGCGTCGTGCTGATCCGGATCGACCGCCCCGAGCGCAAGCGCGAAGGGGCCCTGCTCGCCGAGCAGCAACCGATGTCCGCGGTGATCGGCCACGCTCACCCTGTTGTCGTGTCCGGTCCCCCCGAGATGCGGAGCGAGCAGCGCGTACGGCCGCAAGCCCTCCTCGCCGGTGAGCTCGACCTCGACCAGCAGGACGTCCCGCTCGGCGCACGGCACGATCCGCAGCGTGAGATCGAATCGCTCGTGATGATGCACGACGTGCACCGCGGGAATCCCGGGACCGGCGAGGGTGATGGTCGGCTTGCCGAGGCGCTTGACCTCGGCCCAGAACCCGCGGCCGTCGGCGACGATGAAGCCGAGATCGCGAATCTGCGGAATGTCGACGCGCGGATAGTAGACCTCGTTGACGATCCCGCCGCCGATGGTGAACCACAGCCGCGAGCGGCCGAGCGAGCAGCCGATGACGTCCTTGGCGCTGCTGCACCAGGTGGGCGAAAGGCCCGGTGCCCCCGGAGCGTCGCGTGAGCCGTTTTCGGTCATGATCTTCAGCCTCCTATAGGGTCGGCCGCTTCCATCGAGCGTGCCAAAGCCCACTACCATACTGCATGCTCTGGTCGAAGGCATCGGGGTGCACAGGGAACGGGGCCTGCGAGTGTGCCGAATCGGCGGCCTGCTTTGCGCCCCACGGCGCCCGAGCGGGGCTTGACTCGTCGCAGCGCGCTCGATCGGGCGTGCGGCGCGCTAGCCGCCCGAGCGCTTGGCGTCCCAGCCCCGCCGGCACAGCTCTGCCACGAGCCGGTCGCGATGCTCGCCCTGGATCTCGATGCGCCCGGCGCGTACCGCGCCGCCGGCGCCGCACAGTTTCTTCAGCTCGCGCGCGAGTGCCTCGAGCTCGACGTCCCCGAGCGGCAGGCCCATGATGACCGAGACGGCCTTGCCGCCGCGGCCGGCGATCTCGCGTCCGACCCGCACTCGGGCCGGTCCGGCCGGCGCCCGCGGCGCGGCGGCCGGGGCGCGCGGGGGCGCCGCGGGCGCGTTGCGCAGCACAACGCCTCGGCCGGTGCGGTAGGATTTCATCGGGGGGATTATGGCGATCCCACGCAGCGGCGCCAATCCGCCGGCGCCGGTCGGTTATGCGATATTCATTGCGTTGATCGTCCTCATCGCGCACGGATTGGGACGTACGTTGCACTTTCAGGGCGGTAACATTTGCATCTTGCCGGAAAGCGGCGGTGGTAAGGCTCCAAGCTCATGACGCAGTCGCGCCTGCACGTTCCCCATCCTCCGGCCCGCCCTGGGGAAACACCGGATTTCAGCTACCTCAAGATCCCGCCGGCCGGCAGCGTGGGCCGTCCGGACACGCTTGCTCCGGCGCTGCAGATCGAGGCGCTCGGCACGGAGATGGTCCGCGTGCTCGATGAGCAAGGTCACGCCGTGGGTCCGTGGAATCCGCATCTGGAGGTCGAGGAGCTGCAGATCGCGCTGCGGCACATGCTGCTCACGCGCCGCTTCGATGAGCGTATGCAGCGTATGCAGCGCCAGGGGCGGATCTCTTTCTACATGAAATCGACCGGCGAGGAGGCGGTGGCGGTGGCGCAGGCCATGGCGTTGCGGCCGGGGGATATGCTCTTCCCGTCGTATCGGACCCAGGGGCTGTTCGTGGTGCGCGGCAGGAGCCTGGTCGATTTGATGTGCCAATGCCTCTCGAACACGCACGACATGTGCCGCGGCCGGCAGATGCCGATCATGTATCACTGGGCCGAGGGCAACATCTTCTCGATCTCCGGCAACCTCGCCACGCAGTTTCCGCAGGCGGTCGGCTGGGCGATGGCCGCGGCGATCAAGGGCGAGGATCATCTGGCGGCGAGCTGGATCGGCGAGGGGGCGAGCGCCGAGGCCGATTTCCACCATGCCCTGACGTTCGCCGCGGTCTATCAGGCGCCGGTGATCCTCAACGTGGTCAACAATCAGTGGGCGATCTCCACCTTCCAGGGGTTTGCCGGCGGCGAGCAGCGCACCTTTGCCCAGCGCGGTCCCGGTTACGGCATTCCGGGCGTGCGGGTCGACGGCAATGACTTTCTGGCGGTGTACGCAGTGACGCGCTGGGCCGCGGAGCGGGCTCGATCCGGAGGCGGGCCGACTCTGATCGAGCACGTCACCTACCGTGCCGCGGCGCATTCGACCAGCGACGATCCCTCGCGCTACCGGCCGAAGGAGGACTGGCAGTCCTGGCCGCTCGGCGATCCGGTGGTGCGCCTGAAGGCGCATCTGATCGCGCTCGGGGAGTGGTCCGAGGAGCGCCACGTGGCGCTCGAGCAGCAGCTCGAGGCGCACGTGACCGCCTGTTGGAAGGAGGCGGTCGCCTACGGCACCCTCAACGAGGGGCCGACGCTCGATCCGCTGAGCATGTTCGAAGACGTGTTCCATGAGATGCCCGCCCACCTGAGGCGCCAGCGCGAGGAGCTGCGCCGTCTGTTGCATGGGCCGGATGCGGCCGCTGCGCGCGGCGAGGGCGCGGAGGGCTGAGTCATGGCACAGATGAACATGGTGCAGGCGATCAACTCGGCGCTCGATGTGATGTTGGGACGCGATCCGCGGGTGGTGGTCTTCGGCGAGGACGTCGGCTATTTCGGCGGGGTGTTCCGCTGCACCGACGGGTTGCAGCGCAAGTACGGCGAGCACCGCGTGCTCGATACGCCGATCGCCGAGGGCGGCATCATCGCCGCGGCGATCGGCATGGGCGTCAATGGCCTGCGGCCGGTGGCGGAGATTCAATTCGCCGACTACATCTATCCCGCGTTCGATCAGATCGTGAGCGAGCTCGCCCGGCTGCGCTACCGCACGGCGGGGGACTTGTGCGCGCCGGTGACCATCCGCACCCCGTGCGGCGGCGGCATCCGCGGCGGCCAGACGCATTCGCAGAGCCCGGAGGGCGTATTCACTCACGTGTGCGGTCTGAAGGTCGTGATGCCCTCCAATCCGCACGACGCGAAGGGCCTGCTGATCAGCTCGATCGAGAGCGAGGACCCGGTGCTGTTCTTCGAGCCCAAGCGCATCTACAACGGCCCCTTCGACGGCGATCCGCACAAACCCGCGGTGCCGTGGAGCAGCCATCCCAAGGGCGAGGTTCCCGACGGCCACTACGCCATACCGCTCGGCAAGGCTGATATCGTCCGCCCGGGCGCCGCGGCGACCGTCCTGACCTACGGCACCATGGTGCACGTGGCCGAGGCGGCGGCGCGGCTGTGCGGGGTCGATGCGGAGATCATCGACCTGCGCACCCTGGTGCCGCTGGATGTCGATATGCTGTGCACGTCGGTCCGCAAGACGGGCCGATGCGTCATCGTCCATGAGGCGACGCGCTTCAGCGGCTTCGGCGCGGAGTTGTCGGCAACCGTGCAGGAGGAGTGCTTCTGGCACCTGGAGGCGCCCATCGCGCGGGTCACCGGGTGGGACACGCCGTATCCGCACGCGTTCGAGTGGGACTATTTCCCGGGGCCCGCGCGCATCGCCGCAGCGCTGCGTGCCGTGATGGAGAGCGCCGCATGAGCCGCTACGTCTTCAAGCTCCCCGATCTTGGCGAAGGCACGGTGTCGGCCGAGGTCGTCAGCTGGCACGTCAAGCCCGGTGAGATCGTCGCCGAGGAGCAGGTGCTGGTCGAGGTGATGACCGAAAAGGCCGCCGTCGAGGTGCCTTCGCCGGTCAGCGGCACGGTGATTTCCACCCGCGGCGAGCCCGGCGAGATGGTCGCCGTCGGCTCGGAATTGATCGTGATCGAGACCGGGGATACGAGCGGGCCGCAGGCGCGTGAGGAGCCTGCGGGCGAGCCGGCCGGGGCGCCTGGTGCCCGCGCCGAGCCGGCGCCGGCTCAGGGGCGGGTCATGACGTCCCCGGCCATCCGCCGCCGCGCGCACGAGGCGGGAATCGATCTGACGCAGGTGCAGGGCAGCGGACCGCAGGGCCGCATCGTGCGCCAGGACCTGGAGGCGCACATCGCGGGTGATGCGCGCGGCGCGCCGCGGCCGAGGCGTGCGGAGGCTGGCGATGCCGAGCCGCAGCGCGAGGAGATCAAGGTCATCGGCGTGCGCCGGCTCATCGCCCAGCGAATGAGTCAGAGCAAGCGCGACATTCCGCATTTCTCCTACGTCGAGGAAGTCGACGTCACCGAGCTCGAGGCGTTGCGCCGGCACTTGAACAGCCGGCTCGCCGCGGGCGAGCCGGCGTTGACCTACCTGCCGTTGCTGGTCGTGGCCCTGGTGCACGTCCTGCGGGAATTCCCGCAGTGCAATGCGCACTACGACGCCGAGCGCGGCGTGATCATCCGTCATCGCGCGGTGCACGTGGGGGTGGCTACCCAGACGAGCGAAGGATTGAAGGTGCCGGTGGTGCGCGACGCCCAGGGCCGCTCCCTGTGGGAGATCGCCGCGGAGATGCGCCGCGTGACCGAAGCGGCGCGCCTCAACAAAGCGACCCGCGAGGAACTCGGCGGCTCGACCATCACGCTCACCAGCCTCGGCAAGCTCGGCGGGATCGCCAGCACGCCGATCATCAACGCGCCCGAGGTGGCCATCATCGGCGTCAACCGCGCGCTCGAGCGGCCCGTGGTCTACCAGGGCGCGGTGAGCGTGCGGCGCATGATGAATCTGTCCTCCTCGTTCGATCATCGCTTCGTCGATGGTTACGACGCGGCAGCGATGATCCAGGCGCTGAAGGAGCGTCTCGAGCACCCCGCGACGATGTTCATGAGCGAGCCGCGGCAGCGTTGAGCTGCCGCCCGGGGCGGCACGGCCGAGGGGCTGTTCCCCGGGCGCGCGCCGATCGAGCCGGGGATCGCGCGCCGGTGAGTGTGATGCCGTTATACTCGGCATGTGAGCCTCGAGCGGTTGTTTCCAACGCTGGTTTATTCGCGGCGCCTGACCGAGGCGCCGCGGCTCATTCCCAGGCTGTTGCGCGAAACCCGCCAATTGCGGCTCGACGACCCGGCCGGCCGGCGCTGGTCGGCGCAGAACTACCCCGGTGGCTATACCTCTTACGGCTCGGCGTGCCGCATGCACCGGCTGTCCTCGACATTCGGGGCCCTCGAGCGCGCGGTCGACCGGCATGTGGCCGCCTTTGCCCGCTCGCTCGATCTTGACCTGACCGGCCGCGCGCTCACCATGACCGATTGCTGGGTCAATATCATGCCGCGCGGCACGGCGCACGGCCTGCACCTGCATCCGCTCGCCACGATCAGCGGCACGTTCTATGTGAAGACGCCGCGCGGCTGCGCCGCACTGAAGATCGAGGATCCGCGGCTCGAGCGCATGATGGCCGCGCCGCCGCGGCGGCGCGCCGCGCGCCGCGCCAACCGGCCGTGGGTCGTGATCGGCGCGGCGGCCGGAGCCGTGGTGCTGTTCGAGAGCTGGTTGCGCCACGAGGTACCGGCGAATCCCGGCGGTGAGCGCATCAGCGTCAGCTTCAATTACGGCTGGTTCTGATCACCCCGGCCGCAGTGCGGCTCAATGGACATGGTGCCCATCGGACCCGTGGACGTGCCCGTGCTCCAGTTCCGCCGCGGTGGCGGGGCGCACGTCCTCGATGCGCACCTCGAACTGCAGCGTCTTGCCGGCCAGAGGATGGTTGCCGTCGAGCGTGACCATGTCGCCGACGACCTGGGTGACCGTCACGGCCCGCGGACCTTGCTCGGTCTGCGCCTGCAGACGCAAACCCACGCGGATCTCGCTGATGCCGCGCAGCGCGCGGCGCGGAACGCGCTGCACCAGATTCGCGTCGTACTCCCCGTAACCCTCGGCGGGCTGCACCGTCACTGTCAGTGCCTCGCCGCTGCTGCGGCCGCTCAGCTCCTTCTCGAGCCCCGGAATGATGTGGCCATGGCCGTGCAGATAGGCGAGGGGCTCGCCCGGATCGGAGTGCTCGAGCACCGTGCCGTCCTCGCCCTTGAGGGAGTAATGAAACGTGACGACGGAATCTGTGGCGATGACCATCGAGGTGCTCCGGGGATACGGGAGGAGAATGTCGGGCGGCGGGGCGGGGATTCTACCGCCGGTGGAGGTGGCTCGCCACGGCTCGCGGCGGCTCTTCCGAAGGGAGTACCCGCGACGCTCCCGTACAGGTCAGGCCCGCCACCCCCGCGATGGTCATGTCCGCCTCGCGTCCGGCCGCCTACACTGCCGCGCGTTCCGTGGACCTATGGACTGAAAGGAAAACATCATGGCTATTGCGATATTTCAGCTCGTGCTCACCTGGGGGCTGCTGCTCGGTTTTGCTTACGACACCGTAGTGGGCCGCCGCGGCTGAGCCCTGCCGCGCCGCGCGCGAGCGCGGCAGTCTACGGCGGCAGACTCTTCACGATCGAAGCGTCGAGCGCCTCGTAGTCCGCGTAGCGGATCGTCTCGTAGAGTTCCTCGCGGGTCTGCATCTCCCCGATCAGACTGTGCGGTCCGCCCTCGCGTGCAATCCTCTGGTACAGCCGCTCGTGAGAGCGGGCGGCCATGCGCAGCGCGCTGACCGGCCAGATCACCATCCTGTAGCCCATGGCGCGGAACTCATCGGCCGTGAAATACGGCGTGCGCCCGAATTCAGTCATGTTGGCGAGCAGCGGGGCGCTGACGCGCCGGGCGAACTCGCGGAACATCTCGGCGCTGGTGAGCGCCTCGGGGAAGATCGCGTCGGCTCCCGCGTCGAGATAGCGCCGGGCGCGTGCCACGGCGCCGTCCAGTCCCTCGCTCGCGGCCGCGTCGGTGCGCGCAATGATGTACAGGTGCCGGCGGGCGCGCGCCGCCGCGGCGATTTTCGCCGCCATTTCCTCCGCCGGCAGCAGCTTCTTGTCGTTCAGATGGCCGCACTTCTTCGGCAGCATCTGATCCTCGATGTGCACCGCCGCCGCTCCGGCCTCTTCGAACGCGCGCACCATGTGCATCACGTTCAGTGCCTCGCCGTAGCCGGTGTCGCCGTCGACGAGCACCGGCAGGCTCGCGGCGCGGTTGATCTGGCGGATGAAGAAACAAACATCATCGATCGTGATGATGCCCAGATCCGGCAGGCCCATGGAGGCGCTCATTGCCGCGCCCGACAGATACACCGCTTCGAATCCGGCGCCCCTGGCCTGCAGCGCCGCGAGCCCGTTGTAGGCGCCCGGCAGCGCAAGGAGGGAGCCGCGCCCGACGAGTGCCGCGAACCGCTCGCCGGCGGGCGCGGCGGGCTGATCCGCACCGATCAGATAGGTGTTCACGACGGCCGCCTCCTCAGATCACGTACAGATCGAAATACTCATTGACCGGCGTGCGCTCGAGACGCGCCCGATCGAGCGACAGCTCGGCGATCGCCCGCTGCTGCTTGGGCGGGAAGCGCCGCGCGAGGTTGCGCCGGAATTTCTCGATCAACAGCGGGATGCCCTCGGCGCGCCGGCGCCGGTGTCCGAGGGGATACTCCACCACCACCTCCGGCAGCTCGCGGCCATCGGCGAGCCGCACCGTCACCGCGTTGGCGATGGAGCGCTTCTCGGGGTCGAGATAGTCGCGCGTGAACTGCGGCTCCTCCACGCAGTGGATGCGCGCGCGCAGCGCGTCGATGCGCGGATCGGCGGCCACCGTGTCCTCGTAGTCCGCCGCGCTCAGCCGGCCGAAGAGCAACGGCACCGCCATCATGTACTGAATGCAGTGGTCGCGGTCGGCGGGGTTGGCGAGCGGACCGTGCTTGTCGATGATGCGCACGCACGCCTGATGGGTGCGCACGGTGACGCGCTCGATCTGCTCGGCGCCCACCCCGAGCTCGGCGAGCTGACCGTGGATCCGCATGGCCGCCTCCACCGCGGTCTGGGCGTGGAACTCGGCCGGATAGGAGATCTTGAACAGGACATTTTCCATGACGTAGGAGCCATAGGCGCGCGAGATCTTGAGCGGCTCGCCCTTGAGCGACACGTCATAGAAGCCCCAGGTCCTGGCCGAGAGCGCCGTCGGATAGCCCATCTCCCCGGTGCGCGCCATCAACGCCAGGCGGACCGCGCGGCCGGTCGCATCGCCCGCCGCCCAGCTCTTGCGCGAGCCGGTGTTGGGCGCGTGGCGGTAGGCGCGCAGGCTCTGCCCGTCCACCCAGGCGAGCGAGATGGCGTTGATGAGCTCATCGCGCGCGAGGCCGAGCAGGCGGCCGACCACCGCCGTGGAGGCGACCTTGACCAGCAGCACGTGATCGAGCCCGACGCGGTTGAAGCTGTTCTCGAGCGCGATGACGCCCTGGATCTCGTGCGCGCGGATCATGGCCGTCAACACCTCGCGCATGGTGAGCGGCGCGCGCCCGCGCGCCAGCGCCTCGCGCGAGAGCCAGTCGGCGGTGGCCGCGATCCCGCCGAGGTTGTCCGACGGATGGCCCCACTCGGCCGCGAGCCAGGTGTCGTTGAAGTCGAGCCAGCGGATCATTGCGCCGATGTTGAACGCGGCCTGCACCGGATCGAGCTGGAACTGCGTGCCCGGCACGCGCGCGCCGTTCGGCACCCAGGTCCCGGGCACGATGGGGCCGAGGAGCTTGGTGCAGGCGGGGTACTCGAGCGCCTCCAGACCACAGCCGAGCGTATCGAGCAGACAGTAGTGCGCGGTCTGGTAGGCCAGCTCGCCGCCGGGCTCCGCGCCGAGCACGTAATCGGCGATGTCGAGCATGACCTGATCGGGGGCGGGCCGGGCGGCGGCGTGAGGTGCGGACATGGTGCGATGGTGCGGCGGGTTTGAGGGGGGGGTCAGGGGCGCTTCTCGAGCGGCACGAACGGTCGCGGCTCGGGACCGACGTACGCGGCGGTCGGCCGGATGATCTTGCCGTCGGCGCGCTGCTCGATCACATGCGCCGCCCAGCCGGCGGTGCGGGCGATCACGAACAGCGGCGTGAACATCTCGGTCGGCACCTGCAGCAGATGGTAGGACACCGCCGAGAACCAGTCGAGGTTGGGAAACATGCGCTTCTCGCGCGTCATCACCGTCTCGATGCGCTCGGCGATCGCGAACATCCTCAGATCCCCGGCCTGCTCGCCGAGCTCGCGGGCGAGTGCCTTGATCACCTGATTGCGCGGATCAGACACGGTGTAGACCGGATGCCCGAAGCCGATGATGACTTCCTTGGCCGCCAGGCGCGCGCGGATGTCGGCCTCGGCCTGGTCGGGATCCGCATAGCGCAGCTGAATCTCGCAGGCGACTTCGTTCGCCCCGCCATGCTTCGGTCCGCGCAGGGCGCCAATCGCGCCCGCGATGCACGAGTACATGTCCGAGCCGGTGCCGGCGATGACTCGGGCGGCAAACGTCGAGGCATTGAACTCGTGCTCGGCATAGAGAATGAGCGAGGTATGCATGGCCCGTACCCAGGAGGCCGGCGGCGGCCGGCGGTGCAGGACGTGCAGGAAATGCCCGCCGATCGAATCGTCCTCGGTCTCGAGCTGAACCTGGTGCCCGCCGTGGCTGGTGTGATACCAGTAGGCGAGCATCGAGCCGAGCGAGGCGATCAGACGATCGGCGATATCGCGCGCGCCGGACTCGCCGTGTTCCTCCTTCTCGGGCAGCGTGCAGCCGAGCGCCGAGACGCCGGTGCGCAGCACGTCCATCGGGTGGGCCGCGGCGGGGAGCGTCTCGAGCACGGCGCGCACCACGGCCGGCAGTGCGCGCAGCGAGCGCAGCTTGGCCTTGTAGGCGGTGAGCTCGGTCCGGTTCGGCAGGGTGCCGTGGATGAGCAGATGAGCGATCTCCTCGTACTCGCAAGCGGTGGCGATCTCGAGGATGTCGTAGCCGCGGTAGTGCAGGTCGTTGCCGCTGCGCCCGACGGTGCAGAGTGCCGTGTTGCCCGCCGTCACGCCGGAGAGCGCGACGGATTTCTTCGGTTTCAGCCCCGGAGCCGGCTGTGCAGTGGCGTTCATGCGGCGACTCTAGCCTCGCCTGGGTCCAAACGAAAATATATTGAAAATAAGATTTCGATATGTGAAAAATATCATCATGGAGCTGCGCCACCTGCGGTACTTCCTCGCCGTGGCCGAGGAGCTGAACATCACCCGCGCGGCGCGCCGGCTGAACATCTCGCAGCCGCCGCTGACGCAACAGCTCAAGGCGCTGGAGGCGGAACTCGGCGTGTCCCTCATCGACCGCTCGGCCTACCGCATCGGGTTGACCGATGCCGGCCAAGTGCTCGCGAGCGAGGCGGCGCGCATCCTGGACGCGGTGCGCGATGCGGCCGGGCGGGTGCGCGCGGCGGCCCGTGGCGCCCGGGGACGGGTCAGGGTGGGTTTCACGGAATCCGCCTCCTTCAATCCGCTGGTGACCTCCGTGCTGCGCGGGTTCCGGGCCGCCTATCCGCAAGTCGAGATCTCGCTCGAGGAGCACCCGTCCACGGATCTCGCCGCGCAGTTGCGGGGAGGCGGGATAGACGTGGGCTTCCTGCGTCCGCCGCTGCCGCAGGAGCGGGGGTTGGTATTCGACCTGCTGGAGCGGGAGCCCCTGGTCGTCGCGTTGCCCGGTGAGCACAAGCTGGCGCGGCGGCGCAGCGTGCGGCTGAGGGACCTCGCCGCCGAGACTTTCATTCTCTATCCGCGCGCCGTGCGCCCGGGGCTGGCCGACGCGGTGGTCGAGGCCTGCGAGGCGGCGGGCTTTACGCCGCGGGTGGGACAATACGCACCGCAGCTGTCCTCCACGATCAATCTGGTCGCGGCATCGCTCGGCATTTCCGTCGTGCCGGCGAGCATGCGCTCGCTGCAGCCACGGACGGTGGCGTACGTGGCGCTGCGCGGCGAGACGTTGCATGCGCTGCTCGGTGTGGCGTATCGGGGTGAGGAGCGCTCCGCGGTGGTGCGCCAGTTCATCGAGCAGGCGCGGGCGGCCTCACAATGAGCCGGACAACGCCGCGCGAGCCGCAGTGCGCACCGGACGGGCTTCCCGGCGGTTTGAGCGCATCGCTCGCTGCCGAGATCCGCCGGGTGTTTGACGGGCAGCTCGCGGCCGCGATGCGCCTGCGCAGCTCGACCGTGCGGGAACGCCTCGAGAGGCTCGAACGCCTGCGCGCGCAGATCCTCAGTCACCGCCGGGGGATTCTCGAGGCGATTCAGGCGGATCTGGGTCGTCCCGAAACGGAGACCGAGCTGGCCGAGCTGCTGCCTCTGTTGGCGGATCTGGCCGACCATCGCCGGAATCTGGCCCGGTGGCTGCGCGCGCGGCGCGTGCGCCCGACCGTCGCGACGCTCGGGACCCGCGCCTGGGTGCAGCGCGAGCCGCGCGGCCGCGCGCTGATCATCTCGCCGTGGAACTATCCGCTGGTGCTCACGCTCGGACCGCTCATCCCCGCGCTCGCGTGCGGCAACACGGCCGTCATCAAGACCTCCGAGCTCGCGCCGCACAGCTCCAGCCTGCTCGCGAGCCTGATCCGCGCGGCGTTCGATGCGAGCGAGGTGGCGCTGTTCGAGGGTGACGCGTCGGTGGCCGGTGCTCTGCTGGAGCTGCCGTTCGACCATATTTTTTTTACCGGCTCGCCGGCGGTCGGTCGGGTGGTGATGAGCGCCGCGGCGCGGCATCTGTCCAGCATCACGCTCGAACTCGGCGGCAAGTCGCCGGCGATCATCGATGCGAGTGCGGACGTGGAGCGCGCCGCCGATGTCATCGCCTGGAGCAAGTGTCTCAATGCGGGGCAGACGTGCATCGCGCCGGATCACTTATACGTGCACGAGACCGTCTACGAGCAGGTACTCGCGCGTCTCAAGCGTCGGCTCGCGGACTGGTACGGCCCCGATCCGGAACGCTCGCCGGATCTGGCCCGGATCGTCAATGCGCGCCACACCCAGCGGCTTGCCGGGCTGCTCGAGGACGCCCGGTCGCGCGGCGCGCAGGTGCTGCACGGCGGCGAGGTCGCTCCGCAGCGGCGATTCCTCGGCCCAACGCTGCTCGGGGGCGTGCCCGACGAGGCGCGCATCATGCAGGAGGAGATCTTCGGGCCGCTGTTACCGATCATCACCTACCGCTCGCAGGACGATCTCATCGGGCGGATCAATGCCGCGCCGAAACCGCTCGCGATGTACATCTGGTCGCGCCGGCCCCGCGCGGCGCGCCGGCTCATTGCGCAGACCAGCGCCGGCGGGACCTGCATCAATCAGGTCGCCGTGCAGTTCCTGCAGCACAACCTGCCGTTCGGCGGTGTCAATCACTCCGGCATCGGCAGCTATCACGGCGAGTGGGGCATCCGCGCGTTTTCGCACGAACGCGCGATCGTCGAGGCCGGATTGCAGCTCTCGAGCGCGCTCTTTCCGCCGTACGGCGCGCGCGTACGGCGCACGGTGGCGCTGCTGCGCAGGCTGTCCGCCTGGCTCGGCTAACTGACTAACGCCCGTCCTTGAAGTCGCCGCCGGCGAGGCTCGCGGCGGTCTGTCCGAACAGTATGTGGCGCGATTCCTCGCTCACCACCGGCTGCGCGGGAAACTCACCCGCGCGCGCGTAGGCGCGCTGCGTCGCGGAGCGCGCGGCGACGGCAGCGAACCAGCGCTTGAGGTTCGGAAATTCGTCCAGGTTCTGCCCCTGACGCTGATGGGGCACGATCCACGGATAGCTGGCGATGTCGGCCACCGTGTATGCCTCGCCGGCGATGAACGGGCGGTCGGCGAGGCGCCGCTCGAGCACGCCGTACAGCCGGTTGGTCTCCCGCACGTACCGCTCGATGGCATAGGGAATCTTCTCGGTCGCATACTGCGCGAAGTGGTGATTCTGCCCGGCCATCGGCCCGAGACCGGACACCTGCCAGAACAGCCATTGCAGCGTCTCGAACTCGCCGCGCGGGTCGGCGGGGATGAGCCGGCCGGTCTTCTTGCCGAGATACCACAGGATCGCGCCGGATTCGAACACCGACAGCGGACCGCCGCCGCAGGCCGGCTCGTGATCGACGATGGCTGGCATGCGGTTGTTCGGCGAAATGGCCAGAAATTCCGGCCGGAACTGCTCGCCCTTGCCGATGTTCACCGGCACGATGCGATACGCCAGGGCCGATTCCTCGAGAAACATCGTGATCTTGTGGCCGTTCGGCGTCGGCCAGTAGTACAGATCGATCACCCCGCACCTCCAGACGATGATCTTAGAATCCTGCCCCGACACGTCTTCATGCCGTTCCAGGCAGCACTTGCCGTATCTCGGTCCTTGCAAGCCTTGGGGCTTGCAAGGACCTTTGGGCCGGTTCGCGGTTCTTCGTGGGGCGGCGCTGAGGCGGGTGAACGGTTACCCGTTCGCTGCCTCCGCCGCGCAGGCCACTCCCCGCGCGTAACTTCCCGCCCTCTCGGCGGTAGGCACGTCGTTCGTGCAGCTGACATTATATCCAGGTCCGCGAACCGGCGCAAGGGACAGGACGACTCTCACATGTGCCGCCGGACGCCCTGCTTCATTGCGCACGCAACGCCGCCGCGGCTGCCGTGAGCGGACGTTGCGCAAATGGCTCATACCGGCGGGGTCGCTCGCCTCCGTGCTCGTTCCGTCGCGCGAGGCGGTACGGTGCGGCGCCAGCCGGCGCGCGCGCACTTCACTTGCGTCGGGATCCTGCGTACGATCGGAGCGTCATGCCATCACGAACCAACACGATGAGCGCCGAGCTGCCGCTGGTTTATCTGGTGCGCCACGGCGAGACGCCCTGGAGCCTCACCGGGCAGCACACCGGCTTGACCGATCTGTCGCTGACCGAGCGCGGCGAGCAGGGCGCGCGCGAGCTCGCGCCGCGGCTGCAGGCTCTGCGCTTCGCGCTGGTGTTGAGCAGTCCGTTGCGGCGCGCGGTGCGCACCTGCGAGCTGGCCGGTTTCGCCGCCGCGGCGCGCACGGACCAGGATCTGTGCGAGTGGAACTATGGGGCCTACGAGGGGCGCACAACGGCGCAAATCCGCGCCGAGCGGCCCGATTGGGATCTGTTTCGCGACGGCTGTCCCGACGGCGAGTGTGCCGTCGAGGTCGGGACGCGCGCCGATCGCGTGATCGCCCGGGTGCGCGCCGCAGCAGGCAACGCCCTGCTGTTCTCGAGCGGACACATTCTGCGGGTGTTGGCGGCCCGCTGGCTCGATCTGCCGCCGCAATCCGGCCGGTTGCTGCAGCTTGGCACCGCCAGCGTGAGCGTGCTCGGCTATGAGCACGGACCGCACGAGCCGGTGGTGCAGCTGTGGAACGAAACACGCCGTTGACGGGCGCGGGTGGACTGACGAGCCGGGCGCGACTGTGCTAATCTCCAAGATTGTGCGGCGTGGCGCCGGATGAGTTCCGGCTGACACCGTCTCCTGGCCGGGTGCGCGGCGAACGATCGGCTTGGACGGGCCGCTCAGGTTGTCCTGCCGCCTGAGGAAGGCCGGTGCGACGGATCTGACGGCGCCCGCGGCGATCTCCCCGATCGAACGAAACGACTCCTCACTGCGAGTACGCCCGTCGGGAACGCCGGCGGCGACGCGCTTGTGCGATTTGAGACGGAGATGACACGATGAAAGCGACGCAGCTACTGCACCAGTTCGGACAGAGCATCTGGCTCGACAACATCACGCGTGATCTGCTCGACAGCGGAACACTGCGGCGTTACATCGCCGAGCTGTCGGTCACCGGCCTGACCTCCAATCCGACGATCTTCGATCATGCGGTGAAGAACAGCGCGGCGTATGACAGCTCGATCCGCGCGCAGCTCAAGGCGGGGCGCAAGGGCGAGACGCTGTTCTTCGACCTGGCGCTCGCGGACATCAGGCGGGCCGCGGATGAATTCCGCCCGACGTTCGAGCGCACCAACGGCGTCGATGGCTGGGTATCGCTCGAGGTCTCCCCGCAGCTCGCCTACGACACCGACAAGACCATCGCGGCGGCCAAGGCGCTGCACGCCGAGGCCGATCGGCCGAATCTGTTCATCAAGATCCCCGGGACCAAGGCGGGGTTGCCGGCCATAGAGGCGGCGATCTTCGCGGGCATTGCCGTCAACGTGACGCTGCTGTTCTCGCGTGAACAGTACCTGGCCGCCGCCGAGGCGTATCTGCGCGGCATCGAGCGGCGCGTGGCGGCGGGACTGAATCCCGATGTCGGCTCCGTGGCTTCGGTGTTCATCAGCCGCTGGGATGTGGCGGTGGCCGGCAAGACGCCGGCGGACCTGACCAACCGCCTGGGCATCGCCATTGCCGGGCGGACCTACCGCGCGGCGCTGCAGCTGTCGTTCTCGGCGCGCGCCCGGCGCCTGTACAATGCCGGAGCGCGGCCGCAGCGATTGCTTTGGGCCAGCACCGGCACCAAGGATCCCAAGGCCGACCCGGCGCTGTACGTGAACGCGCTGGCGGCGCCGTTCACCGTCAACACGATACCCGAGGCCACGCTCAAGGCGGTGGCGGAACGTAGCGAAATCGGCACCGGTCTGGCCGAGGACGGCGGGGATTGCGAGCGGGTGCTCGCGCGGTTTGCCGAGGCCGGCATCGACGTGCTCGCGCTCGCCGAGCAGTTGCAGCAGGAGGGCGCGGCGGCGTTCGTGAAATCCTGGCAGGAGCTGCTCGCGGTCATCGCGGCGAAGAGCTCGGCGCTCGGCGCGGCGGCCTGACTGTCATGAGAGTGCTCGCGGTCGATGTCGGTGGGACGCATGTGAAGATTCTCGCCACGAGTGAGAGCGAGAAGCGCGAGTTCGAATCCGGCCCGAAGCTGACGGCGCGGCAGATGGTCGCGCGCGTGAAGCGGCTGGCGCGCGGCTGGCGCTACGAGGCCGTCTCGATCGGTTACCCGGGGCCGGTCGTGCACGATCATGTGGTGGCCGAGCCGCACAATCTTGGCGCCGGCTGGGTGGGCTTCGATTTTACCCGCGCTTTCGGCTGTCCGGTGCACATCATCAACGATGCGGCGATGCAGGCTTTGGGCAGCTACCGCGGCGGCAGGATGCTCTTCCTCGGGCTCGGTACCGGCCTCGGCACCGCGCTCATCGTCGAGGGCCTGGTCGAGCCGATGGAAATCGGGCATCTGCCGTATCTGAAGCATACTTACGAGGACTACGTCAGCGATCGGGCGCTCGAGCGCCTGGGAAAGAAGAAATGGCGCAAGCACGTCGTCGCCGTCGTCAAGCAGCTCACGGCGGCGCTCGAGCCCGATGAGATCGTGATCGGGGGCGGCAACGTCCGACACTTGAAGACGCTGCCGCCGTTGTGCCGTGCGGGTGACAACGCCAACGCCTTCAAGGGTGGATTCGCGCTGTGGGAAAAGCCGGCCGCGGCGCGCCGCCCGCGCGCCTCGCGCCCGGCGGGCGGCCGCGCAAAGCGGGGGAGCCGGGCATGAGCAAGACGGACCGGACCCCGGGCGAGCGGCCGGCATGGCGGGCGCTCGCCGCTCACCACCGCAGCATCGCCGGTGCGCATCTGCGAGAGCTGTTCGCCGAGGACGCCCTCCGCGGTGAGCGGCTCACCGCGGAGGGCGCCGGGATATTCCTCGATTACTCCAAGAACCGCGTCACCGACGAGACGTTGCGGCTGCTGCTTGCGCTCGCCGAGGAGGCGCACCTGCGCGAGCGCATCGAGGCGATGTTCTCGGGTCAGAAGATCAACGTGACCGAGAATCGCGCGGTACTGCATGTGGCGCTGCGTGCGCCGCGCGGCCAGAGCATCCTGGTCGACGGCACCGACGTCGTGCCCGAGGTGCACGCGGTTCTCGACAGGATGAGCGCATTCGCCGAGCGCGTACGCCGCGGCCAGTGGCTCGGTCACACCGGCCGGCGTATCCGCAACGTCATCAACATCGGCATCGGCGGCTCGGATCTCGGCCCGGTGATGGCCTACGAGGCGCTGCGCCACTACAGCGAGCGCGCGCTGTGCTTTCGCTTCGTCTCGAACGTCGACGGCACGGATTTTCTCGAGGCGACGCGCGATCTCGACCCGGCCGAGACGCTGTTCGTCGTCTCGTCGAAGACCTTCACCACGCTCGAGACCATGACCAATGCGCATGCCGCGCGCGACTGGTTGCTCGGGGGGCTCGGCGGCGATGCGGCCGCGGTGGCCAAGCATTTCGTGGCGGTCTCGACCAACGCCGAGAAGGTCGCCGCGTTCGGCATCGACACCGCCAACATGTTCGGCTTCTGGGACTGGGTGGGCGGGCGCTACTCCATGGACTCGGCGATCGGCCTGTCGACCATGCTCGCCGTCGGGCCGGAGAACTTCCGCAACATGCTCGCGGGTTTCCGGCAGATGGACGAGCACTTCCGCACCGCGCCGTTCGAGCGCAACCTGCCGGTGCTGCTGGGACTGCTGGGGGTGTGGTATACGGATTTCTTCGGGGCACAGACCGTCGCCGTGCTGCCCTACGAGCAGTACCTCAAGCGCTTCCCGGCGTATCTGCAGCAGCTGACGATGGAGAGCAACGGCAAGCACGTCACGCTCGCGGGCGATCCGGTCGGGGTCGATACCGGGCCGATCTACTGGGGCGAGCCGGGCACCAACGGACAGCATTCCTTTTATCAGCTGATTCATCAGGGGACGCGGCTCATTCCCTGCGATTTCATCGCGTTCGCGCATGCGCTGACGCCGCTCGGACGCCATCACGACATGCTGCTTGCCAACGTCATCGCCCAGGGCGAGGCGCTTGCGTTCGGCAAGACCCTGGAGCAGGTGCGTGCCGAGGGTATCGCGCAGTGGCTGGCGCCGCATCGGGTATTCGAGGGCAACCGTCCCTCCAATACGATTCTCGCCGAGCGGCTCACGCCCGAAGCGCTCGGCAAGCTGGTCGCGCTCTACGAGCACAGCGTGTTCACTCAGGGCGTCATCTGGAACATCAACTCCTTCGACCAGTGGGGCGTCGAGCTCGGCAAGGCGCTGGCCCAGGCGATCATCCCCGAGCTGGAAGGTCCGGCGGCCCCGGCGCTGCGCCACGACAGCTCGACCAACAATCTGATTCGCCGCTATCGCAAGATGAAAGGCTCGCAATGAGCCTGTCGGGCGGTCCGGCGGCAACCGCGGCGGCGTGCACGGCGCCGCTCATCCGTCGCTATGCAATTATGAGGAGCGAGTCATGCAACTCGGAATGATCGGCCTTGGGCGCATGGGCGCAAACATGGTGCGGCGGCTCTTGCAGGGCGGCCACGAGTGCGTGGTGTTCGATCGCTCGGCGGCCGCGGTCGCCGAGCTGGTCAAGGACAAAGCGACCGGCGCCGCTTCGCTGGCCGAGCTGGTGCACAAGCTCGCCGCGCCGCGGGCGGTGTGGCTGATGGTGCCGGCCGCGGCGGTCGACGCCACGCTCGCGGATCTGGTGCCGCTGCTCGGCAAGGGCGATATCGTCATCGACGGCGGTAATTCCTACTATATCGACGACATCCGCCGCGCCCGGGCGCTGGCGGACAAGGGCATCGAGTACGTGGATGTCGGTACCAGCGGCGGGGTCTGGGGTCTCGAGCGCGGGTACTGCATGATGATCGGCGGGAGCAACGCCGCGGTGAAACGCCTCGACCCGGTGCTGGCGCGGCTCGCGCCCGGCATCGGCACGATCGCGCGCACCGCGGGACGCTCGGGCCCGCCGGGGCCGGCCGAACAGGGCTACCTGCACTGCGGACCGAACGGCGCCGGCCATTTCGTCAAGATGGTCCACAACGGCATCGAGTACGGCATCATGGCCGCGTATGCCGAGGGCCTCGGCATCCTGCGTGCGGCCAACGTCGGGCGGCGCCCCGAGGAGGTGGATGCCGAGACCACTCCGCTGCGGGATCCGCAGAACTACCAGTATGAGTTGAATCTGGCGGACATCACCGAGGTTTGGCGCCGCGGCAGCGTCATCGCCTCCTGGCTGCTCGATCTCACGGCCGACGCGCTGCAGCGCGACCCGACGCTGGCGAAGTTCGCCGGCCACGTGTCCGATTCGGGCGAGGGGCGCTGGACGATCAAGGCGGCGATCGACGAAGGGCAGCCGGCGCCGGTGCTCACCACGGCGCTGTACGAGCGCTTCAGTTCGCGCGGCGAGGCGGACTTCCAGGCGAAGATTCTCTCGGCCATGCGCTACGAGTTTGGTGGCCATCTCGAGAAACCGGCGAAATAGGCGCAGCAACGGAGGCTCACATGAACGAAACCCACAGCGACGCGCTGGTATTCTTCGGCGCCACCGGCGACCTGGCTTTCAAGAAGGTCTTTCCGGCGCTGCAGGCGATGATCAAACGCGGCACGCTCACCGTGCCGGTGATCGCAGTGGCCAAGGCCGGATGGGGCATCGAGCAGCTGCGGGAACGCGCGCGCGCGAGTCTGCAGCAGCACGGTGGCGGCGTCGATCCGCAGGCATTCGCGAAACTCACCGCGCTCCTGTCGTACGTGGACGGGGACTACGCCGACGCGGCGACGTTTGGCACGCTGCGCAAGCTGCTCGGGAAGGCGAGCCGGCCGGCGCACTACCTGGCGATTCCACCGTCGCTGTTCGGCAAGGTCGTCGAGCAGCTCGCGCAGGCGGGCTGCACCCAGCCGG
>DAHXNV010000190.1 GCA_027365225.1 Gammaproteobacteria bacterium
GGACTGCGCAATGGATGGCCTTGGACCACATCCTCTCGGGGACTTGCGGATGAGCCGCGATCGCGCGCTGGACGAGGGCATCGAATGCGACCTCATCCGTCACGGTATCGGTCTTGAGTGCGACCCGGTAAGTGTGCGCCGCTTCCTCAATAGCGCGTATGGCCAATGACTGCATGCGCTCAGCATCTTCGTGCCAGGTGTCGAGCCGTTGATCCACCGTGCGGTGCAGCGCGGGCGCTTCGGCCCGGGCGGCGGCGAGGTCGAACGAGGATGCAGGTGCGGGTGGCTGAGTCAGGTACTCGGCACGGTGCTTTCGTAGCTCGCGGCTCACCGTGCTCGGGGACCTGCAGAGCGCACGAGCAATTGCGCGTACCGTGTGTCCCTGGTGGAAGAGTCGATGAATCTCGGCTCGGTCTCGTTGATCGAGATAGCGACCCATGGCAAAGGGGTTGTTGCGTCGCGTCAAATTCAATTGGGTGCGGCTCTTTTCAGCGGCTCGGGATAGTAATGTTAACAAG
>DAHXNV010000191.1 GCA_027365225.1 Gammaproteobacteria bacterium
GAGTTTCCATATAAAATTACATCCGCCCCGTAAGCCTTAACTGCATTTATTTTTGCACTTATTGTATATGATGGCATAACGATTTTAGAAGATACTTTAGCCAGGCGGCCTGCATAGGCCACTCCCTGTGCGTGATTTCCAGCACTACATGCTATAACCCCGTCTCTTTGCTCCTGTGGAGTTAATTTTGAGATTTTGAATAGTGCCCCTCTTGTTTTAAATGATCCTGTCTTTTGAAAGTTTTCCAGCTTAAAATAGATGGGAGCGCCATACATATTGGAGAAAGTGGAAGAACATTCAACAGGAGTTGAAAAAATCTTTCCCTTCAGATATTCCTGAGCCTCAAGAATGTCTTCAATGGAAGGTTCCATTTGATTTTCGTCTGACATATAACTATATCCTCTTCGGGAATATTAATCAGTTTCCTCTTTTTAAGCTGCATAAGAAGAAACCTAAAGGATAGTTTCTACGAAATATTGAGAGACCGTATTGAATATTCTATGAGTTGAACCAAATT
>DAHXNV010000192.1 GCA_027365225.1 Gammaproteobacteria bacterium
TTGACCATATGCAACTGTTGTGTGTGAATCTCCATAGGGTGGAGATGTGATTACGATATCGATTGAATTTTCCCTTACTCTATTCTTTGGAATCTTGTTTACAGTATTAGCGAGGAATACCTTTGACATTGGCTGGAAATTGTGTTCAGCCATTTTTCTTTGGAAAGCCTCATAACCTTTGAAATTCCTTATCAATTTTTCCTTCATAATTATAAATGGATCTGGGTTATAGTCAGTCAACTTCTCCTTATTGTATCTATATAATTTGAATTCCCCCTTCCTTGTATTGGAACTCTCCCTGATGGCCTCACTTGCAGTTACTTCAAAGAATTTTTTTATACGCTTATCCTTGATCCTGCTTATGTATCGAAGCATCAATCCAATGCCTTTAATTGCGTTTGGTTTGAACCAGAATTCAAGGTTTTCTTTCTCAATGATCTTAGGGGTTCCCTTTGGGATCATTGTAAATTCCATAAAATTATCAATCTCTTTGCTTAATGCGGCTGGATCCATATTA
>DAHXNV010000193.1 GCA_027365225.1 Gammaproteobacteria bacterium
CAACCCTGATGTTTTAAATGGATAACCTGCAACATCAATTATGGCAGTCTTTACTTCCCTTATGCCATCCCGGTATATTGTTGATAGAAATCTCCTGACTATGAGTTCGTAAACCTTGTTTTCGTCCCCTTTAAGTGCACCCTTCTTTGGAACAGAAACAGGGTATATGGGCGGATGGTCTGTTGTTTCAGTTCTTCCTCTGGTAGGTTTTATCTTCTCCTGTGAAAGAACCATTTGGGCCTCTTTCCTGAAATCTGACTCAATAAGCTTTTCCGCTATGGATTTCAATGGTATTGATCTCTGATAAACTGTATTATCAGTTCTGGGATAGCTTATATAACCTTTGACGTAAAGATTTTCAGCTATTTTCATCGCTTTTCCAGGTTGAACACCAATTCTAGATGCCTCTCTCAGGAAGTCTGTCGTGCTGAACGGTGGTGGTCGCGGTATTCTCTCCTCTTTCTTTTCGAATGAAGTAACCTTACCATTCTTTCCCGTTATTTCACTTAATATCTT
>DAHXNV010000194.1 GCA_027365225.1 Gammaproteobacteria bacterium
TCGAAAGCATGCACCGGCAACACGGCCTGTACCTTCTCGCCAGCTTCCAAGGGCAGCAGGTTGACAATGGGCTTGCCGCGCGCGCCCGGGCCGGCGTCGGGGATCATGTAAACCGTCAGCCAGAACACACGCCCGGCGCCCGTGAACACCAGCAAGGTGTCGTGCGTGTTGACCACCCACAGCTGCTCGATGAAATCCTCTTCCTTCATCGCCGTGGCCGAGCGACCCTTGCCGCCGCGACGCTGTTCGCGATAAATCGTCAGCGGCTGCCGCTTGACGTAGCCCGCGTGCGAGAGCGTGACCACGACGTCCTCGGGCGCGATCAAATCAAGCATGTCGAGATCATCCTGCGAAGCCTGGATGACGGTGCGGCGCTCATCGCCATATTCTTCGCGGATCGATTGCAGTTCCTCGCGAATCACCGCGAGCAGGCGTTCGGGATCTTCAAGGATGTGGATCAGGCCGGTGATGGCGTCGAGCAGGCTGCGGTACTCGTCGGTGAGCTTGTCCTGCTC
>DAHXNV010000195.1 GCA_027365225.1 Gammaproteobacteria bacterium
TGCAGCCTGCTCTTCGAGCCAGGCACGCGCCTCGCGAGGTCCAACCTGCCCCTTCGCCCAGGATAGCCAGAGGGTTCCGATGACATAGGTCACCTTGCCGATCTGCAGGGCGACGCTCTCGAGCGGCTTGCCGGCATCTAGCGGAGCATCGATCGGGACCGGGGCGGCTTCCTTTGTGTCCGGTGTATCCACCATGGGATCAGTTCCTTCTCACACCGGAGGGCAGACGGGAGGGGGATGGGGAGATTGGAATGGGGGGCGTCGCAATCGAGGCGCTGTTCCCATACGGAACCATCGCACCCGCGCTGTGCGCACCGCTTGCCGTCGCGAGTTCGCTCGGCGTGAGGTCCTCGAGCAGAATCGGATGAGACAGCCCATCGGGCCTCAGCCAAACGCCGGTGGAGTCGATCCGCGTCACCGTACCGTAGCGCGTCGCATCGTGAACCCCGACCACGAGAAGCCCACCGCTCGCGGTCATCAAGCGCGCGCGCGCGCGACGGCCAATCATGATGGCC
>DAHXNV010000196.1 GCA_027365225.1 Gammaproteobacteria bacterium
CGTGACGGCGAAGCGCGCGGTACCGTCGGCGATGTACTCCAAGGTCTGGTTCAGGTAGGAGCGCGAGAAGTCGATGCTGTTGGCGAGTACGATGTTCGTGGAGTCGAGGGCCGCATTCGCCCGCCCCGCGCCTTGGCTGACGGTCGCAGCCGCTACCCCATTGACATTGGAGGTGTCTGCGGAGGTGTGCGTACTGGTCACATCCGCATTCGCCTCAGCCGGCATCAGCGTGGCGATCGGGCTGATCGAGGTGGACGCTACCCCGTTTACGTTCGTCGTATCCGCAGCGGTGTGGGTGCTGGTCACATCCGCATTCGCCTCAGCCGGCATCAGCGTGGCGATCGGGCTGATCGAACTCGAAGATACGCCGTTGACCGCCGCGGTATCCTTAGCGGTATGGGCGCTCGTGACGTCGGCAGCAGCCTCAGCCGGCTGCAAGCTCTGTACGGTTGTTCCGTCGGTGTAGGTGATGGCCGCCGCAGAAGTAGAGCCGGCGATCTGCCAGTCCGGGTTCG
>DAHXNV010000197.1 GCA_027365225.1 Gammaproteobacteria bacterium
GTCCGGTGCGGGTGGCACCGGACGGCCAGGGGACTCGACGGGGACGGTCATCGCTCTCCGATCAGCTGGCGCTGATCGTCTGCAGCTGTGCCTGGGACTGAGCGACCACGGCCGAGGGCAGCGGGCGGAAGCCGACCTGGGAGAGGAAGCTGTTGGCGTTACCGCCGGTCGGGCTGATCGCCCACGACACGAAGGCCTGGATGGCCCGGGCGGTGGTGCTCGACGACTGCTTGGCGTTGATGATCCCGTACTCGTAGTTGATGATCGGGTACCCCTGGGCCGAGGTGGTGCTGTAGACCATCGAGATCGCTCCGTTGGCCGGGGTCGAGTTGGCGAAGCTGGCCGATTCGGCGTCGATCGTGGCGTTGGTCGGCAGCAGGTAGTTCCCGGTCCCGTTCTCGATCATCGCCTCGCTCAGCTTGGCCTGCTGGGTCTGAGCCTTGAAGCTGATGCCGATGTAGGCGATGCAACCGACCGTCTTCCCGCACTCGCTGACCATGCCGCCGTTGCCGTTG
>DAHXNV010000198.1 GCA_027365225.1 Gammaproteobacteria bacterium
CTGGGTACAATTTGTAATTTAAAAAAAATAAAAATAATGGTATTCTTAGTTAGCTTTTGTTCCTGTCCTAAGTGCTTCCCCCTTGAGAAGTTCGTTTTCTCCCGATATTTCGTCCAGATCCAGTCTCTTTGGTTCAGGGAGCAGTACCACGGTGAATATCAGTCCAATTACTGAAAGGAATGCCAGAATCAGGAATAGTCCTGATTCCCCTAAGGATGCGCTTATTATTACATTAAGGAATGTCCCCAGGAAAGCACCGGTTTTACCTCCAGCAGCTGATGCACCTGAACCTAACCCTCTGACTTTAGTGGGAAAAACTTCAGGTGGATATATGAAGGTAGTTACATTTGGTCCAAACTCAATGAAGAAGTAGCTCATACCGTAAATAACCAGAAACTCAGCCACGAAGGACGCAGAGAGAAGCTGGTGGAATATTCCAAGAATCCCAAAGCTGACGGCCATGGCGGCGAATCCAATCGTCTGAATTGGTTTTCTTCCAATCCTGTCGATGGTAA
>DAHXNV010000199.1 GCA_027365225.1 Gammaproteobacteria bacterium
TTCGAGACTCTGGATCGGGCTTCTCAAGCTCCCTGATGCCAGCTTCGACGAATTCTGGCGGCCATCCGATACGCCGTGTTAACGCTGTTAACGTTAGGTTTACAACCCCATCACGGTCGGCAAGGGCGACCATCGCCATGAAGACCGCGGTCGCTTCTAGATGCCCGTGCAGTGTTCCATCGAAAATCTGGTTGAAAAGCTTGCCGAACATTTTTTGTTCAGTCCTTGCCGAGATAACGGGCCGGAATAAATCTTAGGAATCTCTGCCTGTCCTCCTCGGTGCCGGCTTCCCAGGCGTAGATCATCAAGTTGAGGTGGTAGTCTGGATCGACATCAGAAAATTCTGACGTCATGTCGATCAGCTTTTGGAGCGGAACGGACGTGGCCGGCTTTGGTCGCTCGGATCTCGGCGTGTGTTTTGCCTCCTTCTTGGCCTCGGCGATCTCTCGGATGGTGTCCGCCTGCCGCTCTAGGGGCTGTTCTGCGGCCTTCAGGAGCGCGGTGCGGTTGTCGTC
>DAHXNV010000019.1 GCA_027365225.1 Gammaproteobacteria bacterium
GTCCGGGCACGGGACGCAGGTCGGGCCCCGGCCACGCGAACTCATGTGCTTCGGTGAGGACGATCCACGAGTCCTCAGAATCGAGTCCCAGGCGCTGCTGGGTCGCTGGCGGGATCTGTATGGCCTCATCCAAGCGCGTCGGCGGGCTGTGCGTGATGGGTAGTACGATGACGTCCTGTTCCCCGTCGTCGACCAGAACCGATAGCACGATGGCGCAAGGGCGGTCCTTGCTGCCCGCCTCGCGCCCTTCGTCATGTTCACGTTTCCACAGATAGGCGTAATGGATGACGAGGCCCGGATGGGGATCCGGGACGCTCACGGCTCCCAGTCTTTGAGTTCGGCATCAAGGCCGGCAAACCGGTCCGGCACCTTGACGTCTCGAAGCGCTGCGACCTGGCGGTCGGATACCTCGCCAGCGGTGATCACTCGGCGATCGCGCCGTTTGAGCCGCGCGTATTCCTCCGCCGAAATCAGCACGGTCCGCGGGCGTCCGTTCTTGGTGATGGCCACCGGCTTCTTCAGCGCCTCATCCTGGTATCGCCCGATGTTTCGCTGGAAGTCGGCTGAAGTCACGGTGGTGATCTGTTCAGAATGCACAATGATGGACTCCTGCAATGTCTGTATTGTGCATGAAGTACGTATTTATAGTCCATTTCTCGGAACGGTAAATCCGCCGCCTTCAGGCGGACCAGGGTCCCCCGAGAGAGAAGATTGCATATCTGAGTAATCACGGACGCAGAGAACGGCCTCTTTATTTCCCACCCGTCCGTGCGCTGCCGGTTGCTCAGGCCACGGAGACGTACCTCGAGTTGCAACCCGTCGGCCCTGGGGCCGACTGCGCGCCTTCAGGCGCGTCCGCGAAACCGCCTGCTTTAGCGGGCGGTCTGTTCATAATCAATACAGTACTGGTAGCTGGGGCGCAATCGAAGCACCGGAACGCGGGTTTCCAGCTAGCCGGGCTTCGCTGCCTCCTTCTCGATTTCCCGGGCGAGTCTTACCGCGTCTTGCGCGACGCTGGCGATCTGAGCGCTCTTTTGGGCGCCAACCTCGCTCAGCGGCCTGCCCGCAACGATGCCCGCGGCGATGCGGGACGCTATCTCGATGAGTATTTCTTTGGACATATGTGTTCCCCACTGATGTTTGATCATGCGCTGCGCCCTGGTGAGCGTGCGGATCGCCGGACCATAGCGCCGGGATGTGGGGCGTGCAATCTGCACGGGTGTTACTGTGGAAACGCTGCTGCGCACGGGGCGCAGACCGCGCGAAATCGAGCGCCTGACGGGCGTGGGTCGCAAGACGGTCGACCCGATCGCCCGCGAGATTGCCGGCACCGGGGGAAAAATCCCCCAGGGTGGTCGCCCAGGGTGGTCGCCGGCTCTGGCGGGCGCAAGAACGGCGTCGGGGTGAGCCGGATGCAGGGTGGCGTCTTACTGGCTTCGGGTGGATTCCGGTGCTAATCTAGTCAGAATGACTAGAACTGAAGATTCCAAGACATCCGGGCGATCCGGAAAATCCCATGTTGATGCGGGAAGATCCGGCTATTGGATCCTGCAAGACGCCAAGGCCCGCTTCAGCGAACTCGTGCGCAAGGTGCGAAGCGAGGGCCCTCAGCACGTCACGGTGCATGGGCGCGACGAGGTCGTGGTTATCGCTGCCGAAGAGTTTCGCCGCCTCAAAGGCGGGGTGACGGGCAGGGCCCTGATCAATGCCATGCAGGCGTCGCCCTATCGCGAGATGGACATTGAGCCTCGCCGTGAGCGGCTGCCGGTTCGCGACGTGGTCTTGTGAGCGATTGGCTGCTCGATACCAATATCCTTTCCGAGCTGCGCCGCCGGCGACCAGAGCCGAAAGTGCTAGAGTTTATCGCGGCGCAACCTCTAGAGAGGCTGCACATCAGCGTGGTCACGCTCGCAGAGATCCGTTTCGGGATCGAGCAGCTTCCCGAGCTCCCTCGAAGGTCCGAATTGAACGAGTGGCTCGCGCGCAAGGTCCGGCCGATGTTCGACCAGCGGGTGCTGCCGATCACCGAAGACCTCATGCTGAGGTGGCGTCTGCTGGTGGAGGAGGGGCGCAAAGCGGAACACACGTTCTCGCAACCCGATTTGATCATCGCTGCGACAGGGCTTCATTTCGGAATGACGATCGTTTCGCGGGAGACGGCGGAATATCAAGAGGCGCGTGCGCCGGTGTTCAATCCGTGGACGGACCCGGTGCCGAATGGCTCTGGGTCCAAGAAGTCTCATCGAAAATGATTGCGGTACCTGTCGGGTTCTCGAAGGCCGTTCGGAAACTGTTCTCGTCAGCCCGGAACGAGCCCCGCCCTGAACCAGCGTCAACTTCACGCCGGCGCTTGTGCTCGGAGGGCTGCGCAACTCGCTGGCGGGGCGCGAAGTCCGTTTCGCTTCGTGGTTGCGCGAGTGGCCGCCCGAGCCCGCATGGACAAGCGACTCGCTCATGGAGGCGCCATCGGTCGCACACCGCCCGCGATCGCCCGGTCGGGGCCGGTACGCTTTCCTTGGGAACTCGGTTCGCGCCCCGCGTGCGCAGCGCCGACCGGGAGGAGAAACTCCCCGAAGCGCGCCGCGCAGTCCACTCTCCCACGAACCTGGCGAAGCGAAAGGCCTGCAATGCCGGAAGGAAGCGCGCCGCGACAAGCAGCCCACGAGAAGGATGCTGCCAGCGGATCAGTGCCTCGGTGCCGGTCACTGCGCCGCTCTCGGCGCGTACCTGCGGCCGTTAGTGCAGCACGAACTCCTCGCGCTCGAGCACTTTGAGCATGGGCCGGATATGAAGGTCCTTGGCATCTAATTCGATGGGTTCAGAAACGACGGTCTGTTCCATCAGATATTCGGCGCGGAAAATCCCGTCTTCACACCGGGGATGACGCGTCGCTCCTCCGATAAAATTCCCATAAGTCCGAGTTCCCGTCGCGTATCCGTACACGACCATTTCAAGACACTTAGTACTCTGGCCCGTAAGTTTGGTGACGTATTCTTCAGGCGGCTGGAACGGGCGAGCGACGGCGCCTTAGTGATCCTGGAAGCGCAACAAGCGGTCTTTGACTTCAGCCAGGGAGTGGAAGTCATTGGGCGTGAGTGCAGGCGTACCCGGGGCTGCGCTACGCCTTCGACGCGGCGAACGCCTCGCCGGTCGGGCCTACGACGGGCCCCGTGTCTGTGTTGCTCGGCGTGCGCATGGCCGATGGTTCCATCGTCCGCGCCGAGCTGCGCGTGCCGGCAGACCGCTGGCCGGGCGTGGCCGTGTTCACCGAATATTTACCGAAGGTCTACCCTGGAGCGCGCGTAAGCCTTTGATTTATTGGCGCTCCCTACCGGATTCGAACCGGTGTACTAGCCTTGAGAGGGCTATGTCCTGGGCCTCTAGACGAAGGGAGCGTGAGCGGCCTGGCTGCAGGAGCGCGGTATTATAGGTATCCTGGTTCATTGCTCAAGCAGAAAGCGCCGAATTGAATTCCCCAGAAGCGCACCCCGATGCGCCCCCCACAGTGCCCCGGATCATTCCGCGGGCACAGCACACGATATCCCGTTCTCACATCTCGCCCAATGCGCTGCGCGTGCTCTACCGCCTGCGCGATGGCGGGTTTCAGGCCTTCCTCGTCGGCGGCTGCGTCCGCGACCTGCTCGTGGGCCTGGAGCCGAAGGACTTCGACGTCGCCACCGACGCGTTGCCCGAGCAGGTCAAGCGGCTGTTCCGCAACTGCCGCCTGGTTGGGCGGCGCTTCCGCCTGGCGCATGTGTTCTTCGGCCAGGAGATCATCGAGGTGGCGACCTTCCGGGCCGCAAGCGCCCCGATCCAGGACGAGGAGCTCCCCGAGAGCGAGCTCGCCGAGGAGGAGGTGGCGCCCGAGGACGAGTTGCTCGATCAGGGCGGCCCACTCACCGAGGCGGGCGCGGCACGGCTCGAAGCCGAGCATGCCGGTCGCGAGGCGCTGGTCCCGGTGACCGAGCGGATGTTCGATGACACGGGGCGCATCCTGCGCGACAACGTTTACGGCACCATCGAGGCGGACGTCTGGCGGCGCGATTTCACGGCCAACGCCCTGTATTACAACATCGCCGATTTCTCCATCTGGGATTACGTCGGTGGCGTCGAGGACATCGCCGCGCGGCAGTTGCGCGTGATCGGCGATCCCGAGACGCGCTACCGCGAGGATCCGGTGCGCATGCTGCGGGCCGCGCGCTTCGAGGCGAAGCTCGGCTTCACGCTCGAGCCGGCCAGCGCCGCGCCGATCGGACCGCTGCGCGCGCTGCTCGGGGGCGTGCCGCCGGCTCGGCTGTTCGATGAGACGCTGAAATTGTTTCTCACCGGCCACGGCGAGCGCAGCCTGCCGGTATTGCGTCGCCGCGGGTTGCTCGAGGCGCTGCTGCCGAACGTCGAGGCATACCTGGCGGCGCATCCGGACAGCCTGGTCGAGAAGCTGCTGAACACGGGTCTGGCCAATACCGATGCGCGCGTGATCGCCGGCCGGTCCGTCACCCCGACCTTTCTGCTCGCGCTGCTGCTCTACGGGCCCATCGCCGCGATCATCGAGTCCCTGCCGCCCTCGCGCTGGCACGAGATCGCCGCGATCCTCGCGGCCTGTGATCAGGCGGTGCGTGATGCGCAGCGCCACATCGCAATACCGAAACGCTTCACGCTCGGCCTGCGCGAGATGTTCGCGCTGCAGCCGCGGCTGGAGCATCCCCGGGGCCGGCGCGCGCTGCGGCTGATCGGTCATCCGCGTTTTCGGGCCGCCTATGATCTGCTGCTGCTGCGCGCGCAGTTCGGCATGGCCTCGGCCGATGTCGCGACCTGGTGGACCGATCTGCAGCGCGTCTCGGAAGATGAGCAGGGCCGCATGGCCGATGCGCTCGCGGCCGCCCCCGAGCGCCCCGGCGCTCAGACGGGCCGCCGCCGGCGACGCCGAGGCGGGCGGCGCCGCTCGAGCACTGGTGGCTCCTGAGCCGATGCAGCATTGGCAGCCGGCCTATGTCGGCATCGGCAGCAATCTGGAGGAGCCGGGCCGGCAGGTGCTGTGCGCCTGGGAGCGCCTGGCCGACCTGCCCGAGACGCTCGCGGTGTGCCGCTCGGCGCTCTATGGCTCGCGTCCGTTCGGGCCGGTGGCGCAGCCGGACTTCGTCAACGCCGTGGCCGGTCTGCTCACGCGGCTCGATGCCGATGCTCTGTTCGCGGCACTGAAGGCGCTCGAGAGCGCTCTCGGGCGCACCCAGGGCGGACCGCGGTGGGGTCCGCGCCTGATCGACCTCGATCTGCTGGTCTTCGGCCGCGAACGGCGCGAAGGACCGCAGTTGCGCCTGCCGCATCCCGGTATAGTGGAGCGCAACTTCGTTCTGTATCCTCTGGGTGATATCGCCCCGGATCTCGAGGTGCCTGGGCTCGGCCGGGTCTGCGAGCTCAGAGCCCGGCTGACGCCGGAGGGTCTTTGGTCGCTTGATCCGCAATCCTTCAGGCCCGACGTGCGCTCCCTGTAGTCATGACCGACGCTGAGCATCAGTTCATCGTGGTGGAAGGCCCGATCGGGGTCGGCAAGAGCACTCTGGCGCGGCTGCTGGCCGAGAGCCTCGCGGCCCAGCCGGTGCTCGAGGAGCCGGGCGCGAACCCCTTTCTCGAGCGCTTCTACAAGAGCCCGCGGTCCGGGGCGCTGCCGGCGCAGCTGTACTTCCTCTTCCAACGCTGCCAGCAACTCGCCGCGCTCAATCAGCAGGACCTGTTCGCTCCGGTGCGTGTTGCCGATTATCTGTGGGAGAAAGACCGGCTGTTCGCGCGCCTGACGCTCGATGAGGCTGAATTCGCGCTGTACGAGCAGGTCAGCCGTGGCCTCGATGTGCAGCCGCCCAAACCCGATCTCGTGATCTATCTGCAGGCGCCGGTGGACGTGTTGCTCGAGCGCATCACGCGGCGGGCGGTCGGCTACGAGCACCACATCGAGCGGGAGTATCTGGTGCGGTTGAACGAGGCGTATGCGCGCTTCTTCCATGAATACGAGGCGGCGCCGCTGCTGATCGTCAACGCCGCGGCCATCGATCCGGTCAACAACGCGGCCGATTACCAGGAGTTGCTCGCGGCGATCCGCCGCATGCGGCGCGGGCGGCTCTACTACAATCCGATGAGCGCCCGGTCAATCTAGCCATTCGGATCGAGTAGACTACGGGCATGTATACGCAACTGCAGCTGAGGGGCTCGGACCGTCCGCCCGTCACGCTCGGGACGCTCGCGCGCATGAAGGCGCAGCACGAGAAGATCGCCTGTCTGACCTGCTATGACGCCAGCTTCGCCGTCCTGCTGGATGCGGCGGACGTCGATGTCGTGCTCGTCGGCGACTCCCTCGGCATGGTGATCCAGGGACGCGAGACCACCGTGCCGGTGACGATGGATCACATGGTCTATCACTGCGCCGCGGTGGCGCGCGGCCTGCAGCGTCCGTTTCTCATCGGCGATCTGCCCTTCATGAGCTATCCGACCAAGGAGCGGGCGCTGGAGAACGCGGTGCGCCTGATGCAGGAGGGCGGGGCGCAGATGGTCAAGCTCGAAAGCGGCGGCGGGCAGATCGAGATCGTGGAATTTTTGGCCGGCCACGACATCGCCGTGTGCGCGCATTTGGGCCTGAAGCCTCAGTCGGTCCACAAGACCGGCGGGTTTCGCGTGCAGGGCCGGCAGGAGGAGACGGCGCGGCGGATGCTCGTCGATGCCAAGCGGCTCGAGGCCGCCGGGGCCGACCTGGTGCTGCTCGAGTGCATTCCCGCCGAGCTCGGCCGGCGCGTCGCCGCGGAGCTGACCGTGCCGGTGATCGGTATCGGCGCCGGTCCCGACACCGACGGCCAGATCCTCGTGTTATACGACATTCTCGACATCACCAGCGGCCGCAAGCCGCGCTTCGTGCGCAACTTCATGAGCGGCGCCGGCGATAACCTCGAGGCCCTCAAGCGCTACGTCGCGGCCGTGCGCGAGCGCAGCTATCCGGCGCCGGAGCACTGCTTCTGAGGCCGATGCGCCGCGCCACGACCATCGCCGAGGTGCGCGCGACGGTGCGGGCGTGGCGCCGGGCCGCCGAGCGGGTGGTGTTCGTGCCCACGATGGGCAATCTGCACGAGGGGCACATGAGCCTGATCGCGGCGGCCCGCGAGCACGGCGAGCGCTTCCTCGCCAGCATCTTCGTCAATCCCATGCAATTCGGCCCGAACGAGGACTTCGCCCATTATCCGCGCACGCCGCAGCGCGACGAGCACATGCTGCGCGCGGCCGGCTGCGACCTGATGTTCACGCCCGAAGTCGAGCAGATGTATCCGAACGGCATGGGACAGGCCACCCGCGTCGAAGTGCCGGGACTGTCGGACATCCTCTGCGGGGAGTTTCGGCCCGGACATTTCCAGGGCGTCACCACGGTGGTCGCCAGGCTGCTGCATATCTGCGAGCCCGATGTCGCCGTGTTTGGCGAGAAGGACTTCCAACAGCTGACGCTGATCCGGCGCATGGTGAGCGACCTGTGCATGCCCGTGCGGATCATTGCCGCCCCGACGGTGCGCGCCGCCGACGGACTGGCCATGAGCTCGCGCAATCAGTACCTCACGGACCCCGAGCGGGCGCGCGCGCCAGCGCTGTATCGGGCATTGCGCGCGGCGGCGAGCCGCATCGAGGCCGGCGAGCGCGCGTACGAGGGCATCGAGAGCGAGGGACTGCGCGCCCTGGAGTCCGAGGGCTTGCGGGTGGATTATTTCGCGGTCAGGCGCGCCGAGGATCTCGGTCCGCCCACGCCCGAGTGCCGTCATCTGGTGGTACTGACCGCGGCGCACCTCGGCAAGGCGCGCCTGATCGACAACGTGCAGGTGCGGCTCTAGGTGCGCTGCGCCCGTTGCCGGCGCTCGAGCGCCCAGTCGATGTGCTCGCGCAGCAGCGCGGAGGCGCCCGCGCGGCGCCGCCACAGCGCCGCGGTGAGGTGCGGGTCGGGCGGCGCATTGCCCAGTGCCACGGCGATGTTGCGCGACCAGCGCTCGTAGCCGATGCGGTAGATCGCCGAGCCGCGCATGCGCGCATCGAACTGCGCTTCGCTCCAGGCGAACAGTTCGGCCAGGCGGGGCGCATCGAGGCCGTGGCGAACCTTGAAGTCGGGGTGCGCGGCCCCGCGCGCGAATTTGTTCCACGGGCAGACCAACTGACAGTCGTCGCAGCCGTAGATCCGGTTGCCGATGGCCGCGCGCAGCGGCGGCGGGATGGGGCCGTCGAGCTCGATGGTCAGGTACGAGATGCAGCGGCGCGCATCGAGCCGGTAGGGCGCAACGATCGCCCCCGTCGGACAGGCCGGGATGCACGCCGTGCACGTGCCGCAGTGGGCGCTCGCGGGCGCATCCAGGGGCAGCGGCAGGTCGGTCAGGATCTCGCCAAGGAAGAACCACGAGCCCGCCTCGCGCGCGATCAGGTTGGTGTGTTTACCGATCCAGCCGAGGCCGGCGTTGCGGGCGAGCGCCTTCTCGAGCACCGGAGCGCTGTCGACGCACACGCGGTAGCCGAACGGGCCGATGCGCTCGGCAAGCTCGCGCGCGAGCCGCGCCAGCGCCGTACGCATCACCTTGTGATAGTCGCGTCCCAGAGCGTACCGGGACACGTATCCGGCCGTGGGATCACCGAGGATCATCTCGGCGGGATGCGCCTCGGGCGGCCAGTAGTCCATGCGTACGCTCACGACCCGTACCGCTGCGGGCAGGAGCTGCGCCGGCCGGCTGCGCAGCGTGCCGTGCCGCGCCATGTAGTGCATCCGGCCGTGCAGGCCCGCTTGCAGCCAGCGCAGCAGGTGCTGCTCGTCCTCGTGCAGGTCTACGCCCGCGATGCCGAGGGCCGAGAAGCCGAGCGCGTGCGCGCGCGCGGCAAGCTCGTGCCTCAGCGCCTGCAGATCCGCTGTCGCTGGCATCATGCGCGCCCCATACAGCCAGTATAATCAACTCGATGAGACTGCCGGCCGCACTCTACAGCTCCGCTCAGGTCAGGGCGATCGATCGCCTGGCGATCGAGACGCTCGGCATCCCCGGCTATGCCCTGATGTGTCGCGCCGGGGAGGCGGCGGTGCGCTGCCTGCGGTCGCGATGGCCGGCTGCCCGAAGCCTCGCGGTCGTGTGCGGCGCGGGAAACAACGGGGGTGACGGTTACGTGACGGCGCGTCTGGCGCGAGACGCCGGATTCGAGGTTCGCGTGCTCGCGGTGAGCCCGCCGGAGCGATTGCGGGGGGATGCGCTCAGGGCTTGCGAGGACTGGCGCGCCGGGGGCGGACCCATACAGTCCTGCTCGGCGCAAGCGCTCGCGGCTTGCGACGTCATCGTCGATGGGCTGCTGGGGACGGGCCTTGCCGGCGAAGTGCGCGCGGAGAGTGCGCAGGTCATCGCCGCAATCAATGCCAGTGGGCGCGCCGTTCTTGCCCTCGATGTGCCGTCGGGGCTCGATGCCGATACCGGCGTTCCTTTGGGTGCGGCCGTGCGGGCCGAGTGCACGGTCACCTTCGTTGCACTGAAGACCGGGCTGTTTCTCGGCGAGGGGCCGTCCCACGGCGGTGTGTTGTATTTCGATGATTTGGCACTCACGGACGCGTTGCCGCAGATGCCGGTGCCGCGGCTCGAGCGCTTGTTGGCCGGGGAAATCACACAGGCGCTGCCGCCGCGGGCGCGCGCTGCGAACAAGGGGGATTTCGGGCACGTGCTGATCGTGGGCGGCGGCCGCGGCATGCCCGGCGCGGCGCGTCTGGCGGGCGAGGCGTGTTTGCGCGTCGGAGCGGGCCGAGTGACGGTCGCGGTCGAGCCGCGGAACGTCGCGGCCGTCAGCGCGGGACGGCCGGAACTGATGTGTCGCGCCGTGCAAGAGCCGGCAGAGCTGCGTGACGCGGCGGCCCGCTGTGATCTGATCGCCGTTGGGCCGGGTTTGGGGCAGGATGCGTGGGCGCGTGGCGTGTTGGATGCGGTGCTGGGCTGCGGCAAGCCGCTGGTCGTCGATGCGGATGCGCTCAATCTGCTGGCCGCCGAGCCGATGGCGGCGCGCCCGGATTGGGTGTTGACGCCGCATCCCGGGGAGGCGGGCCGCCTGCTCGGCTGTCCGAGCGCGGCGGTGCAGAGCGATCGTCCGGGGGCGCTCGATGCGCTGCTCGGGCGCTACGGCGGCACGGTCGTGCTGAAGGGCGCCGGATCGCTCATCGGACGCGCCGGCGAGGTCCCGGCGCTGTGTGAGCACGGGAATCCCGGCATGGCGAGCCCCGGCATGGGCGATGTGCTGACGGGGGTCATCGCCGGCATCTGGGCCCAATGCCGCGACCCGTGGCGGGCCGCCCGCACCGGGGTGTTGGTGCATGCCCTGGCCGGTGATGCGGCGGCTCGCAGGGAGGGCGAGCGCGGCGTGCTGGCGGGCGATGTGATTCGGGAGTTGCGGCGCTGCGTCAACGTCTGAATGCCGCACCGGATACCGAAGCGCTCGGCGCAAGGCTGGCGCGCACGCGGCCCGCTGCGCGCGCGCCACTGGCGACGGTGCATCTGCGCGGGGAGCTCGGAGCCGGAAAGACCACGCTGGCGCGGGGATTCCTGCGCGCCTGCGGTGTGAGCGGGCCGGTGCGCAGTCCGACCTACACGTTGGTCCACGTGTATGCGCTGACGGCGCTGATCGTGGTGCATTTGGATCTTTACCGCCTGCGCGGCGCCGAGGAGCTCGATCATCTGGGGCTCACCGAGTGGGCGCTGCCGGGCACCGTGTGGCTGATCGAGTGGCCGCAACAGGGTGCGGGGGCGCTGCCGCCGGCGGACCTGCGGGTCACGCTGTCCCTGCAGGCCGACGCCCACGAGGCGCAACTGGACGCCGAAACCCCCGCCGGTGGCGCCTGGCTGAAACGCCTGATGGAGCTTCAGCGGGCAGAATCGAGTTGAAATTCCGGCCGGACTCGTAGAGTATACATGAACGAGTGCTGGGAAACCAATGATCAGGAAGGCGTTTTACCTGCTTTCCCTGGGCCTGTGCGGAGTCGTGATGCTGCGGCCCGCGCTGGGGGCGGGCCTGCGCCCCGATCATTTGAGGGGGCTGAACGTCGCGACTTGGGGTCAGCAGGCTCAGGCCAAGCTCGACCTGGCCCAATACACGCCCTATCGCTATTTCACACTGACGGATCCCGATCGCGCCGTGGTGGATCTGCGTGGGACGCGGGCCGGCCCGGCATTGCAATTGCCGCGCGTGCACGGGTGGCTCGAAGACGTGCGCATGGGACTGCAGCCGAACGGGGCACTGCGCCTGGTCTTTACGACCCGCTCGGCCGCCGCGCTGCACTTTTCATGGCGGCGCTCCGCGGCCGGAGAGCGGCTCCTGGTGCGGCTGAGTGCGCTCGGGGCGCCCTGGCAAGCGAAAAAGACCGTCGCGACGCTGCAGGGGCGGGACATCATCATCACCGTCGATCCCGGCCATGGCGGCATCGATCCGGGTACGATCGGCATCGACGGTATTGAAGAGAAGAACATCACGCTCGCCATCGGCCGGCGCCTGGCGCGGCTGATCGATGCGCAGCGCGGCATGCTCGCCACGATGACTCGCGATGCCGATGTCTATGTGCCGTTGCGCGAGCGGATGCACATCGCGGAGCGCGATCACGCCAATCTGTTCGTGTCCATCCACGTCAACGATTGCTCGGACCCGCACATCAAGGGCGCCGAGGTGTACATCCTGTCGCTCCATGGCGCCTCGAACGAGGCGGCCCGCCTGGTGGCCGAGCGGGAGAACGCCGCCGATCGGTTCGGCGGAATGAATCTGCGCGGAACGTCGCCCACGCTGGCTTCGGTGCTGGTCGGGCTGTCTCAGGCCGCGACCATCAGCCGCAGCATGGTGGTGGCGCGCAGTGTACTGACGGCGCTGGAGCAGGCGCCGTACGTGCCGGTGTGGACGCACTCGGTGTTGCAGGCCCCGTTCGTCGTGCTCAAGTCGCCCACCATTCCCTCGATGCTGATCGAGACCGACTTCATGTCCGACCCCTCCCAGGCATTGAGGCTCACCCAGCCTTGGTTTCAGCAGAGCATCGCCGCGGCCATCTTCCGCGGGATTCTGGCCTACTTCCGCAGTCATCCGCCCGCCGGCACGCTGTTTGCCGCGGAGCGCGCCGCCCGGTTGCGGCAGATGGTGGCGAGCAACGCCGGCTAGAGCCGCCGCTGCTGCGATGCGCCGAACCCTGGTACGCTGTGGCGGCGCCGCCGGCGCGCCTCACCCGTACCGATCCCATGCCCATTCGCATCCTGCCCAGCGAGCTCGTCGATCAGATCGCCGCCGGTGAAGTGATCGAGCGGCCGGCCTCCGTCGTGAAAGAACTGATCGAGAACAGCCTCGATGCCGGCGCGCGCCGCATCGAAGTCGATATCGAGCAGGGCGGCGCGGGGCTGATCCGCGTGCGCGACGATGGCTGCGGCATCGAAGCGGCGTCGCTCCCGGTGGCGCTCCAGCGTCACGCCACGAGCAAGATCGCCACTCTCGAGGACCTCGCGGCGATCGGCACGCTGGGCTTTCGCGGCGAGGCGCTGCCCTCGATCGGCTCGGTGGCTCGGCTGCGACTCGTGTCGCATCCGGCCGAAGCGGCGCATGCGGCCGAAATCATCCTCGAGGGCAGCGCGATGGGCGAGGTGCGCCCCGCGGCGCACCCCCGCGGGACCACCGTCGAGGTGCGCGATCTCTTCTTCAACGTGCCCGCGCGGCGCAAGTTCCTGCGCTCCGCGCCGACGGAACTCGGACACATCGCGCGGCTGCTCGAGCGCCTGGCGCTCGCTCGGCCCGAGGTCTCGTTCCGGCTGCGCAGCGCCGAGCGCGTGCTGCTCGATGCGCCGGCGGCCGAGGACGGCACGCGCGTCGCGCAAGTGCTCGGTCAGGCTTTCATCGAGCGGGCGCTGGCGCTCGAGCACGCCGCCGGTCCGGTGCGGCTCGGGGGTTGGATCGCGCTGCCGACGGCCGCGCGCGCCCAGCCCGATCAGCAGCATTGGTTCGTGAACGGGCGGCCGGTGCGCGACAAGCTGTTGATGAGCGCCGCGCGCTTGGGATATCGCGACGTTCTCTATCACGGGCGCCATCCGGCCTATGTTCTGCATCTGACGCTCGATCCGGCGCTCGTGGACGTCAATGCCCACCCCGCCAAGCTCGAGGTGCGCTTCCGCGACAGCCGGCAGATTCATCAGTTCGTGCTGCGGGTGATCGAGCGCGCCCTGGCTGCGACGCAGCCGAGTCCCGCATCGGCCCCGGCGGCGGGCAGTGCGCCGCTGCTCGGCGAGGCCTCCCCGCCGCGGTGGGCTGAAGCCGGCCGCTTCGACTTCGCCGGGGAAGCCGAGCGGCAAGCGCGCAGCCCCTGGGCGGTGGCTGCCGCCGTGCGCGAGCCGCACCCCCCCGCCGAGGCGCAGGCCGAGACGGAGCGTCCCCTGGGAGAGGCGCTGGCGCAGCTGCACGGCATTTACATCCTCGCGCAGACGCGCGAGGGGCTGATCCTCGTCGACATGCATGCCGCGCACGAGCGAGTGCTCTACGAGCGGCTCAAGGCCGAGCGCGACGGCGCGGCGGCCGTGTCGCAGCAGTTGCTCGAGCCGCTCGTGGTGGAGCTGAAGCCCTACGAGCTCGATGCGCTGCTCGCCGAGCGCGCGGCATGGGAGCGCGCCGGTTTCGAGCTCGACGCGCTCGGTCCGGCTCGACTCGCGCTGCGGCGAATCCCACCGCTGCTGGCCGGCGGGCAGATCGTGCAGATCGTGCAATCGGTGGCCGAGGCGCTCGGGCGTGAGGCGCCCGATCATCACCTCGAGGCGGCGGCGGATCGGTTTCTCGGCACGTTGGCCTGTCGTGCCGCGATCCATGCCCGGCGCAGACTGACGCTGCCGGAGATGGACGCGCTGTTGCGCCAGATGGAGCGCACCGACCGCTCGAATCAGTGCAACCACGGCCGCCCGACCTGGACCCGGCTGACCTTGCGCGAGCTCGATCAACTCTTCCTACGCGGCCGCTGAATGAGCCCCGAGCGCACACCGCTCCCGGTGCTGGTGCTCACCGGGCCGACCGGCAGTGGCAAGAGCGCATGGGCCGAGCGCTTGGCCGAGCAGGCACCGGTCGAGATCGTGAGTGTCGATTCGGCGCAGGTGTATCGCGGTCTTGATATCGGCACGGCCAAGCCCTCGCGCGCCGTGCGGGCCCGCATCCCGCACCACTTGATCGACGTGTGCGATCCGGCCGAGGGGTATTCGGCGGGACGGTTCGTCGCCGAGGCACTCGAGTGCATTGGCGCGATCCATGGGCGCGGCCGAGTGCCGCTGCTGGTCGGCGGCACGATGCTGTATCTGCGGGCCCTGATTGACGGTCTGGCCCCTCTGCCGCAGGCGTCCCCGGCACTGCGCCGCAGCCTCGATGCCCAGGCCGCGCAGCAGGGCTGGCCCGCCTTGCATGCCGAGCTCGAGCGCATCGATCCGCAGGCTGCCGCCCGTATCGCGCCCACCGATGCGCAGCGTATCCAGCGGGCGCTCGAGGTGTGCCGGCTCACCGGCGAGCGCTTCTCCGAACTGCAGCGCCGCGGCACGCGGCCGCTTGCGGGGGTGCCGCTGTGGGCCTGGGCGCTGGTCCCGCGCGAGCGCGCCGAGCTGCACCGACACATCGCCGCGCGTTTCCACGCCATGATGGCGGCCGGATGGCTCGAGGAGGTGAAGGCGCTGTACGCGCGCGGCGATCTGTCGGCCAGCCACGCCTCGATGCGTGCGGTTGGCTATCGCCAGCTCTGGGCGCATCTGGCGGGCGAGTGCACACTCGCCGAGGCGATCGAGCAGGGTATCGCGGCCACGCGGCAGCTGGCCAAGCGCCAGCTGACCTGGATGCGCACCGAGCGTTGGGCCGAGTGGCTCGACCCGGCCCGTCAGGCCCTGTCGTGGAACCGCGACGTTCGGCGCCGTCTCGCCGAGCTACAGCTTTGAATCCGCGCGCCTGTGTTAAACTGCCTTCCGGTAGCGCTGCGTCCGCGCCCCATGGTGGTTTGCTTGCATCACCCCCCGTCGGAACGTGGACACGACCCCCAACCTGCCGAACAATTACAATCCGTTTGAGAATAAGGAGAACCCGATGGCCAAAGGCCAGTCACTCCAAGATCCGTTTCTGAACGCCCTGCGCAAAGAGCGGGTGCCTGTGTCGATCTACCTCGTCAACGGCATCAAATTGCAGGGGCAGATCGATTCATTCGACCAATTCGTCGTGCTGCTGAAAAACAGTGTCAGTCAGATGGTCTACAAACACGCCATCTCCACGGTCGTGCCGGCTCGCAATGTCAGGCTGAGCACCGAGGAGGAAGGCGCCGTGGAGACCGCCGCCGAGTGAGCCGCGCAGCCCCGCGTCCCCCCAGGGAATTGCTTCGTGTTCGAACGCCCGCGTTCCGGTGAGCGCGCCCTGCTGGTGCGCATCGGGCTCGGGAGCCACGCGGATCCTCTGGACCTCGAGGAGTTTCACGAGCTGGCCCGCTCCGCAGGCGCCGAGCCGGTCGCCACGGTCACCGGTCGGCGCGAGCGGCCCGAGCCGCGGTTCTTCGTCGGCAGCGGCAAGGCCGAGGAGCTGCGCCAGAGGGCCGAGGACTGCGGCGCCGAGGTGATTCTCGTCGATCACGCGCTCTCGCCGAGCCAGGAGCGCAACCTCGAGCAGCTCACCGGCCGGCGGGTCCTCGACCGCAACAGCCTGATTCTCGACATCTTCGCGCAGCGCGCGCGCAGCTTCGAGGGCAAGCTCGAGGTGGAACTGGCGCAGTTGCGCCACATCGCCACGCGCCTGGTGCGCGGCTGGACGCACCTGGAGCGCCAGAAGGGCGGTATCGGCCTGCGCGGGCCGGGCGAAACGCAGCTCGAGACCGACCGGCGGCTGATCGCGCAGCGTGTGCGGCTGTTGACGCGTCGGCTCCTGAAGCTGCGACAGCAGCGCGAAACGGGCCGGCAGGTGCGCGCGCAGATTCCGGTGCCGTCACTGGCACTGGTCGGTTATACCAACGCCGGCAAGTCGACGTTGTTCCGGGCCCTGACGGGCGCGGATGCTTATGTGGCCGACCAGCTGTTTGCGACGCTCGATCCGACGGTGCGCCGCGTCACGCTGCCGGGCGGCACGCACGTGGTGGCCGCCGACACCGTCGGCTTCATCCGCGAGCTGCCCCACGAGCTGGTGGCGGCGTTCCAGTCGACGCTTACGGAGGCGCGCGAGGCGACCTTGCTGCTGCACGTGGTCGATGCAAGCGATCCGCGGCGAGATGAACGCATCGCCCAGGTCAACGACGTGCTGGCGCAGATCGGCGCGCAGTCGATTCCGCAGATCCTGGTCTACAACAAGATCGACCGCCTGGGCCGGGAGCCCGGCATCGAGCGCGGCAGCGACGGGGCGCTGAGCGCGGTGTGGATCTCGGCCGCCCGGGGGCTCGGACTCGAGCGGCTCGCCGATGCGCTCGCCGAGCGCCTGGCGTGCTGTGCGCGCGCGGCCCGCGTGCGCTTGCCGCCCGGGGCCGGGGCGCTGCGCTCGCGGTTGTACGCCGCCAAAGTGGTGCGCGGGGAACGCTCGGCCGAGGACGGCTCGATCGAGCTTGCGGTGCAGTTGCCGGATGCGGAGGTGTTGGCGCTCGCGCGTACCCCCGGGGTGGAGATTCTCGAGCCGCAGTCCATCGAGGTTTGATTCCGAGGAGCGCAAGCGAAGTGGGCAGATTCGTCGTGGTGATCGGCACGCAGTGGGGCGATGAGGGCAAGGGCAAGGTCGTCGACCTGCTCACCGAGCGCGTCAACGCCGTGGTGCGCTTCCAGGGCGGGCACAATGCCGGACACACGCTGGTCATCGGCGGCGTCAAGACCATTCTGTCGTTGATTCCCGCCGGCATCCTGCGCGAGCAGGTGCGCTGCCTGATCGGCAACGGCGTCGTGCTCTCGCTCGAGGCGCTCATGAAGGAGAGCCGCATGCTCATGGATCAGGGCGTGCCGGTGTTCGAGCGGCTCGCCATCTCGCCGCTGTGCCCGTTGATCCTGCCCTCGCACATCCTGCTCGACCAGGCTCGCGAGCGGGCGCGCGGCACGAATGCGATCGGTACGACGGGCCGTGGCATCGGGCCGGCGTACGAGGACAAGGTGGCGCGGCGCGCGGTGCGCGTCGCGGATCTGTTCCAGCGCGACCGCTTCGCCGCCAAGCTCGGCGAAGTGCTCGATTTCCACAACTTCGTCCTGCAGCACTACTTCCGCCAGGGGCCGGTGGATTTCCAGAAGACGCTCGATGAGCAGCTCGCCTATGCCGAGACGATCGCCCCGCTGGTCACCGACGTGACGCTCGCGCTCGATCGGCTGCGGCGCGAGGGCGCCAGCGCGCTGTTCGAGGGGGCGCAGGGAGCGATGCTCGATGTGGACCTCGGCACGTATCCTTTCGTCACTTCATCCAACACCACCGCCGGCTTCGCCGCCACCGGCACGGGGGTCGGCCCCCGGGTCTTCGATTACGTGCTCGGCATCGTCAAGGCTTACACCACACGGGTCGGCGCCGGACCGTTTCCCACCGAGCTGTTCGACGGCTACGGCGAGCATCTCTCACGCGTCGGTCACGAATTCGGGTCCGTCACCGGGCGGCGCCGGCGCTGTGGCTGGTTCGATTCGGTGGCGCTGCGGCGCGCCATCGTGCACTCGAGCGTCTCGGGGTTGTGCATCACCAAACTCGATGTGCTCGACGGTCTGGATATCATCCGCGTGTGCGTCGGCTACCGCGTCGGGGGCAGGATGGTGGCCGAGCCGCCGCTCAGTCTCGAGGGTTATGCGGGACTCGAGCCGGTGTACGAGGAGCTGCCGGGCTGGCCCGACTCGACGGTGGGCATTACCGAGTATGCGCGTCTGCCGGTCAACGCGCGCAAGTACCTCGAGCGGCTCGAGTCGCTCGTCGAGGTACCCATCGACATCATCTCGACGGGCGCGGATCGGGCCGAGACCATCGTGCTGCGACATCCGTTCGACTGAAGGGCGGTGGGGCGGGCCGATCGCGGCGGGCGCAGCTTACGCTCCCGCCGCAGGAGCCGCAGGTCAGTTGCGCGGCTGGATCTATCGGCGCCTCGTGCGGTCTAATCTCGGCGCAAGGTACAGGGCAATTTCGAGGTGATCGCCATGCGTTCCTCCATCTCGTCTCGAGTGGTCGCGGCGGCTCTGCTCGCCGTCCTCTGGTACGCGCCCGCCGCCGCGGCGCAGCCCCCGCAGGCCGTTCATGCGGTCTGGGTGTCGCGCAAGCTGCGCTTTACCTATCAGGGATTCACCTCCCAGTATAACTGCCGTGGTCTGGAGGTCGCGATCTCCCATCTGCTCACGCGGCTCGGCGCCCGAAAATTGCGGGTGCGGGACTGTCCGCTCGAAGACCAGATCACTCCGTTCCCCTCGGTGCGGGTGACGATGCAGGTCCTGGTCCCGGCCACGCGGGGCCAGCGCGGGGCATGGGTGAGTGCGCAGTGGCGCAGGGTGAGGCTCTTCCCGAGCACGGATCTGAGCGGCAATTGCGATCTCATGACGGAGTTCCGCCATACGTTCCTGCCCTTGTTCGCGGCGCGCAACATCGAGATGGACGCCACCTGCGTTCCGAACCAGCACATCATCGGCAACCGTCTGTACGCCGACGTGCTGGTCCCGGATTCACCGGTGGCGCAAGGTGCGGCGGATCACCGCTGAGGGCGAGGGGCCGCAGCGGCCGCGCACGCCCCCCCGCAGCGAGGGGGGGCGCTAGCGCAGCCGAGCGATCCGCTCGATGGCGGGCGGGTGCGAATAATGAACCGCCGCATACAGCCGATCCGGTGTGAGGGTGCTGGCGTTGCTGCGGTACAGCTTCACCAGGGCCGAGACCAGCTGGCGCGCCTCGGCGTGGCGGGCGGCGAAGCGGTCGGCCTGGAACTCGTGCCGGCGTGACCACATCGCCCCGAGCGGCGTGGCGAACTGCAACACCACGGGCGCGGCGAGGGCGAACAGCAGCAGCGCCGCGTGCGGCGAGGGATGCGGGACCCCGAGGGCGGTGTAGAAGGCGGCGCGGCGCGCGAGCCAACCGAGCAGCGCGAAGCCGACGAACAGCGTCGCAATCGACACCACCATTCCCGTGCGCACATGATGCAGGCGGAAATGCCCGAGCTCGTGCGCCAGAACCGCTTCGATCTCCGGCGGCTCGAGGTCCTGGAGCAGAGTGTCGAAGAACACGATGCGCTTGTGCCGCCCGAAGCCGGTGAAATAGGCGTTGCCGTGGGCGGATCGGCGCGAGCCGTCGACCACGAATACCCCGCGCGAGTGCAGGCCGCAGCGCGCGAGCAGCGCATCGATGCGGGCGCGCAGCGCCGGGTCGGCAAGCGGCGCGAAGCGGTTGAACAGCGGCGCGATCAGTACCGGCCAGGCCCACCCGAGCGCGAGCATCAGCGCCACGCAGCCACCGAAGGCCCACAGCCACCACGTTGCCGCGGCGCGCATCATCAGCCACAGCACCCCGAGCACCAGCGGGCCGCCGAGCAGCCCGGCGAGGATGATCTCCTTGGCGAGGTCGGTCAGGAACAGCGGCGCCGTCGTGCGGTTGAACCCGAAGCGCGCCTCCAGGCGGAACGTGCGCCACAGCGAGAGCGGCAGATTGACTGCCAGAGCCACCGCGGCCACGGACGCGATCACCGCCAGCCCCCGCCACGGCTCGCCCCAGCCGGTGCGCCGCCACAGCGCCTCCAGCGCGGCGATGCCGCCGCCGACGGTCAGGACGAGCGTGACCAGCGCATCGATGAGCGTGGCGATACGAGCGAGGCGCGCCTTGGCAACGGTGTAATCGGCCGCCTTGTGATGCGCCTCGAGGCTGATCGCGCCGGCGAAGGGCTCGGGCACGCGCTCGCGGTGCGCGCGCACGGCGGTGATCTGCCGGCCGGCGAGCCACACCTCGAGCGCCGCGCCCAGGGCGAGCAGCGCGACGAACAAAGCCGTGAAGAGGCTCATCGCCGGCGTGCCGGGCGCGCTCAGAGACTCGCCGGCAACAGCCGGTGCAGCACGCGCGAGATGAAGGGCACGAGGCGCGGCCGGGCCAACCGCGCATCGTAATGCCCCATGCGCCGCTCGTTCTCCCGCAGACAGATCCCGAGCAGTCCGTGCAGGGTCACCGGCGCGCCGATGTCCTGGTGGGCGGTGAGGGTGAAGTTCTCGCTCGACTGGTGCGCCCCGCCGCCGAGGCTGCGCGCCGTCTTCGCCCGCGAGGCAACCTGCTTGAGAATGATCCAGCCGCAGCGCAGGCGGAACGTGGGACGCCGCCACCAGGGCAGCTCGGCACGGCGCGCCTTGACCCAGTTGACGAAGAACAGGATGTGGCGGACCTCTTCCTCCAGCACCGGCTCGAACACCTCGACCAGCGCGGCGGGAAAGAAGCCCGAATCGCGCGCCAAGGCGAACAGGCCGAAGGCGAAGAAGGAATCGAAGCACTCCCCGAAGCCGGCGAAGAGAAAATCGTCCTCCAGGTCGCGCGGGGCGTAGGGCGCGGGGAACTCGATCGGAATCCGGTAATGCGCGGTCAGCGCCGCAAGCAGGCGCGCGTGGCGCTGCTCCTCGAAGCCCTGCAGGGCGATGGCGCGCTTCAGTTGCGGGTCGCTCTCCAGGGCCGCCGCGGCCGTGACAGTGTTGGAGGTCACGTTCTCGGTCGCGACCGCCTCCTGCCAGAACGGCAGCCCCGTCAGGCGCCGCAGCTCCTCGCCCGAGAGCGGCGGCCAGTCGATCCGTTCCGGGTCATAGTCGCGGTGCGTGTCGATGAAGAACTGCGCCAGCAGCCGTTTGTGCTGCGGTGATCCCAAGCGTACGGCGGTGGTCTCAAACTCGGCTCGAACCGCGGACATGCTGTAATTCCCTTCTTCCCTCACTCCAGTACCAGGATAGCAGCGCCGGTACGCCAAAGAGAATCTCCCGCATGCGCTTGGTGAGCGAGAGGGCGAGGGCCATCTGCGGATCGATCCCGAGCAGGCTCCCGATCCCGACCAGCGTGATTTCCTGCACGCCGATGCCGGCGGGCACCACGAAGATGAAATTGCGCGCCGCCTGGGTGAGGCTCTCCAGCACGATCGCCGTCTCGATGCCCACCGGATGTCCGAGCCAGCGCAGTGCCAGCCAGGTCTCCACCGCGCCGGCCGCGAGGCCGGCAACCTGCCACTGCAGCGTGAGCACCCACCGCGTCCAATCGCTGATCAGCGCGCGGATCGCCGCATCGAGCGCGGCCCACTTGCCGTTGAGGAAGCGCAGCATTTCCTCCCCGAGCATGCGCACCGCGACGTGCTCCAGGCGCTCGAACAGCGAGCCGTAGCGCAGCAGAACCGCCAGCGTCACGATCACCGGCAGGCACGCCGCCAGACCGATCAGCACGGCGCTGCGCGCATGCACCGCCCCCGAGAGGCTCAGCAGACAGGTGACGCCGACCAGCACGAACAGGTACTGGCTGAACAGCGTCAACAAAATCTCCGCCGTGACACTGGCGGCGGCGGTCACACCGTCGACACCGCTCGCGGCGAGCAGCCGGATGCCCACGAGTTCCCCACCGATGTTGGCCACCGGCAGGAGGCGATTGATCGCCTCGCGCACCGAGGCGATCCAGAACAGCCGTCCCGCCTTGACCCGCTCGGGAATCAGCGCCCGCCAGCCGCGCGAGTCGAGCAGGATCGGTATGGCATGGAGCGGCGCGAGCCACAGCAGCACCCAGCCGGCGTGTTCGATCGGCGTGAGGATGGCGGCGCCTTCGTGCGCGATCAGCCCGATCAGCACGATCAAGCCCGCCAGCAGCGCGATGCGAAACGTGGTTCTCATGCGGCACGACGTGCCCCGCCGCTCGAGCGCGCCGAGTCGGTCAAGGCCCGGAAGCCGCCGGTGCGGGCCCCAGAGACGCGCACGGCGGCGCGCACGCGCGCGCTGAGCAGCGCGTCGAGCTCGTCACGATGGCGGTAGGCGCTCATCCCGGGCGTCAGCCCATCGCGCGTCGCCGGGTGCAAATAGATCTCGGTGAGGCCCTCGGGCAGGTGCGCGAGGATCTCGAGCAGTTGCGCCTCGTCCATCGCGCCGGTGCTCGAGATTCCGAACAGCGTCTCGTTGCACTGGACGCCGGCGGCTCTGAGGCGCCGGCGCATCAGCGCAAGCCACGGGCCGAGCAGCGCGGCGGCGAGCCCGGCGCCGGCGCGGCGCGCAGCCCAGAGCGGCTCGCGCGGCCAGCGCATCGGTGGGGAGCGGTATTCGGCGCCGATCGTGAGCAGCATGCCGAGCACGGTTGGATGCAGGTGAAAGTGCTTGTGAGCGTTCACGTGATCCAATGCGAGCCCGGTGGCGGCGAAGGCCGCGAACTGCGCGCGAATTTCCGCTTCGAGCTGCCGCCTGACGCGCGGCAGCGCGAAGAAGCGTACGCCCTCGCGCGCCATCCGATCCGGGAAGCGTCCCGTACCGTCGACCAGGGCCGGAATGCGCCGCGGGGGCAGCAGCGCGTGGCCGTCGGCAAGCACAACGTGCAGCCCCACCGCCAGCTCCGGCAGCGCGCGCGCGCGCCGCACCGCATCGTCGGCGCCGGCTTCGGCCACCATCAGGCTCGTCGCGGACAGCACGCCCTGGAGCGCGGCCCGCTCGATGGCTTCGTTGACCGCCTCGTGCAGACCGAAATCGTCCGCGGTGACGATCAGGGCCTTCAAATGAGCGGGCTCAGGCCTCGTGCGCGTTGAGGAAGCGGAAGAACTCGACGCCCTCGCGCAGCCGCCGCTTGGTCATCTCCCAGCTGTGCAGCATCTCCCCGGTCAGCTCGGCGATCTTGCGCGGCCGGAAATAGAACCGCTTGTAGAAGGTCTCGACCGCGTGATAGATCTCCTTGGCCGACAGGTGCGGGTAGCTGATCGGTGAGAGCTGAATGCCACGGTTGTTGACCAGGTTGAGGTTCTCGTACGCGGTGAGCCAGCCGTTCTCGACCGCCTCCTGGTACAGCTGCGTGCCCGGATAGGGGGCGGCGAGGGACACCTGGATGGTGTGCGGATTGATGTCGACGGCGAACTGGATGGTCTCGCGGATCGTGTCGGCCGTCTCCCCGGGCAGCCCCAGGATGAAGGTGCCGTGGATGGTCACGCCGAGCTTGCGGCAGTCGCTGGTGAAGCGGCGCGCGATGTCGGTCCGCAGGCCCTTCCTGATGTTGTGCAGGATCTGATCGTTGCCGGACTCGTAGCCGACCAGCAGCAGCCGCAGGCCGTTGTCCTTCATGATCTTCAGCGTCTCGTACGGGACGTTCGCCTTGGCATTGCACGACCAGGTGACCCCGAGCTTGCCGAGGCCGCGGGCGATCTCCTCGACGCGGGGGCGGAAGTCGGTGAAGGTGTCGTCGTCGAAGAAGATCTCCTTCACCTGCGGCATGTTCTCCTTGATCCAGCGTACCTCGTCGATGACGCTGGCGGGGCTGCGCACGCGGTAGCGGTGGCCGCCGACGGTCTGCGGCCAGAGGCAGAAGGTGCACTTGGAGCGGCAGCCGCGCCCCGTGTAGAAAGAGACGTAAGGGTGTTGCAGATAGCCGATGAAATAATTCTCGACGGTCAGATCGCGCTTGTAGACCGGCGTCACCCACGGCAGATCGTCCATGTTCTCGATCATCGCGCGCGGCGCGTTGTGCTCGATCGTGCCATCGGGCCGGCGGAAGGACAGGCCGGTGATGTCCTTGAACGGGTGGCCCTCGGCCACCTCCTTGCAGGTGTAGTCGAATTCCTCGCGGGCCACGAAGTCGATGGCGCTCGAGGCGCCGAGCGAGCCGGCCGGATCGACCGCCACCTTGGCGCCGACCATGCCGATGAGCAAGCGGGGGTTCTCCTGTTTCAGCAGCTCCGCCACCTTCGCATCGGTCGGAAAGGACGGCGAGCTGGTGTGCATGACCACCAGATCGTACTGGCGCGCCAGGGGCAGCACATCCGCCATCGACAGCCCGTCGGCGGGGGCATCGAGCAGGCGGCTGTCGGGCACCAGCGCGGCCGGCTGCGCAAGCCAGGTGGGGTACCAGAACGAGCGAATTTCCCGCTTGGCCTGATAACGCGCGCCCGCCCCGCCATCGAAACCGTCGAAGGAAGGGGGGTGCAGAAATAAGGTTCTCATCATGACTTCTCGTCCTCACGTAACGGGGCGGGCGGAGCCGTCGCGGGTCACCCGGTATCGCGCATGGCGCCATTGAACTTCGCGCGTTGCGAAGCCCAGGCACCACAGCGCAAAGCCCAATCCATCACTCACCGGCAGCAGCCAGAGGCGGCGCCAGGATCCGATCCGGCCGGGTCCCGGGGCGCCGGCTGCGAAATGTAGCATCACGCGGGCCGTCGCGGTGGCGATCAGTACGGCGAGCGCGGCCGGCGCGCCGCCTGCCAGGGCACAGCCCAGTGCTGCTACGGGTAAGCTAAAGGTTACCCACAGGGTGGTATAGCCGGCCGGTCGCACGGCCCGGATCGTGCGCAGCCAGCGGGTCTCGTGCTGTATCAGCGCGCGCCACCCCGGCTCGTCGAGCGTCGTCTCCACCACGACGCTGGAGAGCACCGTGCGCAGCCCGCGCTGGCGGGTGAGCTCGCCCAGGCGATAATCGTCCGCAAGCTGATCGGCAATGGCGGCGAATCCGCCGATATCCTCCAGCACCGCGCGGCGCAACGCAATGGTCGCGCCGAAGGCGAACGCCCGGGAGCCGAGCCAGGAGGCTACCCGGACCGAGGGCATGAACCAGTCGTTGACGAACAGTGCGGCGAGCTCGCAGCACACGCCCGCCGTCCCCGAGGATCGGCTCGGCCGGCCGCGGTACGGGCACGTGACGATACCGACGGTGGGATCGGCGAGGGGTGCGCACACCCCCGCCAGATACCCGGCCGGCACGTGTACGTCGCTATCGGCGAGCACCAGATACTCGTGGCGCGCCGCGCGCATCATATTGATCAAATTGCTGACCTTGGCGCTGTGCCCATGGCGGCTCGAATCAACGACGATGGCGATATCGAGCGCTGGATAGCGCGCGGCGAGGGCGCGCGCGATCGGCAGCGCCGGATCGGCCGGATCCTGCACGCCGAAGACGATCTGCACGCTCGAGTCGCACTGTTTGCACAGGCTCTCGAGGGCCTGCTCGAGCCCCGGCTCCGCCCCGCAGAGCGGCTTCAGAACCGTCGCCGGCGCGAGCCGTTGCGGGCGCTGCTGGGGCCGCTTGCCGTTGCGCGCCCGCCGCACGGCCAGATAGGCGGTGAGCAGGTAGCCGAATGCGAGGATGCCAAGGAATAGGCCCAGAGCGAGCATGATGCCGTCAAGGAGTGATAGTGAACGTGGAGCCGGTTATCATGTCCATAGGAATCCCGACGGTGCGGACTGCCAATGAGCGACAGAGCCAAAGGGTTTCAAATCCCTGAAAGATGTATAGCGTACACGCTCGAGCCTGCGCCGGGGGAAAACGACATGATGGATCAGAACGGTGCTGCCGTTGAACTGTTGCCACCGGGCGACAGCGTAGCCGGAGGCGAGGCCCTTATTCTGGTGGACGAGAACGATCGCGAGGTCGGGTACGCGAGCCGGGCCCGCTGTCACGAGGGCTCGGGGCTGCTGCACCGGGCGTTCTCGCTCTTTATTTTCAATGGCCGCGGCGAGGTCTTGATCCAGCAGCGCGCAGCGGGCAAGCGGCTCTGGCCGCTATACTGGTCCAATAGCTGCTGCAGCCACCCGCACCGAGCGGAGAGCTTGGACGTGGCTATTCATCGGCGGCTGGGCGAGGAGCTGGGGCTCAAGTGCCCCTTGCAGTTTCTATTCAAATTCAAGTATCAAGCACAATTCGACGGGGCAGGTGCCGAGCATGAGCTGTGCTCGGTATTCATCGGGTGCTCGGCCGCACCGGTGCGCGCCAATGGCGCGGAGGTGACGGCCTGGCGCTGGATCGGACCTGAGGCGCTCGATGCCGAGATGCGCGATGCGGGCGCCGCGCGCTTTACGCCCTGGTTCACCCAGGAGTGGGAGCGGATCAGGCGGGATCACCAGGCGGACGTGCGTGCGCTGGTGCACGGTTAGACAGGAAACAGGCAACAGCCCCGGTGGCGGGGCTGGCTGGCGGCCCGGGCGCCGGTACAACACTGGGAGACGGATTTGGGTATTCCACTGATTCAGAAGTACCGGGTCGCCCGATACATCATCGGCCGCAAGCTGCGCGGGCAGAAGCGCTATCCGCTGGTGCTGATGCTCGAGCCGCTCTTTCAGTGCAATCTGGCCTGTGCCGGATGCGGCAAGATCGATTACCCGAAGGAAATCCTGCAGCAGCGCCTCTCGGTGGACAAGGCGCTCGCGGCCGTGGAGGAATGCGGCGCACCCATGGTCTCGATTCCCGGCGGCGAGCCGCTGATCCACAAGGACATGCCGCAGATCGTGGCGGGCATCGTGCAGCGCAAGCGTTTCGTGTATCTGTGCACCAACGCGATCCTGCTCGCCAAGCACATCGACGAGTACCGCCCATCCCCGTACCTCACCTTCTCGGTGCACCTCGACGGCAACCGCGAGCGCCACGACGAGTCGGTCTGTCAGGAAGGGGTGTTCGACAAGGCGGTCGAGGCGATCCGCCTGGCCCGCTCCAAGGGTTTCCGCGTGACGATCAACTGCACGCTGTTCCAGAACGAAAACCCCGATGACGTGGCCAATTTCTTCGACACCGCGATGCAGCTCGGGGTCGAAGGGATCATGGTCTCGCCGGGGTACAGCTATCAGCACGCTCCCCGTCAGGACGTGTTCCTCGGGCGCAGCGCGAGCAAGAACCTGTTCCGGGCGATCTTCGCCCGCGGTCGCGCGCGCCGGGCGCGCTGGTCGTTCAACCATTCGGCGCTGTTCCTCGATTTCCTCGCCGGCAATCAGGCCTACCAATGCACGCCCTGGAGCACCCCGACGTACAACATTTTCGGCTGGCAGCGGCCCTGCTATCTGCTGACCGGAGAGGGCTACGCCGACAGCTTCCGCGCGCTGATGGCCGATACCGAGTGGGAGCGCTATGGGGTCGGGCGCAACCCGCTGTGCAACAACTGCATGGCGCACTGCGGCTACGAGGGTACCGCGGTCGATGACGCGTTCGCCCATCCGCTGAAGGCGCTGTGGCGCACGCTGCGCGGTCCGCGCCTCACCGGCCCGATGGCCCCCGAGCTGCCTTTGCTTTACGAGGAGGCGCCGCTGAAGGCGCAGGCGCCCGCCGAAGTGCGGATCCCGCTCGGTGAGGTTGGCCTGGCCGCGAACCGGGAAGGACGCCGTGTCAGCGGCGCCTGAGCTTTTCCCGGCGCAGCTCGAGCAATGGCGCGCGCGCATGGAGGATGCCCTGGCGCGCCGCCTGCCGCGCGTGGACCGCTGCCCCGAGCGGCTGCACGCGGCCATGCGCTACAGCGTACTCGGCGGCGGCAAGCGCGTGCGGCCGATCCTGCTGCTCGCCACCGCGCGCACGCTGGGGTTGCCCGAGGAGCGCGTCGAGGCGGCGGCCTGCGCGCTCGAGCTGGTGCACGTCTACTCGCTGGTGCACGATGATCTGCCCGCGATGGATGACGACGATCTGCGCCGGGGCCGCCCGACCTGTCACAAGGCCTACGATGAGGCCACCGCGCTGCTGGTCGGCGATGCGCTGCAATCGCTCGCCTTCGAGCTGCTCGCGCGCGATCCGGGCTTGCCCGAGGCGGGCGCGGTGCGCGCGCGCCTCGTCGGCCTGTTGGCCGAGGCCATCGGCAGTCTCGGCATGGCCGGCGGACAGGCGCTCGATCTGCAGTCCGAGGGACATCGCCTCGAGATCGAGCAGGTCGAGCGCATGCATGCGCTGAAGACCGGGGCGTTGATCCGCGCCAGCGTCATGATGGGCGCGGCGTGTGCGCCCGATCTGGAGCCGCATCGGGAGCGCGCCCTCACCGGATTCGCCGCGCCGATCGGGCTGGCGTTTCAGATCCAGGACGATCTGCTCGATGAGCTCGGCGACACGGCCACGCTCGGCAAGGCGGCCCAATCGGACCGCCAGCGCGGCAAGTCGACGTATCCGGCGATCCTCGGCATTGCCGCCTCTCAGGAGCGGGTCCGGCGCCTGAGCGAGCAGGCGCTCGAATCGCTCGCGCCCTTCGGCGCGGCCGCCGAGCCGCTGCGGGCGGTGGCCGAGTGGCTGCTGGCGCGCCGCAACTGATTCCAGCCGGGATGCTCATGTCAGATCTGCCCGAGTCCGACGCGGCTTTCCAGGACCAGATTCTGCCGCTGGTGTCGCGTACCTTCGCGCTGACCATTCCGCAGCTGCCCGCCGCGCTGTGCACGCCGGTCACCAGCGCTTATCTGCTGTGCCGCATCGCCGACACGATCGAGGACGAGCCGGGGCTCTCGGCCGCCGATACCCAGCGTTTCCTGCGGCGTTTCACGGCCGTGGTGCAGGGCGGCGAGGATGCGCAGCGCTTCGCCGCCGAGGTCGTGCCGCACCTTGGCGCGAGCACGCTCGCGGCCGAGCGCGATCTGGTGGCCAACACCGCGCGCGTGATGCGCGTGGTTGCGCGCTTCGAGCCGCGCCAGCGTGCCGCCATCGGCCGCTGCATCGAGGTGATGGGCCACGGCATGCATCAATTCCAGCGGACCGCGAGTCTGCGGGGCCTGGAGCGGGCGAGCGATCTTGACGCCTATTGCTACTATGTCGCCGGGATCGTCGGCGAGACGCTCACCGAGCTGTTCTGCGCCTACTCGCGCCAGATCGAGCGCCATCATCGGCGGCTCTACGCGCTCGCGCCGTCCTTCGGCCAAGGTCTGCAGATGACCAACATCCTGAAGGATGTCTGGGAGGATCGCGCGCGCGGGGCGTGCTGGCTGCCGCGGGAGGTGTTCAGCCGCCATGGCGTCGAGCTCGCCACGCTCGCCCCCGAGCGCTGCGATGCGCGCTTTCACGCCGGCATGATGGAGCTCGCCGGGGTCGCGCACCGCCACCTGCGCAACGCGCTCGCCTTCACCCTGCTGATCCCCGCCGAGGAGACCGGCATTCGCAAATTCTGCCTGTGGGCGATCGGGCTCGCGGCGCTCTCGCTGCGCAAGATCCAGGACAATCCGGGCTTCACCGCCGGCAGCCAGGTGAAGGTGTCGCGCTCGGCCGTGGCGATGACCCAGACGCTGACCAACATGGCGGTGCGCAACGATGCGATGTTGCAGCGGCTGTTCGAGCGCGCCGCGCGCGGACTGCCGCTCGCATCGCACGAGGTGCCGCTGCGACCGGCGGAGGTGCCGGCCTTCGACGGCGCGGACGGGGACAGCGCCCCGGATGCGTACGGCGAGGGTATGCCGTGCCAGGGCGCCGCGCCTTGAGCCGCGGCGCCAGCCCCGAAGGAACGGGCGCGCCGCAGCGGGCGGACCGAGGTCGAAGGCCAAGAACAACGATGCATCCCAACAGCCGACATGCAGGTCCCCGCGTCGCTGTGCCGGCGGTGTGCGCGCCGGGAATCGTATGAACGAGCCGCTTGACTTCGAGGCCCGCCTCGCCGAGCCGGTGCCCGCCTGGCCGCTCGGCGAGCCGCCAGAGCGCGCCGCGCGGCCCGATGCGCTGGAGCGGGCCATTCGCGCCGCGCGCGATGCATTGCTCGGTCTGCAGCAGCCCGACGGCCACTGGGTGTTCGAGCTCGAAGCCGACTGCACCATCCCGGCCGAGTACATCATGATGATGCACTACCTGGATGAGATCGATGCGCCGCTGCAGCAGCGCCTGGCCGTCTACCTGCGCGAGCATCAGCAGCCCGAGGGGGGCTGGCCGCTCTATCAGGGCGGGGAGCTCGATCTGTCGTGCACCGTCAAGGCATATTTTGCGCTGAAGCTCGCCGGCGACGATCCGCAGTCCGAGCACATGAGCCGGGCGCGCGCGGTGGTGCTCGCGCGCGGTGGGGCGGCGCACGCCAATGTGTTCACGCGCATCGCGCTCGCCCTGTTCGGCCAAGTCCCGTGGCGGGCCGTGCCGTACATTCCCGTGGAGATCATGCTCCTGCCGCGATGGTTCCCGTTCCATGTGGAGAAGGTCTCGTACTGGTCGCGCACGGTGATGGTACCGCTGTTCGTGCTGTGCACGCTCAAGCCCGTGGCGCGCAATCCCCAGCGGGTGGACATCCGGGAGCTGTTCATCGTGGCGCCGCAGGAGGAGCGTCATTACTTCCGCCTGCCCGAGCGCGGCCGGTGGCTCGCCCGGATGTTCTTCACGCTCGATCGGGTGTTTCGCGTGCTCGACCCGCTGATTCCCCCGGCGATGCGCGCGCGCGCGCTGCGCCGTGCCGAGCGCTGGACGATCGAGCGGCTCAATGGCGAGGACGGCCTGGGGGCGATCTTTCCGGCCATGGTCAATGCGCTGGAGATGATGGTGTTGCTCGGTTACGCACCCGAGGATCCGCGCCGCGTGACGGCCAAGCGCGCCCTGGAGAAGCTCGTGGTCGAGCAGGGGGAGCGCGCCTACTGCCAGCCCTGTGTTTCCCCTGTCTGGGATACGGGTCTGGCCTGCCTCACGCTGCAGGCGCTCGGTGACCCTGAGAGTCTCGCCGGCGCATCCCGGGGCTTGGACTGGCTGAAGCCCCGCCAGATCCTCGAGCCGGTCGGGGATTGGCGCGCCTGCCGGCCCGCGGTGCGCAGCGGGGGCTGGCCGTTTCAGTACGGCAATGCTCATTATCCGGATCTCGACGATACCGCGGTGGTGGCCTGGTCGATGCATGCGGCGCAGGGACGCGAGCGCTATGCGCACAGCATCGCGCGCGCGCTCGATTGGCTGGTCGGGATGCAGAGCGAGGGCGGCGGCTTTGCGGCCTTCGATGCCGACAACACGCACTACAACCTCAATTACATTCCCTTTGCCGATCATGGCGCGCTGCTCGATCCCCCGACCAGCGACGTGACCGCGCGCGTGGTGACGGTGTTGGCCCGCGCCGAGCGGCCGCAAGATCGCCCGGCGCTCGAGCGGGCGCTGGCGTTTCTGCGGCGCGAGCAGGAGCCGGACGGCTCGTGGTTTGGCCGCTGGGGAACCAACTACATCTACGGTACCTGGTCGGTGCTGGTCGCGCTCGAGGCCGCCGGTGTCGCGCCCGAGGATCCGATGGTGGTGCGCGCCATCGAGTGGCTGCGCGCGCGCCAGAACGCTGACGGCGGGTGGGGCGAGAGCAACGACAGTTACGATCGGCTGCGCTACGGCGATCGGCCGTTCGTCAGCACCGCCTATCAGACGGCCTGGGCCGTGCTGGGGCTGATCGCCGGCGGCGCGCGCGGTGCGCCGGCGGCGCAGCGCGGCGTGGAGTTTCTGCTGCGTACGCAACAGCACGGCCTGTGGAGTCACCCGAGCTTCACCGCGCCGGGCTTTCCGCGCGTGTTCTACCTGAAGTATCACGGCTACAGCGCCTATTTTCCGCTCTGGGCGCTCGCGGCCTATCGCCAGGGGAGCTAGCTTCCTTGAGCTGCGTCGGCATCGTCGCGGCGCTTGCATCCGAGGCTCGGGCATTCGCCCCCTCCGTCCGGACTGCCGGCGCAGGCGAGGTGGTGCGACTCGAGGATGACGCACTGCTCACGGTCAGTGGAATGGGGTGGGACGGCGCGCAAGCCGCAGCGCAGCGTCTGGCGCGCGCCGGGGCAACCGCGCTCGCCAGCGTCGGGACGGCCGGTGGCCTCGATCCGGCGCTGTGCTGCGGCACGGTGCTCGTGCCGCGGGAGGTCCATGCGCTCGAAGGTCAACCCCTTGCCCCGCATGCGCCGTGGCGAGCGGCCGTGCTTGCGGCGCTGCCGCGCGACTGTCAGGTGAGCGAAGGGGCGCTGCTCACCAGCGGCGACCCCCTCGGCTCGCGGCTCGAGAAGGCGATCGCCTGGCGCGAGAGCGGCTGTGTGGCGGTCGACATGGAAAGCGCCGCCGTGGCGCGTTTCGCCGCCGCGGCGGCGGTGCCGTTCGTGGTGCTGCGGGTGATCGTGGATACCGCCGGTGATGAGCTGCCCAAGCCGGTGGTGGCCGCGAGCCGCGGCGGGCAGCTCGCACTGGGCCGGCTCTTGTGGGGCCTGGCGCTGACCCCCTGGAACATTGCCGCGCTCTACCGGCTCGCCCGCCGCTTTCGCACCGCGTGCGGCGTGCTCTCGCGCCTGGGGGAAGCGGATCTGCCGGTCCGGCGGGCGCTCACGGCGGGGCAGTGGAGGGGGGGTGTGTGAAGGCGCTGGTGACAGGAGCAAGTGGGTTCGTCGGGGCGGCGCTCGCGCGCACGTTGCTCGCGGCGGGCTGGCAGGTGCGCGCGCTGGTGCGCGCGGGCTCGGATCGGCGCAATCTGCAGGCGCTCTCGCTCGAGACGGTGGTCGGCGACCTCACCGATGCGCCCTCGCTGCGGCGGGCCGTCGAGCGGTGCGATGCGGTGTTTCATGCGGCGGCGGACTACCGCCTGTGGGTGCCGGATCCACAGTCGATGTACCAGGCCAATGTCGAGGGGACGCGCAACCTGCTCGAGGCGGCGCACCGCGCCGGCGTGATGCGCATCGTCTACACCAGCAGCGTCGCATGCGTCGGCTTGCCCGCAGACGGCGGTCTCGGCACCGAGCAGACCCCCGTGTCGCTCGCGGACATGGTCGGTCACTACAAGCGCTCGAAATTTCTCGCCGAGCAGGTCGCGCTGGAGGCGGCCGCGCGCGGGGTGCCCGTGGTGATCGTCAATCCGGCCGCGCCGGTCGGGCCCCGGGATGTCAAGCCCACGCCCACCGGGCAGATCGTGCTCGATGCGGCGCTCGGGCGCACGCCGGCGTACGTGGATACCGGACTGAATATCGTGCACGTCGATGACGTCGCCGCCGGGCACGTGCTGGCGTTTCATCATGGGCGGGTCGGGGAGCGCTACATCCTCGGCGGGGAGAATCTGCCGCTGCGCGCGATTCTCATCGAGATCACCCGCCTTGCCGGGCGCGCCCCACCGCGCCTGAAGCTGCCGCATGGCCTGGTGCTGCCGATCGCGTACGTCGCCGAGGGTATTGCCCGCCTGAGGGGCAGGCCCACGCGGGTGACCGTCGAGAGCGTGCGCATGGCCCGCAAGCGCATGTACTTCTCGAGTGCGAAAGCCGAGCGCGAGCTCGGGTATCGGTTCCGTCCGGCGCACCTGGCTTTCCAGGATGCCCTGGCGTGGTTTCGCGAAGCCGGATACCTGCAGGGGAGCCGGTCGCGCGGCCTGTCTCAGAACGGGTAGCCGATGCCGGTGAATACCGCCAGGCCCTGGCTGCTGGGCCCGAGGCCCTCCCCGATGTCGACATAGCCGACCACCGAGGGCGCGGCGATGGCGCGAAAGCCGAGGCCGACCACCGTATGCAATTGGCTGATCGGCCATTGGCCGTAGCGCCGAAAGACCCGCCCGGCGTCGACGAAGGGGGTTGCCTGGATGTCGATGTGGGTCGAGAAGGCGTTGAGCTTGAGCACCGTCTTGCGCAGCTCGAGGTTGAAGTCGAATGCGTTGCGGTCGTAGAAGCGCGAGGTGCCGTAGCCGCGCAGCGGCTGCGAGCCGCCGATGGTCTCGTGATCGCCGCCGAGGCTGCTGAGGGCCCAGAACGGGACGTGATGGACGGTCGGCTCGTAGCGCAGATCGAAGTGGGTCGCCACGGTGAGGCTGTGCACCGGCGACCAGTAGAAGCGCGCATCGACCCCCGCCTCGGTGAACAGCGAGCTGCTCACATCGACGTTGCGGCTGGCGAGGCCGCCGTAGACGATGACGTACGCCCCGCTCGTCGGGATGACGATGTTGTTGCGCGTGTCATAGATCAGCGCGATGCGCTGCAGCAACTCGTGAGTGACGCCGAGCCCGAGGATGTTGCGGAAGCGGGAGGTGATCGAGGGCACGCCCGGAAGGTGACCGGCGGTGATCTTCACCTTGCGGGCGATGAAGGTGTAGGCGAGCTGCCAGGCGTGCGTGATGTTCCAGCCGATCTGAGTTCGCGCCAGCATCTCCTGGTCGGTGTACACGGTCTGGTTGATCCGCTCCGAGTCGTTGCCGATGCCGTAGAAGCGCGGCGTGCCGCTGCGGCTGTACTTGATCTGCACGCTCCACGACCAGCGGCTCTCGCGCAGCAGACCGTTCTGCAGTTTGGCATCGAACCAGCTCTGGACGCGCTGGCTCAGTCCGCCTTCGACGTACCACTGCGTGTTCGGCGAGGGATAGTCGAAGATCCGCCCGTCGATGCCCACGCCGAAGTAGGGGTTGTAGTTGATGTCCGGGGCGATGATGCGGGTGATCTCACCGGCTGCATTGGTGTGCAGCACCGTCGGGATGACCCCGAGGGTGAGGCCGCTCAGCGGATCGACGGCGGTCAGGGGCACCGGCAACACCGGCCAGGTGGTCGGATTGAGCCAGTTGATCGGGTGCGCGCGCGGCGGGGGCGCCTGGGCGGTGGCGCGGACCGTGGCATGGATCGCCGCGGCAGTGGAGCCCGGTCGAAGTCCGGGCGCCACGGGCGGCGGCTTGCGGGCGGCGGCCGGGTGGGACATCCCAAACATCGCGAGCCCGAGCGCGGCTGCTGCCACGAGGGGTCGTGCTGGGCTATGCTTGCGAGGCATGCAGTTCCGTTTCATCGACTCAATCAGCGTACGTTCCGCGTCCTGTGTACGCGGCCTCGGGCTTGCGACATTTGGGGCCAACGGCGCCATCGGCCTGCCAGGCGCGCCTCGGACGGCGCAGCAGCGGCAGGCAGCGATCTGAACCGTCGATTATATCGACGAATCATGATTCCCACAGGCTGGCATAGTCAAAGGTCTGGGCGGGCGCATGCCGCCGGGGTTTGAGCCGTGCCTGGCGGCCGCGGTGCCGCTGCTGATCTGGCTGTACCTGGCGCTGTTTCGCGGTGGGTTCTGGCGTCCGTGCGTGCTGCCGCCGGCGGGAAGCCCCGCGCGTGCGCGCGTCGCGGCCATCGTGCCGGCGCGCAATGAAGCCGAGAACATCGGTCGCGCGGTGCAGTCTCTTCTGGGGCAGCGCTTCCAGGGCGAGCTGCGCGTGTTCGTGGTGGATGACGGTAGCACGGATGCCACGGCAGAGGTGGCGCGTGCCGCGGCCGAAGCGGCCGGGGCCAGTGAGCGGCTGACGGTGCTGCCGGGCGCGTCACTGCCGCCGGGCTGGACGGGCAAGCTCTGGGCGATGGCGCAAGGCGTGCAGGCCGCCGCTACGTTCCGGCCGGATTATCTGCTGTTCACCGACGCGGATATCGAGCATGCGCCGGACGGCGTCGCGGCACTGGTGTCCCAGGCGGTCAGCGCCGGGCGCGATCTGGTCTCGGTCATGGTTCGACTGTCGTGCGCCACAGGGGCCGAGCGCTGCCTGATTCCGGCATTCGTGTTCTTTTTCTTCAAGCTCTATCCCCCGCGCTGGATCGCCGCGGCGCACGCGCGCACCGCCGGCGCGGCGGGCGGCTGCATGCTGGTGCGGCCCGCGGCGCTCGAGCGTGCCGGGGGGCTGGCGGCCATCCGCGGGCGCATCATCGATGACTGCGCGCTCGCGGCCCTGCTGAAGGGTGCCGGCGCCTCGCTGTGGCTCGGCCTGTCCGATACGACGCGCAGTCTGCGCGTCTATGGCCGCTTCGCCGAGATCGGCGCGATGATCTCGCGCACCGCATTTCATCAGTTGCGCCACAGCTGGCTGCTGCTCGCCGGCGCGCTCGCCGGGTTGCTCGTGACCTACGTCGTCCCGCCGCTGCTGCTGCTCACCGGCGCGCCTGTGTGCATGGCGCTCGGGGCGGCGGCCTGGGCCGTGATGACCCTGTGTTATCTGCCCCTGGTGCGCTTCTACCGGCTCCCGAGCGCGTACGCGCTGCTGCTGCCGTGCGTCGCGCTGTTCTACGCGGCGGCGACGCTGCACTCGGCGATCCGCTACGCACGCGGCCAGGGGGGGCAGTGGAAGGGGCGGGCGCAGGATGTGCGCCGGAGCGAGACGGGGTGATCCGCCGGGCGCAGCCCACTCGAGCGCGGCCGCTCGAGCCGGGGCGCATCGAGCTGTGGTGCGCGTTCCTCCCCGACCTCGATGCTGCAAGGTTGTGGGACGTGTACGGGGCGCTGCTCACCGACACCGAGCGCGCCCGCCAGCGGCGGTTTCGTTGTGCCGAGGATCGCCGGCGGGACCTGGCGGCCCGCGCTCTCGTACGCACGGTGCTGTCGCGCTACGCGGCCGTGCCGCCCGAAACGTGGGTGTTCGGGGTCGATGCGCACGGCCGTCCGCGGATCGCCGCGCCGCAGCCCGCGCCGGCGCTGCAATTCAATATTGCGCACAGCGGCGATCTGGTCGCGGTGGGTGTCGCGCCCGGAAATGCGCTCGGCGTTGATGTGGAGCAGCTGGCGCGCCGGACGGATACCACGCGGCTCGAGCGGTATTTCGCGCCGCCGGAGATCACACGGCTGCGGGCACTGCCGGCGCGCGAGCGGCGGCTGCGGTTCTTCGAACTCTGGACGCTCAAGGAGTCCTATCTGAAGGCTCGGGGCGTGGGCCTGCGCATGCCGCTGCATTCGCTGGCGTTCGAGTTTCCCGAGCCGGGTGCGGTACGCTTGTCGCTGGCGGCCGCAGTTCCCGACCGCGCCTCCCGCTGGGCGTTCGCGCAGTTCACGCTGCGGGACGAGTACATGCTTGCCGTGTGCGCCGAGCGCGCGGGCCTGCCGCCGCTGCAGCTTGCCGTGCATGAAGTGGTCCCGCTCGGCTCGCAGCGACGGCTCGCGCCGCGGCTCGCGCGCGCCAGCGGGATCGAGGCGGCCTCGCCGGCCGGGGAGGCCGAGTCAGGGCGTTGACGGGGCGGTTGCCGCCGGCGCCCGCCCGCAATGCGGCGCGCCCACGCCGACGGCGTTGTCGATTGCGCCGAAACAGCTCGGGGCGTCCCCGCGGGCCGCGCGCTGTCCAGTGCGCAGCGTAGATGACGACCTGATCGGGATGGACGCCGCCGCGGATCGAGGCCCGCCCGGGGCTATCATGACGTTGCTTGAGGTACCGGGCGTTGTGCCCGGTCGATCGCCGCAGGAGGTCCGATGGAGCTTGTGATCGTGCGGCATGCCAGCGCGTTCGCGCGCGATCCCCGACGATGGCCGGATGATCGCGAACGTCCGCTCACGCCCGAGGGGGTGTTGCGTGCGCGGCGGGCCGCCGCGGGGCTCGGGCGCATCCTCGAGCCTCCGGAGCGGGTGTTGAGCAGCCCGTTTGTCCGGGCGGTCGAGACGGCCGCGATCCTCACGACCCACGCCGGCTGGGCGCAAGCGAGTCCGTGTACGGCCCTCGCGCCCGAGGTGCCGCCCGAAGAGCTGCTCGAGGCGCTGCGCGCCGAGCCGGCCCGGCGGATCGCGATCGTGGGCCACGAGCCGCAGCTCGGCCGCCTCCTGGCCCAGTGCCTGGCGAGCGCCGCGCGGCCCGATGCGCTCGCGCTGAAGAAGCCGGGGGTGGCCTTCCTCTCGTTCGACGGCGCGCCCCGAGCGGGGCAGGCGACGTTGTGCTGGTTGGTCTCGCCCAGTGTCCTGCGCGCGATTCGCTAGCCTACATTCGGCACGCCCCGGCCAGTCCGGCTCGGCGGACAGAGCGCTGGCTCGTGGGCAGGGTCCGGGCTGGGAACTACGGGGATAACCGTGGTCCGCTCATCCTTCATAAGGCCGCCTCGGAAGCGCTCGCTCTTTGACTCTGAAACGTACTTTCGCAGATTCCGCATGACCAGAATTTTCGTGGCATAAGCACAACACGGGTCTTTCGCCGTGTATTCCCCCCGTGCATGCGGTTGACAGCCATGTGTTCCGCCGTGTACCGTTTAAAAACAACGCAGCATTAAACGATCCAGCTCACGGCTGAGGCGTTACTGTGAGGTCGCCACCGAGGACGATGTGGCGTGCCGGAGGGGGGGCTTGAATAAACGTACAGCGTCGTCGAAACGTTCAGTAAGTGCTTCATGAATGCGCGCCCGGCCGGGGTGACTGGCCA
>DAHXNV010000001.1:0-122003 GCA_027365225.1 Gammaproteobacteria bacterium
GGCACCGTGCTCTACGAGTCCGGCGGGTCACTTTGCCATGTTTACTTTCCGGTCGATTGCATCATCTCGCTTCTGTATGTACTTCTGGACGGCTCATCCGCGGAGATTGCCGTCGTGGGCAACGACGGGTTGGTTGGCATTCCGCTGTTCATGGGCGGAGAGACGACGACCAACCGCGCGCTCGTGCAGAGCGCGGGACATGCGTATCGCCTGCCGGGGCCGCGACTCAAGGAGGAATTTCACGGCAACAACGCGCTGCAAGGACTGTTTTTGCGTTACACACAGGCCCTTATCACTCAGATGGCGCAAACTGTTGTATGTAATCGGCATCACTCGGTCGACCAGCAGCTGTGTCGCTGGATCCTATTGTCGCTCGATCGGTTACCCTCGAATCAGTTGCATATGACCCAGGAACTGATCGCCAACATGCTCGGTGTTCGGCGTGAAGGCGTCACGGACGCCGCGGGAAAACTGCAGCGACTCGGCGTCATACACTACCAGCGCGGACATATCACGGTGCTTGACCGGCCGCGGCTTGAGACTCTTTGCTGTGAATGCTATACCGTGGTCAAGAAGGAAATGGACCGGCTGTTGGGGGGGGGGGGGGGGGGGGGGGGGGAGCTGACGGCGGCTCACGAAACCGGCCCTATGAATAAGAAGCGCTGGATCGGGGCTCCTGTCCCGCCCCGCGCCGTTGCGCCAAAACGCGTGGTTTTCTTTGGCTCAACGTCCGCCACCTGCGGCGGGGGGGGAGGCGGCTCCCGGTGCCTGTCGGACGTTCGTGATGCTTCATGGTTCGGGGTGGACGCGAGTCCATCGGGAACTATTGAACCACGAGCAGGTATGCGGCGCCGTAGCGGTCGATGCGGAAGAAGTCGCGCACCCCGGCGATCATCACGGTGCGCGTGCGTCGATCCCGCGGCAGCCTCCGGCGCAGTCCCCTGAGGCTCGGGTGCAAGTACTGCTCGATGCGGCACAATTTACCGATCGCCTCCGAGGCATGGGCGATCACATGGAACTTGTCGATCGCGGCCCCTGAATACCGCAGCCGAAGCAGTGCCAGACATTATCCTGGGCGTCACGCAGCAGCGCGGAGTTGCATCCTCCGCGTGCCACGGACAGGGTGAACGTTGCACCGATAACAAAGGCGTCGCCTATCATTACGGACAGTCTATTCCGATGTTCAGCCTGGCCCTGCGCGAAATCGCCCGTTTCCGGCCTGTCATCCCGTTGTTTCGGAGTGCAGAGATGGCCAAGGCCGCGCATGAGGAGGCACTGCGTGGACGGATGCGCATCTCCGATGCTCGGTCATGCGAGTCGAGCTGTCATCGTGATCGGCGTACGCAGCACCTTGGAGACCGGGCAGCCGGATTTGGTCTTCTGGGCGAGAACTTCGAACTGCGCCGAATCGGCGCCGGGCACTTCGGCCACCACAATCAGGTGACTTCCGGTGATGTCGAAGCCGACAGCGCTCTTCTCGAGTGTGATCTCGGCATCGGTAGTAATGCGCGTGGGCGTCAGGCCCGCTTCGCCCAGCGTCAGGGCAAGCGCCATCGAAAAGCAGCTGGCGTGCGCCGCGGCGATCAACTCCTCGGGGTTCGTGCCCTTTCCGCCCTCGAAGCGTGAGTTGAAGCCATATGGTGCGGCACGGAGCACGCCGGATTCGGTCGTGATCAGGCCGGCACCTTCCTTGATGGCACCCGTCCAAACGACGCGCGCGGACTTTTTCACGGACGTTCCGGCTGGCTCACCAGGAGGTCGGAGAGTTCTTCGGCATGCTCCTCTTCCTTCGTCAATATCGAGCGCAGCATGTGACTGGTTGTGGGGTCCTTTTCGGCGAGGTATTGAATCAGCTCGCGGTAGCTGTCAATGGCAATGCGCTCTGCGATCAGGTCTTCGCGGATCATTTCCAGCAGCGTGTTTCCAGCAACATACTCGGCGTGACTGCGACCGCTCAGGCTATCAGGCGCGAAATCCGGCTCGCCGCCGAGCTGAACGATGCGCGTCGCCAACTGGTCCGCATGGACCTGTTCCTCGTTCGAATGCACCAGAAACTCGTCGGCGGTGCTCTTCGCGTCGAGGCCCCTGGCCATGAAGTGGTGGCGTCTATAGCGCAGCACGCACACGAGTTCCGTGGCCAGCGCCGCGTTGAGCTGGCGCACCACTTCCCCTCGGTCTGCCATATAGCCCAAAGTTACCGCGCCGGCGTCAATGTGTTTACGGGCACGGTCGCGCAACGTCGAGGTGTCGGTCAGGGTCGCTTGGCTGTTCATGGGTAGCGCCTCATGGGATTTGGTGAAGTATGCCGCAATCGAAGCGGTTCATCCGTTCGCCAGCGTACAGGTTGCGCTCGAAACACCGCACGCGCCGTCACGGGTCATGCCGCGGTCGCTTTTCGGCAGCCGCGCCAATCACGCGGGGGCGAGCATCCGGGTCCTGACTGGCCCGAAAGCGCACTGCCGCACCGAACTCGCAGGTTGCCGATTCTACAATCCGCCGACACTTCGCGCGCGCTCCCCACAGGCCAGCGCCCGATTTCGCCAGCCAAGAGGATCAGAATATGCGGTCAATCAATGAGCAGGGCACGCGCAGTTCAGGTGCGCGAGTGCCACTCGATACGCCGACTCGCGGTGTTGCCGCAGGCCTCGGCGTGGAGGGTGTTCGCGATGGGGTCGGTGCCGAAACCACCGCTCGGGAGGGCGATGAATCGCTCCGGCGCATGAACGGCTACCGATAACCCTTCATGACTGGAATCGCCCCTACAACGACCATGGTCCGGCCTATCACTACGGAGTGGGCTCTTTCTCAAAGAACCTGAGACGCAGGGTTGAGCACGCCGAATCCGAGCTGTCGCAAGTCTGTAAATGTGGCACATTATCGGAGAAATGCGTGTGAATTCCATCAGTGGCAGCGGATATGAAACGCAACAGATGCCAGCGCGCGGATCGCATCTGGCTGGAGTACAAGTCCTCGTGCGCGTGGCGCAGATGTCACCGCTCATACCGGAAATTATGCGCTATCCTGCCAGTTGCGCTTTGGGAATCCGGGACATAGTCGAAACCTCCCTCGTCAAGCCGTCGGCCCCGAGGACGACTTCAATTCATGCCTGTAGCAGATTCTCGATTATTGCCCTTTGCGACGCGATCGCGCGAGCCGAATCGCCAGACAATCGGAGATCACCATGGTCATGACGGATTCGCCATTCTACCGCCGATTGTTTGCGGTCGCGGTCATGGTGGCCCTCGGCTACCTGCTGCTCAAGGTGCTCGTGCCGTTGGACGATGCGTTGGGCTGGGCGATGGTGTTGGCGTTCTTGCTCCATCCGCTTCACAAGCGTCTGGCCGGTGGCCTGAAGGCTCGGCGGGCGGTGTCGGCCGGCATTCTGACGGTCGCGACGCCCTTTGTCGTACTGGCGCCATTGTCTCTTCTGGCGGTGGTGTTCACCGAGCAGGCCATCACCCTGCTTCATTACCTGCAGCGCCACCCGTTCATCGGCATCCCGGCCTTGATCGTTCGCCTCAGGCACCTGCCGCTGGCCGGCACGGCGATCGCGTGGATGTCGCGCAATCTTCCGGTACGGACCTTCGATGTCCATGCTTGGTTCACCGGTGCGACCACGACGGTGCTGCGGTCGGCGGCCTCCGCGGGCGGGAACGTCGCCTTTGGCCTTTTCGGAACGGTGATCAGCTTCTTCATGATGCTGTTCGTGCTGTTCTTCCTGCTGCGCGATGGTGAGTCGTTTTTGCAGCAGATCGCCGGACTGATACCCCTTCCCGCCGATCGGCGCGAGCCTCTGCTGATGTATCTCGGGGACGTCACTCGAGCGGTCGTCTATGGTTCCACGATGACTGCCGTCATCCAGGGTCTGATCGTGGCGGCGGGATTCGCGATCGCGGGCCTCCCCTCGCCGCTCGTCTTCGGTGTCCTCGCGATGATCGCCGCGCTATTGCCTGCTGGGGCGACGGTCGTTCTGGTGCCGGCGGTCGTGTATCTGCTGGTCCAGGCCCATTGGGGCTGGGCCATATTCCTTGCCATCTGGAGCGCCGGCCTCGCCGTCGTGGAGAATGTCCTCCGGCCGCTCCTCACGGCCTATCGCGCCAAGGTGTCGACGCTTGCGATCTTCGTCGGCGCCATCGGAGGCGTGCGCGCATTTGGAATACTGGGTCTGGTGCTCGGTCCCGTCCTGCTGAGCTTCGTGGTCGCCATTGTTCGGTTTCTGAACGAGCCGCGAGCCGCAGATCGCGGCTACGGTGATACCGCCTGATGCCGTCACGGTGACTCCCGTATCACGCACAACCTGCCCTGATCAGTGCGCGTCGAGGCCTGGCTGAGGAGCGGCGCATGAGGTCCGACGGCGTGCATTGCCCGGATCAGATCGATCCCTGCGATCCGCTCTTTGTGCCGGGCGGTTGATCCAGCAGTGAGCCTGCCCGTCGCGCTCCCTTCAGCGGACCTGCGCATGCGGTGGGATCAGCGTGCGCGAAACGTACCCGCGGCTCCGGTTGCTCATTCGCCTTCGGGATACTCGAGTTGCGGATCTCGATCGTGCAAGCGGTTATTGATCAGGACGAACGCAATCGATCCGAGACTTGCCAACCCGAGGACCACAGCGAAGAAAATCTGCATGAAGAACATGGCTCCTCCGGCGGACGAATACTCTCTGATGGTTCAATGAGACCACAAGAGCCATGAACGTTACCTTAATGGGATCTTTGCCCGAGTGCGCATCGCCACGCCGGATCGCACGCGGCCGGGGGAGAAGGTTCGCGCGAGCATCCGAGCGCAGAAGCGTCCGCACTCCGGCCGCACTGCGGCGAACGAGTCGGTTCGTCCTTCGCGGTCGCTCTCATTCACGTCGACTCGCGGCATCCAGGCCGCGCGTCCCGGGGCAATGCCTTCGCGGCCGGCTCATTTCAGGTTCCGCTCCCAGAACCGCTCCATCGCGGTGAACAAGTCGGTCCGGGCGGCGGGACCGGAGATGCCATGAGTCTTATTGGGATAAATCAGCAGCTGATAGGGTCTGTTCGCCTGGATCAGCGCTTGCACGAGCTGCAGGGTATTCTGCCAATGCACGTTGTCGTCGCCGGTGCCGGCCACGAGCAGGAGCGGGTCGGCGAGACGCCGCGCCGCAGCGACAACGGAACTCGCGGCGTAGCCGGCGGGATTCTGCTGCGGCGTGCCCATGTATCGCTCCGTATAGATCGTATCGTAGTCCTGCCACCGGGTCACCGGCGCCACCGCGATGCCGGCGCGCCATACATCGGGAGCGTGGGTCAGCGCGTATGCGGTCATATAGCCGCCGAAACTCCAGCCCCAGATGCCGATGCGCCCGGTACTCACCCACGGTTGACGCTTGAGCCACTTGACCGCGGCAAGCTGGTCGGCCAACGCGAGTCTGCCGAGGTGGAATTTCACCTGCGTCTGGGCGCGATGACTGAAGTAGGTGGCGGCACTGTTGTCAGTGGTGAACATCACGAATCCCCGGTCCGCCATGCGCTGGCTGATCAGGAAGAAGGCTCCTCGCCAGACATCCCGCACGCTGGGCGGTACATCCGGGCCGCCGTACTGGTACATGATGACCGGATATCGCCGGTGGGGATCGAAATGCGGTGGCAAAGTCAGGCGCGCATACAGTCGTGTACGTCCATTGGCGGCCCGAATGCGTATGAAGCGTGGCTTCTGGAATCGAAACGGCAATCGGGCGGCCGGCTGAATGTCGGTGCGCCGGGCATTGTGCAAATCGACCACGGTGAACGACGGGGGCGTCACGACGTTGGAATACGTGTCCAGATACGCGCGCGCGCCCGGCCCCATGTCGATCGCGTGCGTGCCGGCCCGCGTCGTGACCAGAACCGGTGTTCCGCCGCGCAGTGACACGCGGTACAGCTCCGTATCGAGCGGGCCGTGGCTGTAATGGCTGAAATACAGTATGCCCCGCTTCTCGTTCACTCCATTCAGCGACAGAACATTGTAATTTCCGCAGGTCAGCTTGCGGATCAATCGCCCACCATGGCCGTACAGATACAAATGATACCAACCGTCCTGCTCCCCGCCCCAGATGAACCGGCCGCTGTGCAGGAAATAGGGACCTCGGTGCACGTCGACCCAATCGGCGTCCGTCTGGGTCACCAGGGGACGTGCCCGGCCCGTGCCCGGGCTCGCGGTCAGCAGCTGCAATCGCGTTTGCGCACGATTCAATACCTCGCCGTAGACGCGCGTGCCGCCGGGTAGCCAGCCGAAGCGCGCCAGATAGGTGTCAGGCGTGCCGGCCATCGCCGTCCACACGATCCTGCCGGTGGCGATATCGAGCACTCCCAGCCGTACGATCGGGTTCGCAGTGCCGGCCGACGGGTACTTCTGCTCATAGATGTGCGGTGGACTCCGCAGATAATTGACGATGGGGAAAGTGCGAACCGGGCGTTCGTCGAACTGCAGGAACGCGATGTAGCGGCTGTTGGGCGACCACGCATAGGCCGAGCGCAGACCGAGTTCTTCTGTGTACACCCAGTCGAGCTCGCCGTCGAGGACGCCGCTGCGGCGCGCCGCCACCCGGCGGATGGCCCCACCGTGTACCGGCGCGTAGTAGAGCGAGCCGTCCGTGACGAAGCTGACCCAGTGCTCGTTCGGCGAGAGCTGCGGGTTGCGCTTGCCTCCCGGCTGGTGGGTGATTTGCGTGATCGCGCGCGATGCGAGCCTGTACAGATAGATCTGGTCGTGGCTGAGGAACAGGATCGCATCGCTCTTGGGCGACCAGCCATAGCTGTCCACGCCATAGCGGGTGATGCGGTTCCGTTTGATTTGGTTCTTGATGGTCCACGGTGGGGCGGCGGCGCCGGCGAGCTGGCGGCTCGAGAGCAGCAGCGTGGTTTTGCCGCTTGCGACGTCCACGAGATAGAGGTTCGCTCTGCCGGTGGGAGCCTGCCGCAGCATATAAGTCAGATAGCGCCCATCGGGACTCCATTGCACCTGCGTGGGGTGATAGCCGGTGGGCCCCGGGCGGGCGAAGATCTGCGCGATCGAGTAGCCGGGAGAGGCGCCTGGCCGCGTACCGCCCGACCATGCCGGTGCCGGGCTCATCAGGAAAATGATCGTCAATACGATCGGATACTTCACGAGCTTTCTTCCCGAGGCCGCGCCGGTTGGCGACGATACGCATTATAGGCGGGCGCGATCAGCCCGCATTCCGCCCTGCGACCGGCCGTTCCGGCCGGTCGGCAGCCTGAGCGGACACGAGGATCGTCCAACGGGAACCTCGACCTCGGTCCCGCCGGCCGGCATACGCCGGCGATTGCCGCAAAATAGCAACCCGCGCGACCCACCCCAGCGAGCGCCGGCGCAGTAGCGGTAACATCCGCTGAGCCAAACCCCCGGGCGCCACCTGGCCGTGCCGGCGGCTCACCCGACCGATCGCGGGGACGAGCGATTCAACCGAGCAGTACTCCGCCGTTCACCCCGATGGTCTGTCCGGTGAGAAACGCGTTTCCAATCACCATCAGCACCACCTGCGCGACCTCCTCGGGCGCGCCGAGCCGTCCGACGGGGATGCGTCTGAATGCTTCCGTCTGGCGCAGCGGCTCGGCCATGTCGGTGTCTATCGGTCCTGGCGCGACCGCGTTCACCGTGATCCCCGCGCCCGCGAGGCGGGCCGCATAGCCGCGAGAGAGTCCCTCGAGCCCCGCTTTGGCCGCGTTGTAATGTACGCCCACGACGCCGGCGGCCCGCGCGGCAGCCGAGGAGATATTGACGATCCGGCCCCAGCCGCGCGCCCGCATCGCCGGCAGCACTGCCTGGGTGCACAGAAAGGCCGATTTCAGGTTGACGGCGATGGTGCGGTCGAACTCCGCCTCGTCGAGGTCATCGAGGCCCCGCACCGTCGCGATACCGGCATTGTTGACGAGGATATCCGCAGGGCCGAGTTCGCGCCCGACTCGGTCCGCCATCTCGATGACCGATTGGCCCAGCGAGACATCCGCGGCAACGACGATCGCGCGCCGGCCGGCGGCGCGGATTTTCTCGGCCACGGCTTCGGCGCGCTCCACCCGTTGGTGGCAATGGACCGCCACGTCGGCTCCGGCGTCGGCGAGCGCTTCGGCAATGGCCCGGCCGATGCCTCGGGATGCACCCGTGACGAGCGCGACGCGCCCGCTGAGATCGACGCTGGACTGCGGCATGGATGTCCTCCTTCAAGGCCAATCGGCGCGGACATTCTAGTGTTCCGGGCGGCGCTGCGAAGCCGGCTGCCGCCGGACCGCGCGCGATCCGGTCGCATCACGACGCCCCGGAGGACTCGCGAGGGTGGCCGTTGCGCAGCCGGTAGTGCAGCCACACGGCGCCGCCGTCCAGCACCTCGCTGCGCTGCAGCGACATCTCCTCGATGGGCGCATGGAGGTCGGCGTCTCGGGCGGGGGAGTCGAAGACGCTCGGCGCTCCCTGGGCGCCGTCGACAGCAGGACACAGGACCAGGCTGACCTCATTGATCAAGCCCGCGCGCAGAAACGCGCCGTTGATTGTTCCGCCTCCCTCGAGAAGCAGCCGCTTCACGCCCAATTCCCGGCCGAGAAACTCGAGCACGCATCCCAGATCGAGCTCACGCTCGCCGGCAAAGAAATACGAGACACCGTCCTCGTGCAATCCGGCGAGGTGGGCATCGGAAACCTGCTCGGTCAGCGCCACCACGATCGGATCTCCTCCGATGTCCGATCGCCCCCAGGCAATTTTCCCATGCGCATCGAGCACCACGCCGTACGCGGCGGCGTCGCGCCGCAGGAGCCGCGGCGCTCTCGGGTACATTCGCTCGGCAGGAGCGTGGTACGGGGCTCCTTTGGCGAATTCCTGGCCGGTGACTCGCCCGATCAGCCATGCGTCGCCGCCGAGCCGCTCGTGCAGGCGTTCGAAGAGGGCGCCGCCGTCGATCGTGTGCGGACGCCATCGGCTGTGCAGGATGCGTCCGTCGATACTGGCGACCATGTGGCAGATCACATACGGTTTCATTGCGGCGTGCCTCGTGCGCTGGCGGTGCGGCCATTGCGATCCGGGGAGTATATCGAGGCGGCGATCGACGCAGCGGAACCTCCCTGTTCGCGCAAATCGGGTCGGTCCGTACCTCGGCGACGTGACGTTTCGGCGCTTGCCCACATGCCAATAGATGCCGCACAGCGTCCCGCGTATCGGTTGCGACCCCTTCTGGCGCGCCCTCAGGCGGTGAGTTCGACCGTCCAGCTCACCAGACTGTCGGGCCTGAGCGAGGAGCGGACGCTGCAGTATTTGGTCACCGCGAGCTCGACGGCTCGGTTGGCCCTGTCGAGAGTCGTGCCGGGTGCCGCGATGCTGAAGTGCAGCGTGGCGGCGGCCAATCGGCGCGGCGTCGAATCGACTCGATCGGCCTGTACGCGTACGCCGAGCGCGCGGACGGGCGTGCGCTGCTTTTCCAGAATGGAGACGACATCCACCGAGGCACACGTTGCGATCGCTGCCAGCAGCAAGTCGAATGGACTGGGCGCAGACTGCCCGTCGCCATCGATTCGGGCTTTCGGACCCCCGCGCCGGCCGGCCTCGAAAGCCAGTCCGCCGACCCACTGAACGTCGATCGGTGCGTGAGCGATGGTTTCTGAAGGCGGCCGGCTCATGTGGGGTTCCGTCAGGAAGCGCAGATCCTAGGCGGAGACTGCGCTGCGCCGTGGCGGGGTGATCGCGCTCGGGATCTTCGCGCGCGGCAACCGGCTGGTATGGCGAGCGGGGGTGCGAGGGCGCGAGGGCGCGTCGAGCTAGAGTTCGATGAGCCCGTCGGACAGCTCGTTGGCATCGTCGGGATCCGGCGGAAAATGCTCGGCCATCGCAGTGCCGCAGGCGCCGATCGCCGCCACGAAGCCCTCGACCACCCGGCCCCGGCTCACCTGGCCGACGAAAGTGTCGATGATGGCCTTCCAGCGGGCCTCGCCCAGTTTTTCGTGGATGCCCTTGTCCGCGACGATTTCCACGTACCGCTCGGCCAGCGAGACGAAGAACAGCACGCCGGAGTGATGCCGCGTGACCTGTACCCCCTGCTGATAGAACTGCGCCTTGGCGAGCCGGCTCGCACGCGAGTGTTTCACCCGCGTCGGAACCAGTTTCAGGTGCAGCTCCGGCACGAACAGAAGCAGCACCGCGAGGACGATGAAGCTGACCAGCTGGAGCTGATAAAGGGGAACCCAGTGCACGCGCAGGCCGAGGAGCACCCAGGCGCCCGGCAGCAGCAGCGCAACCATCGCCGCCCAGAGCAGCGGAATGAAGACATAGTGGTCGCTCGCGCGCGCCACGACCGCGACGAACTGGCCGCTCGTACGCTGCTCCGCCCCATGGATTGCTGCGGTGATCCGGGTCTTGTCGTCGGCCGAGAAGCGGATCATCGTCTACCAACTCCCGGCGGCACCGCCGCCGCCGAATGATCCGCCACCACCGCTGAAGCCGCCGAAGCCGCCGCCGCCCAATCCGCCCCCGAAGCCGCCGCCGAGTCCTCCACCCAGCATACCGAGGGCAAGCCACCCGAGCCAGCCGCCGCCCATGCCGCCGTGGGCATAGCCCGGCGATCCGGGGCGCCGGCCCGACAGGGCGCGCAGCAGCGGCGCGAGTGCGAAGAAGAGGACGAACAACATGAGCAATCCGGTCCCGTTGCGCTCGTGGACCTGCTTGCGCTGTACCGCCAGGTGCTGATGACCCAGCGCGGAGAGGATGGAGTCGGTCCCCGCCACGATGCCGGCGGCATAATCTCCCTGGCGAAAGCGCGGGAAAACCACATTGTGCAGAATCAGGAAGCTCTGCGCGTCGGTCAGCGTTCCTTCCAGACCGTAGCCGACGTCGATGCGCGCCTGCTTCTCGCCGGCATCCACGGTAAAGAGTACCCCGTTGTCCTTGCCTTTCTGTCCGATGCCCCAGTGACGCCCCAGCTGGTAGCCGTAATAATCGATCGGATATCCATGCAGCGTTGGAACCGTGACGACCACGACCTGGATGCCGGTTGCGCGAGCATAGGCGGCGAGCCGGCTCGAGAGCTGCTCGAACACCTTCGGCGGCAGCAGGTGCGCATCGTCTACCACGGGACCGGTGAGCCGCGGAAACGGCGGCATCCCGAGGTCGAGTGCGTTCTGCGCCGCGTGCGCGGGCGCCGTGCTCACCGCGAGCAGCGCCAGCAGCGCCAATGCCAGCCCGGTCGTCCACCCGGCGCGATTCTCCATCGGTCTCATGCTTGATCCGGATGTCGTGACATCAGAGCCGACCGGGCGCCGTTCGGGGCGGGGCCAGCGGTTGCTCTAGAAGTGAACCTTGGGAACCCGTTGCGCCTGTTGCGAAATCGTGAAGTTCTGTATGGGCTTGTAATTGCTGTAGAACAGCGAGTGATACCACCGGCCCGGAATGGTGGTGAGCTCCGTGTCGTATTGCTGCACCGCCAGGATGTAGTCGCGGCGGGCCACGGCAATCCGGTTTTCGGTGCCTTCCAGCTGCGCTTGCAGCACGAGGAAGTTCTGATCCGCCTTGAGGTTCGGGTAGTTCTCCGTCACGGACATCAGCCGCGAGAGCGCGCCGCCCAGGGTCGCCTCGTTCTTTTCGAACTGGTGAAATTCCTTGGGATTGGTCAGGACGTCCGCCGGAATACGGGTTGACGTGACCCTGGAGCGAGCGTCCGTGACCGCCTCGAGCACCGATGCTTCGTGCTTCGCATATCCCTTGACGGTGGCTACCAGGTTCGGAATGAGATCGGTGCGCCGCTGGTACTCGTTCAGCACCTGGCTCCAGGTGGCATTCACTTGCTGTTTCTCCGCGGGGATCTTGTTGATGCCGCAGCCGCTCAACAGCAGCGCCGCGCCCACGACGACCACCCACCTGGTGAACTTCAGATAGCGACGGGATTCGGACATCGTAGCCCTCCCACTTTCCCGGATCTCGTAAACGACCATCATACCACTATCCGGCTCTTCAGCTCGGTCGCCGCGAGCGCCAGGCTTGCGCCGGAAGATCGAATGACCGGTTCGACGCTCAGCCTCGCGAGTGCTACCATTTTTCACTGGATCGCGTCCGCGAATCAGAACAGTGGGGATGCCGACATGAAGCCGTGTTTCGGTAAAGTGCTGTCCGGTACCGTGGCTGTGTTCCTGGCCGCCGGCCTGGTCGGTCACGCTCACGCAGTACCCGTCAAAGCGCGCGGGCCGCTCGCAACGCGCATCGTGCAGATCATGCGCCGGCTGCGCGACGTGCGGCGGTTCGGGGCCGTGTCGGTCGCGCCGGATGGGCGGTCCATCGCATGGACGATGACGGCAACGAGGCCGGCGCATGGGGCAAAGCCAGCCGGCGGATCCACCACCGGTAATCCGGGTGAGATTCTCCAGCTTGCCGACATCGATGGGACGCACGTGCGCACCGTCAGGATTCCAGGCGCGGTCAAAACATGCCACTACAGCAGTCTCACGTGGTCGCCGCACAGCCGGATTCTGGCGTTCCTGTCGAACTGCAATCACGGCAGGAAGTACCGCGAACAGCTCGATGTCTACGAAGTGGCCGCGAACGCCGTGCGGGCGCGCCGCATCACGCATCTGCGCGGCTTCGTCCACGAGCTGACCTGGGTGCCCGGCGGCTCGATGTTGAGCTTCCTCTACGTCAAGGGCGATCTGCATCCCATCGCGGCGGTATCGGCGACCAAGCCGCAGGTCGGCGTGATCGGTCGCACCGGTGTCGAGCATCAGCAGCTCGCGGTGGTGCCCGCGGCCGGCGGGAAAGTCAGCGAGATCACGCCGTATGGAATTTTCGTGTACGAATACGACTGGTCGCCCTCGGGCACCCGGGTCGTCTACGTCGGCGCACCGCCGCCGGGGCGCGACAACTGGTGGGTCGCCAAGCTGTATACCCAGCGCTACGGTGGTCCCGCCCGGATCGTGCTCGATCCGTCGACGGTCAAAGGCTCGCTGCACGGTCTGCAGATCGCCCTGCCGCGTTGGTCGCCCAACGGGTCGCGCATCGCCTTGATCGGCGGCCTGATGAGCGACCAGGGCGCAACGGGGGGCGACATCTACGTCATCTCGGCCAAGGGCGGAAAGCCTACGGACGTCACGCCGGGGATCGGCATCACACCGTCGTGGCTGACCTGGACCGGAAACGACTCGCTGCTTGTCTCCGCGTTCGCGGGCGGCTCGACGCGTGTGGCGGAGTTTACCCTGCACGCGCATTCCCCCGCGACCCAACGCGCGCTGTTTACCGTGGCTTCCAACTTGTGGGACGGCACGTTCGCGTCGGCCCTCTCCGTCTCCGCCGCGCACCGCGTGCTAGCCTTTGTCGAGAGCACCTTCGACAGCCCGCCGGAAATCGACACCGTCGCGCTCAAGACCAACGCGGCGGCTCAGCCGATCGGCGTTCTCGAGCCGGCGCATGCCATCACGCACGTCAACGCAGGTGTCAGGCCGATGTGGGGCAAGGCCGTGTCGGTCCACTGGCGCAACCAAGGCTTCAACGTGCAGGGCTGGCTGCTGTTCCCCGCACATTATGATCCGCGCCGGCACTATCCGATGATCGTCTATGTGCACGGCGGTCCGAGCTGGGCGACGCGTCCGGGCTGGCCATATGACGGGTACGGTGCGGCCCCCTTTGCGGCGATGGGTTACTTCGTATTCATGCCCAATCCGCGCGGCAGCTTTGGCGAGGGTGAGCGCTTTGCCAAAGCCATACGGCGGAATATGGGCTACGGCGATCTGCGCGACATCCTGGCCGGCATCGATCGGGTCGAGGCGGAGTATCCGATCGACAATGATCGGCTCGGCTTGACGGGTTGGAGCTACGGCGGGTTCATGTCGATGTTCGCGCCCACGCAGACGCAGCGGTTCAAGGCGGCGGTGGCCGCGGCGGGCCTGTCGGATTGGGAGAGCTATTACGGCGAAAACTCCATCGACAAGTGGATGATCCCGTTCTTCGGCGCGTCCGTGTACCAGGACCCGAAGGTGTACGCCAAGAGTTCGGCCATAAACTTCATTCAGAACGACAAGACCCCGACGTTGGTCGTGGTGGGTCAGTATGACGGCGAGTGTCCGGCGCCGCAGTCGTTCGAGTTCTGGCACGCGCTGCGCGCCATGCACGTTCCGACGGAACTGGTCGTGTACGCCGGCGAGGGTCACGGGTTCCACAAGACCAAGGACCTGCGCAACGTGCTCGAGCGCGCCCTACGCTGGTTCGCAAAGTATCTGAGCGCGAAACCGGCGGCCTGAGATAGGGTAAATCCCCGCGGCTCGGCACCATGGCGGGCAGGGAGCGCCCGATTTCGGGCGCTCACGCCTGAGTCGGCCGTCGGAAACTCGCCCGATCCGGCCGCGAGCCTCGCCAACGCGCGGTGCCATTCCGGTATCATCGCCGACACCGTCCGGTGCCGCGCAGCCGCGCGTCCATCGATTTCATCACGACGCCGCGGCGCCGCTTCAGGCGCTGTACGACGAGGAGATACCACATGCTGCGACCGGCTTACCGATCGTGAATCAGTTCGTTTTCATGTTGAGGATATGGCTGCTGGTGCTGCTCGGCTGCACGGCGTTCGTGGCATATTCGTTCGGGCACTGGGACCTGCCGATCGCGCTGTACTTCTGGAGGATCGGACACTTCCTGCATCCGCTGAGCAAACCCCTGGGCGGCTCGGTGATCCTCGGTGTCGAGTCGGCCGTCATCCTGCTGCTGCTGCTCGCGCGCCTGCTGCGCGGGCACATCTCACGGTTCGGCGAGGTCCTCGCCATTGCCTGTCTCACCTCGATATGCGCCTATGGCATCGACACTCAGGTGTTGAAGGTGTTCTTCGGAGTTCCGAACCCGACGGCGGTGATCCACGGCGCGCGGCATGCCTTCAACATCATGCGCGGCTCGGGGCAAAGCAGCTTTCCGTCCGGCCACATGGTGCTCGCCGGCTCGTTCGCCGGGGTATTCATGCGGCTGTATCGCGTCAGCATCTGGCCGTTGGCGGGGTTGCTGCTCGCCGCCGCCGCGCTGCTGCTGGTCGGCGACTGGCATTTTCTCAGTGATCTCGTCGCCGGCGCGTTCGTCGGACTGTCCGCGGGCCTGTTGGCCGGGGAAGGCTGGGCCGCGCACACCGCTCGGCGGTCCTGATCGGGGCGCCGGCCGATCCGGCCGGGCCGGCCTGCCCTCGGCCGCGACCCCGGATGCCGTGGGCGTGCATCGCGAGCATGCGGATCGAGTACGGTGGCACTGTTTGGCGCGCTTGCGAACCCAGCCGATTCACCGTCTCGGTGTGCCGGAGTGCGCGCTCTCCTTAGCTGAGCGCGGCGCCTCGGCGAGTCCGGATCTCCATGCGCCCGGAGTGTGGCCGGCCCTTATCGCGAAGCCGGGAATCCGCGCAGAACGATCGATACGCCCAGGCGTCCGGCGGCCCGTGATGGATCGGGCGCGCGCGCTCCCGCCCGCGACAGCGGTTGATTGGATGGGAACGGACCGTTACAGTCCCCTCCTCGGACGAGCGCGGCGGAAGCAGGGGGGCTGCGTCGTAAATCACCGACAATCATCTGGAGCAGCCCATGGATCTTGCGCACGATAACGGCGTCAACCGCGTTTCGGCCCTCAAATCTCCCGCCGATGCCCTGGCCTTCCTGCGCGCCGGGCTGCGCGATCCGCGGCGCGTCAGCGCGGTTGCGCCCTCTGGACGGGCGCTCGCTCGCCTGATGACCTCCGAGATCGTCGCGGGCAACGGCCCGGTCATCGAGCTCGGCCCGGGCACGGGTGCGATCACCCGCGCGCTGCTCGACCGCGGGGTTCCCGAGCGGCATCTGGCCCTGATCGAACTCGATCCGCAGCTGGCGGTGATGTTGCGCAGCCGCTTTCCGGCGGCACGCGTGCTCGCCATCGATGCCGGCCGGCTGCGCCGCGTGGATCCGTTCGATGGCTGCGCCGCCGGCTCGGTGGTCAGCGGCCTGCCGTTGCTGTCCCTGCGCGACCGCGAGATCCTGAGGATTCTCAGCGGCGCGTTCTGCCGCTTGCGTTACGGCGGCGCGTTCTATCAGTTCACCTACGGGCTGCGCTGTCCGGTGCCGCGCCGCATCCTCAAGCGACTCGGGTTGCGCGCGCAGCGCATGGGCTGGGTGGTGAGCAACATTCCTCCGGCCGCGGTCTACCGGATCGAGCGGCCGGTACGCCGCTCGGCAGCGGGCGCCGCGCACGGCGACTGACCCGGACGCGCCGCCCCGCGCGGCCCCGCCCGCAGCCCGGCGGCGACCCGGGCGGAGCGCGTGGACGTCGAGCCTGGACCCGCTAGTGCCGGTGACGGTGATGAATGTCCGGAAAGTGCACATGGATGTGCGCCAGCGGCTCGTGTTGGTGCTTATGCTCGTGCGGCTCGCGGCCGTCCCAGTCGAAGTCATGCGCGTGCTGGTGGTGCGCGTCATGCCGGTGGCTGTGCGTGTGCAGCAGCGGCGCATGCGTGTGATGATGCACGTGCTTCTCGGTCAGATGTAGCCAGACACCCATGCCCATCAAGAGTGCCGCGGCCGCCAGGGCCGGCCCGGGCATGTGTCGAAATACCACCAGCGAGACCACGGCGCCGATGAACGGCGCCGTGGAGAAGTACGCGCCTGTGCGCGCCGCGCCGAGATGCCGCAGCGCAAGCACGAACAGCGTGAGGCTCAAGCCGTAGCCGGCGAAGCCGAGCAGCGCGGCGGCCGAGATCGCGGCGACTCCCGGTGGCAGCAGGCCGAGGTAGGCCCCGATGCCGAGGTTTACCGCGCCGGCGCTCACCCCCTTCAGCGCAGCGATCACGAACGGGTCCTGGATCGAGACCTTGCGTGTGAGATTGTTGTCGATCGCCCAGCAGACGCACGCGCCCACGATGCAGGCGGTGCCGAGTGCGTCGGCGGGCGCGAGCCGCGCCGGCCAGGCAAGCACCACGCCCCCGGCAATGATGGCGAGCAGGCCCGCAAGCACGCGCCAGTCGAAATTCTCCCGAAATACGCACCATGCCAGCACAGCGGTGAGCACGCCCTCCAGGTTCAACAGCAGGGAGGCGTTGGCGGCTGGAATGGCGCGCAGTCCGGTCATCATCAGCACCGGTCCGAGCACCCCGCCGGTGACAATGGACGCCGCGAGCCAGGACAGATCGCTCCCTCGCCACGACGAGGCGGCCGCTCGGGAGCGGACTGCGGCGCGCAGCGCGATCCAGACCGTAAGACCGAGGCCGCTGCCGGCGTAGAGCAGGCCGGCCAGCACCACCGGGGCACTGTGGCGCAGCAGCAGTTTCGCGAACGGTGTGCTGGCGCCGAACAGCATGGCGGCGAGCACCGCGTAGGTCACGCCCGGTCGTGCACCGCAGCCCGCCTCCGCGGATTCCTCATGCATCGCAGTGAAGTATACGGCGCGAGCGCGGCTGCGTTCCCGCCCGGCAGCTCATGCGGCTGGCGCGATCTGCCGGGCGTGCAGATCGTAGACGTCGGCGTCGACAACCTCGACGTCCACCCAATCCCCAGGCTTCAGCCCCGTCGCCGCCGCGATGCGCACCACACCGTCTATTTCGGGGGCCTCGGCCTCGCTGCGGGCAACGGCGCCATCGCCGTCCACCGCATCGACCAGTACCCGCAAGCGCCGGCCGACGCGGCGGCGCAGCCGCGCCGCGCTGATTTCGGCCGCGCATTCCATGAAGCGGTCATGACGCTCTGACTGGATCTGCGGCGCAACGTGCCCGCCGAGGTCGTTGGCGGCCGCTCCCTCCACCGGCGAGTACTTGAAGCAGCCGACGCGGTCGAGCTGTGCCTCGCGCAACCATTGCAGCAACTCCGTGAACTGCGCCTCGGTCTCGCCCGGAAATCCCACGATGAACGTACTGCGCAACGTCAAGTCGGGACAAAGCCGCCGCCAGGAGCGGATGCGCTCGAGAGTGTTCTCGGCGTGCGCCGGCCGGCGCATTTGCTTCAGCACGGCGGGACTGCCGTGTTGGAACGGGATGTCGAGGTATGGAAGGACGCGCCGCTCGGCCATCAGCGGGATCAGCTCATCGACATGAGGATACGGATAGACGTAATGCAGCCGCACCCACGCGCCGAGCGACCCCAGCGCCCGAGCGAGATCGGTCAAGCCGGTTCGATACTCGACTCCGTGCCATGTGGCGCCCGCGTAGCGCAGATCGACGCCGTAGGCGCTCGTGTCCTGGGAGATGACCAGCAGCTCCTTCACGCCTGCGGCGACCAGCCGCTCGGCTTCGAGGAGCACCTGATCGATGCGGCGGCTGGCCAACCGGCCGCGCATCGCCGGAATGATGCAGAAGCTGCACGAGTTGTTGCAGCCTTCGGAGATTTTCAGATAGGCATAGTGACGCGGCGTGAGACGGATGCCCTGGGGCGGTACCAGGTCGAGGAACGGATCGTGCCGCGGCGGTAAATGCGTGTGCACGGCCTGCAGCACCGCGGCGTAATCGTGCGGGCCGGTGACCGCGAGCACCCGCGGATGCCGGGCGCGAATGCGCTCGGGGCGTGCACCGAGACAGCCTGTGACGATCACCCGGCCGTTGTGATCGAGTGCTTCCTGGATCGTCTCGAGCGACTCGTCGATGGCCGCATCGATGAACCCGCAGGTATTGACGATCACCAGATCGGCCTGCTCGTAGCTCGGACTGATCTCGTAGCCCTCTGCCCTGAGGGTGGTCAGAATGCGCTCGGAGTCGACCAGCGCCTTCGGGCAGCCGAGACTGGCGAAGCCGATCCGGGGGTGGCGTGGGCTGCGCCCACGACTCTTGGCTGCGCGCAATGCTCTACCGCCCATAGGGCACGATGATCTCGGCCTCGCCGAGCGCCTCGGCGCGCACCGCGACGGCGACGGCTTGCGCCGCAGCGCCCTGGTTCAGAGCCAGCCGTGGGACGCGCAGCGCGTAGAGCACGATGCGGTAATGGTGGGCCGGACCCGGCGGCGGGCAGGGGCCGCCGTAGCCGCGGTAGCCGTAATCATTGCGCGCCTCGATCGCCCCGGCGGGTAGCGACCCGTCCGGGCCGCCAGCGCCCGCCGGCAGGGCGCGGACGGCGGCCGGCAAATCGAAGACGACCCAGTGCCACCACAGTCCACCCGGGACATCCGGGTCGAACATCAGCACCGCGAAGCTGCGTGTGCCGGCCGGCGGATTCCGCCAGGAGAGCGCAGGGGAGACGTTCTCGCCGCGGCAGCCGTCGCGGTCGTAGACCTGTGCCCTCGGGAAAGTGGCTCCAGAGGTCAGGTCAGGACTGCTGAGTCTGAAGCCTCTGGCGGGGGCAGCTCGAGCCGAGCCCTGCGCCGCGAGCGGCAGGACAGTCCAGAGCAGTGCGCTCAGTGCGCTCAGCACGGCTATCGGACGGCTTGAACGGACCAGAAATCGTCGAAACATGGAGGGCTCCGGGCAGGGCCGGCACGGGCGGCCGGGCACAGTGTGCAGTGAAGCGGACTATCCGGCAAACTAGCGCAGATGAACGCCGTAAAGGCCGCCCTAGTCGCTGCCTCGACCGATCGGTTGGGCCCGGTGGTGCTTATCTGGCCTGTGCCCCGGAGCTCGCCAGGACGAGCGGCGAGCGCCTCGACGGGCAGCGTCCCGCGCGTGCCAACGCTCGGCCCTATGATCGGCAGGCACGACGGCGTCTCGCGACGATGAGCACGTGCCTTGCCGGCCTCGCGCCGGGCGGCGGTGCCTGAACCGCTCGAGTCATGATGGCATTCGATCACGCGTATTACGATCGCTACTACTTCGACCCGCGCACAGCCGTGACTTCGCGCGCCGAGATGCGAGCCCGCGCGCGGCTGATCGGCGCGTTCATCGCGCACGTGGGCTTGCCCGTGCGGCGATTGCTCGACGCGGGCTGTGGCACCGGACTGCTGCGCGAGCCGCTGCGGCGGGTACTGCCCAAGGCGGCCTACGTCGGCCTGGAGGCGAGCGAGTACCTGTGCCGCCGCTACGGCTGGCTGTCCGGACACGTGCAGGAATTCCGGGCTCAGGAGCCGTTCGATCTGGTGATCTGTTATGACGTGTTGCAGTACCTGGGCCCGCGCGAGGCGCCGCGGGCGCTCGCCAACCTGGCCAGACTGTGCCGCGGGGTCTTGTACTTCAGTGCGCTCACGCGTGCCGATTGGCGCAACAACTGCGATCGCAGCCGTACGGATCCGAACGTGTACCTGCGTCAGGGGGAGTGGTACCGCATGAGGTTGCGGCGCGCATTTCGCGAGGTGGGGGCCGGCTTCTGGCTGCGGCGCGGCGCGCCGCTGACCCTGTGGGAACTGGAATCGACCGGTTGAACGACGGGAGTACGCGGTGCCCGACACACAAGCGGACCGCCTGATCGCTGTATTCCGCGGTACGGTGATCTGTGTGCGCGAGACGGGCGTTTCCCCCGGGATTACGCTGCGGGGCGTCTCGGCGGCGAATGTTCAGGAGCGCTTGATCGTCACATTCCTGGGCGATGCTCCGCAGGATCTGCCCGAGCGACTCGCCGCGCCGAGTGTCCAGGCGGTGGATGCCCAGTGCTACCGTATCGACAGTCCGCCAGGTCAGTGGCTGATCCGGGCGCGCGCGTTGCACGTGCACCGGGATGTCGGCGCCGAGTTTTTTCGGGCCGTTCCACCGCGGGTGGTGCCGCCGCGCAAGCGGTTGTTCTGGACGGTCGTCCTCGCAATGGCGCGCAGCCGCGCCGGATTGTGGTTACTGCGCGCGTTGCGGCGCCGTTGAGCGGGGCGTTCAGCCGGCCTGGGCGAGCTGTCGTTCGAGGGCCGTCGCACTTGCGCCGGCGAGCAGCCTCCGGTAGACCGACAGCTGCCCCTCGAGCACGCGTGGCCAGGTGAAATACCGCATCACCTGTGCGCGCGCATGTGCGCCGAGAGCCTCGATATCACGCTCGTAAAGAGCCGCGATCGCATCGGCGAGACTGTCCGGGTCGCCCGGCTCGCTCAGTATCCCGCAGCGCTCATCGACCAGCTCCGGTATGGCGCCCGCGCGCGCCGCGACCACCGGGCGGCCGCACGCCATGGCTTCGAGCACGACCAGGCCGAAGGTCTCGAGCGTGCCGGCGTGCACCAGGGCGTCGGCCGAGGCCAGCCAGCACGCCAGATCGATGGCGTCGCGGCGGTACGGGATCCGCGTCACGTTGGGGGCCAGGCGCGCGGCGCGGCCACCGCCGATCAGCACCAGATGGTAGGGCCGGCCGAGACCGGCGAACGCGCGCAGCAGTACGGGCATGTTCTTCTCGCCGGTGAAGCGGCCGGCGTACACCAGCACGCGTGCCGCGCTGTCGAGTCCGAGGCGCCGGCGCAGCCACGAGCCGCGTCGGGAGGGATGAAACAGCTGTGGATCGACGCCCAGGGGCTGACGTACGACGTGCTTGACGCCCAGGTCGTCGAGAAACTCCTGCAGCAAACGGCTGGGAGCGAACACCACGTCGAACCGTCCATACAGCTCGCGCAGGTAGCTGCCCGAGAGCCGCTCGATGATGCTGCCGAATCGCCGGCCGGCGATGCGCGGCAGATTGGAGTGGCAGAATGCCGCGCACGGAATCCCACGGCGGCGCGCCACCCGCCATGCCCCCCAGGCCGGATGGAACGCGTCACCCGCCTCGATGATGTCCGGCGCCAATGCCTCGAGCTGCCGTGCCCACAGGCGGGGATTGAGCGGCAGGCGGTAGTTGAACGTGCCCGGGAGCGGCACGCCGGCGAGGGTGCTGATCCCGCCGCGCTCGATCCGCTGGGTGGTGCCCGGCACGAGCAGGGTGTGCTGCCACCCCGGCTGAGTCGCCAGCCACGTATGTTTGGCGATCAGGTACCGGCGCACTCCCCCGCTCGTCGGCGAGTAGAACACGGTGGTGTCGACGAGATGGCGCCGGTTCATGGGTCGATCCAGATCCTCGGGGCCCGTCTCCCCGGCGGATCATTGCACGCCCCCCGCCGCGCAGTGTCAAGATGGCGCCCGCCGCCGCGGGCCGGCCCGTCATGCCGCCGTTTGCGCGCGGTCCCGGCTGCCGTGACGCAGCGCGACACAGGCGGCGATCAGCTCCTCGGCGCTTACGAAGCGCTCCTCGCGCCGCTTGGCGAGCAGTCGGGCGAGCAGCTCGGCATAACCGGACAGCGATGGCGGCAGGCGGGGTGGCGAGGCGTTGACGTGCTGCTGCAGCACTTCCATCGCGCTGTTACCCATGAACGGTTTGCGGCCGGTGAGCATCTCGTGGAGGATCACCCCGAGGCTGTACAGATCCGAGCGCGGATCCAACTTCTCGCCGAGCGCCTGCTCGGGGCTCATGTAATAGGGTGAGCCGCGCAGCACCCCGGTGTACGTGCTGCGGTGGCTGACGTCCAGGAGGCGGGCCAGGCCGAAGTCGATCAGCACCACGTTGTCGTTCTCGCGCAGCATGACGTTGGGGGGCTTCAGATCCCGGTGCAGCAGCCCCGCTCGGTGGACCACGGCCAGGGCCGCCCCGATCTTCTCCAGAAAGCGCAACGCCTCCGACTCGGTCACGCCCACCTGCATGCGCGCCTTCAGATCGCCGTGTGGGAAGTATTCCATCGCGAGGTATTCATAACCGTCCTCCATGCCGTGATCGAATATGCGTACCACGGCCGGGTCATGGACGGCGAGAATGGCCTGATACTCGCGCGCCAGCGCCTGCTTGGTCCGGTCTTCGCATGGGACCTTGCTGACCTTCAGCGCCACTTCGGCCCCGAGCGCGCGGCTCTCGGCCAAGTACACGACGGCCTTCTCCGATTCACTGAGCGTGCGGATGATCTCGTAACCGCTGATGGCGGTCTGACCGGTCGCGAGCACCCCCGTGGCGCGCCGCTTGGTCTGCGTCGCGAGCGAAGCCGGCTTGCGCTCCAGCGCTACGAACGCCCGGTCGAGCGCGCTCTTCAGCCGGCTCGGCGTCAGCAGGCGCTTGGGCAGATAGTCCGCCGCGCCGGCGCGCAGTGCCTGGAGTGCGGTGAGCTCATTCCCGCGCTCCGCCAGCGCCACCAGCACGGGCGCGGTGTCGCTCGAGTGCAGGGTGCGCACGAGCTTCACGCCCTCGGATTCGCCCGGCTCATCGTCTGCGCCGAAGTCCGCCGACAGGATGAGCCCTTCGCAGGCCCGCCCGCTCGCCAAGCCGCTCATGGCATGCCTGTCCTCGGGATCCACGGTGCCGATCGAAGCCTGCGGATAGAGGATTGCAAGGTGCAGCCGCAGCCATTCGCGATATTGCGTATCGCGTTCTACGATCAGTATGCGTTGTGCTGCGGAACTCATACGCCGACTTCAAACCATGGACCAGGGCCGCTTCCTTGTCGCGGTTTGCGGCGTCATTCTGTGAAACCGGTCATTCCCCTGATTGCGTTATGTGATGCCGGCGGATCGGCGCCGGCGGCCCCCGGGCGCACGGGGATGAGGTCGCGCGGGGTGGCTGGAAGTACTGCCGGGCGCGGGCAAGCGGCCCGCAGCGCCCACTGAGATCCGGCAATCACCGCGGCAGCAGGAACTCCCGCCCCCGATAGCTCAGCGCTACGCCGTCCGGCCGGATCGCCACCACCGTGACGCCGTCCGGCAAAGAGTCGCCGGTATGCAGGATGTGCATGTTGATCATCACGTAGCGCTTGCTCGGGTCCGGATCGTAGACGTGCAGGTCCAGATGCAGGCGCGGCAGGTCGCTGCCGGGCTGCGCGGCGATCTCGGCATAGAGCGGCAGGAGGCCCTGTGCGCCGGCTGCCAGGTCTGCGGAACCGCCGGGAGCCGGTGGTTGGATCGCCGGGGCGAGATCCGCCGGATTGGGAGCTTCGGAAAGCGCCAGACCGCCGGTCGGGCCGGCGCGCACGGAATGCCCTCCCGCCGCGAATGGCGCCGGTGGCTCCGCCGTCGCAAGTGACGGCTGGCCTGATGTGCGGGTGAGCGCCGGCGCGGCTGCGACAGTGGACGTTGGCGGCGTCGCCGTCCAGGCAGCCGGTCCGGCACCTGACTGCGGCGATGCACGAGTGGGCATCACGGGTGCCGGATTTGGCGCCACGGCCGTTCGGGCCGCCGCCGTTGGGGCCGGCGCGGCTGCCGGGTGGCGTAGCATCAGCCAGGTCAGGGCGACCACATTGATCAGCAGCAGCGCGACGATGATCAGAGCCCACGCCGGCAGCCCACGGCGCGGCGGGACGATTTTGACCTCGAACAGGCCCGGTCCATCCTGACGTTGGCGGGCGCTCTCGGATTTCTTCAGCGCATCGAGGATGAATGACATGTCAGCCGCCTTGGCCGCGCCGACTGAGCATCGGCGTCCCCGGCCGGGCGAGCGCGCCGCCCAGCGCCAATTGCGTCTTGATACCGGCGATGCCGTCGACCGTCAACCCGTGTGCGTGCTGGAAGCGGCGCACCAGGCGAGTCAGACGCGCATCGTACACGTCGCTCGGGGGCTGTTTACCCCGGATGCCTTCCACGCGCTCCAGGCTCTCGCGCAGCGAGCGCACGCGCGTCCCGCTCATGCCTTGCAGGAGCGTGCGCACCCGTCCGCCGATCGGTCGCCATAGCAGGACGTAATGGCCCATCCAGTCGCGCGAGAGCGCGGCAATACTCACCCGCTGAGGAGTGGGTCCGAGCGCGAGCAGCGCATGTGCGTGATCCAGGCCGGTCATGAGCACCTCGTACCTGCGGCCCCTCGAGCCGGTCAGCCGCAGGATGGCCGGGCGATTGTACAGACGCAGTTGCCCGAGCGAACCGTGCGCCTTGAGGCAGGATAGCCCGTGCTGCGCGGCCTGGACACATGGACCGGGGCCCGAGGCCGGGTCGCCGTGGATATCACGCAGATTCCACAGGTTGAACAGCTTGGCGTAGGCGGCCTGCCGGGTAGTCTCGCTCTTGTACCGATCGAGCAGTCCCGCCAACGTCGGCTTTATCTTGACAGGCCGAGGTGCGGGTGCGTCGGGCTGCATCACCGGCCTGCCGATGGGTGCGGGGGCCGGTGTCGATCGCCACATCGCCGGCTCGAGCCGCCACAGCGTCAAGGTCGTGGCGGCCAGCAGAATGAGCGTGGCAGCCGCGGTCCATGTCACCCAGCCGCGCCGCGAGCGCCGTCCGAACACTTCGGTGGCGGCCTGGCGCACCAGGGCGGGGGTGATGTGGTGACGATCGAGCGAATAGCCCCCGAGCAGCGCGCGGTCGCACAGGATGTTGATGACCCGAGGCACTCCGCCGGAGAGGCGGTGGATATTCCGCAGGGCGCCGCGGCTGAACATCTCGGTGGTCGCACCCGCCACGCGCAGCCGATGCCGAACGTAGGCCACGGTCTCGGGCGCCGAGAGCGGATCGAGATGATAGCGGCCGGTGACGCGCTGGGCGAGCTGGCGCAACTCGCTGCGCTCGAGCAGCTCGCGCAGCTCCGGCTGCCCGATCAGAATGATTTGCAGCAGCTTCTGGGTATTGGTCTCCAGGTTGGTGAGCAGTCGCACCTGCTCGAGCACCTCCGGCTCGAGGTTCTGCGCCTCGTCAACCACCAGCACGACACGCCGTCCCGCCGCGTGCGCGCGCAGCAGATAGGTGTTCAGGATGTCGACCAGGTCCTTCAGGGAGCCGGCGGCCGGATCGGGTACTCCGATGCCGAGCTCTTCGCACAGGGTCAACAGGAACTCCGGCGCGGTCATGCGCGGATTGAGGATGAGCGCGAGCTCGGCATTCTCCGGAGCCTGCGCCAGCAGCGAGCGTACGATCGTGGTCTTGCCCGTGCCCACCTCGCCGGTGAGCTGGATGAAGCCGCCGGCCTCCTTGATGCCGTACACCAGGTGCGCCAACGCCTCGGCGTGCCGCTCGCTCAGAAAGAGATAGCGGGGGTCCGGCGTGATCGAGAACGGCTTCTCGTTCAGACCAAAGAAGGAAAGGTACATCGTAAGTCGACTATTTCAACAAGTTGCCCCGGCGCAGCGCCGCGTCGCCGAAGCGTGCGCGCACCTGCTCGAGCGCCGAATCGAGGCGCGCCTCATCCCCGCCGCGCTCGGCCGTCTCGAACAGGCCCATCTGCCGGGCCGGCGAGAGACCCCCGAGCATCACCCCCAGCAGGCGCAGTTTGGCACCACGGTGCTCGGTCAGCCAGCGCCGCAACAGATCCCGGGCCACGTCGCGGATCGCGCGCTCCGCCTGTGTCGGCGGGGCTATCGCCTGCTGCCGCGTGAACGTGGTGAAGTCGTGGCAGCGGATCTTCACGCCGATCCGGGCCGTCATCAATCCTTTGTGGCGCAGCCGCTGGCAGGCGGTTTGCGCCAGCCGGCACAGGTGGGTATCGAGCGCCCGCGGATCCTGAAGGTCGCGGGCGAAGGTATCCTCGGCGCTGAGCGACTTTTCTTCCAGATCCGTCAGCACCGGTCGCTCATCCACCCCGGCGGCCCGCTCGCGCACTCCAGAGGCGTCCCGCCCGAACAGCTGCCACAGCAGCGCATCGGGTGCGCCGCGCAATTGCCCGAGCGTGCGCAGTCCAGCCGCCTCGACTTTCTCGCCGAGCTTACGCCCGAGGCCGGGCAGCCGCCGGACCGACAGCGGATCGAGCACCTCGCGGATCCGTTCGGCCGGCACGACGGTCAGTCCATCCGGCTTCTCCAGATCGGAGGCGATCTTCGCGACCAGCTTGTTGGTCGCTACGCCAACCGAGGCGGTCAGTCCGGTACGTGAGCGAATCTCGTCCTTGATGCGCCGGGCGATGGCCGGCGGCGTCCCGAGCAACTCGATGCTGCCGGTCACATCGAGGAACGCCTCATCGAGCGACAAGCCCTGCACCAGCGGCGTGATTTCATGGAACACCGCGAACACCTGCCGCGAGACGTCCCGGTAGCGCGTCATGCGAGGGGGAACGCATATCGCCGCCGAACACAGCCGTAGCGCCGTGCTCATCGGCATGGCCGAGCGCACGCCGAACCGGCGGACCTCGTAGCTGGCCGCCGCCACGACGCCGCGAGCGCCGGGGTGTCCGACCACCACGGGCTTGCCGGCAAGCTCCGGCCGGTCATGCTGCTCCACGGACGCGAAAAACGCGTCCATGTCGACATGCAAAATGGCGCGGATCATGGCGGACGGGTCGTGCGAGCGCCGCTCAGAGCGTGAGGAAACCGTAGGTTGCGATAACCGCGAACAGCAACGCGAAGGCGGTCAGGTAGCCCAGCGAGATCACGACGAGCTTTGCGAGGGTACGCCCCCGACTGTCCCGATACACACGCCGCATCGCCAAGTAGAAGTAAACCAGCGTGTAGATCGACAGTGCGCCCCAGACCGGACGCAGGATCACTCCGGAGGAGGTGATCATCTGGAGCAGCGTGTACAGTCCGAGCAACGTGAACACGCACACCTGGTTGTGCACGAGAAACAACAGGTGCTCGACGTAGTAGCGCCGCGGGTTGCGGTACAACGGCTTCAGACCCAAGGCCATGACCGGCAGAAACAGGAACATGGCCCGCTCGAGGCTGTGCAGCAAGATCGCATCGAACCGTTCGAGGCCGCCTGCGGCGTTCAGCGCCGTCCAGCTGTGTTGAATGCGCGGGGAGAGCTCGGTGCACCATGCTCCAAGGGTCAGGCTGCGTGCGTCGATCGCGGCGCACACCGATTGCATCGGCACGGTGGCGGGAACCGCGCGCCCCACCACGGCGGGCCGTATCGCCGTGCCGGGATTGCGGCCGATCAGCCCGACGCGGGCGGGCGTGGCCACGGTGTATCGGACCAATCCGTGGGCTTGTCGGACCCGGATCGGGGGCGGGGACAGCCACGACTGCAGTCCCACCAGGAGGAAGAATATGACGCTCACGACCAGATAGAGCCGTACCGGCGGCAGATAGCGCGCGCGGTGGCCGGCGAGGAATTCCTCCGTCAGAAATCCCGGTCGCAGCAGCAGCGCGTACACCGTCCGCCACAACCGTGAATCGGCATGCGTCAGGTCCTCGGTGGCTTCCTGAATGAAATGCCGCAAGGAGTGCACCGGGTGCGCGTGATAGCGCTGCCCGCACGCGCTGCAGAAAGGGCCGGTGAGAATCGTTCCGCAATTGGTGCAGGCGCAGCCCCGCGGAACCTCGGGTCCGCCCGTGGCCGCAGTTGCGGCGGCGTGTCCGCAGATGCCGTTCACGCGGGCTCGGCCGGCGCGCCGGCGCGCGGCGGCTGCGGGCTCGCCTGCCTGCCGAGCTCGTGCGGGGCGAAGTCATCGACATGAATGAGATTCATGACCTTGCGGTCGTACTCGTGCAGGGCCTGTGCCTCGGCCGAGGTGAGGATTCCGGCCGCGAGCGCCTGGTTGACTTGCCCGGGCAGATCGAGCGCGGTGATCCGTCCGGTCTTGACGCCCTCGACACGAATGCGCTTCTCGATGGGCTCCAACTGGACGGCGAGCGCCAGGGCCTCCCCGAGCAGACCGAGAGGATTTTCCGGCTGGACGGTGGTGTAGATGAACTGGCTGAGCCGCGTGCGCGCCTCGCTCGGCTGCGTGAGCAGCTCGGCGACGTGTCGGCCGAGCCGGTCGGATGGCGATGAATAATGGCGGCCGCGCGGAAAGACCACCACCCGCATCAGCCCCGCGAGCAGGCGGTTCGGGAAGTTGCGCAGGAAGCCGTGCAGCTGCTCCTGGGCGTGATACAACAGATTGCGGCAGGCCCACTCGACGATGGGCAGGTCCTCGGCCGGTCGGCCCTGATTCTCGTGATGCTTCAGCACCATCGAGGCCAGGTACATCGCCGACAGCACATCGCCGAGCCGCGCCGAGAGATTCTCTTTCTTCTTCAAGTATCCGCCAAGCGTCAGCATCGCCACATCCACCGTGAAGGCGAACGAGGCGCTGAAGCGCACGATGTGCTGGTAGTAGCGCGCGGTCGGGCCGCTGACCGGCGAGCGGGTGAAACGCGCGTGGGTCAGCGCCATGACGAGCGATCGCACCGCATTGGAGATCGTGAAGCCGATGTGGCCGAACAGGGCGCGGTCGAACTCCTCGATGCCGCATGCGTGGTCCGGATTACGGGCCGCGTTCATCTCGCGCAGCACGAACGGATGACAGCGGACCGCGCCCTGCCCGAATATGATCAAATTGCGGGTCAGCAGGTTGGCGCCTTCGACCGTGATCGCCACCGGCACACACTGGTGGCCGCGCGCCAGGTAGTTCTTCGGACCGAGGCAGATGCCTTTGCCGCCGTGCACGTCCATGGCGTCGTTGGCGACCTGCCGCCCCATCTCGGTGACGTGGTACTTGAGCATTGCCGAGGGGACCGAGGGTTTCTCGCCCCCGTCGATCGCGCCGGCGGTGACCGAGCGCGCCGCATCCATCGTGTACGTGAGCCCGGCCATGCGCGCGAGCACCGCCTCGACGCCCTCGAACCGCGCCACCGGCATGTTGAATTGCCGGCGGATGCGGGTGTATGCGCCGCTCGCCCATACCCCGGCCTTGGCGCCGCCCGTGGCGTTCGACGGCAGCGAGATACACCGCCCCACCGAAAGTTGCTCCACCAGCATGCGCCAGCCGGTGCCGGCCATCTTCGGGCCGCCGATGATGAAATCGAGCGGCACGAATACGTCGTGTCCCTGGATCGGGCCGTTCTGGAACGGGATGTTGACGGGAAAGTGCCGCCGGCCGATGCTGATGCCGGGTATGTCGCGCGGGATCAACGCGCAGGTGATGCCCACATCAACCGGTCCGCCCAGGAGCTGTTCCGGATCGAACAGCCGGAAAGCCAGTCCGATGACCGTGGCAACCGGTGCCAGAGTGATGTAGCGCTTGGAGAAGTTGAGCCGCATCCCGAGCACGTCCTGACCTTGCCACGTACCGCGGCAGACGATGCCGGTGTCCGGGATGGAGGCGGCGTCGGAGCCGGCGCGCGGTCCCGTGAGAGCGAAGCACGGCACTTCCTCGCCGCGCGCCAGGCGCGGCAGATAGTAGTTCTTCTGCTCGTCGGTACCGTAATGATTGAGCAACTCGGCGGGGCCGAGCGAATTCGGCACCGCGATGGTGGAGGATGCGGTCGTGCTGCGGCTGGCGACCTTGGTGAGCACGCACGAATGCGCGTAGGCGGAGAATTCCAGTCCGCCGTAGCGCTTTGGAATGATCATCGCGAAGAACCCGCGCGACTTGATGAAATCCCATACCTGCGCGGGCAGGTCGCCGATTTCATGGGTGATGGCCCAGTCATCGAGCATCTCGCAGAGCTGCTCGCAGGGTCCGTCGAGGAATGCCTGCTCCTCGGCGCTCAGGCGCGGCGGTCGGGCGGTGAGCAGCTTCGACCAGTTGGGCGCGCCGGTGAACAGCTCGCCATCCCACCAGACCGTGCCGGCTTCGAGCGCCTCGCGCTCGGTTTGCGACATCGGCGGCAGCAGCCTGCGGTAGGTCCGCATGAAGGGGCGCGTGATCAGCGCCTTGCGCAGCCAGCGCACGTTCAGCAGCCACAATGCCCCCAGCGACAGCCACAGAAACCCCTTCCATGTGGCGCCCGCCGCGCTGTTCGCGCCGAAGTAGCTGTACGCGATCAGCAGCACGGTGAACGTGGCGGTGAAGGCCAGCAGCGACAGCCGCCGGTAGGCCAGGTAGAGCACCGCGGCGATGAACAGGAGGGTGATGATGCCCCCCGCCTGGGTCACGGCATACGCGATGGCCGCGACCGCAATCAACGCGAGGAGTGCACCCAGCATGGAAGCTCCTTCAATCCGTCTTGTTCATGAGCGTCTGCAGTCTGCCCGGTCCCCTTCGATCGCGAAAGAGTACCTCTTGCGCAATGCCACGGCAGACACTGTGTCGGCCCGCGCGCTTCACGGCGTTCACGATCGCTCGCGGCGATCGATCTTCGGGGAGGCTCAGCCGAGCAGCGCCTTCACACCCTCGCGTTCCTCGTGCAGCTCGGCGAGCGTCGCGTCCATGCGCTTGCGGCTGGCGGCATCGATCTGCAAGCCGGTCACGATACGGTACTCGCCATTGTGAGTGGTGACCGGATAGGAGTAGATCACGCCTTCCGGGATGCCGTAGCTGCCGTCGGATGGAACCGACATGCTCACCCAGTCCCCCTCCCGCGTGCCGTTCACCCATGTATGGACGTGGTCGATCGCAGCCGAGGCGGCCGAGGCGGCCGACGAGGCGCCCCGGGCCTTGATGACGGCCGCGCCGCGCTGTTGAACCACCGGGATGAAGGTCTGCTCTACCCAAGCGTCATCCACCAGCGAACGGGCGGATTTCCCGCCGACCAGTGCGTGGTTGATGTCCGGGTATTGTGTCGAGGAATGATTGCCCCAGACCGTCATGCGCCGGATGTCGCGCGTGTGCGCGCCGGTCTTCTCGGCGAGCTGTGAGAGGGCGCGATTGTGGTCGAGCCGGGTCATCGCGGTGAAATTGCGCGGATTCAGATCCTTGGCGTTGGCGCGCGCGATCAGCGCATTGGTGTTGGCCGGGTTACCCACCACCAGGACCTTGACGTTGCGATCGGCGACCTCGTTGAGGGCTTTCCCTTGCGCAGAGAAGATCTGTGCGTTGGCGAGCAGCAGGTCCTTGCGCTCCATGCCCGGTCCGCGCGGGCGCGCCCCGACCAGCAGCGCCACGTGACAGTCGCGAAACGCGACCTTGGCATCGTCCGTGGCGATGATCTTGTTCAGCCCCGCGAATGCGCAATCGGCGAGTTCCATCACGACCCCGTTGAGCGCCGGCAGCGACGGGGTGATCTCCAGCAGATGCAGATTGATGGGCTGATCCGGTCCCAGCAGCTGCCCGGAGGCGACGCGGAATGCGAGGGCATAGCCGATCTGGCCGGCGCCGCCCGTGATCGCGACATTCAATGCGGGTTTCATGGTGAGTCGAGTCCTTCGAGGAAAGCGTGCAATTCTAGCGCCGAGGGCTCCCGTTTATCATCCCACCCCGAATCGAGCCGCAAACTCCCCGCGCCGCCTCGAACGGAACGTGTCGAGGCGGCGCCTCAGGCCGGCTGGTCGAGCGCGCCCGCAGGGTGCAGCAGCCGCCCAAACGGGGCGCCGGAGCTGGCTTGCCGCTGCAGCAGCACGAGCAAGTCCTCCACGGCGCAAGGCTCGCCGAACAGCCTCCCCTGTACCTGGTTGCAGCCGTTGCGGCGCAGGAAATCCAGCTGATCCTGCGACTCCACTCCCTCGGCAACCACCACCATGTCGAGGCTGCGGCCCATCTCGATGATGGTGCGCACCAGAGTGGCATTGCCGCTGTTCGTGCCCACGTCGCGCACGAACGACTGATCGATCTTGAGCGTGCCGATCGGGAACTGCTGCAGTGCCGAGAGCGAGGAGTAGCCGGTGCCGAAGTCGTCGATCGACAGGTGCAGCCCCATGGCATAGAGCTCCTCGAGCAGCCGCAGGGTGTTCTTGGGGTCGGCCATGAGCGTCGTCTCGGTGATTTCGAGCTCGAGCGCGGTGGGCGAGACGCCGTGGCGGCGGAACACCGAGCGGCAGCGCAGGATGAAGCTGGCCTGACGCAGCTGGCGCAGCGAGAGATTCAGCGAGATGCGCCCGGGCTCGCCGCCGGCGCTCTTCAGCTGCCGGTAATCCATGCATACCCGGTTCAGCACCCACTCGCCGATGTCCAGGATGAGGTTGGTCTCCTCGGCGAGGGGGATGAAGCGCGACGGCGGAATGTCGCCGTGTCCCGGCAGGCGCCAGCGCAACAGTGCCTCGGCGCCCACCACCCGGCCGGTGGTGAGCTCGACTTTCGGCTGATAGCGGATGACGAGCTCGTCGCGCTCGAGCGCGCGGCGCAGCTTGCTCTTGAGGATCAGCCGCTCGACCGCCGCCGCGTTCATCTCGGGGGCGTAGAACGTGAAGGTGTTGCCGCCGTTCTGCTTGGCGTGATACATCGCCGCATCGGCGTTGCGGATCAGGTCGATGACGTTTTCCGCATCGCGCGGGCAGAAGGCTATGCCCACGCTTGCGGTAAGAAACACTTCCTGCTGGTTCAGCTGAAAGGCGCGCGCCACTTCGTTGAGGACCGTGCGCGCCAATTGCCCGATCGGCACACGATTGTCGGTCTCGGCGGGCAGCCCGTGCAGGCACAGCGCAAACTCGTCGCCGGCCAGCCGGCCGAGCATCGCATTCGGCGGCAGGGCCCGGGTCAGCCGCTCGGCCAGCACTTCGAGCACTCGGTCGCCGGTGTCATGTCCAAACGTGTCGTTCACCTCCTTGAACCGGTCCATGTCCAGATACAGCAGCGCCACCGCCCGCCCGCTGCGCAGTCCGCGCGACAACGTCTGCTGCAGCACGTGTTGGAACTGCATGCGATTGGCGACTTTGGTGAGCGTATCGTATCGGGCCAGGTAGCGGATGCGCCGCTCGGCGCGCTTGCGGTCGGTGATGTTGCGGGCGACGAAGATATTGCCCTGGAACTGCGGGTCGTCGGTCTCGATACGCGATCCGGCGAGGGACACCGGGATGGTCTGGTGGTCACGCGTGTGTACCACGGTCTCGCGCGTATCCTGCGCGGCCTGCAGCAGGTCGAAGTCGGCGCGGGCGTGCTCCTCGAGCAGCGATGCGACGCCGCGGCCGAGCAGCTCCTCCTCGCTGAAGCCGAGCATCTTGCAGGCCGCGGCATTGGCGGTCTTGATCACCCCGTCGGGGGAGGTGAGGAACACCGCGTCGGCCATGCTGTTCAGAACGCTGCGCAGGTAATCCTTGTTGATGGTCGAGTGACGCAGCCGTGCGCGCATTCGCTCCATGGCCTGCTCGAGCTCCCCGAGGCCATCCTGGCTGTAGGCTTCGACGGGGCGCGCGTAATCCCCCTGCCCGATGCGCTGGGCGCTGCGCGTGAGCGCCTCGGCGGCCTGGTGCACCCTCCGGCCGGCTCGCCAGGCGCGCACCGCCGCGATGAGGCCACCGCCTGCGGCCACCGCCCCGGCGAGTGCGACCGGCAGAACGCCCGGCCAATGGCCCCATAGGGCCGCCGCGGCGCTCAGCACCGCGACGGCGAATGTGGCGGTGAATGTCCAGAGCGCGGAGCGGAAGTTCTTCAATGCGCGGCTCAAGCGAGAATACTCATCAGTGCACCAAGGAAATCCGACGGTGTCCGCCGTCCCACGGCGCACCCGAACTGCCGCCCGATACGGATCGATCGGTGCGCGCAGATCGGCGGAGGGTCCCGGCAACCTGGGGCCGGCGCTTACCCGGCGGCTCGAGCCGCTCTCTGTGCCCAGGTGTCCAGGCACAGCTCGTCATGCGCCGCAGAATATCAGAGTCCGGTGCGCCCCGCACGGACTGCCGCCGGCACGGGCCGTGGCCGATGCCCCACCGCGCGGGGTGGCCCTTCGCGCTAGCCCCCGGCGCCGGACCAGATCCGCTTGAGGTAGCTCACCATCAGGCCGCGCATGGTGGACATCGGGTCCGCGGTGGCGGCGAAGATCGGCGGTCTGCGCCGCAGCAGCCGCCAATTCTCGCTGCGCAGCACCCGGCGCAAAAACTCGACGTTGCGGTCGATGGCCTCGATGTACGGATTGCGTCCGTTATAGAGAATCTCGATGTGGCGGTAGACTGCGCCGAACTGACCATCGAGCCGCTTGGCGCGCACTTCGTCGACGAACTGGGGCGTCTGGCGCAGCAGATCGAGACCGGAGGCGTATTTGACCTCGGTCTGACCGCTCGGCGAGACCGGCAGCGCCACGCCGCCGAGCACGAACTCGACGTACAGCCGGTCACGGCACTTCTCCAGGTAACAGCGGTCGGCCATCTGGGCGATCATGTCCGCCGTGCCGAGCAGATGCCCGGCGACGATGTCGCGGCGGTCGCTCAGGCGAGCCTCGATCTGCGCGGCCGGAAACTCGTAACCGGTGAAGTGAATCACTTCCCGGGCGAACGGCACCCAGGGCGCGAGCCCGATCCGCGGCAGATAGTCCTCGAGAAAGCGCGCGCCGCGCGAGACGTGCACCCGGGTGAACTCCGCGCCGTTGCGCGAATCGTGCTCATCGGTGCGCCGCAGATATCCGACGTCGTGAAACAAACCGGTGATCAGGCCGGCGATCGCGCGCTCGCCGCCGAGCCGCGCGGCCGGCTCGGCCTGACGCTCGTAGCCGACCAGCAGGCGCGCCAGCGCGAGAGTTATGTCGAGCGTGTGCTGGCGGTCGTGATAAACGGTGTCGACACCGTGATAGCCCGGGACCTCGCCGGCGAACAGCCGCTCGAAGTGAGCGAACGCGCGTCGGAGCGGCTCGAGAGACACGCTCGGCCAGGTGGGGGCGAACAGTGCCTCCACGGCCGCCTCCACCGCGGTCGTGGAGCTGACTTGCACGGTGTCGGTGACGTCGAAATCGCTGCGCCGAACGCTGGTCATTTTACTTTGTGAGCCCGCGCGGTCGGCCGCCGGCCAGATTGATGCTCGAGCCACTGTGGGCCAAATTCGACCCGGATACCGAGAGCCACTGCTCAGAATCATTTGTCGCGCCCGCGGAGCCGCGATCCGGTTCCCCTCACCGCGGGGCGGGCGCGGCAATGCCATGCTGCTTCAGCAGCGCCTCGATCCGTGGTGGCCGGCCGCGAAACGCGATGAACGCCTCGAGCGGATCGCGGCTCCCACCCTGCGAGAGGATCGTGTCGACATAACGTCGCGCCGTGGCGCGGTCGAATACGCCATGCGCCTCGAATGCCGCGAACACGTCGGCGGCAAGCACCTCCGCCCATTTGTAGCTGTAATAGCCGGCGCAATAGCCGCCGGCGAATATGTGGCCGAAGCTCATCGGGAAGCGATTCCATTGCGGCATGGGCACGACGGCGACCTGCCGGTGCACCTCGTGCAGCAGCTCCAGGACCCGCCCGCCGCGCCCGGGGTCGTACTCGGCGTGCACCCGGAAATCGAACAGCGCGAACTCGAGCTGTCGGGTCATGTGCAGTCCGGCCTGGAAGCTGCGGGTCGCGAGCAAGCGCTCCTGGAGGTCGGCCGGCAGCGGCTCGCCGCTGCGATGGTGGCCCGAGATCCGTTGCAGCACCTGCCGGTTCCAGGCGTAGTTCTCCATGAACTGACTGGGCAGCTCGACCGCATCCCAGGCGACCCCGTTGATTCCAGAGAGACTGGGAAAGTCGACCCGGGTGAGCAAGTGGTGCAGTCCATGCCCGAACTCGTGGAACAGCGTCAACACGTCATCGTGCGTCAGCAGTGCGGGCCCATCCGCACCCGGGGGCAGCAGGTTCAGGACCAGGTGCGCCACCGGCAGCGCGGCGCCGCCGGCCAGATGCATCCGGCCGATGCACTCGTCCATCCAGGCGCCGCTGCGCTTGTGAGGCCGCGCGTACGGATCGAGGTAGAAGCTTCCGACCGGCCCGCCGTCGCTGTCGATCTCGAAGTAACGCACGTCAGGGTGCCACACGGGCGCTGCGGAGCGCTCCAGAATGCGCACGCCGAACAGCCGTTCGGCGACCTCGAACAGACCGGTGAGCACCCGCGGCAGCGGGAAGTAGGGCCGCAACGCCTCCTGCGAGACCGCATGCTGCTGCTGGAGCTGCTCGGAGTAGTACCCGATGTCCCAGGCCTCGAGCTCGTGGCCGGCGAAGTCGCGCAGCTCGGCGAACTCCTGCAGCGCAACGGAACGCGAGGCGCGCGCGAGCTGCTCGAGAAACCCCAGAACCTCGCCCGGGCTGCGCACCATGCGCTTCTGGAGCGCGTATTCGGCGAAGTTGCCGAAACCGAGGATGCCGGCCGCCTCGTGCCGCCGGGCGAGGATCTGCTCGATGATCGGCGCGTTGTCCCAGCGTCCGGCCTGCGGCCCGCGGTCCGATGCGCGGGTGGACCAGGCTTCATAGAACACACGCCGCAGCTGCGCGGACTGCGCATTCGTCACCACGGCGACATAGGTGGGCTGGTCCAGAGTCAGGATCCAACCCTCCATGCGCTGCTCGTGCGCCCGCTGCCGCGCCCGTTCGACGATGGTCTCGTTCAAGCCCCGCACCTGCGCCGGGTCCGTCACGTGGTGGCTCCAGGCGCTGGTCGCATCCAGCACGTTTTCCTCGAACTTCGATTGCAGCTGGGTCAGTTCGAGCATGAGCGCCTTGAAGCGCTGCTTGGCCCCGCCCGGCAGGCCGACTCCCGCCAGCTCGAAATCCCGCAGCGCGAGCTCGAGCACGCGCCGGCGCACCGGATCGAGCGTCGGGCCCTCGTGTGACGCGATGGTGCTGTAGGCCTTGTACAGGGGCTCGTTCTGAGCGAGGTCCGTCTCGTACGCCGAAAGCAGCGGCAGGCAGGCGTTGTAGGCGGCCCGCAGCGCCTCGGAATTCAGTACCGCGTTCAGATGGCTGACCGGCGCCCAGGCACGCGCCACGCCGTGACGGAGCACCTCCAGCGGCTCGACCACCGTCGCGAAGGTCGGCGGCTCGTGGCTGGCGATCTGCTCGATCCTGCCGCGGGCCCGCGCGAGCAGCGCGCTGATCCCCGGTTCGACGTCGCTCGCCTCGATGCGGTCAAAGGGTGGCAGGGGCTCTTGCGCCAGGAGCGGATTGTGCATGACCGGAGATTCTGCCAGTTAAGCCCGAGCAAGACATGTCCGGACGAGCCGGCGCGCGCGCCCGCTCACCGCATCGTGACCAGCTCCTCGGCGCTCGTCGGGTGGATGGCCACGGTATCGTCGAGATCCGCCTTGGTTGCCCCCATGCGCACGGCTACCGCGAACCCCTGCATCATCTCGTCGGCCCCGGTGCCGATGATGTGCACCCCCACGACGCGTTGCTGCGGGCCCACGGTCACCAGCTTCATCTCGCAGCGCGGCTTGCGCTCGGTGAGCGCGTGGTACATGGGCACGAAACTGGACTTGAACACGGTGACGTCGGCATCGCCATAGCGCTCGCGGGCCGCCGCTTCGGTCAGCCCGACCGTGCCGATCGGCGGATGGCCGAACACCACCGTCGGAATGTTTTGGTAGTCGAGGTGGCGGTCGCCCCGACCGCCGAACAGACGGTCGGCGAGCCGCCGCCCCGCGGCGATCGCCACCGGCGTCAGTTGCGCCCGCCCGGTGACATCACCGATCGCGTAGATGCCCGCGGTGCTGGTGGTCTGATACTTGTCGGTCTCGATGAACCCTTCGGCATCGCAGGCCACTGCGGCGCTCGCCAGATTCAAGTCGGCGACAGCGCTGGCCCGCCCGATCGCCCACAGCACGCAATCGAAGGGGCCGAGGCCGCGGCCGTCGCGAAGGCGCAGCGTCAGGTCGCCGGCCTCGCCGGCAAGGGCGTCGGGCACGGCCTGCGTGTGCACGGCCACCCCCTCGGCGCCGAGAATCTTCAACAGCGATTCCCCGAGCATCGCATCGAACTGGCGCAGCACCGCGCCGGTGCGGATGACGAGCGCCACGCTCGAGCCGAGCGCAGCGAAGATGCCCGCCAGCTCGAGTGCGATGTATCCGCTGCCCACCACGGCCACGCGCCGCGGCCGCTCGGTGAGTTCGAAGAAGCCATCCGAGGTAATGCCGCGCTCTGCTCCCGGCAGCGGCGGCAGCAGCGCCCGCCCGCCGGTGGCGATGACGATGTGCGGCGCGGTGAGCCGGGTTGCGTTGACCGTGACCGAATTTCGGTCGGCGAACGCTGCCCGGCCGCGCACCAGCGTGACGCCGCGCCTGTCGAGATTGCTCGCGTAGTTGGCGTTGAGGCGCTGGATGTACGCGTCGCGCTTGCCTTTCAACTTACCCCAGTCGTGGGCGCCGCAGGAGTGCGCAAACCCGTATTCCGGAGCGTCGTGTCCGCCCTCGGCGAGGTCGGCGGCATACCACATGACCTTCTTCGGCACGCAACCGACGTTCACGCAGGTACCGCCCAGACGGTGCGATTCGATCAGTGCCACCTTGGCGCCGTACTCTGCCGCGCGCTGGGCCGTGGCCAGTCCACCGCTGCCACCGCCGATGACGATCAGGTCCAATCCGCTCATGCGCTTCCCATCAGGCCGGCAGCGCCGTGTATTACTTCGCCGGGCGCGCGCGGCTCGAAGTCTTCGCGGCGCTCCTGGTCCGCTTGTTCACCGCGGATGCCGTGCCTCTGGCCTTCTTTGGCGCCGGACCGTCCGCTCGAGCCGGCCGCTCGTTGCTGTTGCGGCTCGCCTTGGCCGCTGCACGGATGGCCGGGCGCGCGCTCGCCGCTCTACGCGTCACGCGCGGAGCGGCGATGCCGTCAGTCACGTCGCTGCGCTGTTCCTGCTGTGAGCCGGTCCTGGGCGGCCGGGCCCCCGGCCCGCCCGATCCCGGGCGGGCGCTCGCCGCTTTCGCGCGAGCTGCCGTGCCACTGGCCATCCCTGGCGGCCGGGCCCCCGGCCCGCCCGATCCCGGGCGGGCGCTCGCCGCTTTCGCGGCTCGCCCAAAGCGGCCGCGCCGGCCTCGAGCCGGTGCCTGTGCGAGCAGCGCGCGACACTCTTCCAGGGTCAGGGACTTCGGATCGCGGTCCTTGGGGATCTTGGCGTTCTTGGCGCCATCGGTGACGTATGGGCCGAAGCGGCCGTTCAGCACCTGAATGCCATCGATGCCGAAATCGCGGATGATCCGGTTGGCGTCCGCTTCCTTCTTCAGACGGATGACTTCCAGCGCCCGCTCGAGCGTCACCGTGTACGGATCGTCTTCCTTCAGGGAGACGTACTTGCTGCCGTACTTCACGTAGGGGCCGAAACGCCCGATGTTGCTCAACACGGGTTCGCCGTCGGCGGTCGCACCGAGCGTTCGGGGCAGCTTGAACAATTCCATCGCATCGGCGAGGGTGATCGAGTCCATCTTCTGACCCGGCCGCAGACCGGCGAAGCGGGGCTTCTCGGCGTCATCCTTGGTGCCGATCTGCACGAACGGACCGAAGCGGCCCATGCGCACGGCGATCGGCTTGCCGGATGCGGCATCGATTCCGAGTTCGCGCGCCTGTGCGACCTGCTCGCGCGTGACGTTCTTCTCGATCTGCTCGACCTGGTGGATGAACGGCTTCCAGAACTTCTCGAGCGGCACGGTCCAGCGTTCCTCGCCGCGCGAGACGGCGTCCAGCTCGTCCTCCATTGCGGCCGTGAAGCCGTACTCGACATAGCGGTGAAAGTGCTCGGTGAGGAAGCGGTTGACGATCTTGCCGATGTCGGTCGGCACGAAGCGCCGATTGTCCATCTCGACGTATTCGCGGTCCTGCAGGGTCGAGATGATCGTCGCGTAGGTCGAGGGGCGGCCGATACCGTGTTCCTCGAGCGCCTTGACCAGGGAGGCCTCGCTGTAGCGAGGCGGCGGCTCGGTGAAGTGCTGAGCGGCGGTGAGGCTGAGCAGATCGACCGTATCGCCTTCGTTCAGCGGCGGCAGTGAATGGCTCTCCTCATCGTCCTTGGCATCGTCGGTCCCCTCCTGATAGACCGAGATGTACCCGGGCTTGACCAGCGTCGAGCCGGTGGCGCGCAGCAGGTGCCGATCCGGTCCGTCGGGTCCGGCCAGCATGTCGGCGGCTACGGTGTCGAATACGGCCAGCGCCATCTGCGAGGCTACGGCTCGCTTCCAGATGAGCGCGTACAACCGGTACAGATCGTGGTCGATCTTGCCCTCGACCTCCGCGGGCGTGACCGCCGCGGAGGTCGGTCGGATAGCCTCGTGCGCCTCCTGCGCGTTCTTCGACTTGGTTTTGAACACGCGCGGTTCCTCCGCGACTTCCTCCTTGCCGTACAGCCGTGCGGCGACCGCACGGATTTCCTGCACCGCTTCCTGCGCGAGTGACACCGAGTCGGTGCGCATGTAGGTGATCAGGCCGATATTGCCTTCGCCGAGATCGACGCCTTCATACAACTGTTGCGCCAGGCGCATGGTGCGGCGCGCGTTGAAGCCGAGTTTGCGCGCCGCCTCCTGCTGCAGCGTCGAGGTGGTGAAGGGCGGCGCGGGAGCACGGCGCCGCTGTTTACGTTCAACCGTGAGCACGCGCAGTCGTCCAGGCGTCCGACCGCCGGCCGCATCGCGGGCGGCTGCCTGCACCGTGTGCTCGGCCTCGCGCGCGGTCGTCTCGTTGGTCAACGAGAACTGCTCGACCTTGCGGCCGCGATATTCGACCAGCTTCAGCGGAAACGGCGTGGTGCTCAGCGCCTCGCCTTCCAGGGTCCAGTATTCCCGCGCAACGAACGCTTCGATCTCCGCTTCTCGCTCGCAGATCATGCGCAGCGCGGGGCTCTGTACCCGTCCCGCGGAGAGGCCGCGGCGCACCTTTTTCCAAAGCAGGGGCGAGAGGTTGAAGCCGACCAGATAATCGAGCGCGCGGCGGGCTTGTTGCGCGTTGACCAGATCGAGCGACAGCTCGCGCGGGCGCTCGACCGCCTCGCGAATCGCATTGCGCGTGATCTCGTAGAAGACCACCCGGTGTACAGCCTTGCCGTCGAGCTCGCCGCGCGACTGCAGGATTTCCTTCAGGTGCCAGGCGATCGCCTCGCCTTCCCGGTCCGGATCGGTCGCCAGATAGAGGGCTTTGGATTTTTTCAGGCCGCGGACGATGCTTTCCACGTGGCGCTCGTTCTTCGTCAGCACCTCGTAACGCATTGCATAGTCGTGATCCGGATCGACCGCGCCTTCCTTGGGCACCAGGTCACGCACGTGCCCATAGGAGGCCAGGACGTCAAAGTCCTTGCCCAGGTATTTCTTGATGGTTTTCGCTTTGGCTGGCGATTCGACGACGACCAGGTTTTCTGCCATGTCTTCTTGTATCCGCTCAGTGCCGCGCGACCCCACGCTCGCCGGCCATCAGCGCCTCGAAACGGGTGAACGCGTCGGACTGTCCAGGCTGCACGGACAGTGCCAGCAGCACCACCCATTTCAGTTGCTCCAGTGAAGGCTCCTCGACATCCAGCGCCAGTGTGCACTCGATGACCCGCTCGCGCTGCTCGGGCGAGAGCACGCCGTCCCGATCGAGACGGGTGAGGAACGCCCGGCACTCGTCCGAGAGCCGCCAGAGTTCCCCGTCGGCATACACCCGCACCGCATGCCGCGGCCCGGCCGAGCTGATGCTCGAGACCCACTCCGAACTCTCGGCCAGCGCCGACAGCCACTCCATCGCGCGCACGACCTCACCGGTCGTGAAGCCCTTGCGTGCAAGCGCAGACAATATCTGTTGCCGGTCAGGCAGTTCGTCGGGATCCGACATCATGTAGTGGTCGTAGACGTAGATCAGGACGTCGAGAACGCAGCCAGTTGTCATTGAATTCAACGTCAGTCCGAATCGATCCGGCCGTAGCGGCCGCCGGGGTATGGTGCGACACGACCCTGCAGCTCAAGAATCAGCAGCATCGAGGCGATCGATTCGCCGGACAAGCCAGAACGGGCCGCGAGGGTATCGAAGGTCACGGGCTCGAAACCGAAGGCATCTAACAGCATTTCATATTCCTTGTCCAATGCGGGCACCGGCGGAGGTTTCCCAATTATTTGATTTTCTTGGCAAAATAAGATCTCGGCCAGTACCTGTGCCGGAGTCTCGACCAGGTGGGCGCCCTCGCGGATCAGCTGATGGCACCCGCGCGAGAGCGGATTGCGGACCGACCCGGGAACCGCAAAGACCTCCCGGCCCTGATCGGCCGCCAGGTGCGCGGTGATCAGCGAGCCGCTCCCGGCGGCGGCCTCGATGACCAGCGTACCCAACGACAATCCGCTGATGACCCGGTTGCGCCGCGGGAAATTCTGCCGCCGGGGCGCAACCCAGGGTGGGAATTCCGAGACCAGCGCGCCTCGGCGCAGGATGCGCTCGGCCAGCCCGGCGTTCTGTCGCGGGTACCTGTGGGCCAGGCCGCAGCCGAGCACGGCGATCGTCGTGCCGTCGACCTCGAGCGCGCCCTCGTGGCCCGCCGCATCGATCCCCCACGCCATCCCGCTGGTGATCACCAGCCCGGCGCGCGCCAGCGCCGCGGCGAACTCGCGTCCGATGCGACATCCGGCCGGCGTTGGGCGGCGCGATCCGACCACCGCCAGCTGGGGCCGCTTCAGCGCAGCGACATCGCCCTGCACGTAGAGCACCGGCGGCGCGCCGCGCGTAGCCGCCAATTGCGGCGGATACGCCGCGTCCAGGCACAGCACCGGCTGTGCGCCGTGCGACTCGCACCAGTGCACGTCGGCGCGCACCGCGGGAGGTTCCGGCGCCGCCAGATAGGTCCGAACGGCTTCGGGCAGGGGCACGCGGGCGATCACCCCCGGCGCGCACAGTCGGTCCGGATCGGCTGCCTCCCGCGCCAGTGCCTGAACATGCTCGGCGGTCAGGCCCGGTGCGCGGGCCAATCGGGCGCACAGGTGAGCGAGGCTCATGGACGGGCAGCTTACGAGGGCGCGAGGTCCGCCGGGGTACGCAAATGTGCCGCGTTGCATCGCAAATGCAGCGCTGCCCCGGCGCCCGGTGGCAACTCAGCGACCTGCCGCGCCGAGCCATGGGCGCCAACCCGGTTCCCTTGCGCGCACTGTGCCGACGGGTGCTCCCGAGCGTTCCGGAACAGGTGCGCTGCATTCGCGCATACTCTGGGCGCATGAAGTATCGACACCTCCACCACGCCGGCAACTTTGCCGACGTACACAAGCACGTGACGCTTTTGGCGGCGCTCGGGGCGCTCAAGCGCAAAGAGAAGGGGTTTCTGTACTTCGAAACCCACGCCGGGCGTGGGGTGTACGATCTGGCCGATTCGGCGGCGGAGTCGCGCCACGGGATCGGGCGGCTCGTCGGCACCGAATGCGTCGCTGCGCCGCTGCGCCGGTATCTCGTGCTGCTCGAGCAGTTGCGCGTCGGTCGCGGCCGGTCGCGCTTGTATCCCGGCTCGCCGTGGCTGGCGGTGAGCGAGCTTCGCGCCCAGGACCGCGCGGTGTTCGTCGAGTCCGTGCCCGAGGAGGCGCGCGCGCTCGAGCGAGCGTTGTCCGGCGCGGGCCCGGTGCGCATCCGCGCCGAGGTGGGCGACGGATTCGAGAAATTGCGATCGGCGTTGCCGCCGCCGCAAGGGCGCGCGCTGACGCTCATTGATCCGCCGTACGAGGACACGCGGCGTGACTTCGAGCGCACGAGTGCGGCGGTGGCCGACGCGATCAAGCGTTTCCCGACGGGAGTGGTGGCTGTGTGGTACCCGGTGAAGGTTGCCCGGGATACGGAGCGCTGGCTCGACGGGATGGCGCGTCGGATCACGCGAGCCATGCTGACCGCGGAGCTGCGGCTGTATCCGGCGGACTCGCGAGTCGCGCTCAACGGCTCCGGCATGTTGATCATCAATCCGCCCTACCAACTCGATGTCCAGCTCGCGGAATCGCTCGCTGAGCTGTATGGGCGGCTGGCCGTCGGGCCGGGCGGCGGGATCATCGTGCAGCCGCGCGAGCCACGCTAGAGGTCATCTGCAGAGCACAGCCTGGCGCCGGAAGATCGGGATTGTCCGGGAACGCCGTGAGTGCGGCCGCGGCGCGCCGCCTACCAAGAGTGCGGTTTACGTGACAGCTGCGCAGTGGGGGCGCAATATCGGCGCATGGAGGGGAGAGTGGACCAGTATGCGGTGGTGGGTCATCCGGTCGGCCACAGTCTGTCGCCCTTCATCCATTCCCTGTTCGCGCGCCAGACCGGTCAAGCGCTGAGCTATCGGCTGATGGACGTCGAGCCGGAGCACTTCAACGAGCGAGTGCGCGAGTTCTTCGCCGCGGGGGGACGCGGTGCGAACATCACCGTGCCGCACAAGGGCCGGGCGCTGGCGCTCGCCGATGAGCTGACGGAGCGAGCGTCGCGCGCCGGCGCGGTCAACACGCTGGCGGTGCGTGACGACGGGACTGTGCTCGGTGACAACACCGACGGGGTCGGGCTGACCCAGGACCTGGTGGTCAACCTGGATCTGACGCTGCGGCAGCGCAGCATCCTGCTGCTCGGCGCCGGCGGCGCGGCGCGCGGGGTGATCGCATCGCTGTTGGCGCTTGCGCCGCAGCGGGTCGTGGTCGCCAATCGTACGGCCGAGCGGGCCGCGGCGCTCGCCGCGATGTTCGCGCAGTTCGGCCCGATCGAGGGTTGCGGCTTCGGTGAACTCGAGCCCACCGCGTTCGATGTGATCGTCAACGCCACTTCCGCCAGCCTCAGCGGCGAGCGGCCGCCGGTGCCGGCCGCGGCCGTGGGCCCGGATACGTTCTGTTACGACATGGCCTACGGGCGGGCAGATACGCCGTTCGTGCGCTGGGCACGGGAGCTGGGCTGCCGCGACGCCGTGCCGGGCTGGGGAATGCTGGTCGAGCAGGCCGCCGAGTCATTCCGCCTGTGGCGCGGCGTGCGCCCGCTCACCGCCCCGGTGCTCAAGGCGCTTGCCGGCGGTCGCGCCGGCCCGGACGGAATGAGCGGCATCAGCGCTTCAAACTAAGGATTGCCGACGACGTCGCCGTCGTTGATCGGGTGAGAGGCGGCCACCACCAGGGCGAACGACAGGTGTCGGTATGTCTTGAACACCAGCAGCGTGGCGATGCGATAGTTCGGCAGCTTGACCCGCGGCGCGAGCAGCGTGCCGGAGGAGCCCAACGCATGGAAGAACCAGGCGAACGCGCCGTACGGATCATGCACCACCCTGCCGCGGTGATCGACCGCCAGCACATCTCCGGGGACCAGACCGGCGCGGCTGCCGCGGTCGACGACCACGATGTCGTATGTGCCGGCCATGTCCTCCTGACCCCCGGTGCCGCCGACCACGCAGATGATCTGGCCGTGCACGGGGCGGGAGGGCGCGCGCGGCTCCATGGTGAGCGGCAGCGGCGCGTCATTCGTGATCAGCCGATCGCCCGGGAAGGTCTCGCGGGCCGAGTTTGTGATGATCGCGGTGGCCGGATCGCCAGCGGCGGTTACCACGGCTGTCCCCGTGAACTCGCCGAGGTAGCCGTAAACGTGTCCGAAGCCCCAATACCCGGGTGCACGCAGCGGCTGCTCGACGTGGATCACGCTGTAGCGGTTGTGAGGATGGTGTCCCAGGTTGCTGACGTAGACCACGAAGCCCGAGCCGGCCACCTGGTGCTGATCGCGGATGGCGATGACGTGGGGTGAGCGCCGGATCTGACCGGCTGTAAACACCACGGGGCGCGTCAGAAACGGGGCAATCGCCGAGTACGGAATCGTCGGTATGGCGGCGGTAATGGGCGTGCTGCGCAGGTGCGGCTGGAGCATCACCGTCGATTCTTGCCTGCGCAGCGGGCTGGGTCGCACCACGCGGATCATCGGCTTGCCGTTTCTCCCGTACGCGAGCGCGAGCACGTCGCCCGGATAGATCCAGTGGGGATTGTGGATCTTGGGATTGATGTACCAGACCTCGGGCCAGGCCCAAGGATTGCGCAGGAACTTTGCCGCGATACCCCAAAGCGTATCCCCGGGCTTGACGGTATACGTCATCGGGGCGCTGGCGCGAATGATCGGTGCCGGGTCGGCGGCGGTATTCGAGCGAGACCGATCCTGCGTGGCGAGCGCCGCTGCAGGCGCTGGCGCCGGCCGAGACAGCCCAGGCGAGCGATCCGCGCCAGCCGGTGGTCCGGCGGAGGCAGGGCGGGTGACGCCATGCAGCGACGTACAGGCTCCGAGCAGGACCGAGGCCCCGATCACCAGCAGAAGGCGCGTACTGCGAATCTGATTTGACCCCATGGCCGGGTATAATCGCATTTCGGCTCCCCCGTGTACGGCGGTTCGATGTCAAGTTGTGCAACCGGTCACGCTCGCGGCCGGGACGGCTGCCGGACGGGGACCGTCGGAACCCCTAATCCCCATTCCCACTCGAAGTGCTCATGACGCTGCGAACGATTCTTGAGTTTCCCGATCCGCGGCTGCGCACCCGTGCCCAGCCGGTCACCCGTTTCGACGCCGGCGTGGAGCGCCTGATCGATGACATGCTCGAGACCCTGTACGACGCTCCCGGCATCGGCCTCGCGGCGACCCAGGTCGATGTGCATCAACGCCTCATTGTCATCGATGTCTCGCAGGCGCACAACGAGCCGTTGGTGCTGATCAATCCGCAAATTCTCGTGCTCGAGGGTGAGACGAGCACCGAAGAGGGCTGTCTGTCGGTTCCGGGTATTTTCGATACGGTCAAGCGCGCCGCCCGCATCCGTGTGCGCGCCCAGGCGCGTGACGGCACGGTGTTCGAGCGCGAGTGCGCCGATCTGTTGGCGGTGTGCGTGCAGCACGAGATGGATCACCTCGAGGGCAAGCTGTTCGTGGACCACCTTTCCAACCTCAAGCGTGAGCGTATCCGCAAGAAGCTGGACAAGGAGCGCAAGACCCGATCACGGCGCCGCGCGACGGCGGCCCGATCGGCCCTGTAAGCGGACAGGCCCGTGCCGCAGCCAGCCGCCTTGCGCGTGGCGTTCGCGGGCACGCCGCAGTTCGCCCTGCCCGTGCTGCTGGAGCTGCTGCATTCGCGCCATCGGGTCATCGGTGTTCTCACCCAACCTGATCGGCCCAGGGGGCGTGGCCGACAGCTGGGGTCCTCGCCCGTCAAGTTGGCCGCGCAATCGAGCGTGCCCGTCTGCCAGCCGACCGGTCTGCGGGAGCCGGCCGACTGGGCAATGCTGCACGAGTGGCGACCGGACGTGCTCGTCGTGGTCGCCTATGGCTTGATTCTCCCGCAGCCGGTGCTCGACTTGCCCCCGCTCGGTTGTCTCAATGTGCACGCCTCCCTGCTCCCGCGGTGGCGGGGCGCGGCGCCCATCGAGCGGGCGCTGCTCGCCGGGGACCGTGAAACCGGCCTGACCGTGATGCGCATGGAGGCCGGGCTCGACACCGGTCCGATTCTGCTGCAGCAACGCGTGCCGATCGAGCCACACGATACGGGCGCGAGCCTGCGCGACCGGCTGGCCGACCTGTCGGGACCGCTGCTGCTGCGAGCCCTGGACGGCGTGGCGGACGGGACGCTTGTGGCCACACCCCAGCCGGCCGAGGGCGTCACCTACGCCCGCAAGCTGGACAAGAGCGAAGCGCGCATCGACTGGCGACGGCCCGCGGCGGACATCGAGCGACTCATCCGCGCGCTGCAGCCGTGGGCCACCGCCGATACGGTGCGTGTCGATCCGCAGACCGGCGAACAGGAACGCCTTCTGGTGCACGCCGCCCGGATCGCCCCCGATTGCGCCGAGTCGGGCGCTGCCCCCGGATGCGTCGTGGAGGCGGTCGGGCGGCACAGGGATGGCTACATCAGGGTTCGATGCGGTGAGGGTTGCCTCGATCTGCTCGCGCTGCAGCGGCCGGGCGGCTCGCGTCAGCCCGCCGGCGTGTTCGCGAGCGGCCATCGCGCGCTGGTGGCGGGCGCACGATTGGGCGAGGCGCGTTGAATCGTCCGCATAGCCAGGGGGCCGGTGCGCTCGCCGGTGCCGCGCGCGCCGTCGCCGCGGTTCGTGGCGGACAGTCCGCGGACGCGGCCTTGGCGATGTGCGCGTCGGGCACGCAACGTTCCGCGGTGCGGGCCATTGCGCTGGGCACGGTGCGCTGGTACCTGCGTTTGCAGCCGGCCATCGACACGTTGCTGGCGAGGCCCGACACGATCGATCGGGACGTGCACGCGCTATTGGTGACCGCGGCGCACCAGATCGAGTACTCACGCACTGCGCCACAGAAGACCGTGCATGTCGCCGTCGATGCCGTGCGTCTCCTGCGTCACGCGCATGCGAGCGGTCTGGTCAATGCGGTGCTGCGCAGGTTCGTGGCCGGGCGCGAGGCCCTCTTCGCGCAGATCGACCGGGATACCGCCCGCCGGACGGCCCACCCCGCCTGGCTGGTCGATGCAATGACGGCGGCCTGGCCGGGCCAGGTCGGGGCCTTGCTCGAGGCCGACAACGTCCACCCGCCTCTCACCCTGCGGCTGAATCCGCGCCTGCGCCCGCCGCAGCAGTATCTGGCCGATCTGGCCGCGGCGGGTCTCGCCGGCCGACTTCTCGAGAATCTCGGCGCCCTGGCGGGCTCCACCGCCGTCATGCTCGAGCGGCCGGTGCCGGTCGCGGCGCTGCCGGGATTTCGCGAAGGCTGGGTGTCGGTGCAGGATGCCGGTGCCCAGCTGGCCGCTCCGCTGCTCGATGTCGCCGCTGGCATGCGGGTGCTGGATGCCTGTGCTGCCCCCGGCAGCAAAGCCGCGCACATCCTCGAGCGCACTCCCGACGTCGAGCTTTGGGCGCTCGACATCGATCCCGCTCGGCTGCGGCGGGTCGGGGAGACCCTCGATCGGCTGGGCCTCGAAGCGCATCTGGTTGCGGCGGATGTTCGGGAGCCGGTGACCTATTGGGATGGACGGCCTTTCGAGCGCATTCTGGTCGATGTGCCGTGCTCGGGCACGGGTGTGATCCGGCGTCATCCGGACATCAAGCTCTTGCGCCGCGCCGCGGACATTGCGTCGTTCGCAGCGCGACAGCTCGAGATTCTGCGGGCGGCCTTCGGGCTGCTCGCGCCCGGCGGGCGGCTGGTGTACGCCACGTGCTCGGTGCTGCCGCAGGAGAACGAGGGGGTCGTCGAGCGCTTTTATGCGCAGGCACCCCAGGCGAGGGTCGTTCGACCCCCGCGAGAATGCCTCCCGGCCGGGGCGGTGCTGACCGCTCGGGGGCTGCAGCTGCTGACGGGAGGGGCTGTGCTGACGGATGGTTTTTATTATGCTTGTGTCGAAAAGACAACGTCCGCAACCTAATACAGTCTGCAGGAGCAGCATTTGACGCGCTCGAGCGTTGCATTGATGCCACCAATGATCTGGTCACGGACGCGTGCGGCGGGACTGGCGTCCAAGCTTCTGGCGCTCGCCGCGCTGCTGGTGGCCATCGGCCTCGGCAGACCGGTCTGCGCCAGCGCGCTCGGCGGCGTGCTCGCGGTACGCTCGGCGTACGTCAATTTTGACCATGGCGTCATCGAGGTCAATGCGCGGGTGGCCTATCCGCTCAACCCGACCATTCTCAAGGCATTGCAGAACGGCGTGACACTGAGCTTCGACGTCGAGGCTCGGATCGATCAAGTGCGCCGTTTCTGGTTCGACGCCACGATCGTCGACGTCACGTTGCACCGGGACCTCGCCTACCACCTGGTCACCCGCCGCTATGTGGTGCGTAATGTCCAGAGCGGCGCGGAGGACAGCTTCAAGACCGTCCAGGAGGCGCTGCATTATCTCGAGCGGGTGAGCGACTGGCCGATCCTGGTCGAGTCCCAACTGCATGGCGGACGGTATATCATCAGTGTGCGTGCCAGCGTGCGGCGCGGGAAGCTGCCGGCGTCCCTGCGGGCACTGCTGTTCTGGACGGATGACTGGCAGCGCCAGAGCGCGTGGTACACATGGTCCCTGCCGATGTGAGCGGACCGGCACCGCGGCGGCGCGCGCGCGCGATCGCCGCCATTGCGCTGTGGAGCGTCATCGGCCTCACCGCGCTGATGCTGTTGGCGAAGAGCACCCAGAACTCCTCCGAGTTCAGCCGGCTTCAACCCTGGATCGTCCTGCTCAACGTGATCGGCGTGTTCGCGCTGATCGTGCTGCTGCTGCGCCGTGTCTGGCAACTGGTGCGCGACTACCGCAACCACGTGCCGGGCTCGCGCCTGACGGCCCGCACCGTGCTGATCTTCGGCGCGCTGGTGGTGGCGCCGCTGCTGATCGTGTACTTCGCCTCGCTCCAATTCCTCGACCGCGGCATCGACAGCTGGTTTCGCGTTGAAGTCCGCGCAGGACTGAAAGATGCCTTGGTCTTGTCGCGCTCCGCTCTGGACCTGCGCGAGCAGGCGGAAGCCCGCCGCACGGCCGTGCTGGCCCGCTCCTTGAGCGGCCGGCCGATCGTGCAGATCCAGGCACGGATCGACCGGGCGCGCCACGCCGACTCGGCCCGCGAGATCATCCTGTACGGCGGCAGCGGGCGCATCCTCGCGGCGAGTCTGCGCAATCCGCTCGCCGACGTGCCGCTCGCGCCACCCACCAATCTGGTGCGTACCGTAACGGCGAGGCACACCTACGTCAGCCTCGAGCCCCAGTCCGACGGCCGATTCCTGATCCGCATCGGCGTGCCGCTCGCGCAGTCCCTGAGCGAGACGAATTCGCGGTATCTGATGGCCTTGTTCCCGGTGCCCGCGCGGCTCTCGGCCCTCTCCGATGCGGTCCAGCGCTCCTATTCGCGCTACGGAAATCTGACCGCGTTGCGCCAGCCGGTGCGTTACAGCTTCACCCTGACCCTCACGCTCGTGTTGTTGCTGGCAATGCTGGCCGCCATCCACGGCGCGATCTACTTCGCCGAGCATCTCGCTCGCCCGGTCCAGGACCTCATCGCCGGAACCCGGGCGGTAGGCAAGGGCGACTTCGCGACCCGGCTCGCCCTGCCCTCGCGCGACGAGATGGGTTTCCTCGTGCATTCCTTCAACGACATGACCAAACGGCTGCGCCGAGCTCACGATGAGGCTACCCGCAGTCAACAGGCGGTCGAGCGCGAGCGCGAGCGGCTGGCGATCATTCTCGCGCGGCTCTCGACCGGGGTGCTGGCAATCGACCGCAACCTGGTGGTGCGTATGGCCAACCGGGCGGCGGGCGGCATCCTCGGCACGGATCTGTCGGCCGCGGCCGGTCGGGTGCTGCCGGACCTTTCGGCCGGCAACGAGCGGCTCGCGCAGTTCGTCGCGGCGCTTGCCGTGCGCTTTGCGCGCGGCCGGGAGGAATGGCGCGAGCAGATCGAGTTCGGCAAATCGGGCCGGACGGTCACGCTGATGTGCGCCTGCACACCGTTGCCGGGCGAGAGCGGCGACATGGGCTATGTGATCGTGTTCGACGACATCACGGCACTGCTGGAGGCTCAGCGTGATGCCGCCTGGGGCGAAGTCGCACGGCGTCTGGCGCACGAGATCAAGAACCCGCTGACCCCGATCCGGCTGTCGGCCGAGCGCCTGCGGCGCCGGCTGCTCCCGGCGCTCGCGCCGCCGGAGGCCGAGATTCTGGATCGCTCGACCCATACGATCGTGCAGCAGGTCGAGAGCATGCAGCAGATGGTCAACGCATTCAGCGAATACGCGCGCGCGCCGAAGATGCACGTCACCCGCTTCAGCCTCAATCAGCTGGTGACCGAGGTCGCCGACCTGTATCGCGCGCAGGACGGGCATGCAACCATCCTGCTCGATCTGGATGAGCGGCTGGCGGCGATCGAGGCCGATCGAGGCCGGGTGCGCCAGATTCTGAATAATCTGCTCACCAATGCGCTCGAGGCGCTCGAGGGCCGTCCCGCGCCCCGGCTCGAGATCCGCACCCGGCTCGAGGGTGGCGGTAATGCGTTAGCAGCGGTGAGCGTGTGTGACAATGGGCCCGGTTTCCAGCCGGAGCTGCTCGGCAGGATCTTCGATCCCTACGTCACCAGCAAGCCCAAGGGCACGGGCCTGGGACTGGCGATCGTCAAGAAGATCGTGGAAGAACACGGCGGGCGGATCGACGCGGAGAACCTGCCGCAAGGCGGAGCCCGCATCCGGGTGGGGTTGCCCGTGGCGTTCGGTCGCCGGCTGGGGGCGGGAAAGAGGCGCGAGACATTGCGGAGCGAGCAAGCATGAGTTCGGCACACATACTGGTGGTCGATGACGAGGCGGATATCCGTGGCCTGCTCAAGGAGATCCTCTCCGAGGAAGGCTACGCAGTGGAAGTCGCGGCCAACGCGGCCCAAGCGCGCGCATCGCGCGCCCGCCAGACGCCTGACCTGGTGCTGCTGGACATCTGGATGCCGGACGTCGACGGCATCACGCTGCTGCGCGAGTGGTCCAGCACCGCCGCCGACGACTGTCCGGTCGTGATGATGTCCGGCCACGGCACCGTGGAGACCGCGGTGGAGGCGACACGGCTCGGCGCGTTTGATTTCGTCGAGAAGCCGCTGTCGTTGGCCAAGCTGTTGCGCACGGTGGAGCGGGCGCTCGATGCGGGGCGCCGCAAACGCCAGGCGGGAAAGTTGTTCACGCCGGCGATGATCACGCCGGCCGGCAAGAGCAAGCTCATGCAGCAGCTGCGCGCGGAGCTGCAGCAGATGGCCACCCACAGCTCGCCGGTGCTGTTGGTCGGGGAGCCGGGCTCGGGGCGCGAGCTGTTTGCCCGATATCTGCACGGAACCGGCCCGCGCGCCGGCGCGCCGTTCGTCACGGTGCTGGCCAGCAGTCTGCGCGACGCCGATGCGGAGAGTCGGCTGTTCGGCTCGATCGAAGGCGGTACGCGCCGCCCCGGGCTGCTCGAGCAGGCCGCCGACGGTACGCTGTTCATCCAGGAGGTGGAGGATCTGCCGGGGGGCGCGCAGCGCCTGCTGGTCGGGGCGCTGCACTCGGGACGATTCACGCCGGTCGGCGCCAATGACCCCATAGAGGTGCGCGCGCGCCTGGTGTCCTGCGCGCAGCCGGGCATCGAGAACCACGCCGGAACGGGGGTGCGGCGCGATCTGCTCAGCCACCTCAACACACTGATCGTGCGGGTGCCGCCGCTGCGCGACTATGCGGAGGACGTACCCGAGCTGTTGCGTCATCACGTCGATCGACTGGTCGATTCCGAGGGGCTGCCGCTGCGCCATTTCTCCGTCGCTGCGCAAAACCGGCTGCGCAACTACCCCTGGCCGGACAACGTCCGGGAGCTGAAGAACCTGGCGCACCGCCTGTTGATCCAGGGAGGCGGCGAGGAAATCGGCCTCGATGAGGTCGAGCGGGAGTTGGCCCTGCAGGCGCCGCCGGGAGAGCCGCTGGTCAAACAGGACCTGCTGGCGCTGCCGCTGCGCGAGGCGCGCGAGCAGTTCGAGCGCGCCTACCTGCAACAGCAGCTGTTGCTGTGCAACGGCAAAGTCGGGCAGCTCGCCAAGCGCGTCGGCATGGAGCGCACGCACCTGTATCGCAAGCTGCGCTCGCTGGGGTTGGATTTCCGCTCGATCGCCGAGGATTGAGCGCGGCGGCGCTCAGTGGGTGGCGCCCGGGACCAGCATCGCCGGCAGGCCGACGAGCTTGAGTTGGTGGCGGAAGCGATCGAGCTCCCATCGCTCGATCACCGGGCCGATGCGCACGCGGTACAGGGTCTGTGCGCCGTCGCGCATCGGATCGATATGGGCCAGCGTTCCCAGGCTGTCCAGATAGGCGACCACCTTGCGGGCATGCGCTTCGCTGTTGTAGGCGCCGACCTGCAGCACGTAGCCGGCGAACCGGCGGCGGCCCCCGGGGCCGACGCTGCGGGCCCCGGGGGCGCTCGGTGGCGGCACGGTCACCCGCAGGTTGGGCAACATCTGGTAGAAGTCATATTGAGGCGTGGACGCCCTGTGCGCCGCGAGGCTCGGTCCCTGGCTGGCGCCTCGAGCGAGCGTGTCTTGCGGGGCCTGCGCCGGTGAGGCGTCCCGCCCCGAGCGGCCGGACTGCCGGCCGCCTGATCCGCGTATGGACGACGAAGAAGATGCGGGGGAGCGGGCGTCGCCGCCCGAGGATGCTTCGGGCACTGAGCCGGCCGGCACCGGCCCGGGGGGCGTCGCGGCGCCCTGCGCGCGGCCTGCGGGCGCGGCCGGTGGCGCGGCGATGCCGGTTCCGGCGCACACTCGCGCAGCTTGGCCGGTGTGATGCACGATGAGCGCCGCGCCCAGGCCGGCGAGCAGCGCCCCGGCCAGCGTCCCCCACAGGAACTGACTCAGGCCGCCCGCGCCGCGCGGGCGGGGCGCGGTGCCCTTGTAGTCGCGAGTGGTCAGCTGGGACATGCGCTCACATGCTCTCGGGAGCGCTCACACCGAGCAGGGTGAGCCCATTGCGCAGCACCTGCTGCACGCCGATCACCAGCGCGAGGCGGGCATTGCGCACCTTCGAGTCCGTGACGATGAACGTGTCGGCGTTGTAATAGGTGTGCAGCGCGTTGGCCAGATCGCGCAGGTAGTGCACCAGCATGTGGGGGGCGCGATTCATCGCCGCCTGCTCGAGCACCTCCGGAAAACGCGTCACGCACGCGAGCGCCGCCTGCTCGTGCGCGCCCGTCAGCAGCGCCGTGTGCGCCAGGCCCTCGGCGCGCTCGAAGGCCAGTCCCCGGGCGGCGAGCTGCTTCAGCACGCTGGCCACGCGCGCATGCGCGTATTGGATGTAATACACGGGATTCTCGTTGGTCCGCGACTTGGCCAGCTCCAGATCGAAATCAAGCGGCTGGTCGTGGCCGCGCATCAGGTAGAACAGCCGGCAGGCATCGTTGCCGACCTCCGCGCGCAGCTGGCGCAGGGTCACGAACTGGGCTTCACGCTTGCCCATGGGAATCTTCTGATCGCCGCGGAAGAGGCTGACGAATTGGATCAGGATGACCTCGAGGCTCTCGCCCGGCTCGCCCATCGCGGTGAGTCCCGCGCGCACCCGCGCCACGTAGCCGTGATGGTCGGCGCCGAGCACGTCGATCAGGCGCGCGAAGCGGCGCTCGCGCTTCTCGAGGTGATAGGCGATGTCGGACGCAAAATAGGTCTTCTGGCCGTTCTCGCGCACGACGACGCGGTCTTTTTCGTCGCCGAATGCGGTGGCCCGGAACCACACCGCGCCCTCCGCGCGATAGAGCCGGCCGTCCCGCTCCAGGCGCGCCAGCGCGCGCTCGATTGCGCCGCTACGCTCCAACGCGTGCTCCGAGTACCAGCGATCGAAGCGCACGCCGAACTGCTCCAGATCCTCGCGTATGTCGGCAAGCATCGCCTCGAGCGCGAGTTGCAGCACGCGCCGGAACGCCTCGCGGCCGATCAGATCCCGGGCCCGCCCGATCAGCGCGTCGATGTAGACCTCCTTGTCGCCCGCCGGCGCGTCGGCGGGCAGCCCCGCGAGCACGCTGGCCGCCGGGCGGCGCAGATCCTCGCCCTCGGCCGCGCGGATGATCGCGGCGAGGTTCTGAACGTAATCGCCGCGATAGCCGTTTTCCGGGAACGGCACCGCCTCGCCGCACGATTGGAGGTAGCGCATCCAGGCGCTGACGGCGAGGATATCCACCTGCCGTCCCGCGTCGTTGATGTAGTACTCGCGCGTGACGTCGAAGCCGACGGCCGCGAGGATGTTGGCCAGCGTGGCTCCGTAGGCGGCCTGGCGCCCGTGGCCGACGTGCAACGGGCCTGTCGGGTTGGCCGACACGAATTCCACGAGCACGCGCTCGGCGCGGCCGAGCGAGGTGTGCCCGTAGCGCTCGGCGCGCGCGTGGATCTCGGCGAGTTCGTGCGCGTATGCCGCGGGGGCAAGGAAGAAATTGATGAACCCGGCGCCGGCGATTTCGGTGCGCAGCACCAGGGGGTTCGGCGGCAGTGCCGCGGCGATGCGCTGCGCCAGCGCGCGCGGGTTGCTGTGCGCTGCCTTCGCGAGGCGCAGCGCGATGTTGGTTGCGAAGTCGCCGTGGCGCGGATCGCGGCTGCGCTCCACCGTTGGCGCGCGCGCCTCGGCGGTTGCCGCCAAGGTGCTGTCGAGGGCCGCGAGGGCGGCCGCGAGGAGTTGCTCGAGTTGCTGCTTCAAGGAAATCGGAATCCGGAAGATGCGGGGAGAGGCAACAAATTTTACCCGAAACGCCTGCTCCGCAAGCGGCTTGCCGCCTGCAGCGCTTGTGGACGGTCAAAAGAGCTCGATCGGATCGACGTCGAGCGCCCAGCGCACCTGGCGCGCGCTCGGCAACGACTGTACCCGCGGCAGCCACGCCTCGAGAAAGCGATGCAGCCCGCCACGCTCACGGCTCTCGATCAGCAGCTGGGCGTGATGGCGCCCGGCGCGTTTGGCCATCGCGGCCGGCACAGGGCCGAGCAGATGCACGCCGTGCCCGCCCTCGGCCAGCGCGCGGGCTTCGGTGAGAAAAGCAAGCGCAGCGGCCGCGGTGTGCGCTGAATCGCGCACCGCCGCGAGGCGGCTGAACGGGGGCCAGGCCGCTGCGCGGCGTTCCGCCAGCGCGGTGCGCGCAAAGCCCTCGTAACCCTCGGCCAGCAGGCCGGTGAGCAGGGGATGCTCGGGGAATTCGGTCTGGACCAGCACCTCGCCCGGGCGCTCGCCGCGTCCGGAACGTCCCGCGACCTGTACGATCATTTGCGCCAGGCGCTCCGGGGCGCGAAAGTCCGCGCTGAATAATCCCTGATCGGCGTTGAGCACGACCACCAGCGTCACGTTCGGAAAGTCGTGGCCTTTGGTGACCATCTGGGTGCCGATCACGATCCGGCCCTCGCCCGAGGCGATGCGGTGCATGGCCCGCTCCAGCGTTCCGGAACCTCGAATGACGTCGCGGTCGAGCCGTACCATCGGTACGCCCGGAAAGATCCGCGTGAGCGTCTCTTCGACCCGCTCGGTGCCCTGACCCACCGGTTTGACGGCAAATCCGCACTGCGGGCAGCGCTGCGGCAGCGGCGCATCCGCGCCGCAGTGATGACAGCGCAGCGCTCGGGCGGCCAGATGCACCGTCAGACGAGCGTCGCATTCGGCGCACGGGGCAATCCAGCCGCACGCGGTGCACAGCAGCGTCGGCGCATAGCCGCGGCGATTGAGGAACACCAGCGCCTGCGCCCCGGCGGCGAGGTGCTCCGCCATCGCCTGTACGGCGGGCGTGGAAAGCCCGCCCGACTGGGCGTGCGCGCGCAAGTCGATCAGCGAGAGGCGCGGCGGCGCAGCCCGCGTTGCGCGCCGCGTCAGCCTCAGCCGGCTGTAGCGGCCGCTCTCGAGATTGTGCAGCGTCTCGATGGCGGGTGTGGCCGAGCCGAGCACGACCGGAACGTTCGCACCCCGCGCGCGCATCACGGCCAGGTCGCGGGCCGAGTAGCGAAAACCGCCGTCATGCTGCTTGTACGAGGCATCGTGCTCCTCGTCGACGATGATGAGCCCGAGGTTGCTCACCGGTGCGAACACGGCCGAACGGGTGCCGAGCACCACGCGCGCGCGACCCGAGAACGCCTCTCGCCACGCCACCAGCCGCTCCCGCTCGGTCAGTCCAGAGTGCAGCACCGCCATCGGCGCGGCGAGGCGCTCGCGGAACCGTCCTACGAGCTGCGGCGTCAGGCCGATCTCGGGTACCAGCACGAGGGCAGCGCGGCCCGCGGCCAAAGTGCGTTGCGCCGCCCGCAAGTACACCTCGGTCTTGCCGCTGCCGGTGACGCCCTGCAGCACGAAGGCGCCGAATCGGCCAAGCCCGGACTCGATGGCGTCCGCGGCGGCCTGCTGCTCATCATTCAGCGGGGGACCGGGTTGGGGCGCTGACGGGATATCCGGTACGTCCCGCGCGCTCACGAGCGCCGACTCGATCCAGCCCCGCACACTCAACGGTCGGGCTGCGGCGCGCCAGGACTCGCCCAGCCGCTCGCGCAACTCGTGCGTGGCGCGGGGCGCGGTCCGCAGCTCCTGCAGCAGCTGGCGCTGCTTCGGGGCCCGCGCCGGCTCGCCCCGCGCGCAGGCTTGCTCGCCGGCGGATGTGATTCGCCAGCATTCCTCGCTGGCCTGAGTGCTGGCCCCGGTGCGCAGCGCCGTGGGCAGCGCGCTCGCCACGACTTCTCCGATGGGGTGATGATAGTAACCTGCCGCCCATTGCAGCAGCTGCAGCAGGTCGGAATCGACGATCGGCCGCTCGTCGAGCACATCAAGGATGCTTTTGAGCTTCTCCTCGGGCACGTCCGAGCGCTCAGCGCAGCCCATGACGACCCCGATCATCCGGTGCGGTCCGAACGGAACGCGCACCCGCATCCCCGCGCCAGCGGCGCGGTGTCCCTGAAGGTCCGTCGTTGCCCGCGCCCGGTAGTCGAACAGCCGGCGCACGGGCGTGGGGAGGGCCACACGCAGAACAGAGGCGGAGGACATGGAAGATATTGAAAAACCAGGAATAATCCGCATCGCGCGCGGCGCGTCGCCGTCAACCGACAGGCGATGCGCGCGTTATACGGGGCATGCCTGAGTCTGTTACGCTCGTCCCGCCTTATAGCATGCCGGCTGCCGCAGGCGGCGATGTGGATCTTCCGAATTCGAATGCCCAGATCCTAGAACGCACGCTTGGCCTGTTTCTGGCGAGCGTCGAACTCAGGGCATTCCGGATCGCCCGCGCGGCTTTGCGCGACGAGGACGATGCGCTCGATGCGGTGCAGGACGCGATGCTGCACCTGGTGCGCGCCTACGCGCATCGTCCGCCGGAGCAATGGAAGCCGCTGTTCTACCGGATTCTCGAGAACCGCATTCGTGACATGCAGCGGCGGCGCAGCGTGCGCAATCGGGTGATGTCATGGCTGCCTTTCGCGGCCGATGGGGACGACACCGCCGATCCCATTGCCGAGGCGGTCAGCCCGCAGATGCCGCCGGAGCGGCGGCTGGAGCTCGATGAGAGCCTGGCCGCGCTGGAGCGGGCACTGGCGGCGCTACCGCGCCGCCAGCAACAGGTGTTTCTCCTGCGTACGCTGGAGGGTCTCGATGTCGCGCAGACGGCGCACGCCATGGGCTGCTCGCAAGGCAGTGTCAAAACCCATTACTTCCGGGCGCTGCGCGCGCTGCGGGCCCAGCTCGGAGATCTCGAATGACCGCCCGGAATGACGATCTGGCCGGGTTTGAGCGGCGGGTGCGGGCTGTCCTGGAGCACGATGCGGCCGGGGCGAGCGGGCGCGTTCGGTCGCGGCTGACTCAAGCGCGTCACGTAGCCCTGGCCGGTGCTCGTGCACGGCGCGAGATGCCGTCCGGGCGGCTGCCGCGGCCGCGGGCCTGGCTGCCGGCGACTGTCACCGCGGCGGCGGCGCTGGCGGCTGTTTGGCTGTTGCGGCCGTACCGGGCCGCGCAACCGCGCGCACCCCGGATCGTGACCGCGCAGAACGTGCAGCTGCTGACGGATCGCGATGGCTTGGCATTGGTCGAGGGTGGGGACGGCGAGTTCTACGAGTGGGCCGTGGCGCAGGCACGGAGTACGCCGGTTTCGGCTGCCGGCGAGGCCGGACCGGGCAAGCATGGCGGTTGAGCGTTGTCATGGGGCGATTGCCGCGATGCTCCTGGCCGGCGCGCTCTTGCCGCTGGCGCGCGCGGCGCCACCGCCGGCGGCGCACCCGGCGCACCCGGCGCACCGGCCGGTGCCGCTGGCTCTGTTGGAGTTTCTCGGCGCCCGGGCACCTGCGAGCCCTGCACGCAAGTCCGACAGTAGCCGCTGGCTGCAGTATCTGTCACGGCTCAATCTGGGCAAGACCGTGCACGCTGCCCAGACCCCGGCACCGGCACGGCGCAAGCCTGCGCGCGGGTCGTCCTCTGTGAAGAAGGAACGCGGCCGATGAATAGGGTGTGGCGCATCGCTCTGCTTGTTCTGCTGCTCGTGTCGGGGCCGGCGTGGGGCGTGGCGGCGCACACGGCGCACGGCGCGGTGTCCTGGTCGGCGCTCTCGAGCGCTCAGCAGCATTTGCTGGCGCAATTACGGGGCGAGTGGGCGCGGCTGCCGGCGGCGCGGCAGCGCGCGCTCGCGCGCGGCAGCCGGATCTGGCTGCATATGTCGCGGGCGCAACGGCGGCAGGCGCAGCAGCGTTTTCGCAAATGGCGGCAGTTGACGCCGCAGCGCCGGGAGCTGCTGCGGCGCCGCTGGCGGCAGTTTCGGGCGCTGCCGGCCTCGCAGCGTGCCGCAATCCGCCGCAGTTTCCAGCAGTTCGAGCGCCTGCCCGCATGGCGCCGGCAGCAGCTGCGCCAGCACTGGGAGCGCGCGACACCCGCGCAACGCCAGATGATGATCGCAACCATGCGCCGGGAAATGCGCCATCAGCGCATGCTGCAGCAGCGGATGCTCGGGCCGCACACGATCCCCCGGTTGCGGCCGAATCCGCCCTTTGATTTTGGCCGCAGGCGCTTCGGACCGGGGGGATTCGGACCCCCACACGGCAATTTCGGCGGCGTTCCGGGCGGGATGCCCCACGGCATGCCCGGAATCGGCATGCCGCACCGATTCATGATGCCGCCGCGTCCCTAGGGGGCGGTCCGGCCGAGTGTCGCCTAGCCCGCCTTGACCGCCTGAATCAGCTCCGCGGCCGCTTTCTGCGCATCGCCGTAGAGCATGCGGGTATTGTCGAGGTAGAACAGGGCGTTCTCGATGCCCGAGAAACCCGCGCCTTGACCGCGCTTGATCACGATGACGTTCTTGGCCCGATCGGCGTTCAGGATGGGCATGCCGTAGATGGGGCTCGACTTGTCGGTTCGGGCCACCGGATTGACCACGTCATTGGCCCCGATGATCAGTGCCACGTCGGTGGTGTCGAACTCGGCATTGATCTCATCCAAGTCCCCGATCAGGTCGTAGGGCACGCCGGCCTCGGCCAGCAGCACGTTCATGTGCCCGGGCATGCGTCCGGCCACCGGATGGATGGCGAAACGCACCGTCACGCCCCGGTCGATCAGCAGTTGGCACAGCTCCCAGATCTTGTGCTGCGCCTGCGCCACCGCCATGCCGTAGCCCGGCACGACGATCACCTTCTCGGCGTAGGCGATCATCACGCCGGCATCGGCGGCGTCAATGGGCTTGAGCGAGCCGGCGATCGTCCCGCCCTGGGCCGCGCTTTCACCGAAATTGGAGAACAACACATTGGCCAGCGAGCGGTTCATCGCCTTGGCCATCAGCTGGGTGAGGAGCGTGCCGGCCGCCCCGACCACCATGCCGGCGATGATCATCGCGGCATTGCCCAGCACGAAACCCTCGAAGGCGACCGCGAGGCCGGTGCATGCGTTGTAGAGGGAAATGACCACCGGCATATCCGCCCCGCCGATCGGTATGGTGACCAGAACACCGAAGGCGAGCGCCAGCGCGAAAAAAGCGATCACCAGCTGCATCGGGGCGTCGCCGCGCAGTGCGATCATCCATGCCCCGACCACGACGGTGGCGAGCAGCACCAGGAAGTTGACGATCTGTTGGCCGCGATAGCGCAGCGACTTCTTGATCAGGCCCTGTAGCTTGGCGAAGGCGATGAGGCTGCCGCTGAACGATACCGCGCCGATCAGGGCACCGATCACCGCCAGCACCACGGGCGCCGGCGCGAACGGGTGGCCGCGCACCAGCTCCTGGCAGGCGATGGCGGCGGCCGCCCCGCCGCCCATGCCATTGTAGAGAGCCACCATCTGCGGCATCGCGGTCATCGGTACACGCTTGCCGCTCCACCAGGCCGCCAGACCGCCCACGAAAATCGCGGTCAGGATCAGGATGTCATTGTGCATTCCCGGCCACAGGAACGTGACCAGGCCGGCAATCAACATGCCCACGCCCGCCCAGATGATTCCGCCGCGCGCCCCTTTGGGCGAACTCATGCGCTTGAGGCCGATGATGAACAGCAGCGCGGCGGCGAAATACACCGCCTGAATCAGATCGCCGGTCACCGAGGCCGGTAGTGCGCTCATGCTCTGCCGCCTTTGCGCTTGTCCTGACTCGATTTGAACATCTCGAGCATCCGCTCGGTGGAGACGTAGCCGCCGACCACGTTGCCGGAGGCGAGCAGCACGCCGATGAAGCCTATCGTCCTCTCGAGCGGGGTATGGGCGTTGCCGAGCTCCACCATCGCGCCGACCAGCACGATACCGTGCACGAAATTCGAGCCCGACATCAGTGGCGTGTGCAGGATCACCGGCACGCGCGCGATGACTTCGTAGCCGGTGAAGGCCGCCAGCATGAAGATGTAAAGTGCGATGATTCCAGTCATGATTTCCCCCCGATTCGAGGCTGCTCAGCCTGTGATCGCCTTGCGGGTCGGCTCGTGGCGGATTTCACCGGCATGCGTGAGACACGACTGGGCGAAGACCTCGTCATTCCAGTCCACCTCGAGGGCTCCCTGCCTGATTGCCGGTGTCAGGAAATTGAACAGATTGCGCGCATACATTTCGCTGGCGTTGTAAGCCAACTGCGCCGGGAGGTTGACCGGTCCGATCACCTGCACGCCCCGATGGACGACGGTTTCCCCCGGGCGCGTCAGCTCGCAGTTGCCGCCTTGTTCGGCGGCAAGGTCCACGATCACTGATCCGGGCCGCATCCGCTCCAGCGCGCCGCGCAGGATGATCTTGGGTGCGGGCCGGCCCGGGACGGCAGCAGTGCTGATCAGCGCATCGGCGGCGGCGATCCGCGCATCGAGCGCCTCCTGCTGGCTGCGCCGCTCGGCCTCGGTGAGTTCTCGCGCGTATCCGCCCGTGCCTTCGGCGCTGACGCCCGTGTCGAGGAATTTCGCGCCGAGGGATTTGACTTGTTCGCGTGTGGCGCTGCGGACGTCGTACGCCTCCACCATCGCCCCGAGGCGCCGCGCCGTCGCGATCGCCTGCAGTCCCGCCACGCCGGCGCCGATGACCAGCACCTGGGCGGGCCGGATCGTTCCGGCGGCGGTGGTCAGCATCGGCAGGAATTTCTGCAGGTGGTCGGCCGCGATCAGCACCGCCTTGTAACCGGCAACGGCCGCTTGTGAAGAGAGCGCATCCATCGATTGCGCACGCGAGATGCGCGGCACGAGTTCCATCGCGAAGCTGGTCGCGCCCGCGCGCTGCAGGGCCAGGATCTCCTCGCGCCGGGCGTGGGGCTGCAGGAAGCCGACGAGCACCGCGCCGGCTTTGAGCGAGCCAATCTGAGCTGCGGCGAGCGGCTGCACGGTGAGCAGCACGTCCGCCTGGGCGAGCACCCCGGCGGCATCGCTCCACTCGACGCCGCGGTAGGCCGAATCGGGAAAGTTGGCCCGTTCCCCGGCGCCCCGCTCGAGCAGGATCCGGGCGCCTGCCCGGATGAATTTCTCGGCCACTTCCGGTACCAGGCTGACCCGTGTCTCGCGGGGCGCCGCTTCGCGCAGCGCGCCGATAATGATTGGCATCGATGGCCCTCGCAAAGCGGCAACCGGCACGGTTTACGGGGCGCCGGCCCCTGGAGTGTCTACCCTACACGTTGGCACGTTGAACTCAAGTACATTCTTGCCTTAATCTTAAGGCCGTCATGATGGGCATCGACCTCGATCGGGCCGATCACGGTGTGATCGACGACCCGCACATCATCCCGGCCGGAACGGCACGCGGGCTCTCCCAACTCGTGCTGCGTGCGGACGTATCCGGGATGCCGCTCGAGTGGATCGATTATCGGGAGGCGGCCCGGCTGTACACTCAGGGGCAGGTGGCGTACACCTGCGGCAGCCGGCTGTATACGCTGTTCGGCGGGATCAACGCGCTGACCGGCCGGCGCACCGCGCTCGAGATCAACTCCATCGTCGCCACCGTGGGGCACACCGGCAACCCCGGCAGCACGCGCCACGATTACGTGCCGCCGCTGAACAACCAGACGCTGTTTCGCCGGGACGCCCACGTTTGCATGTACTGTGGGCTGCGTTTCCCGACCCGGGAGCTCTCGCGCGATCACGTCCGGCCATTCAGCCAGGGAGGCCTCGACATCTGGACCAACGTGGTGACGGCCTGCCGGCGCTGCAACAACCAGAAGGCCTCGCGCACCCCGGAGCAGGCGCACATGCAGCTGATCGCGGTGCCGTTCACGCCCACCTATGCCGAGTACGTCTTCCTGAAGGGGCGGCGTGTGCTGGCCGACCAGATGGAGTACCTGCTGGCGCACTTCCCGCGGTCGAGCCCGTTGCACGACCGTATCCAGCGCTGGCTGAGCTGACGCGGGCTCGGCCGCAAGCTGCGCGCGCGGATGGTGGAATAGCCGACGTTGGTTTACCTCATCGACGCTTCGGTCTACGTTTTCCGCGCCTATCACTCGCAATTGCCCGACATGCTCGACATCGAGCAGCGGCCGGTGCACGCCGTATTCGGCTTTGCCCGCTTCCTCGGCGACCTGCTCGAGCGGACTCGGCCGGAGCTGATTGCGGTGGCCTTCGACCGGCGGCTCGCCTCCTCCTACCGCAACGACATCTATCCGCCCTACAAGGCCAACCGCGAGCCCGCGCCGCCGGATCTGGCGGCCCAATTCGATTACTGCCGCGAGCTGTGTGCCCGGCTCGGCCTCGCGGTGTTCGTCGATTCGCGCTACGAGGCGGACGATCTGATCGGGACGCTCTCGTGCCTGATGCGCCGGCAGGGGATTCCCTCGGCGTTCATCACGCGTGACAAGGATTTCGCCCAGCTGGTGCGCGTGGGTGATCTGTACTGGGATTTCGGCGCCCGCGGCCAGCTGGGCTATCACGAGGTCGAGCGCCGCTTCGGGGTACGGCCGGAGCGCTTCGCCGATTACCTGGCGCTCACCGGAGATGTATCCGACAACATCCCGGGCGTGCCTGGCGTCGGACCGAAGACCGCCTCGGCGCTGATGCGCGCATTCGGCTCGATCGACGAGTTGTATGCCGGACTCGGGCGGGTGACGGCGCTCGGCCTGCGCGGCGGCCGCGAGCTGCGGGAGCGGCTGCGCGAGCATCGCGAGATGGTGTATCTGGCGCGCCGTCTCACCCGCATCGTATGCGACATGCCGCTCGAGGTGACGCCTCGGGATCTGCGGCCGCGCGTGCCGGATCTGGCGGCGCTGGGCATGCTCTATGATCGGCTGCGATTCGGCCAGCTGCTGCGCTGTCAGGGCGAGCGTCTGGCTGCCTGGGTTGCCGAGCGGGGCGGCGGGTCTGCGCCGGGCGATGATGCGTGAGCCTGGCATGCAGTGGTTCTGCATGATTTCCTGAGCGGTTCAGTTATGCTCGGCGCTCTTTGATCGGTCGATGGGGGCAAGCATGGCAAGCAAGAACATCGAGTCCGTCCTGCAGGAGACGCGCACCTTCGAGCCGCCTGCGCAATTCACCGCCCGGACGCGGCTGAAGGCGGCCGATCTGGAGCGCCTGCGCCGCCACGCCGAGAGCGATTACACCGGCTTCTGGGCGCAGCTGGCGCGCGAGGAGATCGTCTGGCGTACGCCCTTCACGGTAACGCTCGACGAGAGCGAGGCGCCGAACTACCGCTGGTTCACCGACGGACGGCTCAACGTCTCGTTCAATTGCCTGGACGTGCACCTGGCCGAGCGCGGCCGCAAGCCGGCGATCCTGTTCGAGGGCGAGCCCGGCGATACCCGCCGCATCAGCTATCAGGACCTCCATACCGAGGTCTGTCAGTTCGCCAATGCGCTGAAGGCGCACGGCGTGCACAGCGGTGATCGAGTCGCGATCTACATGCCGCTGGTGCCCGAGGTCATCGTGGCCATGCACGCCTGCAATCGCATCGGCGCGATTCATTCGGTCGTGTTCGGGGGCTTTTCCGCGCCGGCGCTGAAGGAACGGATCGAGGACACCGGCGCCAAAGTGCTCATCACCGCCGACGGCGGGTGGCGCGGTGGACAGGCCATCGAGCTGAAGGTCGCGGCGGACAAGGCGCTCGCGACGGGCTGCCCGAGCATCAAGCGCGTGATCGTGCTGAAGCGCACCGGCCGGAAGGTCAACATGGAGCCGGGGCGCGACCTGTGGTGGGACGAGGCCATCGCGGGGCATTCGTCGGTCTGCGAGCCCGAGTGGGTCGGGGCCGAGCACCCGCTCTACCTGCTCTATACCTCCGGCTCGACCGGCAAGCCCAAAGGCATTCAACACTCGAGCGGGGGCTACCTGCTCGGCGCGAAGCTGACCACGAAGTGGGTTTTCGACCTGCACGACGACGACGTGTTCTGGTGCACCGCGGATGCCGGCTGGGTGACCGGACACAGCTATCTGGCGTACGGCCCGCTGGCCGCCGGAGCCACCGTCGTGATGTACGAGGGCGCGCCGACCTATCCGGACGGCGGGCGGTTCTGGAAGATCTGCCAGGACTACGGAGTCACGGTGTTCTACACGGCGCCCACCGCCATCCGTGCCCTGATGAAACTCGGCGAGGAGGTTCCGGCGCGTTACGACCTGTCGAACTTGCGGCTGCTCGGCAGCGTCGGCGAGCCGATCAATCCCGAGGCGTGGATGTGGTATCAACGAGTGATCGGGCGGGGCCGCTGTCCCATCGTCGACACCTGGTGGCAGACCGAGACCGGAGCGATCATGATCTCGCCGGTTCCCGGCGTGACCGCGACCAAGCCCGGCTCCTGCACGCATCCGCTGCCGGGGATCGACGCGGACATCGTCGATGATCACGGCGAGCCGGTCACGCGCCCCGAGCAGGGCGGCTATCTGGTGATCAAGAAGCCCTGGCCCTCGATGCTGCGCACGATCTGGCGCAACAACGACCGCTACACGGCGGCGTATTGGGAGAAATTTCAAAACCGCTACTACGTGGCGGGTGACAGCGCGCACCGCGATGCCGACGGATACTTCTGGATCATGGGCCGGATCGACGATGTGCTCAATGTCGCCGGTCACAGGCTCGGAACCATGGAGATCGAGTCGGCGCTGGTGTCGCATCCGCGAGTCGCCGAGGCGGCGGTCGTGGGCAAACCGCACGAGATCAAGGGTGAGTCGGTGTTCGCGTATGTCGTGTGTCGGGGCGCGCAGCCGAAAGGGGACACGGCGCATCTGGCGCAGGTCCTGCGCGAGTGGGTCGGGCAACAGCTGGGCGCCATTGCCAAACCCGATGAAATCCGCTTCACCGATAATCTTCCCAAGACCCGCTCGGGCAAGATCATGCGCCGTTTGCTGCGCGCGATCGCCCGCGGCGAGGACATCACGCAGGACGTTTCCACGCTGGAGAACCCGGCGATACTCGAGCAACTGCGCGGGGGTGTGGCTACGGCGGTGAGTAAACCGCCGCCCGCGCGTGCCCGGCGCGCCGTGCGCCGTCTCCGAGCGACGGCGCAGTCCACGGGCACGGCACGCGGGACACGGCGTGCCAAGGCGACGCAAGTCAAAGCCAAGCGGGGCGCACCGATCAAGGCCAAGAAGCGCGCCGCGGTCAAGGCGAAAGTGGCGAGACCCCGGCCGACAGCCGCGCGCAGCCGCGCCGCGCGGCCGAAGCGTTCCCCTCGGGCGGGTCGGGGGCGGACTGTCAGGCGCTGACGTGCGGATATTTCGGAGGCAGGCCAGACGCACGCCGCTGCACGATTCACCGGCGTGTCGCGGCAGCGTCAGCCGCCCCGAGAATCAATGCGGCGTCAGCGGCTCGTAACGGCGCTCGCCACTTGCGGGGTCATAAAGGACCTCCATCGGTTGGCCCGTGGCGGGGTCCTCGAACCGCTCTCCGGTGCGTTCCCAGCGTCCGGCCACCGGTAGTTGCTTGCGGTAGCGCCAGCGCTCGAGGGCGGTGGCAATCGTCGCCAGGGTGCCGAACGCGAGCAGCTGCGCTCCGCCGTCCGTGCGCCCCAGCAGCAGCAGCGTGCCCCCGGCCAGGGCCGTGAGCACGCCTACGGCGAGGACCGCGGTGCGCAGCATCATGGGGATTTCTCAATGTCCACCGCGGTGCCGTAAGCGACGATCTCGGTCATGGTCTGCCCGATCTCGGAGGAGTCGAAGCGCATCATGACGACGGCGTTCGCCTGCATCAGCGTCGCATTCTTCACCATGCGGTCGACGGCATGCCGACGCGCGTCCTCGAGCAGCTGCGTGTACTCGGAGATCTCGCCGCCGGCGAGCGAGCGCAGCCCCGCCATGATGTTGCCGGCTAGGCCGCGGCTGCGAACCACGACGCCGAACACCTGGCCTTTGACGGCGGTGACGCGATAGCCCGGGACATTCTCGGTTGTGACGATCAGCATCGGCGGCGACTCCTGTGCGGGTGTGCGCGGCGCCCGACGGGGCGCACCGTGGGGGCCTCGAGAGAATCGTAACACCGGGCATCGCGGGGCGTGCGCCGCGCACCAAGAGCGCAAATCTGCACGTTTTCGCCACCTATACCCCTGGCAGGGCCGTACCGGAAGCGCCTACTCTGTTCCGGTCCCTCAGGGATCAATCCGCGGGAGCGGCGCGCATGGGCGAAAATATCCGGGTGACTTTCCAATCCGAGCACGACTGGGAGCGAGCCCGCGTGCAATGGGTCGAGGATCTGCTGGCGGTCGGCGCCTTGTTCGGCGACGACGAGTCGCTGCTGCGCGCCAAGGCGAACCGCGTGCATCAGTTGCTGCGGCGCATCGTCGAGGATGTCCCGGCGGTGCGCATCACCGCCAGATTGCCCGACGGCGTGCCGCCGGAACAGATCCCGTTGCTCAGCGCCGCGATCCGCGAGGCGGCGCTGAAGGCAATCGAGGCGAGCATGAATCATTCGGTACGCCTGGTCATGGCGGCCATCTTCGATCTGTGCACCTCCAAGTTGCGCCGTGAGCCGTCCTAGCGTGCGGCTCAGGCCGAGCTGTCGCGCGGCACCGCCGCCGGCAGCAAGCCGAGGTCGACCTCCGTCCAGCCTTGGCTGTGCCGGGCAAGGAGATTGGCGAGCAGCGCCGCGTGCTCCGGACGGGCGTTGAGCGCCGGGACGTAATCGAATCGTTCGCCGCCGGCGCGCATGAACGCCGCGCGGTTCTCGACATCGATCTCCTCGAGAGTCTCGAGGCAGTCGACCGCGAAACCCGGACAGATGACCGTGACATCTTTGATGCCGCGGCGCGGCATGGCGGCGAGCGTCTCCATGGTATAGGGGCGCAGCCACTCGGCCCGGCCAAAGCGCGACTGGAACGTGACGGTCCACTCACCTTCGGTGAGCAGCAGCTCTTCGGCGAGCAGGCGCGCGGTTTTCTGACACTTGCAGAAGTATGGATCGCCCTGATGGAAGTAGCGCTCGGGAATGCCATGGAACGAAATCAGCAGGTGAGCCGTCCGGCCATGCGCGCGCCAGTGCTGCACGACACTCTCGCGCAGCGCATCGATGTATTCGGGCTGATCGTGGTATTCGGCGATGAAGCGCAGCTCGGGCAGCCAGCGCCAGCGGGCGAGTTCCGCGTTGACCTGATCATAAACCGCGGCCGTCGTGGCACCGCAGTACTGCGGGAACAGCGGCAGCACCACGATCCGATGGGCGCCCGCCGCGCGCAGCCGTTGCAGGGACTGGGACACGGTCGGAGTGCCGTACAGCATCCCGAACTCGACCGAGAACGGCGCCATCATCCGCTGCGCGAGGACGCTGCTCAGCGCGGCGCGCAGCTGCTGCGACTGCTCGCGCAACGGGGAGCCTTGCGCCGACCAGATTTTGCGGTACTTGGGCGCCACCCGCCCGGGGCGCAACGGCAGGATGAATCCGTAAAGGATCGGCAACCACAACGTCCGGGGCAGCTCCACCACGCGCGGGTCGCGCAGCATCCGCGCCAGAAAGCGCCGCACGTCGCGCGGCGTGGGAGACTCGGGTGTGCCGAAGTTCACCGCGAGGATGCCGATGCGCTCGGCCATGTCGCGGTGGAAATCCAGGGACCCTTGATAGCGCATACGGCGCACGATAGCGCAGCGAGCCGGTGCCGAGCCAGGGGGGTTGCGGGAACTCCCTACCCGCGGCCGGCGATAGCCGCTCGTTGCAGCGGTCATTCGCCTCAGGCGGTTGCGCATCCGTCCCGCAAGCCAGGTCGGATCACGTGCCGCTGCCAAGCTAAGCCTTGGCCGTCGAGTCTCCTCTTTGCATCATCCCCGCGAGGGGTCCGTGGCCCCGCCGGCTCCGTCCCGATCGTTGCGCTGGAGGTGCTGCTCGAGGAACTGCAGTGTCCGTTCCCGGGCCAGCTCGGCGGCGGCAGGGTCGTAGGAGGCTCGCAGGTCGCAATTGAAACCGTGACCGGCCCCCGGGTAGATGTAGAACGTTCCGCCGGGGTGCAGCGCCTTGATGCGATCGACCTCGTGAGGCGGGATGCTCTGGTCGGCGCTACCGAAGTGATACAGAACCGGACAACGCGGTGGCGATCCCGCATCCTGGACGCGGCCGTAGTAGACGACCGCGCAGTCGATCGGCAGGAGGCAGGCGGCCCGGTAGGACTGGGCGCCGCCGAAACAGTAGCCCACGGTGGCGACGCGTCCGGCATGCTTGACGACCGCGACGGCCGCAGCCAAGTCCTTCAGCGTCTGCTCGGGATTCAGCTGCTGCGCATAACCGCGGCCTTCGTCGACTTCAGGCGGGCTGTAGCCGAGCTCGATGCCGCGGCGGACGCGGTCGAACAGCGCCGGGGCGATCGCCGTATAGCCCGCCTGCGCGAATCCGTCGGTCACGGCGCGGATATGCCCGTTGACCCCGAAGATCTCCTGGATCACGACCACCCCGCCCCGTGACTTGGCGGGCGGCGCGGCGAGATAGGCCTGCAGTTTGTGCCCGTCGCGGGCCATGAGGGGGGTGAATTCGCCCATTGATTCTGTCCTTTGGTCCGCGCCATTCGCCGCTGAATTCAAAAGGATAGCGTGCGAACCCTGGTGCGGCAAAAGCGTCGCCGGCCCGCGGCGCAATTGCCCCGGTGGGAGCCGCGCATGATAGCCTAGCGGCCGGATTGGGTCGCCGGGCGTCTCGTGGGAGGGGTCTATGCTGGTCGGCTCGGCCGTACGGCGAGTGGCCATCTTGGGGGGGGTGCGTATACCGTTCGCCCGCGCCCACGGCGTCTACTCGTCCGTGGGAAACCGGGAGATGCTCACCGCAGTGCTGAGCGCGCTCGTGGCGCGTTTCGAGCTGCAGGGGGCGCGGCTCGGGGAGCTCGCCGCCGGCGCGGTCATCAAACATCCGCGGGACTACAATCTGACTCGCGAGTGCGTGCTCTCATGCGGCCTGGATCCTCGCACTCCCGGGTTCGACCTGCAGCGCGCCTGCGGCACCGGCCTGGAGGCGGCGCTCGCGATCGGCAACAAGATCGCCCTCGGCCAGATCGATGTGGGCATCGCCGGCGGCACCGACACCATCAGTGATCCGCCGATCACGTACCCGCGCGCCTATCAACAGCTGTTGCTCGCGAGCTTCCGAGGCCGGACGTTCGCGCAGCGCTCGCGGCCGTGGCTGCGCCTGCGGCCCCGGTATTTCAAACCCGTGCTGCCGACGGTGACCGAGCCGCGCACCGGATTGTCGATGGGACAGAGTGCCGAGTTGATGGCGCAGCGCTGGGGAATCACTCGAGCGGCGCAGGACCGGCTCGCCTACGAGAGCCACATGAAGGCGGCGGCCGCCTGGCGCGAGGGATTCTACCAGGATCTGGTCGAGCCTTTTCTCGGGTTGCGGATCGACAACAACATCCGGCCGGACTCCTCGACGGCGAAGCTCGCAACGCTGCGCGCCAGTTTCGACCCGCGTGCCGGTACGCTCACTGCCGGCAACAGCACGCCGCTGACCGACGGTGCGAGCGCCGTGCTGCTCGCCTCGCAGTCCTGGGCCGAGCAACACAAGCTTCCCGTGCTCGCCTACCTGCGCTACGGCAAGGCTTGGGCGGTCGACTACGCCGGCGGGCGGGAGGGCTTGCTGATGGCGCCGGCGTATGCCGTCGCGGCAATGCTGCGGGATGCGGGGCTGAATCTGCAGGACTTCGATTATTACGAGATTCACGAAGCGTTCGCGGCGCAGGTGCTGTGCACGCTCGCGGCCTGGGAGTCGGAGCGGTTTTGTCGCGAGAACCTCGGCCTGGATGCGCCGCTCGGCTCGATCGAGCGCACGCGCATGAACGTCAAGGGCGGCAGCCTCGCCATCGGTCATCCGTTCGCGGCTACCGGTACGCGCATCCTGGCGACGCTGGCAAGGCTGCTCGCCATGGATCCGGCCGCCCAGCGTGGCCTGGTCTCGGTCTGCACGGCCGGCGGTATGGGCGTCGCGGCGATTCTAGAGAGGTAACCGGGCCGCCGACAGCGGGGGTCCGGCGGAGCGGGGCGCGTTGCGCGCTCCGCGCTTGAACAAACACAGACGTGCCTCAGCACGCGGGGAGGTTTGAATGAACGGCATTGCAGTCGATGCCGCGGCGATCGCGCCGCCGTGCCTATGAACCGCGGCCTTCACGAGGGCAGCACGGCCCTGCGGGCCGATCTCGGGGCGCTGCTGGCGCGGATGCCGCTGTTCAATGCCCTGGCGCCGACCGTGCTGCGGCAGATCGCCGATGCGGCGCAATGGCTGTCGCTGCCCGGCGGCGCGGCTCTGTTCGCCGCCGGCGAGCCCGCCGATGCGCTCTACGTCGTGCTCAGCGGGAGTCTGGCGGTTCTGACGGCCGACGGCCGGGTGCAGGGCCGCTTTCTGGCGCGGCTGGCCGCCGGCGACACTGTCGGGGAGATGGGCCTGATCTCGGGGCGCCCGCGCACCGCGCACGTCGTGGCGCTGCGCAACACCGAGCTGGCGCGGATCCCGGCCTGCGCATTCAACGACGTACTGCGGCGCGATCCGCAGGCCATGTGGCGTATCGCGCAGCTGATGGTCGAGCGGCTGGAGCGGATGGATGCCATGCCCCGGGCGCATCTGCGCGGCGCCTCCACCTTCACGGTGCTGCCGCAGAGTCTGGAGGTGGATGTTGCGGGATTTTCCACCGCGCTGATCAAGGCGCTCGCCGAGTTCGGGCGCGCGGAGCTGGTCTGGAGCGTGCGCGCCGGCACGCACACCAGCGAGTGGTTCAACAACATCGAGTCGACCAACGACTTCGTCGTCTACGTGGCCGATCCCATGCCGAGCCGCTGGACGAAGCTGTGCGAGCGACAGGCGGACGCGCTGTTGCTGCTGGCGCGCGCGGACAGTCCGGCGGGCAGCTGGGGCGCGCTGCGTTGGCCGCACGATCACAGTCTCACTCCGCAGCGTTGGGAGTTGATCCTGGTGCACGACACCAGGATCGAGACCGGCGCCGCCGCCCGTTGGCTCGCCAATCTGCCCGACATCCCGCATCACCACGTGCAGTCCCCGGCCGATTATGCGCGGCTCGCGCGGCTATTGACCGGTCGCGCCGTGGGGCTGGTGCTCTCCGGCGGCGGCGCGCGCGGCTTTGCGCACATCGGTGCCGTCAAGGCGCTGCGCGAGGCGGGGATCCCGATCGATCTGGTCGGCGGGACCAGCATGGGCGGCATCCTTGGCGCCGCCGTCGCCGGCCATTGGAGCGTGACGGAGCTGACCGACCGGTTCCGTCACTACTTCGTCGAGTCCGGGCCGCTGCGCGACTACACGCTGCCGTTCGTGTCGCTGGTATCCGGACGCAAGGTGAGCCGAATGTTGTTCGAGGCGTTCGGCGAGCTTGCGATCGAGGATTTGCCGCTCTCGTTCTTCTGTGTCTCGTCCAATTTGACTACCGGTTACCCGCACGTGCACCGGCGCGGCGAGCTTTGGCGGGCGCTGCGCGCCTCGGTCTCGGTGCCGGGCGTGCTGCCGCCCGTGGTGCACGCCGGGCAGGTGCTGGTCGACGGCGGGGCCATGAACAACCTGCCCGTGGATGTCATGCTGGAGCTTGGCCGCGGACCGGTGATCGGCTGCGATGCGGGGGCGGATCGGGCTTTCACGACCCGAGGCGATGAGCTCGACGTGCCCCGGCCGTGGCAGCTCTTGTCCTGGATCCGGGCGCGGCGGCAGCTGCCGAATATCTTTCAGATTCTGTGGCGCAGCGGCATGGTCAACAGCACGACGCTCACGGCCGCGCAGCGCAGCAGGACGGATCTGCTGCTGCGCCCGCCGCTGGCCGAGATCGACATGCTCAACTGGAAGGCATTCGAGCGGGCGATTCAAGCCGGCTACGACTACACCGCGCGTCAGCTCGATGACTTGCCCGAGGAATCTCCGCTCTGGCGCAGCACGGGGCCGACCGGCCCGTGAGCGCGGCTCGGTGTGTGGGCACGGGGACGGGCCGCATCGCGATCGAGCGGGCCAATTCCCGCGCCCTCACTCGCGGCAACTATTTGCCGGGTAGTGGGTCAGTTTGGAAATTTCTAGAACGGATACCGCTCGATAACCAAGTCCGCGTGTTCTCGCATCCCTTCCTTGATCCCGTGTGCCAGAGTTATCAGGAACAGCTGGGCCCCTTCTCGCCTAGCGAATTTCATGGCCGGGATAAAGTCACTATCTGCGGTAACCAGGACGATGACCTGCGCCTGACGCTTGAGCGTTAAGCTAGCGATGTCGAGTCCGATCCTCATATCGACACCCTTCTGTCGAATGCTTGGCATCACATCAGAGGATTCGATTTCTACGGTGGGACCCGCCCGGCTTGCTCAGGATTTTTGGCTTGAGATGCCACCCTTCGTGAAATAGCTCGCCGAAGCGTAGTGCGAAGAACGGCTCTTTCAAAAGAGCCGCTTGGGCGCTCTTGTTTCTCGCAGCAATTTCCGTTGCGCCAAAGTCCATAGCACCGCCCCGAGTGGTCTGGTGGCGATACCTTCCAGGGGCCTAGCGTCGTAATAGTAGATGCGATGAAGCCGCATCTGACCGAGACATGGAAGCTTCTGAATGCTGCTGGCAAAGGCGGAAATAGCGGCAGCGTTAGCGGGCGTCTTCTTCGTGCCAAGCTTGCGACGGATGAACCCGCCATCAAGCAGCATTGCGTACGATACGGCCATTTGGCCTCCCAAATAAAAAGGCCGCAAAGCGGGTGGGGGACGTGCCCCTCTTATATGACACCCACTAAGCAGCCGTTTCTTATCGGCGGTAATTCTACGCCTGCCCTGCCGGATATGCGAGCGACGGAGTTCACTTTTCTAAGTATCTAACAACGCTGCAATTTCTTCTAGAGTCCAAAGCTTATCCGAGACCCCAGCCGCCATCGCTGGGGTGATCCGTAGCGTCTGATGGGTATTGGAATTCCCTATCTTCCCCAGCGCTTTTGGGCAGCCTTCTTCGCTATATCGGACCGCTGCTTTTTTGTCAGAGCCTCAGCCCTGGCTTTGCCGCCCTTCAGGCCACCCCGTCGGCCGAGCGACACGGCTGCTGCGTCCTTGCCCTCGTCCGTCTTGGGCATCTCTGCCTGTCCCGTGGCGATGTCGGTGAGAAACTTGGCGAGCTGATTTACGTCACGAAGACGCTTGCTTGAGCGGTCTGGCATGCTCACACTATGGCCCTTGGAGCACCGCATCACAACGGGGCGTCATGAAAAATGGGAAGCGGATGACTGGCGGGGCCGGCTGGGTCCTCCAAACCACAAAGGGCAGAGAGCGCGCATTCAGGGCAACGCTCCTCAAGACGTTCAACCTTGGCCATCGGCGCATCGCTATCTTCAGCGTCCCAAAGCGCTTCGGCTCAAACTGACCCACTACCATTTGCCGGTATCGCTTTACGATCCTGTGTTCACGCCGCCCGACCGCAGACCTCTCGGCACCTGAGTTCTCCAGGGGCTGACGTTCGAAAATGTCCCAAACGCGCCAGCGCCTCGCTCGAGCGCGTATTGGCCACCTGCCCGGTACCGCTCACCGGAGAGCTGGCCGGACGATGCGTCGATGTCTAGCGGGGCGGGATGGACAAATGCCGCCATTGCGGCACTCTCACCCGACCGCAGAAGGCAAGGCGGAAATCAAGTGCTGCACGACGACAGGCGCCGAGGTTTTCCGCGAGCACCGGCTGCGAAACACCAAGCCAAGCAACGCCAAGTCCTCGGGCTACTCCTCGCGTTGCCTCAACGCCGACAATTTAACCCGTCCATGCTGCGAACGAACCGTCGTTTAAGACCCTAAGCGACCGCAAAGCTACGCCGTGGCTTATCCGAGTACTCGTCAGTTTTTCAGATAACTGAGGTAGGCCGCGAGGGCGGCAATTTGGGCTGCGGATAAATTGTGCGCAATATGCTTCATGGGGGCCGATGCGCCTGCTTTGAGCGGATTTTGCCCGCGTACTTTACTCCAATTCGTCAGCTCTCTCACGATGTATGAATCGAGCTGACCAGCCAGACGAGGGATTTTGTTCATGCCCTTGGCGCTGGGGCCGTGGCAACCGGAGCATGCGGGAATATTGTCGGTAGGAACACCCTCCTCGTAGATTGTTCGGCCTGTTGCCACCAGATTCCTCGGGCCCTGTCCGATCGGCGCGGGGTTGAGACCGCTAAAGTGCGCTGCCAGAAGGAGGCGCATTGCCGGGCTGAGAGAATGCGCCGATGTTATACCTAAAGAACTGTTCTTATCCCGCATGGAGTGCGCAAACGCCAGCAGCTGTCTCTCGATGTATTCGGGTGTCTGGCCCGCGATACGCGGGATGGGAAGATATCCGCCGACCGTGCCTCGGCCGGACGGCCCGTGGCAGTCTTGGCAATATTGTATCTTGGCCCGAAGGTCGGCTGCAGAAATGGCCTTCGCCTCTGCGCCAGCCGTCAAACTTACCGTCGAGAGCAGTAGCGCGAGCAGTGCCCATGGCGTCGCCGCGAGCACACGGTTACACGTCATGTGGCAGCCTTTTTAACAACATGCCGATATGAAGACTATGAAACACATCACTCCCGACCGGGTCCGCAGCCAGAGGCGCGACCTGGTCCGCAGCCGGACACCCAATTGCTGCCAATGGGGGTCTTGTTCCACGCCTTGAAATTTGCGTCCGAGACCGTCGATAGCTTTCGCAAGTAAGCCACAATGCTCCAAATCGTATTGTTTCGAACCGGTGGCCTGTCGGAGCCGAAACTCGGCATGGCGGTCATCTTGATGCCGTGTTTTATGACCCAGAATAGTTCCTCCGGCGTGAGCTGGTTGACTACCTTTCTGAGATCCGGTGGCGGGTTGAGCCCTTCGGAGAAGGTTGCCGACTCAACACCAGGCTCGCCATGACAGTAGACGCAACCGATCGTGGCGTACGCCCGTGCGCCTGCCTGCACCGCGGCCGCATTGTCGAGCAACCCTGCCGGAGGACGCGTGGTCGCATGTCGCACGATGGACGCTTTGCGAACCTGCACGAGCGCCCAATTCACGATCGTCGGATCCGGGTGATCGGCCGCGACGTTGAAGAACCCGCCAAAGAAGAAGGCGGTCGAGCCAATGCCCGCCACGATCGCCAGCGCGCCGATCAGCGCCAAAGCGAAAAGTAGCGGTTTTCCTGAGCGCATCAAGGGAGTAAGCGTTTCGTCTGACCGAGGCGATTCAGCGCGGCCGGGCAAACTGCATTGGTCCCAGACGCAGGTTGGATCATGAGTGTATTCTAAGTTCATCGGCTCGCCGGCGTATGTGCGGCAACGTACTAATGAGGAGCGTGGTGGTCCGGTGCAGACGATGGCGAAACGCCGTTCCAGACGCCGCATTCGGCCCAGTCAACCCGCGTAAGTGCCGACAACTTGCGCGTCGCTCGTTATGTGAGGCGAGCCAAAGAGTGAGCGCGCGCAAAGCAATGGCGCAGCACTCGGATGAGCCACGTAACCAAATGCCATGGTGTCGTGAGCCGTGAGGACTGACTGCGTATCAGAGGTTTCGTCAACGCGGCTCGGTCGATCAGTCTGCCGACTATCGGTCGCGTCGCGGTTCTGGATGAGCATGCCGAGGCTCTGGCCCGCGATCTCGGCCGGGACGTCGGGCGCATCCGTGTCGATGTCACGGCGTTCATCGAGGTCGGACTGCTCGAGGGCCGTGCGGCAACCGCGCATTGGAGCTGCAGCGCGGCCTTTGTGCACCGCTTTGTCAATGTGCGCGTGGAAGCGGACCGCATCGATGACCTGCGATGTGAAAGTCCGTGCTTGGCCGAAAGTACCGCGGCGATGAATCTCGCCCTGGCTCTGGTCGCAGGGGATCTTGGCGAGGAGAGTGCCCGCCGCGTTGCGCAACAGCGGTGCCCCTGTCGCCGCCGACCCGGCGGGCAGTCGCGGGTCTCGCAGTTGCTGCAGATCGCGCGCGCCAACGGTCACCGTGCCGGGCTGCTGGATCATATCCGGCAACACCGGGGCCGCCGTCGTGATGTCGCCGAAAGTACGCGCTTGAGTTGCGTGAGTCCGTGTTACGTCTCACGCCCGGGCCGCGCTGCACGGCGCGGGTGCGACCGTGCAACGCGTTGGCCTCGATCGCGGCTTCGGCGCAGTCGAACGCTCGCGCCGCAGTTTCCCTCGACTCCCCGGTACGGGTCCCTCGGCAGTGCTCGGGCGCGCGGGACGACCGCAACGATTGCGTGGCGTCGGCGCATCGCCGCGGTGATGTTGCCGGGATCGCGCGTGATGATCAGGCCGGATGCAGGAGACCTGGTGTCTTGAAAGCAACCATCGAGCGTGACAAACTGCAAGATCGGCCTGCCGGCGCGGAGGACGCGCGACCATGATCACCCTGTTCCATCACCCCAAGACGCGCTCCACACGTTTCATCTTCTTGCTCGAGGAACTGGGGGTCCCGTATCAGATCCGGCGGGTCGAGGTCCGCAAGCGCGACGGCACGGGGGCGGTGGATCCGGCCAACCCGCATCCGCACGGCAAGGTGCCCGCGATCGACGATGACGGGTCGGTCGTGTTCGAATCCTCCGCCATCACGCTGTATCTGACCGACCGGTTCCCCGAGCGCGGCCTCGGGCCGCAGGTCGGCGGCCGGGATCGCGGGGCCTATCTGTCGTGGCTGGCCTATTACAGCGGAGTGCTGGAGCCGGCCTTCGTGTCCAAATTCCTGCACGTCGAGGTCCCGCGCGGCACGGCGGGCTGGGTGGCAGTGGAGGAGGCGATGCCGGTGCTGGTCCGCAGGCTCGAGCACCGGCCATACCTGCTCGGCGAGCACTTCAGCGGCGCGGATGTGCTCTATGGGACGACCTTCGCGATGTTCGGTCAGAGTCCGTTGATGGACAAATCGCCGGTGATTGAAGCTTATGCGCAGCGCGTCATCGCCCGTCCGGCCTTTCAGCGCGCCCAGGCGCGGGATGAGCAGGCATGAGGCGCCTTGCGTGCCGTAGCATGCCGCGATGCCCACGGTCTTGGCTGCCCGCGCTCGCCCTTGGTGCATTGGCGGCATCTGCGCCATGGGCTCGGGCGGTGCCGCGCGGCACGGCGCCGGTCCGCATCCTCGTGAACGGTGATGCGCCCGCCCATCCGTTCCCGCACTTCTGGGAACAGATGTTCGGTTCGGGCCGCGCGATTCTGTCGCTGCGCGCCGATTACCGGCGCGATCTGCGTCAGGTCAGGCGGGCGACGGAGCTGCGCCTCATCCGCTTTCACGGCATCTTCGATCGCGGGGTGGGGATCGTTCACCTCGATGCGCGCGGCAGGCCGGTCTACAACTTCACGAACGTCGACGCGATTTATGACGGGTTGCTGAAGAACGGCGTCCGACCCTACGTCGAACTCAGCTTCATGCCGCCCGCGCTCGCGGCGCATCAGGTCAGTAATGGCTTCTGGTACCACCCGATCGTGTCCCCGCCGAAGAGCTGGGCGCTGTGGCGGCAGCTGATCCAGCACTTCGCGCGCCACTTGATCCATCGCTACGGCATTCAGCAAGTCTCGCATTGGTACTTCGAGGTCTGGAACGAGCCGAACCTCTCGTTCTGGGCCGGTACCCCGAAACAGGCGACGTATTTCCACCTGTACGACGTGACGGCCCGGGCGCTGAAGAGCGTCAGTCCGCGACTGCGGGTGGGCGGGCCGGCCACGGCGCAGACCGCGTGGATCGGCGCGTTCATCCGCCACTGCGTGCGCCGTCACGTTCCGGTGGACTTCGTCTCGACGCACGTCTACGGCGATGACACTGCGGAGAACGTCTTCGGTAAGCACGAGCACATTTCGCGGCGCGACATGGTGATCCGCGCCGTCGAGAAGGTGCACCGTCAGGTCGCGGACTCGCCATTGCCGCATCTGCCGATCATCTTCAGCGAATTCAACGCCACCTATACCGGCAATGAGATCGACGTCACCGATTCGCCCTACATCGGACCGTGGCTCGCCAATACCATCCGTGCCACCGCAGGCCTCGTTCACCTCATGTCGTACTGGACGTTCTCCGACGTGTTCGAGGAGCAGGGGGTGATCAGCACGCCGTTTCACGGCGGTTTCGGCTTGATTGCCGTGGGCGACATTCCCAAGGCATCCTTCAACGACTTCAAGCTGCTGCACTGGCTCGGTGACCTGCGCCTCGCGAACCGATCCCACTCGGTGATCGTGACGCGTCGCCCCGACGGCATGCTTTCGATCGCGGTGTGGAATTACGCGCCGCCCGGACCCGGCGGGCACACGCGCACGGACGTGCTGCAACTGCGGCACCTCGACGGTGCGCGCTACGCCTACATCTGGGTGGTCGATCGCAATCATGGCTCGGCGCTGACGGCCTGGCGGGCGATGGGCCGTCCGGCCTACCCGACTTTCGAGCAATTGCGGGTCCTGCGCGAAGCTGCGCGCTTGCCGCCGCCGCGGATCGTGGCGCTGCACGGCGCGTCTGCTCGGCTGAGCCTGCGGCTGATTCCACACGCGCTCGCGCTCGTGAGGCTCGAACGCTGAGCACGGGGCTGCACCGCCGCCGGCGCGCGGTCTTCGCTGAGCGCCGGACAGGCGAGATGCACGGACTGCGCCCACATGCCCAATGATGCCTCGCCGGCGCGCACCGCCGCGCTGGCTCTCTTGTGCCGTAAGCCCGTGCCCGGTGCGGGTAAGCGGCGCCTCGCCCGGTGTCTGGGCGAGGCCTGGACGCTGGCCGTGGCGGCCGCGCTGCTCGAGTGTGTGCTGGAAGACGCGGCCGCGTGGCCGGATGAATTGATCATTTCACCGGCCGAGGCGCGCGATGCGCAGTGGGCCCAAGGCCTGATGTCCCGGCCCGCATGGGTCGTGCCGCAGCCGGGCGGCAATCTCGGCGAGCGGATTGCCGCAGTCGATGCGGTTGCACGCGCGCGCGGCTGCGATCGGGTGTTGTTCATCGGCAGCGATGCGCCTTCGATGCGGCTCGAGGACCTGATCGCGGCGCGTGCGGCGCTCGATCACAGCGATGTCGTTCTGATCCCTGCCGCCGACGGCGGGGTCACCCTGATGGGCGCGCGCGTCGAGTGGCCCGATCTGACCGACCTGCCCTGGAGTGAGCCGACGTTCGGTGCGGCGCTCGAGCGCCGCTGTCGGCAGTCCGGGCGAGCCGTCGCCAGACTCGCCGGCTCCTACGATATCGACACACCCGCGGATCTGGCCCGGGCCATGGACCAGCTGGCGCAGGATAACCGGCCGGCGCGGCGCCGCCTGCACGCGTTGCTGCGCAAGCTGTCGCTGTCGGCGCCCGGCGCCGGCGTGCCGTGCTGATGCGTCCGGTTCACAGGGCGAGGAAGTCGAGGATTTCCTTCTGCGCCGCGCTCAGGTGCTCGCGCGGCGTGACCACCGCTGCGCGCAATGCCCGGCGGCATGGCCGTGATTCGTCGTCGCGGTAATCGGCGACTGCGCGCGCGAGCAGTTGTTGGACACGCGTCAGGCTGTCGCGAAATTGGCTCATCACCTGGTCCACCGAGACGTGTTGCCCCGGATCATCCAGCCAACAATCGTAATCGGTCGCCACAGTCACGGTGCAGTAGCCGAGTTGGGCCTCCAGCGCGAGGAACGCCTCCGGTATGTTGGTCATGCCGACCAGGTCGGCGCCCGCGCCGCGCAGCCAGAAGCTTTCGGCGCGTGTGCCGAGGCGTGGGCCCTCGACGCAGGCATAGGTCTTGTCCCTATGCAGCCGCAGACCGAGCATGTCGGCCGTGCGGGCGAGCAGCGCGCTCGTGGTCGCGCAGGAGGGATTGGCCGTCGAGACGTGGGCCACCATGCCTTGGCCGAAGAAGCTCGCCACGCGTACCCCTTTGGTGAAATCCAGGTACTGCGCGGGCAGGGCGAGATCGCCCGGCCGAATCTCCTCGCGCAGGCTTCCGACCGCGGACACGCCGATCACGGTGCGCACCCCGACGCTCTTCAGCGCCCAGATATTGGCCCGGTAGTTGATCTCACTCGGCAGCAGACTATGCTGCAGACCATGGCGGGCCAGGAACGCCACCGGCCGGCCGCCGAGCCGGCCCAGCATCACGGGCGAGGAAGGGTGTCCATACGGGGTTTGAAGCTGCCGCGACTCGTCCACTTCCAGTCCGCTCATGCGATACAGACCCGTACCACCGATGATGCCGATCATAATGATTCTCGGTTGCGCGGCTCGCCGCGAGGCTGCAAGATGCCTGAATCGGCGCTGGGCAACAAGTGCCGCGTCTAACTCGGGGATCCGTCCATGAGCACCACTGCATTCCCCTCATTGAATCCCCCGCGGTGGCCCGGACGTGTGACGCACCTGGGCCTGTGGATTCTGGGCGCAGGGCTGCTCACCGCCGGTATCTCCGGCCCGCTGAACCGCTTCGCGCTCTCGAGCGTCGGTGCGGCGTTGATGACGCTGATGATCGGCTTCGTGCTGATCGTGGCGGGCACCGCCGTCACGATCATTGGCGTGCTGTTCGGGACGTTGAAGCACGCGCGCATCCCCGGCACCGTTGCCGTGGTAGGCATCGTGATCGGACTCTCCCTGAGCGCCTACGTGACATCGTGGCTGTATCGGGCCGAGCACACCCCTCCGATCAACGACATCACCACCGATACGGCCAATCCGCCGAAGTTCGTCGCGGTCATTCCGTTGCGCGAGCGTGCGCACGCGAGCGTTTCGCCGCGCTACATTCGCGAGGAGCGTCTCGGGGACAAGACGATCGATGTGCCGGCGCTGCAGGCGAAGTACTACCCGTACATCAAGCCGCTGTTCATGAGTCTGCCCCCGGCGCAGGCGCTGGCCAAGGCCCGGCGCGTGGCGCGGGCGCTGGGCTGGCGCATCGATGCGTACGTGCCGGCTGACGGGCGCCTGGAAGCCACCGCGCACACGTTCTTCTTCGATTTCAAGGACGATGTGGTGGTGCGTGTGCGGCCGCACGGTTCCGGTTCGCGCATCGACGTCAGAAGCGAGTCACGAGTAGGCGTGGGCGACGTCGGTACCAATGCGGCGCGAATCCGGGCGTTCCTCGATCGCATGAAAGCATCTTGATTCCAGGACCATGCAGCGCATGAACGGTCCGGGTCGCGATACCGTGTTCGAGCGGCGCCTGGCTGCCCTGATCAACAGCGGTCAACCCGAGATCCTGCAGGGTGGTCTGCGTGGCGTGGAGAAAGAATCGCTGCGCGTGATGCCCGACGGGCGGATCGCGCCGACGCCACATCCGGCGGCGCTCGGCTCGCCACTCACCAGCGAGCATATCACCACGGATTATTCCGAGGCGCTGATCGAGCTGGTCACCCCGACCTTCACCACCACCTGGGAACTGCTGCAATACCTGCTCGATCTGCACCAGTTCGTCTACCGCCACATCGGCGATGAGCTGCTGTGGGCGACGAGCATGCCCTGCCGGATCGAGCGTGACGAGGAGATTCCGATCGCGCGCTACGGGAATTCGCACATCGGACGCATGAAAAGCATCTATCGCGAAGGTCTGGGACTGCGTTATGGACGCATGATGCAGGCCATCTCGGGGGTGCATTTCAACTACTCGTTCCCGACCGGCTTCTGGCCCGTCTATGCGGCGGCGCTGCAATCGAGCACGCACGGACAGGAATTCGTCTCCGCGCGCTACTTCGATCTGTTGCGCAATTACCGCCGGCACGGCTGGCTGGTGCTGTACCTGTTCGGCGTCTCGCCGGTGTTGTGCGAGTCGTTCCTGCGGGGGCGGCCGCACTCGATGGCCGAACTGACACCGGGTACCGTTTTCGAGCCCTACGCCACCAGCCTCAGGATGAGCGATATCGGCTATCGCAATCGCACTCAGTCCGAGCTGAACGTGTCGATGAACAGCGTCGAGGAATACATCGATGATCTGAGCCGGGCGATCAGCACGCCGCACCCGCCCTATGCCGCTCTCGGGGTGCGGACCGGCGAAGTCTACCGGCAGCTCAACGCGAACCTGCTGCAGATCGAGAACGAATACTACAGCTTCATCCGGCCCAAGCGTGTCGCCCGTTCCGGGGAGCGACCCACCCAGGCGCTCAAGCGCGCGGGCGTGCAGTACGTCGAGGTGCGCGCGCTCGACGTGAGCGCCTTCGATCCGGTCGGTGTCAACCAGAACAAGCTGCGTTTTCTCGAGGCGTTCGTGGCCCTGTGCCTGCTGAAGGAGAGCCCACCCATCGCCGCCGCCGAGCAGCATGCGCTCGATCACAATCACCTCGAGGTCGCGTATCGCGGCCGCCAGCCCGGGCTGACTCTGTGGCGCGACGGGCACGAGCTTGCCATGCGGGAATGGGCCCGGGAGCTGCTCGATGAGATGGCCGGTCCGTGCGAGATCCTGGATCGCGGCAATCCGCTGCGGCCGTATTCCCTGGCGCTCGAGGTGCAAAGGGCCAAGCTCGAGGACGTCGCGCGTACGCCCTCGGCGCGCTTGATGGCCGAGCTCGCAGCCACCGGCGAGAGCTTCTCGCAGCTGGCCTTGCGGATGTCGAGCCAGCACAAGGCGTATTTCCTGGACATGTACCCGCCGAACGAGGCGCGGCTGGCGGAATTATCCCGTGAGGCTCGCGAATCGCTCGAGGCGCACAGGGCCGCCGAGGCGGCCGATCAGGGCACGTTCGAGGACTATCTGGCGCGCTACTTCGCCCCCTGAACGGCCGCGCCCGCCCCGAGCCGCAATCTCCCCGATGAGCCATTGCAGATAAGAGCCGGGTAAGGGATTCTTAGGGGATGAATGCACTTTCCGTCCAGGAATTGACCAAGACCTACGGCAACGGCGTCCAGGCCCTCAAGGGGATCGACCTTGCCGTCGAGGAGGGGGACTTCTTCGCGCTGCTCGGGCCGAACGGCGCCGGCAAGACCACCCTCATCGGCATCGTCACCTCGCTGGTGCGCAAGAGCGGCGGCCAGGCCACCATCTTCGGCTACGACCTCGACCGCGAATTGGAGGCGGCCAAGAGCTGCATCGGCGTGGTGCCGCAAGAGATCAACTTCAATCAGTTCGAGTCGCCCGAGACCATCGTGATCAATCAGGCGGGCTTCTACGGCATTCCCCGCCCGGTGGCGCGCGTGCGGGCGCAGTTGTACCTGAAACAGTTGCAGCTGTGGGACAAGCGCAAGCATGCCTCGCGCGCACTCTCCGGAGGCATGAAGCGCCGGCTGATGATTGCCCGGGCACTGATGCACGAGCCGCGGCTGCTGATACTGGACGAGCCCACCGCCGGCGTCGACATCGAGGTTCGCCGCTCGATGTGGGAATTCCTGCGCGAGATCAATCAGCGCGGCACGACCATCATCCTCACCACGCACTATCTCGAGGAAGCCGAGACGCTCTGCAGGAACATCGCCATCATCGACCACGGCCGGATCATCGAGCGGGACCGGATGAGCAATCTGCTGCGAAGGCTGCATACCGAGACGTTCGTGCTTACCCTGCGCCATCCGCTGCAGCAAGCGCCACTGCTGCCGGCATACACTGCGAAGCTCGTCGACGAGCACACCGTCGAGGTCGAGATCTCCATGGAGCAGAACGTCAATGATCTGTTCGCGCGCCTCTCCGAGCTCGGCATTGAAGTGATCTCGATGCGCAACAAAGTGAATCGCCTGGAGGAGATCTTCATACGCCTGGTGGAGAAGGGAGCGGCTGCATGAGCACCGTGGTCGAACGCGCGACGCGGCGTCCGCTGGCGCTCGGCCGGGCGCGCTGGATCGGCTTCGAGACCATCCTCATCCGGGAGTTCCAGCGGATTGTCCGCATCTGGCCCCAGACCATCGTGCCCTCGGCCGTCACCGCGACGCTGTACCTGGTGATCTTCGGCAGCGTCATTGGCCGGCGGATCGGCACCATGGACGGCTTCGCCTACATGGTGTACATCGCGCCGGGCCTGATCATGCAGGCCGTGATCATCAACTCGTACAACAATGTGGTGTCGTCCTTCTACGGGGCCAAATTCGGCCGGCACATCGAGGAGCTGCTGGTCTCGCCGTTGCCGAGCTGGATCATCGTGTCGGGCTACGTGGCCGGTGGCATCATGCGCGGGGCCATGGTCGGCCTGGTGGTGAGCGGCGTGTGGATGTTCTTCACCCGCCTGCCGGTCTTGCATCCCACGATAATCGTCGCGGCGGCGGTGCTGACTTCGGTCACGTTCTCGCTCGGCGGCTTCCTCAATGCGATGTTCGCCAAGAGTTTCGACCAGATCAGCATCATTCCGACGTTCGTGCTCACGCCACTGATCTACTTCGGCGGGGTGTTCTATTCGATCAACACGCTGCCGGTATGGGCTCGGCACCTGTCGCTGGTCGACCCCATCTTGTACATGGTCAGCTCGTTTCGCTTCGGGTTCCTCGGCGTGTCCGCCGTCGGCGTCTGGGACGCGTTCACGATCATGATCGTGGCGGTTACCGTCCTGTTCCTCGCCGCGATCCTGCTGTTGGATCGCAGCTCGGGCATCCGCGAATGAGGACCCCGCGCCCCTGAGCGGGATGCGGCCCGGCCGCCCGCCCGTCCACAGTGGGGGCGCTCGGGGCGCCCGAACGAGCCGCACGCCGTGCGCCATGGCCGTTCGAGGCCGCTCCCGCGCGCCCGCCGCGCGGACAGTACGCTACACTGGCCGGCAAGGGCCGAGCGGACCGGCAGAGGCGCAGGTGCAGAGTAAACGGGCGCGGGGCGCGGACAGTTTGCAGGGGACATGCGAGGCGGCGGTGCTGCCGGCGCCGGAGGACGGCTTTCAGCCGCCGTTGTGGCTGCGCAGTGGTCATCTGCAGTCCATGCTGGCGAGCCTCTCACTGCGCCGCGGGGCGATCGTGCGCCGCGCCGCGCCTTTGCTCGCGGTGCAACAGGAGTTGTTGCTCGAGTGCGGCGAGGGCGTGCGCCTGCAGTGCTGGCGCTCCACGGGTGCCCCGGGAGGCGATCCGGTGGTCGTCTTGCACGGCTGGGAAGGCAGCGCCGATTCGCTCTACGTGCTGTCGCTTTCGCAGCAACTCTACGAGCGCGGATTCGACGTGTTTCGGCTCAATTTGCGCGACCACGGCGAGACCCACCACCTGAATCCTGGCTTGTTCCACTCCTGCCGTCTGGCCGAGACGTGCGGCGCCTTGCGTGCGCTGCGGCGGCTGACCGGGCGGCCCATGCGGCTGGTCGGCTTTTCCCTCGGCGGTAACTTTCTGCTGCGTGCGGCCGCCGAGGCGCGCGCCGCCGATCTGGATCTGCTGTCGGTCGTTGCCGTCTCCCCGGTCCTCGATCCACATGCAACCCTGCGGGCGCTCGAGTCCGGCCTGCGAGCCTATGCGCTGTATTTCGCGCGCAAGTGGTGGCGCTCGCTGCAAAAGAAGCAGGCCACGTGGCCGGCCGAGTACGATCTGCGCGATCTGCGCGGCCTGTATGACCTGCGCCGCCTTACCGCCGAGCTGATCCGGCGGTATACCGATTTTCCCAGCCTCGATGCGTACCTCAGCGGATACGCGCTGGTCGGCTCGCGGCTCGCGAGCCTCGATGTTCCGGCGCTGATCATCACGGCGCTCGACGATCCAATCATTCCGGCACGGGACCTCGCGCACCTGGCCTGTCCGCCGGGGTTGCGAATCGTCGTGACTCGCCGCGGCGGGCATTGCGGATTTCTCGATCGCTTGACCGGCCCGACTTGGGCGGAGCGGCGGATACTGGCGGAGCTGACCGCGGGCGATACGATTCCGACGGGCTGCAAAGCTTCAGCTCAAGAACTAACTTGAACGCGAGCGCGAGCGTGCCACGGGTCCGGATCCCTCGTCCGGCGGACTGGCCGCTCCCTATTCCGTCGTAGCACACCGGCCCGGCGGCCGTGCGCGGCAGAGACAGGGCGTACACTGGGTTCATGAAACGGACGGCCCTGGCACGCGCTGCGGTGTATTGTCCTGCCGAACCGGCGGGGCGCGCGCAGGTGCACGCCCGGCGGCTCGCCAACGGCATGCAGGTCATCGTCTGGCCGGTGCATCACATTCCCAACGTGGCGCTCAATCTGTGGGTCCGGGCGGGCAGCCGCAACGAGCGGCCGGGAATCACGGGGTTGGCGCATTTCTTCGAGCACATGATGTTCAACGGCACGCGCGCCCGTGCGCCGGGAGAGTTCGATCGGCTGATGGAGGCGCAGGGCGGCGCCAACAATGCCTTCACCAGCGACGACGTCACCGTCTACGAGGACTGGTTTCCCGCCAGCGCCCTGGAGCTGGTTGTCGCGCTCGAGGCGGATCGGGTGGCGAACCTGACCTTCGCGCCGCAGCTGATCGAGAGCGAGCGCGGCGTCGTGGCCTCGGAGCGGCGTCTGCGGGTTGAAGACAATAATCACGGACTGCTTGCCGAGCAGGTGCAGGCGGCCGCGTTTACCACGCATCCCTACCGATTCCCAACCATCGGTTGGCCCGAGGACATTCGCGCGTGGCGGCTGGAGGATCTGCAGAGCTTCCATCGCACCTACTACGCACCGAACAACCTGACATTGACGCTCGCCGGAGACGTCAACCCGGACGAGGTGCTGGAGTTGGTGCGCCGGCATTTCGAGCCGATCGCGGCCCAAGCGCCGCCGGCGCCGGTCGCGGCGCGCGAGCCGCCGCAACTTGCCGAGCGGCGCGTGCGCATGTGGCGCAAGGTCCAGACACCGCTGGTGCAGTGCGCCTACAAAGCGCCCGCGGCAGCCGATGAGCGGGCGAGTGCGATTCACCTGTTGATGTCGGTGCTGATGGAGGGCGATGCCTCGCGTCTGCACCGGGCGCTGGTCGAGGAGCAGGGCCTCGCGATCGAAGTGGGCGGGCACTGGCAGGAGGGCTTCGATCCGGGACTGCTCTGGGTCTCGCTCACCTTGCCGCAGGATACCGACCCGGATCAGGCGCTGAGCGCTCTCGATGCGCAGCTGGCGCGGGTGATCGAGGACGGCGTGACGCGGGCGGAGCTCGATCGGGCGCGTAATCTTGCGATGGTGGGATTCTGGAAGCGTCTGGCGACCATCGAGGGCAAGGCGCACTTGCTCGGGGAGTACGCCGTGTTCCACGATCGGTGGACGGCGCTGTTCGATACGCCGGCACGGCTCGCGACCGTGTCTCGCGAGGAGCTGCGCGCGACGGCCGCGGATATCCTCCGCGCCAGCCGGCGTACCGTGGGCATCCTGGCCGCAAGCGCTGCGACGCCGCCGGCCGGCCGCTGAATGGTACGCGTGCCGGCTCACGAGCGCCTGGAGCTCGAGAACGGGACGACGCTGCTGCTGCTGCCGCGCCGCGAAGTGCCGCTGCTCGCCTGCCAGCTGCTGGTGCGCGGCGGCGCGCGCGGCGATCCGCCAACGCTCCCGGGGGTCGCCTCGCTGGTGGCGGCCCTGCTGGAGAAGGGCGCCGGCCGGCGCGATGCGTACGGGTTCGCCGAGGCCGTCGAGGGCGCCGGCGGCAGCTTTACCGCCGGCGCGGCTGCCGAGGCGATCACCGTGCGCAGCCAGTTCATGGCGCGCGACCAGGGTCTGATGCTTGAGTTGCTTGCCGATGCGTTGCGCGCGCCGCGGCTTGCCCCCGAGGAATTCGCGCATCTGCGCGACCGGCAGATCGAATTCATCAAGGCGGTCAAGGACTCAGAGCCCGCCGAGTTGCTCGACGCGTACGGCCGGGCGCTGCTGTTCGGCGGCCATCCGTACGGACGTGCGGTCCACGGCAGCGAGTCATCCCTGGCCGCCATCACCCTCGCGGATGCGCACGAGTACTACCGGAGGCACTTCGGCGCCGAGCGGCTGCTGCTCGTCCTCGCCGGCGATCTCGACCTGCGCCGCGCCGAGGCCGCGGTGCGCGCGGCCCTGGCCACTTGGCCGCGCACGCCCGCGCCCCTGCCGCCACTGGCTTCGCCGCCCGCCGCGTCCGCCCGGCGCGTCTTGTTGGTCGACGCGCCGGGCGCGGCGCAGAGCCATTTCTGGATCGGTGCGCCGGGTGTGAACAAGCGCTATCCGCGCCGGGCCGCGCTCGATCTGGTGAACACTCTGTTCGGCGGGCGGTTCACCTCGCTGCTCAACGTCGAGCTGCGCGTCAAATCGGGATTGTCGTACGGCGCCCGCTCGGGATTCGTGCGCGGCAGCGCGGGCGGGGATTTCACCATCCGCTCATTTGTCGAGACCGCCAACACGGGCCAGGCAATCCGCCTGGCGCTGCAGGCGCTGGAGCGCCTTCGCGGCGAGGGAGTGAGCACCGAGATGCTGCAGTCCGCTCGTGCGTACACGCTCGGTCAGTACGCCCTCGGGCTGGAAACGGCGGCCGATTGGGCCGCGGCGCTTGCGGATGTCGAGTTTTTCGGGTTGGGCACCGGCTACATCGACGACTACGCCGTTGAGCTCGCGGCGGTGGATCGCGACGCGGCGCGAGCGGTGATCGCCGAAGCGTTTCCCGATCCGCGCAACACCATGCTGGTCGTGATCGGGGACGCGGCACGTATTGGCGCGCAGCTCGAGGGCTTCGGGCCGATGGTGCGGCTGCGGCTGAACGATCCGCAGTTCAGTCCCGAGACGGCGGGAGACGAAGCCGGTCCATGAGGGGGTATGGGCCGCCCCGTCTCCCGCTCCCGTCGGCATCCCGGCCGCCCAAGCTCCTCCTGTTAGGTTGCGCCCGGAGTGGATTCCGGGAGACGGAGTGGGCTCGCGAGGCATGAGCGCGCGTTCCGTCTCCCGGACCCGTCCGATGCGCAGAGTGTCGCGCAGATTCCGGAAGGCGAGGCGCGCTCATGAGGGGGTATGAGGGGACGCCCCGCCTCCCGGATCCGTCAATTGCCGCGTGCGTGCACCTCCGTGGTGTGGAATCTCACAGCTGCCTCGTTGCGGGCGAGGAAGCCGGCTTCGGGCGCGATTGCCATCGCCTTGGCCAGATCGGCGCGGGCGCCCGCCCGGTCATTGGAAAACCAGCGCATGACGGCGCGGTCCGAGTAGGCGACCGCCAGGCGCCGATTCGGGCTGTCGCCGCTCGAGACGGCCCAGGGCGCGGTTTGGAAATGCGGCGCGTCTGCCGAGTAGACGGCGGCGTCGCAAGCGACTCTCGCCTGAGGCCACTTGCGGGTCATTGCGTCGGCAACGCAGCGGTTGGCGTTGACGGCTCCCGGATCGAGCGCGCCGGCTCCATGCTCGCGCAGTTGACGCAGCGCGGTCGGATAGCGGCCCAACAGCAGGTCGCGTCCGCCCGGCGCGCTGGCGTAGACTTTCAGCACGAATGGAACGACTCGAGCGCCCGCGAATGCGGTCGCCGAGAGCGCCAGCGTCACCCCGGCGCACAGCGCCAGAGGCAACGAGCGGCGTATGCGGTTCCGTGGTGACATGTTTTCTCCGCTGTTCATGGTTTGCGATGAACGCTCCAGCAGAGCGTCCGAAGCCACGATACGAGCAAGCTGTTTGGCTCACAAACGAGAAGATTTGCGGCGTGCATGCGCAATTGTTCACTCGTATGCCGCGGGCCGAGGCGAGGCGGGGAACTGCTCGCGCATCCACGCGGTGAACGCGCGCACGTCGGGCCGGTCGGCATCCCTGGGCCGATTGACCAGATAGTACGAATCGCCCGTGGACAGCTCGACGGCGAAGATGCGCGCCAGCGTGCCGGAACGGAACCAGGCGTCGCAATGTGCAGTGGGTACCAGTGCCACACCGAGACCACGTTCCGCGGCGCGGACCACCGCGTGCATGGTGTCGAACTCCAGGACACTTCTGGGCTCCGGCGCATCGAGTCCGACCTCATGCGCCCAACTGCTCCAGGCATCGGGGGAAGGTTTGTGCACGATCAGCGCCAACTCCTGGAAGACCCCGCCGCCGAGGCGCGCCACAGCCGGCAGGTGCGCCGGAGAGCACGCGGCGGTCAGCGACAGCGCAAAGAGGTGCGCGGACTGCAGGCCCTGCGGCGGGGCATCGCGCAGCAAGATCGACACGTCCGCGTTGGCCGGATGCAGCGCTGGACGCGGATCATGCGTATCGATCCCTATGTCGATCCGCGGATGCCGGTCGCAAAAGGCCCCGAGCCGCGGCAGGAATAGCTCGCTGGCGAAGAACGCGGGCAGCTGGATGCGCAGCGTGCGCCGGCCGCCACCACGGGCGATCCGCGCCACGCTGAGGTCGAGCGCCTCGAGCAGCGGCTCGGTTTGCTCCAGCAGCGTGCTGCCCGCATGTGTCAGCTCGAGCGAGCGGGGTTTGCGCTCGAAAAGGCGCACGCCGAGCGCGGCTTCCAGCTCCTTGATCTGATGGCTGACGGCCGAAGGTGTCAGGAACAGCTCGTCGGCCGCGAATTTGAAGCTGCGATGGCGCGCGGCTACGCAAAAGATCCTGAGGCTTCGGGTCGGCGGAGGGCGGGAGAGGCGCATGGGTGCAATGGGCGACACGTCGTGTGTTCTGGACGCTGCAAGCGCCGTGCCAGCACGCCTCGAGGCAAGAAAATGCAGCCTCTACCGGTTGTGCGGCCGCGGGCGCCGCGGCGATGCACGGATTTGGACCGATTTCAGTCCGTCTCGCACCAACTCGATACGTCGCCATGCGCCGCGGCTCGCCGCGCGGATCGTGCCGAGGCTCAGGATCCGCAATCGGCCGTGCCCGTGGACAGGAACGTGATCTCCTCGCGCGTGTTCGGGCGCCCGAGAATGCGGTTGCGCTCCGGAAAGCGCCCGAAGCGGGCGACGGTCGCATGATGGCGTTTGGCCAGCGCGTGCACGTCGGCGAGGAAGGGCTGGAATTGGCTCGGAGCCTCTTGCACGAGCCGCCGGTAGGCTGAGAGTGACTCCTCTTGGACGTCGAGCCGCTCGGCGTGCTGCAGCGGCATGCACAGGAAGGCCCGCTCGATGGGCGAGAGCGCCGCGTCCGCGGCCGCCTGAACGGCACGCAGGGTCAGGGCGAGCGCCCGCTCATCGGTGGCGAAGGCGCGCGGCGTGCCACGGAAGGCGCTGCGCGGAAACTGGTCGAGCAGCAGGACCAGCGCCAGACAGCGGCGGGGACTGGCTGCCCACGCATCGAGCTCGCCGCGCTCGGCCTGCTGCATCTGGGTGCCGAAGCGCTCGCGGACCATCGCGTCGGTTGCCGCCTGCTGCTGCGGCGTGGTGCCGACTGCGAACCAGAGCCTCTGGCGATCACTGACCGTCTGCGGCGTCAGCGGCGCCGGACCGAACCAGAAGCGGTTGACCGCGAGTGCCTCCTGCGCCTGGCCGGTGCCTCGGCGTGCGCCCACGCTGCCTACTCGCAGAGGCTTTCCAGATAACCTTGCGCGACGGGCGAGAGCCGCTTCAGCGCCAGCGCGCGCGCCTTGGGTGCATCCACGATGTACTCCAGGGGCCCGGAGACGAGCATCTGACGGATGCCGGGATGGCGCGCCGAGACCCTTGCCATCTTGTTGAGTACGGTGAAGCCGCGGTTGATTTTCTGGCGAGGCGCGCGGTTCTGTTCGATGGTGCGGGCGAGGTACTGGCCGAAGCGCACGTAGAGAAAATAGTCATCATCGCCCACTTGAAAGCGGGCTTCGGCGAAGAAATCGGGAAAATTCTTTTCCAAATACGAATTGACGCTGCACAGAGCGGGGCGAGGATCGCGATCGGGCGACGCAGTTTGCTGCTTCATTTCGCGGATCACACCTCCAGAGGGTCCAGACCGCCATCGTTGGACGTCGCGAGCGGCACCACACCCCGCGGCGCGGCGCGAATGGTGCGCGAGAAGGCCGCGCGATGCAAGCGAAATCATGGCAGAGCTGTGCGTGGCGCGCGGATCAACCGGAGGGTCCTGGATCGCGCCGCCGCCGGGCGCGCGCCACCATCTGAAAGGCGAGCACGACGGCGACCAGGAAGGCCAGGGCGCTGGTTGCAAGCGTCAGATTCAGCATCTGTTCCAGCGTCTCGTCACGCACGTGAGCCCCCCGATCGGATGTTTGTGTGACCTCGAGATGGGCAATGACATCGTGGTCCGCCCTGCCGCGGATCGGCACGCTGACCGTGAGGGGCGCGTCGTGGCCCGCCTCGACCAGCCGGCGGAACAGGAGGGTGAGCATGCCGGCGTGCGGTGCCGGAATGCCCGGTACGATCGGCTTGGCCGCCTGGGCCAGCAGCGCGCCGGAGGGCGTGGTCACCGTAAGACGCAGTCCCGGCCGCAGCAAGCGGTGCAGGTAGACGGGGAGTGCCGCCGACGCCAGAACCAGTCCGCCTCGGGGGCGCAGGTTGTGCGGGTTCAGCATCCCGTAGACGAACGGTCTCGCCCCGCGGCGCACGCGATCATCGATCTGCACGCCGAAGGGTCCACCGACCATCGACAGCGGCATCGCGAACTCGACGTCGTAGCCGCCCGGTTCCAGTTGCAGCGCTCCGACGATGCGCGGATCCAGGATCGCCCACTGTCGGCCGTACTCTCCGGTGATGATGCGGTCGGCTACCAGCGGTCCGGCGCCCTCGAGCGGTAGAAATTCCGAGTGCGGCCGCCCTTGCGGCCCGGCGAAGCCGATCCAGATGCGGTCGCCTATGGCGGCGCGATCGAGCGGATTGACGAGCGGGGTATCGAACACGGGCTGGGGGTCCGAGATGCGCAGCAGCACATACAGCATTCGATTGGTGACACCGGTGAGAATGTCGAAATGATGGTTGCCGCTGCCGTAGCGGCGCCACGGGCGAGTCGCAGGCCAGCCTTGCGGATAGGCGTCGAAGTCGACCGGCGCCGGCAGCGGAACCGGCGTCAGCGTGTCCGGTCCGGGGTGGCGCGCTTCGGCCGCAAACCGGTAGATCAGGCGCGTACGGCCCTGGAGCGAGGCGGCCAGGGTGTGCGCGAGCGAGCTCAGGTCCAACCGCTCGCTGCGGCGCAGCTCGGCTTGCATCTGGCGCGCGTAACGGACCCCGTCCCAGGGCAGCACCAGGGACACCAGCGTGAGGAGCAACAGCGAGAGCCAAGGCCGCATCGAATCGTTTCAGCACTCTTTCAGCCGGCGCGTTTATAGTGGCGTCACCGCCTCATATGCGCGTACAGCCACGATCATGAAGATACCTGAGATTTTGATCGTCGAGACCATTCATCAGCCCGGCAGCCTCGCCAAAGTGCTGCAGGTGATCGGCGATGCGGGTCTGACCATCCAGCATTTGACCGCCATACGGCGCGTGGAGGGCAAGACTCTCTGGGAAATTACCCTGGAGATGGACGAACAGGCCGACCGAAGTCTCTACACGCGGATCGACCAGTTGCCCAATGCCCGCTTCATCGGTAAATCCGATCGGGTATTCAATCGCCATCGCGGCGGCAAGATCCGCACCGTGGCGAGCCTGCCGATCAACACGCTGCAGACGCTGCGCGACATCTACACCCCCGGGGTCGCGCGGGTGTGCCTGGCCATTCAGCAGGACCCGCAGCTCGCCCACGAATACACGAGCATCGACAGCACGGTGGCGGTGATCACCAACGGCACGGCGGTGCTCGGCCTCGGCAACATCGGGCCGCTCGCCGGCTTGCCGGTGATGGAGGGCAAGGCGGCGCTGTTCGCCGATCTGGTGGGACTCTCGGCCGTGCCGATCCTGCTCGAGCAGACCCAGCCGGAGAAAGTCGTCGAGCTGATCTGTGGGATTCATTTGTCCTTCGGTGCGATCCAGCTCGAGGACTTCGCCGCTCCCGAGTGCTTCGCAATCGAGTCCCGGCTGCGCGAGCGGCTCGCCAAGCCGGTTCTGCACGACGATCAGCACGGGACCGCGGTGGTTGCGCTCGCCGCGCTGATCAATGCGGCACGCCGTGCCCGGCGCAGCCTGCCCGAGAGCACCGTGGGCCAGATCGGTCTCGGAGCGGCCGGCACGGGCATCGTGCGCCTGCTGCGCGCCTATGGCGTCAATCGGGTGCTGGGCGCGGACCGCAATCCGCAGGCGTTGGCGCGCATCAAGACGCTCGGGGCCGAAGCATCGACCCCGGAGTCGATCATGCGGGATGCGGACATCGTGGTCGCGACCACCGGTGTCAAGGGGCTCATCCGACCCGAGTGGATCAGGCCGGGGCAGGTGATTCTGGCACTGTCCAATCCCGATCCGGAGATCGAGCCGAACCTGGCGCGCGAGCATGGCGCGGCCTTTGCCGCCGATGGCAAAGGGATCAACAACGTGCTGGCGTTTCCGGGGCTGTTCAAGGGGGCGCTCGCCGCCAAGGCCACGCGCTTCACGGACGCGATGCTCATGGCCGCGGCGCAGACACTGGCGGACTTGGCGGAAGACGATGCGCTCGTGCCCGGGCCGTTGGAAAAGAGCGTGCACGAGCAAGTGGCGGCGGCCGTCCAGGCCGCCGCCACTTAAGTCCGCGCTCAGGCCGCCGCCGCCTCGGGGGTCATCAGACCGCGCAGCTTGCCGAGCGCAGTGGCTTCGATCTGGCGGATGCGCTCGGCTGAAATGCCGTATTCCCCCGCCAGCTCGTGCAGCGTCGCCTTCTCCTCACGGATCCAGCGGCGTTCGACGATGTCGCGGCTGCGCGCGTCGAGCCGATCAAGGGCGGTGCGCAGGCGCGACGTGGAATCCCGTTCCCATTCCGCTTCCTCCACCTGATCGGCCGGGTCGGCGTTGGGGGACGGCAGGTACGCAGCCGGACTGTAGGCTTCCTCTTCGTCCGCGTCGGGTGCCGGATCGAACGCGAGATCGTGCGCCGCCAGGCGCTTCTCCATCTCGGTGACCTCGCTTGTGCTGACGCCGAGGTCGCGCGCCACGGCGGCGGTCTCTTCCACGGTGAGCCACGCGAGGTTCTTCTTCAGGCGGCGCAGATTGAAGAACAGCTTGCGCTGGGTTTTGGTGGTGGCAATCTTGACCAGGCGCCAATTGCGCAGAACATATTCATGGATCTCCGCCCGAATCCAATGCACGGCAAAGGACACCAGGCGAACGTTAAGGGTTGGGTCGAAACGCTTGACCGCTTTCATCAAGCCGACGTTGCCTTCCTGGATCAGGTCGCTGAAGGGCAGCCCATAGCCGCGATAGCCCCGGGCGATGTGCACGACGAAGCGCAAGTGCGCCAGAACGAGCTGGCGGGCGGCATCGAGATCCCCGTGTTCTCGAAAGCGCTCGGCGAGCGCGCGCTCAGCCTCGCGATCGAGCACGGGGATGCGCCTCACCCGCTCGACGTACGCATCGACGCTGCCAATCGGCCCGACGACCGCGAGGTCGCAGGGGCGGGCGATCACTGCGGTGCTTGTGGACATCAATACTCCCATGCGCTGTAAGCAAATCTTAGCACTCGATGTCTTTGAGTGCTAATCCGGGCCTGGGTTCCCGGGTAGCTCGCAAAACGGTATCGCTTAAGATCCCGCTCAACCGGGAGGCCTCAATACTTAGCCTTAATCATGACAATTCAGGTTCCCTCGCGCGAAGCCGGCTTTCGGGACTCGGAACGGCCGGCTACGCTCACCGGCATGCCTGAGCTTCCCGAAGTCGAGACCACGCGTCGCGGTATCGCGCCGCACGTAACCGGGCGCACCATCGTGGCCCTCGAGCTCTACGAGCGGCGGCTGCGCTGGCCGGTGCCCCGCTCACTTGCGTTGCGGCTGCCGGGCCAGCGCATCGTGGGGACGGATCGGCGCGCCAAATACCTGCTCATCATGCTGGAGCGAGGCACGGTGATCGTCCATCTGGGCATGTCGGGCTCGCTGCGGGTCCTGCCCGGCGACGCCCCCCGCACACGCCATGATCAGTATGACGTGCGGCTGGACTCGGGCCAGGTTCTGCGCTTCAACGACCCGCGCCGCTTCGGCAGTCTGCACTTCACGGAAGGCGACCCCGAGCGCCACCGACTGCTCAGGGACTTGGCGCCCGAGCCGTTCGATTCGCGGTTCGATGCCGATTATCTCTGGGGCATCGCGCGGGGCCGACGGCTCGCGATCAAGCAGTTGCTGATGAACAGCCATCTGGTCGTCGGCGTAGGGAATATCTACGCCAACGAGGCACTCTTCCGAGCCGGCGTGCGCCCGGGGCGTGCGGCGGGCCGGCTCTCGCGGCTCGAGGCGCGGCGCCTCGTTGCAGCCATTCGAGCCGTTCTCACTGAGGCGATCCGGGCCGGCGGGACGACACTGCGCGATTACGTCGGCGCCGACGGCGCACCGGGATATTTCCGCCAAAAACTGTTCGTATATGAGCGTGCCGGTACGCCGTGCCGCCGCTGCGGTACGCCGATCCGTCGCAGTACGCAGCAGGGCCGTTCGACGTATTTCTGCCCCGCGTGTCAGCGGTGAGGCCGCTATGTCTCGCGGCGCTTCTTGAGCTCTTCCTCGACGATGGGATGGACGAACTCGCTCACATCGCCGCCGAGCACCGCGATCTCGCGCACCAGCGTCGATGAGATGAACGTGAACTGCTCCTGCGGCGTGAGGAAAACCGTCTCGATGTCGCGCTCGAGGTGGCGGCTCATGTTCGCGAGCTGGAACTCGAACTCGAAATCCGATACCGCGCGCAGACCGCGCACGATGACCCGAGCCCCCTGTTTGCGCGCGAATTCCACCGTCAGGCCCGAATAACCGAGTACCTGGATGTTCGGCAGATCGCTGAGGACGCGGCGCGCCAGGTCCACGCGCGTCTGCAGCGAGAACATCGGCGCCTTGTTGGGATTGGCCGCGATCGCGACGATCACCCGCTCGAAGATACTGGCGGCACGACGCACCAGGTCCTGGTGACCGTTGGTGATCGGGTCGAAGGTTCCCGGGTAGACGGCGTAACGGTTCATTCAGCGGCGTTCCCCGTGTGTCGCAGATACAGATGATACCCGACCTGCCCCGCGCGCTTGCTGCGCGCCCGCGCCCAGCCCGCCGGTACCGGGGGGACGTCGGCGGCGGGACACTCGACATAAATGCGCGCCTCGGGCGCGAGCCAGCCGCCGTCCTCGAGCCGCGCGGTCACGGGAGCCAGCGTCCCGGCGCTGAACGGCGGATCCAGGAATACGAGCTCGAATGGCTGGCCCGCCGCGCCGAGGAACGCTTGGGCGTCGGCCGCCACCACGCGCCAGCTGCAGCGGCGTTCGCGATCCCATTGCGCCAGGCAGGCCTCGATGGCGCGTGCCGCGCTCGGTTCATGCTCGACGAAGGTGACGTGCCGTGCGCCGCGTGAGAGTGCTTCGAGCCCCAGTACACCGCTGCCGGCGAACAGATCGAGGCAGCGCGCCCCCGCGACCGCGCCCGCGAGCCAGTTGAAGAGCGTCTCGCGGACACGGTCAGGCGTCGGACGGATGGCCGGCAACGGCGGGAATCGCAGCCGCCGGCCGCGCCAGGCGCCGCTGATGATGCGCAGGACGCGCTCGGCGCCGCCGCGCTGGTGCGTTTGAGACGGGCCGCTCACGCGATCTTTCGAGCCAGTGAACCAGAGCGCTACGATACACTAGCGCTCGCTCATGTTCGGACGCGAATCCAAAGACGAGGCGCCAAAGGGCGCGCAGCGTCAGGGCTTTCTCCAGCGCCTGACCCAGCGCCTAGGGCGTGGCAGCCGGCTCACGTTTGATCTGCCGGGCCTGTTCCGCGGCCGCAAGATCGACGCCGAGCTTCTCGAGGAGCTCGAGACCCGGCTGCTCGGCGCCGACGTGGGCATCGAGGCGACGGAGTCCATTCTCGCCGGACTCAACAAGCGCCTGGCGCGCAAGGAGCTGGCCGACGTCGAGGCCCTGATTGCGGCACTGCGCGCGACGGTGGAAGAGATACTGGCGCCGTGCGCGCGGCCATTGGTGGTCGATCCGCTGCGCAAGCCGTTCTCCATTCTGGTCGTCGGCGTGAATGGCTCGGGCAAGACCACGACGATCGGCAAGCTGGCCCGTCGCCTGCATCAGGAGGGCCACAGTGTGCTGTTCGCGGCCGGCGACACCTTCCGCGCGGCGGCCATCGAGCAGCTCGCGGTCTGGGCCGAGCGCAGCGGCGCGAGCTGTGTCGCGCAACACGCCGGCGCCGATCCGGCGGCGGTGGTGTTCGATGCGCTGCAAGCGGCACGGGCGCGCGGCGTCGATGTGATGATCGCCGATACCGCCGGCCGCCTGCACAGTCAGTCGCATCTGATGCAGGAGCTGAAAAAGGTCAAACGGGTGCTGCAGCGCGGCGATCCGGCCGCGCCGGACGAGGTTCTCCTGGTGCTCGATGCGAACCAGGGACAAAATGCTCTGACGCAAGCCGTACAGTTTCACGAGGCCGTGGGCGTCACCGGGCTCGCGATCACCAAGCTCGACGGGACCGCCAAGGGCGGGATCGTGATCGCCATTGCGCGCCGTCTGGGACTGCCCATCCGCTTCATCGGCATCGGCGAGCAAGCGGAGGATTTCGGCGAATTCGATGCGCGCGCCTTCGCGTCCGCACTGGTCTCGGGTGCGCACGAGCCCGCCGGGCAGGAGGGAGGATGATCCGGCTCGAGCGGGTCAGCAAGCGCTATCCGAACGGACGCGAGGCGCTTACCAACGTGAGTTTCTTCGTCGACCGCGGGGAGCTGTTGTTCATCACCGGCCGCTCGGGAGCGGGCAAGAGCACTCTGCTGAAGGTGATCGCGCTGCTCGAGCGCCCGACGCGCGGCACCGTGACCATCAATGGCCGCAACATCGGCGCGCTCGGCGCGCGGCATATTCCGGCGTTTCGTCGCCAGCTGGGCATGGTCTTCCAGGATCACAAGCTGTTGGCGGACCGGCCGGTATTCGACAACGTCGCGCTGCCGCTGGTGGTGGCCGCAACGCCGTTCAAGGACATCGACAAGCGCGTGCGCGCGGCGCTCGATCAAGTGGGTCTGCTCGGCAAAGAGCGCATGTTGCCCCTGGAACTGTCGGTCGGCGAGCAGCAGCGCGTGGGGATCGCGCGCGCGGTTGTGGGCAAGCCGCCGCTGATCGTGGCCGATGAGCCCACCGGCAATCTCGATCCGGATCTGGCGCTGGAGGTGATGCGGCTGTTCAGACGGTTCAGTGAAGTCGGCGTGACCGTGCTCGTAGCCACGCATGATGTGCACATCGTGCGTGAGTTCGGTAGCCGCGAGATCGTCCTGACGAACGGCGAGCTGACCGGCGGCAGTGCCGATCCGCTGCCCTCGCTGGTTGCGAGCCGCTGAGCCGCGGGCGCTTCGACGTGCTGGACAGTCGCCAACTGCAAGCATTGCTCGGTGCCCTGGGGCGCCTGGCGCGCGCGCCTCTGGCAACGATGTTCACGCTGCTGGTGATCGGACTTGCGCTGGCGCTGCCGGGCGCGCTGGGATTGCTCGTGCGCAATGCCGAGGCGGTGAGCGGCGGCATCGGCCGCGCGGTCGATATGACGGTCTATCTGAAGAATGGCGTGCCGTTGTCCCGCGCGCAGCAGCTCGCCACGGCCGCCAGGTCCGAGCCCGGCGTGGCCAGCGTGACGGTCATCTCCGCGGGCGAGGGGCTGCGCCAGTTCCGCAAGTATTCGGGTTTCGGTGCGGCGCTGGCTGCGCTCAAGAGCAATCCGTTGCCCAATGTGTTGCGCGTCGTCCCACGGCCGCGTGCCAGCGGTCCTTTGGCGCTCGAGGCGCTGCGGCGCACTTTCGCCGCCTGGCCCGAGGTGGACATGGTCCAGCTCGACACGCAGTGGGTCATGCGGTTCGAGGCCATCGTCGCGCTGGTGCGGCGGCTCGTGTTGCTCGCGGCGGTCCTGCTCGGCGCCGGCGTGCTGGCCGTGGTAGGCAATACGATCCGGCTCGAGATCCTCAATCGCAGCGATGAGATCGAGGTTACCAAGCTCGTCGGAGGCTCGAACGCGTTTGTCCGCCGTCCGTTCGTATACACCGGCGCGCTGTATGGCTTGGGCGGCGCACTGCTCGCGTGGCTCATCCTGGAGGGCGCGGTTCTCGCGCTGTCGGGGCCGGCGGCCCGCCTCGCGGAACTCTACGGCAGCGGCTTTGTGTTGCAGGGCCTTGGCGGCCGGGAGCTGGCCCTGCTGTTGGGCGGGGGCATGGCCCTCGGCTGGCTTGGGGCGTGGATCTCCGCCTTTCGTCATCTGCGCAGCTTCGAGCCTCGCGCCTGATGCGGCTCGGGCCGGGCGCACTGGCCGGCGAGCGGTATTACTTGATCTTGGCTTCTTTGTAGGCGACGTGCTTACGCGCCACCGGGTCGAACTTGCGTACTTCCAGTTTGTCCGGATGCAGTCGCTTGTTCTTGGTGGTCACGTAGAAATGACCGGTTCCGGCGGACGACAGCAGCTTGATCTTATCGCGCATCGCGCAGCTCCTGATCCTAGACTTTCACGCCTTGTGCGCGCAGCTCCGCCACGACCTGCTCGATGCCTTTCTTCTCCATCGTGCGCAGTCCATGCGCCGAGACACGCAGCGACACCCAGCGCTTTTCGGCTTCCAACCAGAATCGCTGCGTATGCAGGTTCGGCAGGAAGCGCCGGCGCTTCTTGTTGTTTGCGTGAGAGACGCGATTTCCAACGGCCGGCCCTTTGCCGGTGACCTCGCAGACGCGCGACATATGCTACGACCTTGCAAATCAAATACTTGTGGTGAGCGGCGATCCCCGCCCACGGGAGCCGAGCTTTATACCAGGAGTGCCCGGCCGCGGCAAGCTCGCCGTGGCACGGCAGCCATGCGCCGCGAATACCGGCCAGTACACCCTATTGCCCGAGCCGGCGGTGCCCCGGGGGGGGCTGCACCCGTTGGCCACGCTCAGCCGCCAAGCGCGGGTGCTAACGGTTCTTCTTCATTCAAGAGCACGGGACCAAGCCTCGCGATACCTGGGACGTGTGGCCCGTACGCGATCGAAGCGAGCGGACCGCGCAGCGCAAGCAGGCGCGCGCGGCTGACCCTCGCTCGGGCTAATGCAGATTAAGAGTGCCGCTGCCAAATAATCCGAGCAGTCCGATGATGATCAGATAAATTGCGACGGTGTAGTTGAGCAGGCGCGGCACCGTGAGGATCAGAATGCCTGCGATCAGTGACACGAGCGGTCCGATGGAGTAATGGAGATTCATGGATGGAGTCCCTAGTGACATGCGGAACCCACACAGGCTGTAATGCTACCCGAAGATCCGTCTGTGCGCCGGCGCACACCAACGTCACAGTCCTTGTCTGCGAAACCGTGCTCCGGGAAAGCAAGCCGCGAGATCGTGGACGAGACTCCCGAACCGATCCGACCTTCCGGAATTGGGAATTGTGCGGGGTCAGGAGCTGTGCGCAGGGCGGGGACGTCGAGCGCGCTTTCAAGGGACCGTTACGAGCCGCAGCGGTTGTGCCGGCACGAGCCTCATGGCAGAGCGCCCGGCCGCGTGGTCCGTGCTGGAGCCATCATGGCGGCTGGCGCCTGCGGTTTCCGTGCGGGCAGGGATAGCAGATGGCTCACCACAACCCATTGGCTCACGAGCAGCAGCGCGAGGACAATCAGATACAGGACCGTTCGTGCGACCACCGTTGCCCGGTTCGGGAGGTTGATTACGCGCGATCCGCCAGGCGGGATTCGTTGCGCTGCGCTCGCGCCCGCCGACCGGCGCGGCAAGAGCGCGATGAGCTGCGCCGCAATCATTCCGCTGTCCGGAGGCGTTGCAGATTCCGCGGGCAAGGCCGCGATCAGTCTCGCCAAGACCCGAGCAGCCGCCGCGCTTGAAAGCTGAGCGAGCCTGGCGGCCTCCTCCCAGGGGTCGATGTTCTGGCGTGCGAGGACCGATAGCACCGTCAGCGGCGCACCGTCGGCATTGTCGCGAACCGCCGCATAGAGAAAGGGATCAAAGCGGGATTCGCGGGCGGAAGTAGCAGTCGCGAGCGCCATTGCAGTCACCGCACGGGTTTTTAATTCATCCGCCACTGCGTCACGACAGTGGGACCTGAAGACTCGGTCGAGAGGGCCGCAGTCTGCCGGGTCGGCCGCCGCCCGTCGGTGCGGCGACCCTCTTAGGAACTAATTAACAGCTTGAGCAGCTATGGCACGCGCCGTGTCGGTCCAATCGTGTAATTCGATTCGCCATGAAAGTCATGGGGCGTGAGATTGAGCGCCTGCATTTTCTTCCGGGTCACTTTGACTCCGAGCTTGTACGTTCGGCGATCCAAACGAGCTTTGACGGTCAACCCCGTCTTGGTCGTAGTCCCGGCAATCAGATTGACGATGGTACGGTAGTCCGTCAGGGGCCTGCTGCGCCAGTTGGCGGTGTTGAAAGAGAAGAGGCGGTGCTCGATCTTGTTCCATTTGCTGGTGCCTGGCGGAAAATGACACACCGTGATCGTCAAGTTCTCCTCCGTCGCAAAGTGTTGCAGCTGCCGCTTCCACAGGTGACAGCAATGACCGTTGTTGCCCCCGCTGTCGGCGCAGATCAGAAGACGGGAGCCTTCGGGTAACGGGGCTTGCCCATATATCGCCACCAGGCGCGGATGCTCTGCACGGCAAATTCGGCGGTGTCGCCGCTCATCCCGACATTGACCCAGCCCTTGTTCTCCCCGAAGTCGTACTTTCTTCCACGGTACTTATCAGATAAGTCCATGTTCGGCGAAGGAATAGCACTGGGTCGCGCCCACGATGATGTGGTCGAGCACCTGCATGTCCATCAAGGACAGTCCCGCCTTCAGGCGGCGCGTGATGGCCTCGTCCGCCGGGCTGGGCGTGAGCCCGCCCGAGGGATGATTGTGCGCCAGAATCACCGCAGTTGCATTGTGCAGCAGCGCTTGGCGCAGCACCTCGCGCGGATGCACTTGCGCGCAGTCGACCGTGCCGCGAAACAGTTCCTCGAAGGCGATCAGGCGGTGGCGGTTGTCCAGATGAAGACAGCAGAACACTTCGTAGGGGAGATCGCGTAGCTGCGCCTGCAGGAAGCGGAACGTCGCCTGCGGCGTCGTCAGCGGCTGTCCGCAGCGCAGCTCCTCCTGCAGGTGACGGCGGGCGAGCTCGACGGCCGCCTGGACGGTGGCATAGCGCGCCGGACCGATGCCTTTGCGCCTCCAGCGCCCGCGCTGCGCGGCGAGCAAGGCGCGCAGAGAGCCGAAGTCCCCGAGCAGATTGCGCGCCAGCTCGACTGCTGAGCAGCCGCGCGTCCCCGAGCCGATCAGCAGTGCGAGCAGTTCCGCGTCCGAGAGGGCGCGCGGGCCGCGCTCGAGCAGCTTCTCGCGCGGGCGCTCGGTGCGCGGCCAATCACGGATGGACAGGACTGGCGCGGTGGATGTCGAGGGCATCGGCACACTCCATGGGAAGGAAGACGCATCCTGCGGCGGGAGCCCCCCATTGACCAGGGGGAATAACCGGCCAGTTCGTGCACAAATGCGCAGTCTCGCATCCAGAGTTTGCGTCGCCGGGGAGCGGGGCCGGATAATCGGACGCATGCTGCAAGGCAAACGCATCCTGCTCGGGGTCACCGGTGGCATCGCGGCGTACAAAAGCGCCGAGCTGGTGCGCCGGCTGCGCGAGCGTGGCGCCGAGGTGCAGGTGGTCATGACCGCCGCGGCCCGCGAGTTCGTCGCTCCGCTCGTTTTTCAGGCGCTCTCGGGGCGGCCCGTGCGCACCGACCTCTGGGACAGTGCGGCCGAGGCCGCCATGGGGCACATCGAGCTGGCGCGCTGGGCCGAGCTGGTGCTCGTTGCGCCTGCCACAGCCGATTTCCTGGCACGTCTCGCGGGCGGTCGTGCGGACGACCTGCTGGCGACGTTGTGTCTCGCCACTGCCGCGCCGATGGCCGTTGCGCCGGCGATGAATCAGCGCATGTGGGCCAATCCGGCCACCGTGGCGAACGTCGAGCGGCTTCGTCAGCGCAACGTCCACATCCTGGGCCCAGGCGAGGGAGGGCAGGCCTGCGGGGAGGTGGGTGAGGGCCGCATGCTCGAGCCCAACGAGCTGGTCGACTGTCTGCAGGAGTTCCTGCCCGGTGCCGGTCCCCTGCGCGGCCGGCGGGTGTTGATTACCGCCGGCCCGACGCGCGAGCGCATCGATCCGGTGCGATTCATCAGCAACCGCAGCTCGGGGAAGATGGGCTTTGCGGTTGCGCAGGCTGCCCGCGAGGCCGGCGCCGACGTCGTGCTGGTGAGCGGCCCGGTGGCGCTGGCGACCCCGCCCGGCGTGCGGCGCGTCGACATCGAGAGCGCCGAGGCAATGCTCGCGGTCGTGCAGCGCGAGGTCGACCAGGCGGATATCTTCATCTCGACGGCGGCGGTGGCGGATTATCGACCGGCGCGCCCCGCTGAGCAGAAGATCAAGAAGCACTCCGAGCACCTGCAGCTGGAGATGGAACGTACCGTTGATGTGCTCGCCAGCGTCGCCGCCCGCCCGCGCCGGCCCTTCGTCGTCGGATTCGCCGCCGAGACCGAGTCGGTGGAACAGAACGCGCGGGCCAAGCTGCTGAAGAAGAACCTCGACATGATCGCCGCCAACGAAGTCGGCCACACCAAGGGATTCGACTGCGAGGACAATCATTTGATCGTACTCTGGCGCGCCGCGCGCCGAGACTTGGGCAGCGGGCCGAAGCTGCAGCTGGCGCGCGAGCTGGTGCGGCTGATCGCGGAATCCTACGCGGCGTCCGCGGATTCAACCGCGCGCGGCGAGGCGCAGGCTTGAGCGGCCCGGCCCGCGCGGCGCACCCCCTGAAGGTGCGCGTTCTCGATCCTCGCCTGGGAGGCGAGTTTCCGCTGCCGGCCTATGCGACTGCGGGCTCGGCCGGGATGGATCTGCGCGCCTGCCTGGATGCGCCATTGACGCTCGCACCCGGCCGGGCCGAACTCGTGCCGACCGGGCTCGCCATCCACATCGAAGATCCGACTCTGGCGGCCGTGATCCTGCCGCGCTCGGGCCTCGGCCACAAGCACGGCGTGGTGCTTGGCAACCTGGTCGGCCTGATCGATTCGGACTATCAGGGCCAGCTGATGGTGTCGTGCTGGAATCGGGGCGGTGAGCCCTTCGTCATGCAGCCCGGGGAACGCATCGCCCAGCTGGTGATCGTTCCGGTGGTGCAGGTGGCGCTCGAGGTCGTCGCTTCCTTTGAAGCCAGCGCGCGCGGCGCGGGCGGCTTCGGTCATTCTGGCCGGGATTGACGCCGGTTCGAGCCGACGACGCAATTCCATCGGCCTTCGCTCGGTGAGCGCCCGCCGGCGTGGCCGCAGCGGGTTCAATCTGAAGGCGACGCGCGCACAATCAGCGGTCCTCGGCGGCTGATCCGGGGGCCGACAGCCGGTCCAGGCCGGCGCGCAGATCCGCTTTCAGGTCGTCGGGTTCCTCGAGCCCGATCTGCAGGCGCAGCGCGAACCCTTCGGGATTCCAGCGGGTCGCGGTACGGTACTCGCGGCAGTCGAACGGGATGATCAGGCTCTCGAATCCGCCCCAGGAATAGCCCATGCCGAAGATCGACAAGTGATCGAGCATGTCGGCGAGCCTCTCCCGGGTGAAGCCCGGCCGTAGAATGACGGAGAACACGCCGCTCGAGCCCTTGAAGTCACGCTTCCAGAGCGCGTGGCCCGGACAGGATGGAAAGGCAGGATGCAGGAGAGTCGCGACTTCCGGCTGCGCCTGCAGCCAGCGCGCCATCTCCAGACCCCTCGTCTGGGCCTCCTTGAGTCTGATGTGCAGGGTGCGCATTCCCCGCAGGGCGAGGGAACAGTCCTCCGGTCCCGGCAGCATGGCCATGCTTTGATGGGTTTTCTTCAGAGCCGGCCACGCCTGCGCGCGCGCGCTCACCAGCCCGAGCAGCAGGTCGGAGTGTCCGCTCAGATATTTGGTTCCGGCTTCCACCGCCACATCGCAGCCGTGCTCGTGGGCGCAGAACAGCAGCGGCGTAGCCCAGGTATTGTCGATGATCGTCTTGATGCCGCGCCGGCTGGCAAATTCGGTGATCCGCGGAACGTCCTGTATCTCGAAGGTCTGCGAGCCGGGTGACTCGAGGAAGATGGTCGACGTGTTGGCTTTGATGAGCCGCTCGAGATCACCGCCCAACAGAGGATCGTAAAAGGTCGTTTCGATCCCGAATCGGGCCAGAAAGCCCGAGCACAGCGCGCGTGTCGGAACGTACACGCTGTCGGGCACCAGCAGATGGTCGCCCTGTTTGAGTGTGCTCAAGAGCGCCATCGCGACCGCGCCAAGTCCCGAGGGGCACAGTACGGTGCCGGCGGCGCCAGTGAGCGATGTCCAGGCGCTTTCCAGGCTCTCCACGGTCGGTGAGCCGGCGGTGCCGTAGGTGTAGCGGGCGCGGCCGTGCTCGAGGTCGTCCAGGGTCTTGAACAGAACCGTCGAGCCCCGGTAAGTCGGCGTATTGATGAAGCCGAAGTGCTCATCGGACATCCTGCCCAGCTTGGACAGCCGTGTGCCGATCCCCATTCGATTCCCAGTGTGTTGCATAGAATGCCGCCGGCGTACAGCGTGGCTGTGCTGCGGCTATCATAGAGCCGCCATGCCCGAAGCCAAGCCCCATGCGCCGTCTTGCGAGCGCAACCAGGGTCCGATCCTTAAGGTGCTGCGGCAGCACTTCGCCGACCGGCGCCGGGTGCTCGAGATCGGCAGCGGGACCGGACAGCACGCGGTGCATTTCGCGGGTGCGCTGCCGGAGCTCACCTGGCAGACATCCGATCTCGAGGCCAATCTGGCGGGTATCCGCCTGTGGATCGATGCGGCGCGGCTGCCGAACCTTCCGCCTCCGTTCGCCCTCGATGTCTTCGGTCCCTGGCCCGATGCGCGATTCGATGCCGTGTTCACGGCAAATACGTTGCACATCATGAGCTGGGCGGGCGTGTGCGCGCTGTTCGCCGCGCTGGCGGCGATCCTCGAGGAGGGTGGTGTGTTGGCAGCGTACGGTCCTTTCAAATACGAGGGCGCCTTCACCAGCGCGAGCAATGCCGCGTTCGATGCGTGGCTCAAGCAGCGAGCGGCGCACAGCGGCATTCGCGATTTCGAGGCGGTGAATGCGCTGGCACGCTCATCCGGGATGACACTCCTGGAGGACCAGCCGATGCCCGCGAACAATCGAACCCTGGTCTGGCGCAAGCTCGGGTCCTGATCGACGTCGGCTGCGCGTAGTGAGATAATCGGCAGCCCTTGCGCCGGAGGTCGATTCGATGAAATCAGCCAGGTGGCAAAGTCTCGCGTGCGTCTTGCTCGCACTGAGCGCTCCGGTCGCGCTCGCCGGCAGTTACAGCAACACGGTCGCACTGTTCAGGCGCGCCGGGGCAACCGCTGAATTTTTCAAGAGTAGCTACGGCTACGCCGTCTTTCCAACGATCGCCAAAGGCGGTTTCGGCATTGGCGCGGCCTATGGCGACGGGCGGGTCTATGAGCAGGGCCGGTACGTCGGCACCGCCTCCATGACGCAGGTCAGCTTCGGCTTTCAGCTCGGCGGCCAGGCCTACAGCGAAATGGTGTTCTTCGAGAATCCGGCGGCGCTGAAGCTGTTCGAATCCGGCAACTTCTCGCTGAGCGCGGACGTAAATGCCGTGGCGCTCACGGCCTCCGCCTCGGCGAGTGCCGGCACCGCCGGCGCCGCGGCCGGGGTCAGCGGCAACGAGCACCACGCGGTCGCCACTGGCCACTACGAGAACGGTATCGCCGTGTTCACCATCGCCAAAGGAGGCTTGATGTACGAGGCCGCGGTGGCCGGTCAGAAGTTCTCGTTCACGCCGGCGCATTGAAACCGGCCCTCGTGCCGCCGTTGGCGCTTTGCGCCGTATGCGGGTCCGAGTGGGATCGGCCCCGGTGCCGATCGCACCTCGAAGCCCGATTGCGCGCCAGTCACGCAAGCGTTACTTTGCATATCCTGACCCATCGAGAAGGATCGCCACACTCATGACGAGCCTGATCCAGGACGCGAACCGTTCGCGATTCGACGCTATTGCCGCCCAATGGGATGAGTCACCGATGCGTGCGAACATGGCCAAGGCGGTGGCCGATGCGATCGCGGCCGCGGTGCCGCTGCAGCCACACTGGCGGGCCCTCGAGTACGGATGCGGCACGGGACTCGTCGGGCTGAGACTGCTGCCGCATCTGGGTCATGTGCTCGAAACCGATTTGTCGCCAGGCATGCTGGGCGTGCTCGAGGCGAAGGCGCGCGCCGCGGGCCTGGACAAGATTGAAACACAGGTCCTCGACCTGACCGGCGGTGCGCCGCCCGCTTCGCGCTTCGATCTCATCTTCAGCAGCATGGCCCTTCACCATATCCCGGACGTTGCGGGGCTGGTGCACACGTTCTTGTCCATGCTGGCCCCCGGCGGCTGGGTCGCCCTGGCGGACTTGGACGCGGAAGACGGCAGCTTCCATGGGCCCGATGTACCCGGGGTCCAGCACCACGGTTTCGAGCGCGAGACTCTGGAGCGCTGGCTGCGCGCGGCGGGATTTACCGCGGTGAGCACGCGCACGGCGCATACGGTCGAGCGGGAACGGGAGGCTCGGCAGCGCCGCTACCCGATCTTCCTCGCAATCGGGCAACGACCGTAAGCGAGTTTCCCGCCCGGTGCGCGAGTGCGCTTAAATCCTTCGGCCGTAGTACACCGCCGACACATGGGTGGCCTCGGCGAAGAACAGCCAGCGCTCGAGCAGCAGACCGACGCCGGTGCAAGCGACCGCCAGCGTCGTGGTTGCCATCGGAGCCAGTGTCAGCCCGGCCAGGATGCTCAAGGCCAGCGGTAGGGCAAACCCGATGATGAGGACGATGCGCCGCAGCTTTACGGCGTGCCGGCGAGCGATGGCGAATCCCATCTGGCGCAGGATGTAGTTTTCGGTGAAGTGCGGCGCGTCGAGCGGTCTCGCCTCGATGCCTTTGGGCAGGCCGATCGCGGCGGCAAGCGTCGCGAGCGGCGTCTGTGCATCGATGTGTCGCCAGTAGGCGCGCTTGGCAATCAGCGCAATGCCCGCTGCCGCGGCGGCAGCCGCGCTTGCCGTCGCTCCGGGCGCTCCGAGATCCAGGGTACGGAGCGTCGCAAACAGCACCGCGCCGGAGAAGACGGCATAGAGCAGGTAATCCGCGGCGGTGTGCCGGTTGTGCCATTGGCGGATCGGCTTGAGGCTGGCGTAGATCATCGCCGTGCAATACACGGTGCCGAGCGAAGCCACGAGCGCCGTCGCGCCGAGCAGCCGCGTCCAAATGACCGGTCCGTCGCGCCAGAAGACGGCGGCGAAGGCGATGGCCACCGGGTAAGTGAGCACCGCGGCGACGCCTTCGCGCGACAGCCACGAGGAGCGCCATTGGCTGAACGCGCGCCAGGCGCGCTCCTTGCGCTCCAGATGGAACATGGATGCGCCGAGGCCGAACGAAGCGAACAACAGGGAGGTGGCGACGCCGGCGGCGATCAGAACCCGCGCGTGTCCCGGCAGCAGCCCGAGCACCGAGTATGCCCCGAGCCACGCCAGCAGCCCGAACCCGAACCCGGTCGCGGTGGTGAGCAGCAGAACCGAGGCAGCCGGTCTCATCGGCTGAGAGCCTTGTCGAGCAGGCCGAGCAGCGCCGCGCCGATGCCCTTGCCGCCGGGCGCGGGGGGCTTCGCCGGTGCGGTCGGGATCGTCGCCCGGCGGGGCGGAAGGTACTTGTTGGTCGGTCGATAGCCGAGTCCCGCGAGCAGATCGACACCGCCACGCTCCTTGACGAGCTGCGAGACCTTGCTGTCGGGGTCGGCGAGGTCCCCGAAGTGCCGTGCCCGTGACGGGCAGGTTGTGACACAGGCGGGCTCACGTTCCGCCGGTGGTAGATGTTCGTCATAGATACGGTCGACGCACAGGGTGCATTTGCGCATCACGCCCGCCTCCTCGTCGAGCTCGCGTGCACCGTACGGGCAGGCCCAGGAACAGAGCTGACAGCCGATGCATTTGTCGGTATCCACCAGAACGATGCCGTCCTGCACCCGTTTGTAGGATGCACCGGTCGGACAGACCGTGACGCACAGTGCGTCTTCGCAGTGCAGGCAGGAGCGTGGGACGTTGACGGTCCGGGAGCACCCCTGTCCATCGGTTTCGTAGGAATGGATCCGGTTGAACCACACTCCATCGGGCTCGGGGCCGTACTTGTCGTAGTCGGGCAGGATCCCGGCCTCTCCGCCGGTGTTCCACTCCTTGCAGTTGACCGCGCAGGCATGGCAGCCGACGCACGTGTCGAGATCGATCACCAGGCCGAGCCGCTTCGCGCCCGGCGCTCTCTCGGGAAGCATGGTCATCGGGAATTCTCCCCGGCCAATCGTACCCGCAGCGGATTTGCTGCGGGGCGTGGTGAGGTCTCATCGTGCGCCTCGGGCCCGCAGGGCTCGACGGATACCGTCAGATCGAACCAGGCGGCCTGGCCGGTGACCGGATCGGAATTGGAGTGCTGCATTTCATCCTTCCGTTTCGGCAGGTATTCCGAAATGACGTGATTGAGCAGGAAGCCACGGCGGAACTCCGGTGCGTCGTGCTTCAGCGCCCAGGCGCCGGCGCGCTTGCCGATTGCATTCCAGGTCCACACGGTGTCGCGGTTGACGCCGGCCATGGTCCGCGCCCGGCATCTGAGGCTGCCGCTGCGCGAGCGGACCCATACCCAGTCCTCGTCGTGGACGCCCAGTCGAGCGGCCAGATCGCGGTGCAGATAGATGCGGTTTTCCGACAGCACTTGCCGCAGCCACGCGTTGTGCGAGCCCCAGGAGTGGTACATCGCCATGGGCCGCTGAGTGATCGCGTGCAGCGGGAAGCGCACGCGGTCCGTCATCGCTTCTTCGAGCGGCACGTACCAGATGGGCAGCGGATCGAAGAAGCGCCGGATGCGTTCGCGCAGGCGCTGCGGCGGGCAGCGTACGCCGTGTCCCTCGGCGGCCAGACGGAAACGCTGCAGGGGCTCGCAATACAGTTGCAGGACGATCTGCGCCTCGTCGTCGATCAAGCCCATCGCCTTGGCACCGGTCAGGTAGGCTCGATTGGCATGCTTGAAGTAGAGCTGCTCGTGCGGCAATTCGTGCCGCCAGAAGCTGCCGTTCTCGACATAGCGCTCGAGCTGCCGCGGATTCGGCGCTCCTGTGCCGATCGCGCGGCCGTCCTCGCCACGGAAGCCAGCCAGCGGTCCGACGCCGGGTCGGCGCTCGTGGCGCACCATGTAATCGGCGTACGATGAATAGAGCGGCGTGCCTTGCTCGTCGGCGAAATCCGCCAGGCCGAGGCGCCCGGCAAGCTCGATGAGTACGTCCTGGAACGGCCGGACGTCTCGATCGGGCCGCAGTACGGGTATGCGGATCGCGTCCGCCGGACCATCCGCCGAGCCGATCGGCCGGTCGAGCAGCGAGATGCAGTCGTAACGCTCGAGATAGGTGGTATCCGGCAGCACCAGATCGGCATACGCGACGGTTTCCGACGCGAAGGCATCCGCGACGATGACGAAGGGGATCCGGTAGGCGCCCTTCCCATCACGCTCGCTGAGCATCCGCGTGGTCTCACCGGGATTCATCGCCGAATTCCACGCCATGTTCGACATGAACAGGAACAGCGTGTCGATCACTTCCGGGCCGGCCTCGTATGCCCGCGTGATCGCCATGTGCATCAGGCCGTGAATGGCGATGGGGGCTTCCCACGAAAACGCCCGGTCGAGGCGCAGCGGCTCGCCGGCCTCGTCGACCAGCAGATCCTGCGGTCCGCGCGGAAAACCGAGCGGGGGCGCATCGAGCGGGCCGCCCGGGGTACGGGGACGCCCGGGCGGCTCGCCCCCGGGAATCGGCTTCGGATAGGGCGACTTGTAGCGCCAGGAGCCCGGCGTATCGATCGCGCCGAGCAACATCTGCAGCACATGAATTGCGCGGCAGGTGTGAAACCCGTTCGAATGCGCGGAAACACCGCGCATGGCATGCATCGCGACGGGCCGGCCCGTCATGGTTGCATGACGGCGCCCCGCCGTGTCCGTCCACGGTTGATCGATTACCACCGCCTGATTGAACGCGACTTCGGCGATTTCCGCAGCGATGCGGCGGATGGTGGCGGCGTCGATGCCGCAGCGGGAGGCAACCGCCTCCGGAGCATACTGCGGCGCGCAATAGCGCTCGGCGAGCAGCGCGAAGGCCGGGCGGGCGCGGCGTCCGTCCGGCAGTGCGAACTCGCCGATCAATGCCGGATCCGTCCCGACCGTCTGCGCGTCGAGGAAGGTGCCCGATGCGCGATCGAAGCACAGCTCGCGACCGGCCGCATCGCGGGCGATCAAGCCGTGCTCGGCCGCCCCGGGGGCATCGGTCACCAGATGGTGAGCGTTGGTGTAGCGAACGAGGAATTCCGTGTCGATCCGGCCTGCTTCGAGCAGGCAATGAATCAGCGCGAATACCAGCAGACCGTCGGTCCCCGGGGTGATGGCGAGGAATTCGTCCGCGATCGCCGAATACCCGGTTCGTACCGGATTGATCGAGATGATCTTCGCCCCGCGCGCCTTCAATCTGCCGAGGCCCAGCTTGATCGGATTGGAGTCGTGATCTTCAGCGACGCCGAACAGCAGGAACAGCCGCGCGTGCTCCCAGTCCGGCTCGCCGAACTCCCAGAACGCCCCGCCAACCGAGTACAGCCCCGCCGCGGCCATGTTCACGGAGCAGAAGCCGCCGTGCGCCGCGTAATTGATCGTACCGAACATCCGTGCAAAGTGGCCCGTGAGCGACTGCGATTGGTCACGTCCCGTGAACAGCGCGAGGCGATTGGGGTCGGTGGCGCGGATCGCGGCGAGTCGATCCGTGGCGATCCGCAGCGCCTCATCCCAGGAAATCGCCTCGAACTCGCCGGAGCCCCGCGCGCCGGTGCGCCGCAGTGGCCTGGAGAGTCGCGCCGGGGAGATCGCCGTCATGATCCCGGCGGACCCTTTGGCGCAGAGCACGCCTCGATTGATCGGATGGTCGCGATTGCCCTCGATGTAGCGGAGCTTGCCGTTCTCCAGGTGCACTTTGATGCCACAACGGCACGCGCACATGTAGCAGGTCGTGCGCGCGACGGTTCGCTCCGGCTCTGGTTGCTTCGCTGCAGGCCGCATCGATGAGTGCGCCTTATTTCCTCCGAACGTGGCGCGATCATGGCCACGGTTCAGATATAAATCCAATGCAAATACTACAACGGGTATTGCACGTTTATATATATCAATCCGGGGCGCGCCCCCGGGGTGTTCGTCGTTTCGTCCACAGCGGATCGCGGGGGCCGCGGGGCTGGCGGATGAGACGTCTGTGCGCGCGAGGGTTCATCCGAACTGTACGCCCGTGAGCGCGCTCGAGCGGTCTGTGGACGCCTTGTGCTTCCCGAGTCGCCGGAAGGTGGACCGGCTCTCACGGGCACTCGGGGCTTGCGTACGCGGTCGAACGGGCCAGGGACGCAGCGCCGGCCGCGCTGCCGGGATTCATCGGCGCAGGGCGCGGGACGAGCGGCCTCGATCCTCTGCGCAGCGCGGCGGCTCGGCGGGCTGCTGCACCGCCGCCAGAGGCGACTCTCGGGCGCGCCAAAGCCGGACCAAGGGGTCTTCAGTGCACGTAGGAGCCGGCATTCACGTCGATCGTGCAGCCCGTCGCATGGTCGGCAAGGCCGCTGGCGAGAAATACGACGATAGGAGCTATGTCATCCGGTTCCGTCATCCGTGTGAGGGCAATGTCGCCGCTGGCGTGATCCTCTCCATATTGATCGATGAAATCGCTGGCCATGTCCGTTCGGGTGAATCCCGGTGCGACGTTGAACGCGAGTACCCCGGCCTTGCCGAATCCGCGGGCCACGGACCGGGTCAGCGCCACCAGCCCCGCTTTGGAGGCGGCATACGCCAGATAAAGCGGCTGATCGCCACGAAACGCCGCGCGTGAACTGATATTGATGATTCGTCCGCCGCCGTTGTCGAGGAAGTGCTGGATCGCGAGCTTCGAGAGAATGCCAGGCGCCCGAAGGTTGACGGCCATGGTGGCGTCCCATCCGGCAGCCCATCCGGCGAGGTCGGCCTCGAGCGGGGACGACACCGCGATGCCGGCGTTGTTGATCAGCGTGTGAATCCGGCCGAAGCGGCTCATCACGGCGTGCCAGAGCGCCGCACAGGCGGCGGTATCGGCGAGGTCCGCCTGAAAAGCCTCCGAGCCATGCCCAACCTCGGTCGCAAGGGTCGCTGCCCGAGCGCGCTGATCGCGATAGTGAACCGCAACTCGCGCGCCCGCACTGCCCAGCGCGCGGGCGATGGCGGCGCCGATGCCTCGGCTTGCGCCGGTGACCAGAACGTTGGTGTTCGTCAGGTCGATCTGCACGGATGGAACTGGCCTCTCGTGAACGGCACCGCGAGTGTACCACCGCGAAAACCGCGCGCCCCCGCCGGCCCGCGCGCGGCTCGAGCGATGCACCTCAGCCGTCGGAATCGGCCGCGCCGTGCGGCAGCTCGAGCAACCCCAGAAATGCCTCGGCGGGCGGCGCGGTATAGCCTTGCGGACGACGCACGACGCTGAGCGGACGGCGAATGTCGAGCGACTTCACGGGCAGTCGAACCAGCTCGCCGGCCGCCAGCTCCCGGGACATGCATATGCGCGGCAGCCAAGCAATGCCGCCGCCGTGCACCGCCGCCTTCTTGATCGCCTCGGTGCTCCCCAGCTCCACGATGTTGCTCAGGGGGATGCCGTGCTGCTGCAGGCGCTTCTCAACCAACTCCCGTGTGCCGGAGCCGACCTCGCGCATCAACAACGGCTGATCGGCGAGGTCGGCGGGGCAGAGGCGTCTCCTGCGGCTCAACGGATGATCCGCCGAGGCGATGGGCACGATCTCATCATCGAGGAATCGCTGGACCCGAAGATTCCGGCCGTGCAACGGTCCCTCGATGAAGCCCAGCATGAAGCGCAGGTCGGCCACGCCCTGCGCGACCTGCTCCGTGTTGCCGACGAACATGGATATTCTGACGGCAGGGTGGCTGCGGCGGAAGCGCGCCAGCAGGCTCGGCAGGATGTACGTGCCCACCGTATTGCTGGCTCCGATCGAAAGGTGGCCCTGGCGGGCCTCGGAGAGCTCCCGGACCGACATTTCGGCCGACCGCGCGATTTCGAAGAGTCGGGCCGCATAATCACGTAGCACTTCACCAGGGTGTGTCAGGCGCATGCCCCGCGGCAGGCGCTCGAACAACACGACGCCGATGCGCTGCTCGAATTCCTTCAGCTGGCGCGAAATCGCCGGTTGCGAAATATGCAGCCGTTCAGCGCAGGCAGTGATGCTGCCGGTCTGCGCGACGGTGTAAAAGATCTCGAGATGATGCAGATTCATAACGAATAGCTATGGCGATGCGACCTGCGAATTCTATTCGATATGGCGTGAACGGCGGCGCCAAATGCGCCGCGCCGGGCCAACTCGGCCGGTTGCTGCGGGCCGCGCCTGGCCGTGCCGATACCGGCCCCCGACACGCCGCAGCGGCCTCGGAGCGCACTCAGAGCAAACAGCGCGTGATAAAGACCGCGAGCATCGTGAATACGATGATCAGGCGCAAGACCACCGAAAAGGCCAGTCCCACCCAAGTGCCGGCGCCTGCGCGAACGGACTGGCGCACCTGGCGTTTCGCCAGCAGCTCTCCGGCGGTGGCGCCGAGGAATGGTCCGAGCAACGCGCCCGCAAGTCCGAAAAAGATCCCGACCAGGATGCCGATGGCGGCACCGATCAGCGCGCCTTTGCTCGCCCCGAACCGCTTCGCCCCAATGAGGCTGCCCAGCAGATCGCCGAGAAGCGCAACGAGCGCGAGCAGTCCCAGGATGACCAGTGTCACCCAGCCGATCCGCCTGAAGCCATCCGCCCACGCGCCGAACAGCATGCCGGCAAGTACGAGGAACACTCCGGGGGAGACGGGCAAAAAGCTGCTGAGCACTCCGGCCAGGATCAGCACTGCGCAGATCACCCACAACAGGACGGGAACCATCGGTAGTCCATCGCGCTGACGCCGTGCAGCCCCAGCACCCGCTCAGACTCGGGCGAGGGCTGGAATCAACGGCAATGCCCCTGAGAATACCTATCCGCGCAAACCAAGCGCTAGCCCGCGAGCGCGTCAGGTCCTCGATCACGGCTCGCGCGAGTTCCCGCAGCGAGCGACCGGCTGGCCGCCGCACGCAAGCCCGGCCGGGTCGGATCCCGTACGGCGAGGAACGTATGCCTCGGCGGTATGCCGCCATGGCCGCGAGCACAGTCGGGCATCGGTGCAGGTGCGTCACAGGCCAATGGCTGGGCTGCGCGTCGACATCCGCGCGCCCCGTAGGGTTCAGAATGGGAAGTACCGTGGCAGCAAGATCGTGAACAGCCCGCCCATGAGCAGCAGCAGCGGCAGTCCCACCCGCAGGAAGTCCCCGAACTTGTAACCCGCGGCGTTCATGACCAGCACATTGGTCTGGTAGGCCATGGGTGTGGCGTAGCCGAGATTGGCGCCGAACAGGACCGCCAGCAGGAAAGGCTCGGGCGACAGATGCAGCCCGTGCGCGATCTGAATCGCCAGCGGTGCCCCGACCAGCGCCGCGGTGGTGTGCGAGGCCGCATTGCCGAGCACCGCCACGAAGAACAGTACCAGTGCCAGCGTGACGCTCGGCGGCAGGCTCGCGGTCGCCCCCACGACCGCGTGGGCGAGGAACTGTCCCGCATCGGTCCGCATCAGCGCAGTGGACAGGGCAAAGCCCGAGGCGATCAACAAAATGACCGCGGGGCTGACGCCGCCGCCGATCTCGTCCCACTTCAGGCAGCCGCTCGCGATCATGCCGAGCACCCCGATCGGCGCGGTGATCTCGATCGGCAGCCAGCGCAGGGCCGCCGGCAGCACGATGACCACCATCCACAGCAGCGCGAGATTCGCCTTGCCACTGCGGGGCAGATCGGTGGTGGCATCCAGAATCGCGAACTGCTGAGTCAGCCGCAGCGCCTCGACGGCCTCCTTGCCGCCCTGCACGAGCACCACATCACCGGGCTGGAGCAACTCCTCGTCCATCATCCGGGCCGCCAGGCGCGCGCCGCGCCGATAGATCCCGAGTGGGATGACGTTGAATCGCGCCTTGAACGCCGCGTGGCGCAGGCTGTGACCGGCGAAACGCGACGCGGGCAGAATGGCGATTTCGGCAAGTTGCTGATCGTCGAGCGGCGCCGCATCGCCCTCCCAGGGCTTCTCGCCGATGAATAGTTTCGCGCTCAGGGTCTTCTCGGCGGCCTTGAGCAGCTCGGGCCGATCCGCGACCATCAGCCGATCGCCGCCGCGCAGCTCCAGGGTGGGATTTGGCACCAGCTCGACGCCGCCGCGCACCACCGCGAGCACCGACATGCCGCCGAGCGCCTCGACGGCCTTAGCAAGCGGCTTGCCCGCCGTCGAGCTCTCTTCGCTCAATTCCAGCGCGGCGCGGAACTGCCGCTGGGAGGCCTGCTCGAACGCGTGGTCGCGCTCGGGCAGCAGCCTGGGCGCGATCAGCCACAAATATACGAGGCCGACCGCGGCGGGAATGAGCGCGAGGGAAGTGAAGGCGAACATGCCCATGGGCGGCAGACCGGCCTGCTTGGCGACCTCGAGCACCAGCAGGTTGGTCGAGGTGCCGATGGTCGTCCCCATGCCGCCGATCAAGGCGGCAAAGCCGAGCGGCATCAGCATCTTCGAGGGGCTGCGCCCGCTGTCACGGGCCATCCGGGTCAATACCGGAATGAGCAGCACCACGATAGGCGTGTCATTGACGAACGCGCTGAGCGCTGCCGTGAGGGCCAGCACCAGCAGCAAGGTGAACACGGGCGAGAGTTTCCACAGCCGGGAGAGCACCCGGGTCAGGGGCGCGAGCGCGCCGGTGCGCACGAGCGCTTGACCGGCGATCATCAACGAAACGATCGCCACCAGTGCGCCGTTGGCAAAGCCGCGGTAGAACACCATGGGGGAAAGTTTCCCGTGCGCACCGTGGTAGGGCCACAGCGCAAACACCAGCAGCAAAGTGAGCAATACGCCGAGGCTCGTGGTCTCGATCGGCACGCGCGGGCGACTGTAGAGGACGAGCGCGGCGACCAACAGCACGATGACGAATACGCCGTGCCAACTCAAGGTCAGGGTATGCATGAGCACCTGGTTATTGAACCGATCATTATCGCAAGCGCGCCTGCCAAGGCGCATTCGTACACGGTCGACGGGCCGGGTGCAAGCCGCGCCGCCCGGCGGCGGCCATTGAGCGACGTTTCAGCTCGGCCGATCGGTGGGCGCATCTGGCGTATCGAGGTGACCGGGTCCGGCATATCGTGCCGCTGCTCGAGAACAACGAACAACCGGTCAGCAGCACGCGGCCGCCGGCCTCGGCAGCTACGCGTCCACGGGAGGCCTTGTGAGCATCATCATCTGGCTGGTCGTCGGTCTGATTACCGGCTGGGGCGCCGGCAAGGCGCCGGGTCCGATCTTAAGCAACAGGGACATGCCGTCGCTACAGCTTGCCTGGCATTGCCTGGAAGTGCAGCGGGCGATGGGAATCGAACCCATATGGGAATTTGGACAAATCAATATCTTGGGTTGCGGCATGGCCATGTCGCACGTTCTAGCGAGGGACTGCCCGGGTAGCTGCTAGCCACAGGCCCGGTATCCAGCCTTGCAGTCATGGCGGTAACGACATGATTGATGCGTAGGTAGGAAAATCGAGAGAGGTGAAATAGCGATGCAATATCGCCGTGAAGGAAGTAGCCCCGAAAAATGTACTTGGAATGAGCCGATGGCGTCTAAGTGTTCGCAGGCCATGGTACGGCAGACGAAAAGGCGAGTCTGTCGCACTCACCCGGGGTCGCAGGCCTTACCGAGCCCGATGTACAGAACGTACGGTAACCATGGAGATCCTGGCGGGAGTGCCGACGGAGTGGCACAGCTTTTGACAAGCCTAAACAGCGAGGAAGAAGCGAGAACCGGCAGGAAGTCTGAGTCGCCCATAGTAGCGATGAAATCCGGTAATGCGGATGGAGCGAAGGGGCGGCAGTACTGGGATAGCGAATCACTGGCAAACATGCCCCGACACCGAGCGGACTCTGCGCATGAACACTGAGTTGATTCGCTTCACGCAATGGGTCAGAGACCAGCCGCAGAAGCGCTTCACGGCGCTGATGGGGTTGCTGGCTGCGGAGGAAGGACTCGCCGAGAGCTATCATCGGCAGCCGTCTAAGAAGGCGGTGGGGGTGGACGGGATCAACAAGGCGGACTACGGGCGCGAGCTCAAAGCGAACCTTGCCGATCTGTCGGCACGACTGAAGCGGATGGGGTACCGTCCGAAACCGTCGCGCCAAGTGTACATCCCGAAGTCCTCCGGCCATGGCCGGCGCCCGATAGGAATCCCTTGCCTCGAGGATCGGATCGTTGAGGATCGACTCAGTCGTATCCTGCAAGCGGTCTGGGAACCGGAGTTCAGGGATTGTTCCTATGCATTCAGACCGGACCGCAACGCGCATCAGGCGCTGGTCCGGCTGGAGCACATCATCACCGAGGAGCGGACACAGTGGGTGTACGAGGCGGATCTGAAGAACTTCTTCGGGTCCGTTTCGCACGACCACATGATGCGGTTTATCGAGCACCGGATAGGGGATTCGAACCTGTTGAGGCTCATCCGGCGTTTTCTCAAGGCGGGAGTGATGGACGAGGGCGTGTTTCACGCCAGCGACCAAGGCACCCCGCAGGGAAATTTGGTCAGCCCCGTGCTGTCCAACATTTACCTGCACTATACGCTGGACGAGTGGTTCGAGCGGCGCTTTGCTCGCCAATGCCGGGGCAAGGCGTTTCTGGTGCGTTCGGCAGACGACTTTGTGGCTTGTTTCGAGTTCGAAGCCGACGCACGCGCCTTTGAGCACTCGCTCAAGGAGCGTCTGCAGAGCTTTGGGCTGGAAATTGAGCCGACGAAGACCGCGTTGCTTCGCTTCGGTAATCTCGCGCCGATCCTCTGTAAACGGGACGGCCTGAAACGGCCGCGTACGTTTTCATTCCTTGGGTTC